>JBGARA010000121.1:0-6398 GCA_044230475.1 Pyrinomonadaceae bacterium | reverse complement strand
AAGCCGGATGGACGATCGCAGGTGCGGATATAAAGTTGTCGCCCGATGTCCGTGCGTTGAATTGTCCGCTGTGGGAAGGACGTCTAAAGAGTATAGATTTTGGCGAAGAGCGATTTGACCTTATCAGGTTAAATCACGTCCTCGAACACACTCAGAACCCACTGGAGGAATTACAAATTTGCCGCGAGCTATTAACGACAAGCGGGATCCTGTTCCTCAGCGTTCCAAATATTGCTGGAATTAGTCCTCGACTCAAGAGTTTGCAGAGCCGTCTGCATTTGAAATCGAACCGCTGGCGTCATTACGCCGCGTTGCATCATTTGTTTTTCTTTACGCCGAAAACTCTTTGTTCGCTGCTTGAACGCGCCGGTTTTCGGGTTCTGAAATGGAGCACACCGGTGCTAAAGAAACGGCGTCAAACCGCTGCGATCTCGGCGATCTATCGTCTGGCAATGGAACGCACTCATTTGTCGAGCATTTTGGAGGTCTATTGTACACCGGCCAAAATAGACGAAACGTAAAAGATCACGCAAGATGATGACAGCCCGAGCGTTCTATCATTGACGGGGCGGAGCGTGATAAATTATGAGCCTTAAAACAACAAAACTACTTTTCTTTTGCGGATGCCTTATCCTTATGAACAACATTGCATCGCAGGTTAATGCACAAACCGACCTGGACGGAAAATGGAAATTGACCGGCTACAATTTCTCGTCGAAACAAACGTTCGCCATCAAAACAATGAAGATCGACCTTACGATCGACGGCAACCGCATCGGGGGAAATTCGGGCTGCAATATCTTTGGAGGCGACATAACTTTTCTTAAAGGCGCTAAGATCAAGATCGGGACGTTGACCTCGACGGACATGTTCTGCAACGAAACGACGGGACAGTTCGAGAGCCTATTTACCGAGACCTTGCAAAACGCAACGAGCTACTCTCTAAAGGCGGGCATCTTGACCATATCCGCACCCGCAAAAAAAAGTTACCTGCGTTTTCAGAGGTTCAAAGAGCCTGCTAAGAAGAACCCGGCCGGCGAAAAGAAACAAAAAAGTGTTTTTGTGAGTGAACCGCTGATCAAGAAATGAGTCCAGCGGGTTCGTCCGTGTAGCGTCCCGCCAAAAACAAATACGAATACATCGCCAAGCCTGTACCAACACCGGTCGCGACCTTGATCGCCGCCGGCAGATCGGACGGTGACAAAAAACCTTCGATCGTTCCTGCAACGACCAGAAAACAAGCGCAGCCTATTACAATTCGAGCGGCTTCCATTCCTTTCTTCTTTAATGCCTGAGCTCGGGACATATCGCCGGGGTTGATGATCGCGTACCCGATCATCATTCCCGCACCGCCGCAGAAAAAGATGGTAGAGAGCTCGATCACTCCGTGTCCCACGACGAAAGATGCAAACTGATTTCCAAACGGCGGGTTTAGTTTATAGCACGCGGCGAATATACTGCCCAAACGAGCGCCCTCAAACGCCAGATCGTAGAATGCCCCTACGCCGAGAAATGCGCCGAGTGCAAAAACGCGAACCGTAACCAGAATGTTATTTGAGAGTATCGAGCTTGCCCCTACCTGATTTGCATCGTTAAGCTTCAGCCACCACTGCTCGTTCGAATTTATCTGCTCTGTAACGCCGGAGAGCATCACAAAATGCGTGAAATCGGTGTTTATCCAGGTGGCTATGAACCCAAAGAGCCCAAACCCCGCAAAAACACCGAATGCGATCGCCATGTAACGAATGTTCTTGCGAAACGTCCGCGGGAGATCCTCGGTAAAGAACTTCCCGATCAGCCCCACGCCCTGGCTTTCTGCCCGATAGATCTTGCCGTGCGCCCTGATGACCAGGCTGTTTAGGTAGTTGATAAGCTTAGGGTCGCGAGTCTCTGCCCTGGCTATCGCCAGATCAGCCGCCGCACGCCGGTAAAGCTCGCCAAACTCCCGAACCTCCATCCTCGACAACCCGCGAAGCGAAGTCCCGCTAAGCATCGCCAGCAGATCCTCAAGCCGTTGCCAGTTGTCCTTTTTTTCCTCGAGAAATCGGTTCATCGAACGCAGAAGTCTCTAGTCTATCGTGAATTCTCCCGTTTTTGCAGGATCTGCATTCACCGGGAGTAAATTCGTGGTCCGCTCGGTTACAGAACCCGGCGGCAGATCACGTCCGTATTGCCCGGAACGGTCCGACAAGCTTGTCGCCGCCGCCGCGATCACGGGCTTTTCCTCTTCCCCCGGAGGGCGTTTTAGCGAACGGTTAATTCGATTCCAACCGAAAGCAACAAAGACGCTGGTGAGAAAAGACAGTATCATGCCGATAACCAGAAATGCCCCGACGCCTTTTCCAAAAACTACTCCGCTCATCAACATTGACAAAAGCGCTGCCCCGAAGGCAACGGTTGTCGCCGACGAAGTGATAAAGGTCGTAACAACCGATGTATGTCCCGCGCGTATTTCAGAATGCATCCTCAAAAGTTCCAGCTCGTTCGATTCTACGATCATCTTTGCGCCGCAACGCCGACAAAACCGAGAATCATCTGTTGACTCTGTTCCACACGCAGAACAGATCTTATCCACCGCACGAACGGTAGCCAAGGCCGAGATCGCCTCTGCTTCCCGGGTCAGAACCTCTTTTTCGCCCTTGGAAAGCGACGGATGTTTTACGACATAGTCAAAGGTCACCCTCGTAGCATGGTCGCCCTGCTCCTTGAGCTTAACGATCAATGTCATCGGGTAATCCAAAACATCTGCCGAGGAATACGATGTGCCCCAACCGCGTGCCTGACGGCGGCCGCGGACAATATGATCCTCATCGTCCAGGATGTCATACTCCAATCGCTCAAGGGCCGCGATAAGTCTGACTCTTACGCTTTTGATATCGCCTATGAGCACCTTCCGAAGGTAGTGTTCGGTTGTGTGGTAAGGACTTGCTCCGCTATCGAGATTTATCAGATCAGACATATGTTGCTCCGTTCTAGTTCGAAATATCTAAAAGATACAATACGACTGTGAACAATGCGAAGTTCTTTCGCTCGGCAAACTTTATTGTTTGTTCCTCCACGCGGATCGCAACATCGGACGCCTGACCCCGTCTTCTAAGCTTCTGTCATTTAGACTACGCATTTCAGGCCGAGGTGTTTCTCGAAAGGCAGGAAGTCGCGGTCATTATGAAGGAGTTGATAACCGCTCAATATACATCGCGTAGCGATCAGTGTGCAGATCGTTTTTCGGACCGTAAAACCAAGGGAACGAAGGCGAACATAATTCCGGGCGGCCTCGACAGCTATTTTATTGCCGCCAATCACCACCGGATAAAATTCCGTAAGAACGTCGAGAGCCGCGTTGAAGTCAGATTCCTTACTATATCCCTGTAGTACCTCGGCTAAGATCAAATCTCCAACGCCGATCTTTTCGATGCCCAGGATGCTTTCTAGCTTTGCAGTATGCGGTTTATCGACTTGTCCGAAATAGTCGATCCAGACACTCGAATCGACAATGATCATTTATCAAGCCTCATGGCTTCAAGATCGCCTTCCCAATGCAGCTTTCCCCTCAGTTTTTTCGCTTTACTTTCTTGTCGTTTCAATCGTACGAGTGTGTCCAACGCAAGCTCAACCGCCTCACGTTTCGTCTTTAGACCCGTGAGTTTAAGAGTGTCTTTCATCAACTTGTCATCGATCTCAATATTAGTGCGCATCGTGTGTATAAAACATCTCCTTTATACACATCCTATCCTCGACAAGAAGTGGTGTCAAGATAAGTGATTACACCAGTACGACTATCGATGAGACACGCCTACGTTTCTGCGATTTTGGTACGCGATCAATATCGGCGCTATCACTTAAACAATAAAAAGAGTCGCAAAATCGCAGGCCTGACCCAAGGATTTTCTATTGTTCTCTCAGATCTGTTTGGCGGCGCTGCACGAAGCGTTCAATCAAGTAACCCACAAGATATAGAATTGATGCATTTATTAGCAGACCAGGTAATACCGCAAAAACATCCATATCAGCATCTGGCAAAACCACAAGATGGAAGGAAATCAATTCGTTCCAAGGACGCGACAAAAATGGGATAAATAATATCGAGAACCCAAAACTGAAAGGAATTGCGATTACTGCCAACCCGATTGCTGCCGCAAAAATCCCGACGAATACTAGTCCCAGCTTTGAAAATCGACGTGTCATTTTACTTTGCATTTTGCTTTGCTACCTTAATTGACCTTACTCGTTGAACGGAAGTATCGGGCCCGCTTGAGCTCCTCGATATGCATCTGCACCGGGGTGATAATGAAGAAAGTTGAACAGCCAATACTGATCAGAAACCATTTCGAAATAGATCCTCGCTCTATTTTTGCAGGCTTCAAATGCCGGCCCTGGTCCTAATTTGTTGCATTCGTCCATCATTTCTTTGTGTATTGCGACGTCGCATTGTGCTTTGTTACTTCCGGACGTTTGGTAACACAAGTCGTGATTGTAACAGGGACCATCCTTGAAATTCGCTCCGTACGGTTGCTGAAAATAAGGACCGCGCATTAAGCAGCCCGGCAATCCGAAAGGACTTGGTCCACATTGGAAATTCTCCGGCAGAAATCCCGCGTTGTATTGCTGCCTGTGAAATTCTCGTAGGTCAGGAACTTGGTCATCAGCGGGGGGATAGATAAATGGAAAAGGATTCATATCCCCATCATCTAAACCAGAAGGATCTTTCTTCTTCAAAGGACTGTTTTTTACATACCCATACAGGTTCACATCCCCGCCGGCAAACCCGATCGGGTCTTCGGAGATGAAGCGGCCGATTTGGGGGTCGTAGAATCTGGCACGGCTGTATTGCAGCCCGCTAAACGAATCAAACTCCCGCCCCGTAAACTGATACCGCGTTGGGAAACTCGCATTCGACGGATTACCAAACGAATCGTAGCTGTTCATATCAGTAATACTACCGCTTGAGTCAGTCAACCCCACAGTCGAACCAAGATGATCTTGTAGGAAAAAGTAGCTTCGCCCGGTGGCAGGTCGCCGTCAGTCTGCATGGATCCAACGTGGAAATCGCCAACAGCTAATTTTCATACTCACACGGCTCTTCTTAGACGGGCGGACAGCTCTCTCATTTTTGAGTCAGAGTTAGTTTCTATTGGGATGCCGTTTTGCAGTGCGGTCATCCAATGTTTGCCGCCGTCGGTGGAGAAGACCACGCGGCTTGTCGCGAACGGTTTTTCGTGATCCATGCCGGGCATTGCAACGATCTCGGCGATGGCGTTTTGTGGGTTTTTGGGGTCAAACGCAACCGACAAAGCAGCGTAGCCGTCACAGACGCCATACCAAGTCAGACCGCCATTGTCTGATCGCATTATTCCGCTGTCGGTGCTGACATCAAACGATTGGTTCATGACTCCGGCAAGCAGGATCGTCTTGCCACTGGCATCGCGGGTGACTGAGAGACTACTTACATATTTCCACTGATTCATGTAAGTGTGATGAAGACGCTCCCATTTCGCTCCGCCGTCAATCGACTTGAACAAACATCCGTCAATGTCTTTTACCGACTTGAATTTAGGATCGTTCGATCCCACTCGCCACATCACATTGGGATCAACGGGATCGGTCACTGTCAGCGGCTGATCTTGTTTTACCGGAACGGTTTCTCTTTCGTTCCATGCATTCGCAACCCAATCGTCCGACCAACTTGGAAGCTCTCCTTCCTTTGGCAGGCATTTTCGCAACTCCTCTTCCGTTCTTGCCCTGGCCTTCGCCTTTTCCATGGTTTGCGTGAATATACGATTGCAATAATCCTCTAGCGATTCACCGATAAGCCTGTCGATCTCTCTCTTGTCAGAACCACCTGCGGTACCGGATGGTTGAAGATCTTTCCTCGCCATTATCGGATAGCTGTTTGCTGCCGCGCCTGTCGGAACCGCCTCCGTTAGGGGGCGGC
Organism: Pyrinomonadaceae bacterium; assembly: GCA_044230475.1. GTDB lineage: Bacteria > Acidobacteriota > Blastocatellia > Pyrinomonadales > Pyrinomonadaceae > OLB17. The sequence goes on along the minus strand of JBGARA010000121.1, from coordinate 466 downwards.
CAGTTCGTTTGCCCGACAAGCTGGCCGCCCGCTCACGCAGGCGGTTCTGACTATCCCGCTTTGCATCGGCCCGCACGTCCGCAAAGGCTTTACACATTCTGGCAGTCGTTACGATCATATTCCCGACCGGCCCCTCGCATTCTTGTGTGGCGAAGTGGCCGCCTGTTGCGGAAGCCCGCACGTTAGTAAGGGCGTAACTCTCAACGCGAGCATCTTTTATGCCTTCTGCCGACGGCCTACTGCCTACTGGACTCCAGTTTCCTGACACATCACCCATCAAAAACGCAATAAAATCCTCATTCGCCTGCGTCGAATTTACCGACGAATACGTCCTACTCGCCGGAACAAAAATCCAGTTACCCGACGAACCAAAACCCGTCAACCCCGACGTGTATTTCGCGATCTGACCCGAATCGAATGACGACAAAGTTCCGTTGCCGCTCACATCTGCAACGATCAATTGATT
>JBGARA010000023.1:0-46079 GCA_044230475.1 Pyrinomonadaceae bacterium | reverse complement strand
AAAATCCGTGCGAAGTAGTTTCATGAATTACCAAGCCGGCATTTCCTCGTATCTGAACTACGCTCAAGGCGTTATGACGAATTGGTGGAAGCGTGTTCGTGGTGACGAAGGTTTGCAGACTAGCATCTCCGCGATCAGCTTCGGCGTCGCGTATCTTGTGGCCGGTGTGTTAGGAATTTTGCTGATCGTGTGGCTGTTCCGTAAGGTCAAACGCCTCGGCATATGGCAGAATATCTGGGATAGGATCTTCAAAAAACGCCACGGGTCGATCGTCGAATTTTACGAACGGATGCAGCGCATTCTTGCGGAAAAGGGCTGGACACGCGAGCCGCATCAAACGCCGCTCGAATTTGCATTCGCGTCCGGTATTCCCGAAGTCATCAGCATTACCGAGAGATACAATCGTGTGCGATTTGGTGAGAAAAATCTGTCTCGCGACGAGGCTGATGAGATCGAGAGCTGGCTGGAAGTTCTTAAAAACAATGACTCAAGATTTTAAGTTAACTGTTGATAAAGCGATCATATTTATTGCAGGACTATTTTTAGCGGCATGCACACCGGCTCATCTAGAGACGACCCCCGAAATTGTCTCGGCGAATATGATGTCGTATAGTACTCCCTTGCCGACTCCACCCTCATTTGATCTTTCGCAGATTCAATGGATATATGTTGGAAAGCCTTTGGATATGAAGTCTGGTCAGTCATTCGGGTCTTCCAAATTATCCGTCTTTTATAAGAATGGCGATTTTGGCAGAATGTACGTTGGGTTGGATGAAGGGAAGGCAGTTGACAAATTGGAACTGAGGGCGTATTTCGATGAGGTCGTTCAGTACGGCAAATGGCAGGAGAGAAACGATGAAATCGTGATCACGATCCAAAAATGCCGGTGTGATCACTGTCTGGAAGATAGACCGTCTGACAACAGTGCGAAAAATCCATTACCCCAAACAGAGAAATGGAAAAAAGAAAACGCCACGAATGATGGGAGCGTTCTGACGAAATCAGGTAAGAAAATGCGCTTAGTGTTGCCAAATGATTTTGTGTTTATGAATTACGATGAAATGGTGGCAGAGCCTTTCAAGATAAAAGACTATAAAGAAGACAGATTTTGTACGGCGCTGGACTTGAGAAATTTTGAGAAGTACTGATAGGGAAATAAAGAAGGTCGGATTTGTCAGTCTCGGATGCCCGAAGAACCTCGTTGACAGCGAGGTGATGATGGGCACGCTTGCCGAGGCTGGTTATCAAATAACAAATGATGCAGGTGAAGCTGACACGGTCGTGGTGAATACCTGCGGCTTTATCGAATCGGCCAAGCAGGAATCGATCGACGCCATTCTCGAAGCTACGCAATGGAAATCACAGGGCAAAGCTAACCGCGTGATAGTCGCCGGCTGCCTCGTTGAGCGTTATCGCGACGACCTGATGAAAGAACTGCCTGAGGTCGATGCGTTTATTGGCACCTCGCAGGTCGGCGAAATTCTTAAGGCGGCCGACGATGAGTTTGACTCGAAACAATTGACGATCACGCCTGTCGGCAACAAATCATCGACCTATCTTTACGACGAATACACGCCGCGAATGCGTGCGACGCAATCGCACACCGCATTTATCAAGATCGCCGAAGGCTGCGACCGTCCGTGCGCATTTTGTTCGATACCGTCGATGCGTGGCTCGTTCAGGTCGCGTCGATTTGGATCGATCATCGAAGAAGCGCGGATGCTCGCGAAACAAGGTGTCAAAGAGCTTGTCCTGATCGCGCAGGACTCATCGCGTTACGGTGAAGACCTTGGCGAGGTCGATGCTCTTGCGGCTCTTATCCGTGCGCTTGGAGAGATAGAAGATGTCGAATGGGTGCGGGTGATGTACGCATATCCGACGCACATCTCCGATGCCTTTCTCGCTGCGATCGCCGACACACCAAAGGCCGTTAAATATCTCGACATGCCACTGCAGCATGCGTCGCGAAATGTGCTCAAGCTGATGAAACGCGGCGGCACTCGCGAGTCGTTAGAAAAGCTTATCGCGCGGGTAAGAGAAAAGGTACCCGGCATCGCGATCCGCACTACCTTTATTACTGGCTTTCCCGGGGAAACCGACGAAGATTTTGAAGAGCTTATAAAGTTCGTTCAAAACTGCCGCTTCGACAACGTGGGCGTCTTTACATACTCCGACGAAGAATCCACTGATGCCTTTGAGCTACCGAACAAGGTCGATCCGAAAGTCGCTGTCAAACGCCGTAATCGCCTGATGAAGGAACAAGCCAAGATCAGCAAGCAACTGAACCGTGCCAAAGTCGGCGAGACATTTCCCGTGATTTTCGAAGGACTCTCGCAGGAATCAGACCTTTTGTTCCAGGGCCGAATGACAAGCCAAACGCAGGAGATCGACGGCTATGTCCTAATTAACGACATGCCCGAAAATTTCGAGCCAAAGATCGGCGAGATCTATAACGTCAAGATCACCCAGGCGCACGAATACGACCTCATAGGCGAGATCGTTTAGTGTCTTAGTGTGAGATCTCGCGGTCAATCGTCGTCGCGCTCAGTGTTTTTCCTTTCGGAAGTCTTTCCTTCTGTTGCCGTCCCACCTGCGGCCGCTCGGATCTCGGTATGACGGATCTGACCGCCGAGGTTGGCTGTCCTGACCATTGATGCCATCGTCAAAGCCGTAACTAAAAGAGTCCCCGTAACTAGAAAAGTCGGCAGCTTGGATGTAAGCGAACGCCAAAAGAGCAGCGTTATCGCCGCAAGTGCGCCGGAAACGCCTGTCAGTGCAAACGAGATAGTGGCTGCGGACTCGTGCTGGCCTATGATTCCCTCCGAAACGCCGGGTAGTCCTTCGGCAAGCTCCTCAGCGGGCTCGCCCGTAAGATATACAGGAACAGCGACGATCGCTGAAAAAGCAAGTACGCCAAGTCCGATGCGAATGACTCCTTTCGACCTGGAAAGAAGCCCGATGGTCCCGATCGCAAGCCCGAAGGCGACTCCTAGAATCGGTACGTGGTTGAGCATCAAATGTAAATGAACAAGATCCATGATCACCTCCAGAACAAGCGCGGACAATTACGCACCAAAGCGCGAGAATGCCCGCAACTTTTTTTGATAAAGCCGCACAAAACGGAGATTCCGCGGAATGCGCGGCCTGTTTCAGTTTGAACATACTGCAAGCACTGTGCCTTGATGTATTCGGCACGAATCTTGCTCCTCATCACATTAGCTTTCACAATGAGGAGGTAACTGAAATGAACAGAAAGAGAACGGTTTTTATTTTTTTGGCGGGATTTTGGCTACACGAAGTCTTAACCCATGTCTGGCTCACGGTGGAAGGGTTCCTTCCGCTGACGAGCAACCTGTTTGGACTGACGATCACACCTGAAATGAACTGGCTGTACATTGGGCTCAATCTAGTGGTCTTTTTCGTCCTTGTGTGGTTTGCGTTCTTTCATGAGTGGACGAACGCCCATGATCGAACAATGCCGTTGATGCATAGATGACATTAGTATCTGAAGATGGGCTCCGCCAGCCGGTAAATAAAAAAGAGGCGCCAGTGAGATCGCCCGCGCCTGTTTCTGAGATCGCGATAGCTGTGATCTGCGTTCTGGCGATCATAGTTCACCTTGCATTAAGGTTTGGAGGCGGACAGGAAGCGATACTCTTTGTTGACGCTCCGCTGTATTTTGCCTTGGCGTCATCGGCTCCACTGGTTTTGAGATTGTTGGGACGCATTCTGCGTCTTGAAATGACCGCCGACCTGCTGGCGGGCGTGTCTATCATCGCCGCGATCGCGCTCGGAGAATATCTGGCTGGAACAATAGTCGTGCTAATGATGTCGAGTGGCCAGTTGCTCGAAGCGTTGGCGATCAGGCGAGCGTCATTTGCGGTTGATGCCCTTGCTAAGAGGCTGCCGCTTATTGCTCATCTTAAGGACGGAACTGACAAACCGATCAGTGAAGTTCAAGTAGGAGATGAGGTTGTTGTGCATCCTCACGAGATATGCCCTGTTGACGGCATTGTCACTGATGGCCGCAGCACAATGAACGAAGCTTACCTGACCGGTGAGCCTTATGTGGTTCCAAAGGCGATCGGCTCGGGCGTACTTTCGGGGGCAGTGAACGGGGTTGGCCTGTTAACTGTCAGGGCGGAACAACTCGCGGTAGATTCGCGCTACAGCAGAATAATGGACGTAATGCGTGACGCGGAAGAAAGGCGACCGCAGATACGTAGGCTCGGCGACCGCATCGGGGCGGTTTACACGGCTGTGATAATGGCGGTCGCTGTCGCAGTATGGATCGTGACGGGCGTGCCTGAGCGGTTTCTCAGCATACTGGTCGTCGCGACGCCTTGCCCTCTAATAATCGGTATTCCGATAGCAGTTATTGGTTCGGTCTCGCTTGCGGCACGTCGGGCGATCATTGTTAAGGACCCGGCGATCCTGGAGAAACTGGATCACTGCACCGTGGCGATCTTTGATAAAACCGGCACGCTGACCTACGGAGAGCCGAAGTTGGTCGAGGTGATCACGGCGGCCGGATGGGGGGCTGACGAAGTGCTTCGGTTGGCCGCGTCACTCGAGAAATATTCCCGTCACCCGTTGGCGTCCGCTATCCTTAATACCGCAATTGAAAAGAACTTAGCTCTCAGCGTTCCAACGAAAGTGGACGAGCATCCGGGCACAGGGCTGACCGGGGTCGTGGACGGTCGTATGGTCGATGTGACGGGCCGCAAACTTCTGCTCAAAAAACGGCCTGAAGTTGTCGGTTTGCTGCCTGAAAGCACGGGTGGACTGGAGTGTGTCGTGCTCATTGACGGTGATTACGCGGGGACGTTTCGTTTTCGCGATGCCCCGCGTGAGGACGGACGTTCGTTCATTACGCATCTGCGGCCTAAACATGGCATACAAAGGGTCTTGCTCGTTTCAGGCGACCGTCTTAGCGAGGTAGAATACCTTGCCCAAAATGTCGGCATAACTGAGATACACGCTTCGCAGACACCCGAACAGAAACTTGATCTTGTAAGGCGTGAGACGGCGGGTGCGGATACGATCTTTATGGGTGATGGGATAAATGATGCGCCTGCACTCGCGGCTGCGACGGTTGGCATCGCCTTTGGCCAGACCAGCGATGTCACTGGCGAAGCAGCTTCGGCGGTCGTTCTCGACAATTCGCTTAGTAGAGTGGACGAGCTTTTTCACATTGGCCGGCATATGCGGAGGGTCGCTCTCCAAAGCGCCGTGGGCGGAATAGGACTGAGTTTGATCGGAGTGGGTTTTGCGGCAGCCGGCCTGCTTCCGCCGGTTGCGGGAGCCGTCACGCAAGAGGTTATTGATATTCTCGCGATCCTGAATGCCATAAGGGCTACGTTCGCCCCGAGCGTGTTGTCAGATGCGTAGTTCGACGGCAGAATAAAAGAAATCTACGGCCTACTTTGGGAGGGAGTATGCTAATTCGTAAGAATGTTTGCCGTCGGCTATGATTATTTGGAGTTTGCCGGTGATACCTTTGAGTTCGCCGGTCCCTGAGCCGGGGACGACTTCGACGTTTAGGTCGAATTTGCCGCCGCCCATTGTACCGTTATGCTGTAAAGCGAACGATCCTTTTTTGCCATTGAGTGTGCCGGTAAAGACTTCCATTGCGACGTAGCCGCCCGTTGTCTGGTCGGCGCCGGATGAGCCGAGCATCTGGCCCTTTGAAGTGCCGACAAGATCGCCCGTCCAACTTTTATCAAGCAGGAGCCTTCCAATGCCTTCCACCGCGGAGGTTTCATCGTCTTTGACTGGTGTAACCTTTACCTCGAATGTGCCTTTCGCTGTTTTTTTCATTTTAGATACTGATTTAGAGATGTTTACAGATTGAGCAGCCGCAAAAGTCGCGGATGCCGAGAATATAGCAATAATGAGGATAGCGTTTAATTTAAGGTATTTCATCTGTAATTAGCCTCCGATCGATCCATCAAAACAACAACCTGTCACTTTGAAGTTTCTCCCGACTATTGTATTATCTCTTTTTTTGAAATTCCGCCTTTTATAGTCATTTTTACATACATTACTCTACCCTGATTAGGAGAAACGATGAACCCCAAAAATGTATTAACCTTTGCTACCGACCAGGAAGCGAGATTTGTCTCTGTTAGATTTACCGACCTTATCGGGTCGTGGCATCACCTTACTTTTCCGATCGATATGCTGTCGGAGGACAGTTTCGAGGACGGTTTCGGGTTTGACGCGTCGAGCCTTCGGGGCTGGGCTGCCATTCACGAATCGGACATGCTGCTCGTTCCGGACCCGTCTCGATTTTGGATAGATCCATTTACCGAAGACACAACGCTTTGCCTTTTCGCCAATGCCGTCGATCCGATAACAAAGGAAGGCTACTGGCTCGATCCGCGTTCAGTCGCACAGCGTGCCGAAAGTTATCTGAAATTCACTGGCATTGCGGACACGATCAACGTCGGCCCTGAAGCTGAGTTCTTTATCTTCGACGAAGCTCGGTTCCACAGCGATCAGCACTCAGCCGGTTACCACGTTAACTCAGACGAGGGCCACTGGAATTCCGGCCGTGAGAGCAACGAATTTGCGATCAATAACGGCTATCACATTCGTCCCAAAGAAGGCTATGTGCCGGTTGCTCCGCTTGATACGCTTATTGACATTCGCAATGCGATATCCACGATACTTGGCCAGCTCGGAATTACGGTTGAATGCCATCACCACGAGGTGGCGACCGCCGGACAGTGCGAGATCGATTTCAGATTCTCGAACCTGCTGCACACGGCCGACAATTTGATGATGTTTAAATACGTCGTTAAAAACACGGCTCATGCCAACGGGAAGACCGCGACGTTCATGCCGAAGCCTATCTTTGGCGACAACGGTTCGGGAATGCACTGTCACCAGTCGCTGTGGAAGGATGGACAGCCACTTTTTGCAGGTGATCAGTATGCAGGTCTGTCGGAAATGGCGAAATTCTATATTGGCGGACTGCTGAAGCATGCTCCGGCATTGGTCGGTTTCGCTGCTCCGACGACGAATTCTTATAAGCGGCTGGTGCCGGGGTTTGAAGCTCCGGTGAATTTGGCATATTCGGCACGCAACCGTTCGGCTGCGGTGCGAATCCCTATGTTCTCGCAATCGCCGAAAGCCAAGCGGCTCGAATTTCGTCCGCCGGATCCGTCGTGCAATCCGTATTTGACGTTTGCGGCATTATTGATGGCAGGACTTGACGGAGTGCAGAACCGCATCGATCCGGGTGAACCGCTCGACAAGGATATTTACGATCTTCCGCCTGAAGAATTGGCAAACGTGCCTTCGCTTCCGGGCAGTTTGGACGAGGCTCTGACGGCCCTCGAGAACGATCACGAGTTCCTGCTCAAGGGTGATGTCTTTACCGAATCATTGATCGAGCGCTGGATCAAATACAAACGCGAGAATGAGATCACGCCGCTGCGTTTACGGCCGCATCCGCTCGAGTTCTCGATGTATTACGACATCTAGTCGAGACAAGATAGTTGGAATATGTAAGGGCTCTTGCTCAATGGCGGAGCCCTTACCTATGTGCGGACTACCGATACGATATGAATGTTCAGCCAATAGTTTTGGAAGGCCAGTTTGTGCGGCTTGAGCCGATGCGATCGGAACATGTTGACGCTTTGTGGCGAGCCGGAGATCACGAATCGCTCTGGCGTCTGATACCGACGCAAGTTGAATCGCGGGATGACATGCGTAAATACGTCGAGCGCGCTTTGGTAGATCAAAGTCGCGGAATCGCGCTGCCGTTTGTAACCGTCGAACGCTCGTCGGATGAGGTCGTCGGATCGACACGTTTCGGGAACATTGATGTTGGCAATCGACGGGCAGAGATCGGCTGGACGTGGATCACGCCTGACCGGCAGCGAACAGTAATAAACAGCGAGGCGAAATTACTGATGCTGACGCATGCTTTTGAAACTTGGAAGTGCATTCGTGTCGAACTAAAAACGGACTTTCTGAACGAAAGATCGCGAAACGCAATATTGCGCATAGGGGCAAAGGAAGAAGGCGTTTTTCGCAATCATGTTATCTGTGACACGGGCCGTTTTCGTGATTCCGTATATTTCAGTATCATTGAATCAGAATGGGAATCCGTAAAGTCAAACATTACATCCAAGATCAACAAAAGATGAAACGCGCAACATTCTTAACTTTTCTATTATTGACCGCTGCTCTGCTTCTCGGGTGCGGGAGCAATGCTCAATCGGACCAAGGAGTGAACCCTAACCAAAACCCCAACCCGAATACAAACTCAGCGGGTAGCAGCACAGTTGGAGTTCCAAACTCAGGAAGGCCGATCATGCAATATGAACCGGCGCCGGAAAATTCGCAGATCGCCCAGACGACCACGTCAGGCGGGCAATCGTACGACGTCCGAATTTGGAAAAAACACCCGCAGCTCTTAAAAGTCGAATCGATCGGGGTTGATGAAAAGAACAGGGCGTTGACGATAATCACCAGAGACGCCAAAATCTACAAGGTCACAACTGATAAGATCCCCAACGTAAAACTCGCGACTGCGGCTCAGTTCCTGGAATTGGCAGGAGTCGAACCGAGTGCTGCCACTCCGCCGGCCAAGACGGCAGGTAATACCGCCCCACGTTTCCGTCCTGAAACCCAACAGGCCGAATAGGCGGCGGTTGTTGTATAATCTGTAGCGGTTATGGAAAAATACACCTTGATATGCCCTTGTTGCGAGTCGACGCTTACGGTTGACGCGAACACAGGAGCCTTGCTTGCTCACGAAGAAAAGAAGAAAGTTCACGGATCGTTTGAGGATCTCAAAGGCGAACTGAACAAACAAAAAGAGCATCGCGAACAGATATTTGCCCAGGAAATGTCGTCAATGAAAGACCGTGAGAGATTGCTCGAGGAGAAATTCAAAGAAGCTCTGAAACGCGCTGATACGGACACTGGTAAGCCTTTTAAGAATCCGCTCGATCTTGACTAGGAATGACGAAACCCTTCGCCTCAGAATATCCCTCATTAAGGCCAAAAGACCGGATCATCGCGGCACTCGATGTGGCGACGGCGGAAGAAGCGCGCAAAATGGTCAGCGAACTAGGCGATGAGGTCGGAGCCTATAAAATAGGCTCGCAATTGTTTACAGCTGCCGGACCATCGCTGGTAAGGGAATTCACAGATTCTGGACTGAAGATATTCCTCGATCTCAAGTTTCACGACATTCCGAACACGGTTGCGAATGCCGCGGTCGAGGCTGCGAAGCTCGGCGTTTGGATGTTGAATGTTCACACGCTCGGCGGCAGTGAAATGCTGAGGCGGACGGTTGATGATGTTCGGCGTGTTTGCGAAGCCGAGAAGATCGCACGGCCATATGTGATCGGTGTCACGGTATTAACAAGCGCGACTGACACAATTCTCGGTGAGATCGGTATAAATTCCGGCGTCGATATGGAGGTCGCTAAACTTGCACTGTTGGCGGCGGATTGTGGGCTGGATGGAGTTGTTGCTTCGCCGCTTGAGATCGCGACTATCCGAGAAACGGTATCTGAGCCGAATTTTTTGATCGTTACGCCCGGAATTAGGCCGCTGTCTGCAACCAAAGATGACCAAAAGCGTGTTAAGACGTTTAGTCAGGCAATAGGTGACGGGGCGGATCTTGTAGTTATAGGCCGTCCAATTATCGAGGCGAAGGATAGGCTGCAAGCTGTCAGGCAGTTGATCGGAGAGAGTGAAAACAATTGAGAACAAGAATTCAAAATCGAGTTTTTAACACCAACGTGAGAACGGGTGTAGCCTTGATCGCCATACTGTGGCTTTGCGCCACTTGCGTTCGATCCTCAGCGGCGCAGGAATCAAAAGAAAGCGCCGCTAATTCTCCATCACCGTTCCGCATGGGCGAGAAACTCTCCTACAATGTTTCTTTCGACAGACTATTAAATGCGGCCTATCTCGAAATGGCTGTAGTCTCGCGCGGCAGCCTGAGCGGGCAAGATGTCGTTGAATTGCATTCAGCGATGAAAACGCTGGGTATCGTAAGCGCCGCTTTTTTTCAATTTGACGAAGACAGGACTGTTTTTGCGTCACCCCAAACCGGCCTGCCGGTCTACGTTCTTAAGAATATTAAGGTCGGGGTCGAGCCCAAAGAGGTTGTAGATAATTTTCTCAAAGAGCCTAGTCCAGGCTTTGACCTGTTGTCATTGATCTACAAAGCGCGCGTCGCCGGCGGCGCGGGTTCGTTTCCTCTTTCAGAAAACCTTCAGAATTTTACGGTCACTTTTGTGCCCACGACAAGTGAAAAATTTAAGAGTGAAGCCGGCGAATTTGATACGATCGTTTCTCTTGTGCAAAGCGAATACCTCACGGCAAATGGGATCAAAGAATTGAAGATCAATTTTTCCACCGATGAAAATCATGTTCCCGTGCTTTTTCGCATTAAGACGTCAAGAGGGATCTTCAGAGCTGCGATCTCGGCAGTTCAAATGCCAAAGCCTGTGGGCACTGCATCACCTGTGCCGTCGAAGGCACCCACACCCGATGTTGTAGTGACGGCAAAGCCTACGCCCGCTCCATATGTTGAAAATCAGCCTTTGTCTTCCGAACTGGGTTTCGCGATAGGTGAGAAACTTGATTACAGCATCACAGACAGCGGCAAGCCCATCGCAACGATGTCTCTCTCCGCAAAAGAAAGAAAGCTGTTTCAAAATGAGGACAGCTTGTTACTGACTGCCACCATTACAGGTATTGAACAGGGGAACACGATCTTCAACCTTGGAGATTCGATACAGGTCCAAGTGGATCCTGAGACACTCGCTCCGCGTTGGATGGAGGCTAGATTCATGCGGGAATTGAGTTGGCTGAATCAGACAATTGCTGTTGACAAGCGAACCGGCAATATCATGTTCGGCAAAGAAAAGCCGATTGATGCCCCTATAGGAACGCATACATTACTTTCGCTGCTCTACGCGATGCGTTCTTTCAACTTAAAGCCTAGCAAGGACTCAACGAACCCGGTGAACGACACCCGCGTAGCGGTTTTTTGGGAGTCTCAGCCGTATATTTTTACGCTTATTCCTTCTAATCCCGAAGAAATAACAGTAAACGGCGAGAAAGTACTTGCGCAGCTGATATCCTTCAAAACAGGCAATGAGTCGCTCGATAAGCGTCCCATAAAGGTCTGGCTTTCGGCTAACGAACGTGTGCCGGTGCGGTTCTCAGTAGGTACATATCAGGCCGATCTCACGGCACCTTCTAAAAACCTTCCTAAATAGTCTGCGTATTCAACACTGAGTGGCCACAAGGCTTTCTCTAAAATGAAATTGAAAACGGTTTTCAATTAGGGTAGAATATTTTTGGAAAGGAGTTTCTGATGAAAAGCAATTTGTTCTTTGGTTTCTTGTTTCTGATCGCAATGGCGATCTCGGTTTTTGGCCAGACAGATGCTGACCGTGATGCGATCAAGCGAACGGCATTGAATTATGCGGAAGGCTGGTACGAAGGCAATGCAGAAAAGATGGAAAGTGCTCTGAGTCCCGACCTCGCAAAACGCATTGTGCGTACGAATGAGAAAGGACAGAGTTCGCTTGGACAAATGACTGCGATGAGTCTTGTACAGGGAACGCGAGGCGGTTTTGGCAAGCAAACGCCAAAAGAGAGCCAGCAGAAAGACGTCACTATATTCGACGTTACGGGCGGAGCCGCAACGGTTAAATTAGAGATGCACGATTGGGTTGATTATCTACATATCGGAAAAATTAACGGAAAGTGGCTGATAATAAACGTCTTGTGGGAAATGAAGCCCAAGAAAGATGAAAAGAAAAACTAACGAAGAAAGGAAGTTGACGCTGACCGATGTCCCGGTTGGCAGCGAAGCCCGAGTGGCGGCTGTCAATGGCGACGGACGTGTCACAAGGCGCTTGATGGAGATGGGCGTAATACCCGGCGTTTCGGTGCGGGTGGTCAAGATGGCTCCGTTCGGCGACCCGATCGAAGTTCGTGTCAAAGGCTACAGCCTTGCTATGAGAAGAAGCGAGGCATCCGCGATCGATGTGTCGATCTAGGGCTCAAAGACTGATCTTCACTTCTTCAAACGTTCCGATGAATGAACGACAACGGAAATAATCCTCAAATTACAATTGCTCTTGCCGGCAACCCTAACGCCGGCAAGACCACGCTCTTTAACTCCCTAACAGGTCTCAAACAAAAGGTCGCAAATTATCCCGGCGTCACTGTGGAACGCAAAGAAGGGCCGTGGAAACTGAATGGCCAATCGGCAAATCTCATCGACCTTCCAGGGCTTTACAGTCTGGATGCAACATCGCTTGACGAACACATCGCCCGCAACATTATTACGGGCGAGCAAGCTGGAATACCCAAGCCGGACGCGATCGTGGCCGTCGTTGACGCGACAAATCTCGAGCGCAATCTATATTTGGTTATGCAGTTGCTTGAGTTTGGCGTGCCGGTCGTTATTGCATTGACCATGATCGATGTTTTTGAAAAGGAAAAACATGAGATCGATGTTGAAATGCTGGCTTCACTCCTTAAGACGCCGGTCGTGGCAGTCAACGCAAAAAGCGGTCGTGGAAGAGAGGATCTTGCCGCTAACATAAAAGCAATTCTCGGGACAAAGCCCACGTCACCGTGCGTTTATGACGGAACTGATGATGAAGGGCCGAACGGTAAGATCTTTGCCCGTTACAATTTTATTGCAAATGTTGTTCAGGAATCGGTTTGGCACAGCGATCAGAAACAGCATCGTCTGACGGAAAAGATCGATCGTGTCCTGACACACAAAGTTTTCGGCCTCGTAATTCTGGTTGCAATTTTACTCGTAGTGTTTCAAACCATCTTTTCATGGGCAAGTCTCCCGATGGATCTCTTAGACAAGGGATTTGGCGATCTTGCCGATCTTGTCCGGGCTGAGATGCCGCCGGGCGTTCTGACAGATATGCTGGCGGACGGAGTGATCAAAGGCGTGGGTGGGGTTGTCGTTTTCCTTCCTCAGATACTCCTGCTTTTCTTTTTTATTTCGCTGCTTGAAGACAGCGGTTACATGTCGCGTGCGGCTTTTTTGCTCGACAAGTTGATGAGCCGTGTTGGTTTACACGGCAAAGCATTTTTGCCGCTCATAAGCAGTTTTGCTTGTGCAATCCCCGGTATTATGGCGACGCGGACGATCGAGAGTCGACGTGACCGTTTTGCAACTATAATGATCGCTCCGTTCATGAGTTGTTCGGCGCGACTTCCGGTTTACACGTTAATGATCGCCGCTTTTTTTGCGGGGCAAACAGTTTTCGGATTTATCTCGCTGGGGGCTCTGTTGATGCTGGCGATGTACATGCTCGGCATCGTCGTGGCGATCATCGTCGCATTTGTTTTGAAACGCACTGTATTAAAAGCACCGCCGCCGCCGTTCTTAATGGAACTGCCGCCCTATCGTTTGCCGAATCTGCGAACTGTTCTGCAGAACATGCTTACGCGGGCATTCCTCTTTTTGAAACGAGCAGGAACGGTGATCCTCGCTATCTCGATCATCCTCTGGGCGCTGATGTATTTCCCGAGACAGTCAGCACCACCGGCGGTAGTGGGCGGGTTGAGTGTCGAGTCAGGAGTTAAGCCGGCCGCCGCCGCAGGTGATTCTGACTCGGAGCAACTGAAACACAGTTTCGCAGGTAAGCTCGGTCATGTGATCGAGCCCGTTATACAACCGCTTGGCTTTGATTGGAAGATCGGTGTCGCGTTGATCGCAAGTTTTGCCGCACGCGAAGTTTTGGTCTCAACGCTGAGCATAATTTATAACGTCGGCAAGGATGAGAACGAGCAATCTGAAACCCTTATCACCGCCGTTCGTGATGCCAAAACTGACGACGGCAAGCCTGCGTGGACGCCGCTGACGGCGTTGACGCTGATGGTGTTTTTCGTGCTTGCGATGCAGTGTATGTCAACAGTTGCTGTAGTTCGACGCGAGACCAATTCATGGACGTGGCCGCTTTTTATGATAGGTTATATGACGGGGCTGGCTTATCTTGGTGCTTTGATAACATATCAGGTCGGTAAGGCGCTGGGCTTTGGATGATTATGAACTTTCAGCAGATCGTAGTGATTGCCATTATTCTCGTCGCCGTCTTTTTTGCGGGTAGCAAGCTGTTCGCCAAACGAAAGTCTTTTTCAAGCAAAGGCGACTGCGGTGATGATTGCGGTTGCAATGATGGCGGTAAATAATTAACCTCGTAGATTGAGCGAGAAACCAACATTTCTTACAAAAGGCGTGCGTGCGATGTTCTTATCGACGTTCGCCTTTTTTTTGGCCAATGTTTTTGTCAAACAGGTCGCACATATTCCGGCGATGGAGATCGTGTTTTTTCGCTGCATAGTTTCGAGTAGTCTATGTGTTTATGGACTGCGTCGGGCAAAGGCCAGTATTATCGGTTCAAATCATTCGATGCTGCTGCTTCGTGGCGTCTTTGGCACGGCGGCTCTCTTTTGTTTTTTTCTGACGCTGCAGCAGATGCCGCTCGCGTCTGCCCAGACGATCCAATATCTTTCGCCGATCTTCACCACAGCTATTGCGATCTTTGTCCTCAAGGAAAGCGTGATGCCAGCACAATGGCTGTTCTACGCGATCGCGTTCAGCGGAGTGCTGCTGATCGAGCGTTTTGATGAGAGGATATCGCCTCTTTACCTCGCGGTCGGCATCGTATCAGCAGCGTGTTCGGGTATGGCATATAATCTTGTTCGCACTCTTCGCGGCAAAGAGCATCCGCTTACCGTTGTCCTGCATTTTCAACTTGTCGGATTGGTTGTTGGTTTTCTTAGCCTGTCTTTTCAATGGGAAATGCCGCAAGGTTGGGATTGGTTCTATCTTCTGCTCGTCGGTATCTTCTCGCAGCTTGGACAGATATTTCTGACGAGTGCTCTCCAAAGTGAACGTGTTGCCGGCGTCGCGATCATAAACTATACCGGCCTCATTTATGCGTTAGTTGTCGGATGGTTTGTGTTTAGCGAACCACAGTCGATAATAGCTTTTGCGGGGATGTTGCTCGTTGTCATTGGAGTCATGATGAGCGTTTTTTACAGTCACAAGAAGGCAAGACGGATCGAAGAGATCGAGGCGACAGCGGGTTAAGGTTTTTCACCACAAAGGCACAGAGAAGACAAAGCAAAGCAACAATGCCAACTCAAATTAATGTAGCCATTATTACCGTTAGTGACACGCGAAAAGCGAATGACGACGTTTCGGGTAATCGGCTGGCTGAGGTTCTTTCAACTATCGATGCCGAGATAGTTGAAAAGATGATCGTAAGCGACGACCTCGAACATCTTCGCAATACGCTGCATACGCTGACCGAAAGGGAAGACATCAACCTGATCATTACAACGGGCGGAACTGGTTTTGGCCCGCGTGATAACACTCCTGAAGCAACTCGTGCCGTGATCGAACGCGAGGCTCCCGGACTTGCCGAGGCGATGCGTCGTGAAACTGTAGCTAAAACTCCGACGGCGATGCTTTCGCGTAGCGTCTGCGGCATTCGCGGCAAGACACTTATCATCAATCTGCCCGGCTCACCGAAAGGTGTCGAGGAATGTTTCGAAGTTATCCGTCCCGTGCTCAGGCACGCGATCGATCAGATCTCCGGCGATACCAAGCATTGAGCGGTTTATCGGTGCTCGTCCCACAATAAATTTTCAAATATCTAATACTCTCTACTAAGAGATGTAATTACTCGCGTTGAGTGTTACACCCTTGCTAACGCGCGGGCTTGTGCAATGTCGCGCCCTTACTTAAATGTGGGCTACGGACACGCGGGCGTGGGCATTATTTTTTCAAAGAGCTTTGTATAAACGCGGCAGCGTCAGTTTTAAGTTTCTTTAGCTCCTTAACATCGATATACATCATGTGTCCGGCATCGTAATATGCGAAGCTGATATTTTCACGCAGCGTCGGGTCGAGGTTCATTGCCGAGACTGTGTACTCAGCCGCAAAGAACGGTGTTGCCATGTCGTAATAGCCTTGGCCGATAAATATCTTCATGTACGGGTTCTTGGTCATAGCGTACTTAAGCGAGGTACTCGTATCCGCGTAACTGTTATTAGCACTATAGTCCCAGCGGCCGACCCCGCCGAGGATGATGTATTCGACGTCCGTTTTATAGCCGAGCTCGCGCCGGACATAGTCGTTGAACGCGGCCGTGTAGGGCGGGCGAATCGCAAAACTCGGGTCGTTTTCCGCATAGCTGCCCGCAGCGTCACCATCAATACCTTTAAAGCGGCTATCCAATCGGCCGGTCGTTCGGCGTTCGTTGCGAAGCAGTTCCTTATTAAATTCGCCAAGATCGACGCGGAAATTATTTCGCTCCACAAAATCCTTGCTCAAGCCCGTAAACGCGCTGAATTTGTCGAGCAGACTTTGCCGCTCTGTAGATGTTAGACGGTCTATGCGCATCATCGCGGGCATGTACTCGTTCATAGCAAAATCCTCAGCTTCTTTTGCGATCTGATCGACGGATCTTGCCTGCATTTGCGGTGAAAGTTTCTTGTGATACCAAGCGGTGGTCGCGTAACTCGGCAGAATTAGCACGAGCGGCAGATCGTTGCTATTTGCAAACGAAAGCGTCTGGAAATTCATGACGGTTGAGATCAGAACGATGCCGTTGAGGGCAATGCCGCGATCTATAAGCCAGTTTGATAGTCCCGCAGCCCGAGTCGTACCGTAGCTTTCACCGACAAGAAACAGCGGCGACAGCCATCGATCGTTGCGGCCAAGATAGAGACGTATAAATTCACCTACTGACTCGATGTCCCCATTGAGGCTCCAGTATTTGTTCGTCAGTTCAGGTTTCGTTGCCCGCGAATAACCTGTCCCGACAGGGTCGATGAACACAAGGTCGGTTTCGGTCAGCCACGTCTGCTGATTGTCTTCCATTTCATATGGCGGCGGCGGCATCATTCCATCGTCGAGCATTTTTACGCGACGCGGACCAAGCGCTCCCATATGCAGCCAGACGCTTGATGATCCAGGCCCTCCGTTAAATGAGAACATCAGCGGCCTGCCCGCTGGCGGATTGTCCAGCGTGTATGCCATGTAAAAGATCTTTGCCTCCGTGTCGCCGCTGGCCGCATTTTTAAGCGGCATAAAGCCGGTAGTGACTGTGTAGTTGAGCGTCCTTGAGCCGACACGGGTTGTGTGATGCGTAACAGTTGGCGAATCGTCTTTTTGTTCGACAGCAGGTTTTGGAGCTTCGGTGGGACGCGGGGCAGCGGGTGCAGCCGTTACCACCGGAGTCTGAAAAAGAAACAAAATGGGCAAGAATATTGTTGCTAACATAACTTTATTATTTGATCGAAATTATGAGTTTAAGATTAGCATGGAGCTGCCTTCTAAAAATCGCCGTATGTCATAAAATGTTATGACTTGACATAAAAAACATGCCCTAAATGCATGTAAATATTGTAAATACGCAGTTTAGGTCAATGCACATGGGGTGTTCCGGTGTTCCAAAGCGTTCCACCCCTGGGTGGAACGCTGTAACTGTTGATATGATTGTGTTTATCGCCATATTGTTGGACCGTTCCACGATTTTTACAAATTTTTCGGCTCCATTAGGCGATCGCTGATTTCATGGGAAAATCATAGCGCGATTTGCACAAATTATCAATAATGCTATTTGTGAAACACAGGTTGGTCTGGCCTAGTAGCTTTTGCGAGGCGGCGAGTGAGCGTGTTGCTCAAAGACAGTGTCCTGATCACGGTTTCAGCGAGAAATGGGGCAAAGGCCGCGTGCCTTACGAGAGAACTTGTTTTTAGCCGACGGTCGAAGGCGAGGGCGTAACGACGACTGTACTCTGCTGCGATATCTGCAAAAGAACGGTGCGTTGAAATGCCATTAGCAATGACTTCGGCTGCGATCTTTGCGCTTTCGAGCGCGAGCAGAATTCCGCTGCCCGTAAACGGATCGATAAACGCGGCTGCGTCGCCCACCGTCAACAGGCCTTCCGCGGGCGCTAGCGGGGCGCGGCCATAGCTTTCGATAGGCACGGCTAACCATTCTTCGACGATCTCAGCATCATGAAGCGACGTTGCGGCGCGTTCATTTTTGAAAACGACGTGCTTCATGATCTCTGCCGCGTCACTGCCGTGTTTTTTTGCCAGATCTGCAGAGACGATATAGCACAAATTGAAACGGTCGTTTTCGACACAGTTGCACCCACCGTAGCCGCCGCGATAGGCATAGATCTCGCAATTGCCCTTTGGAATATTTGCTCCCTTCAGGTGAGTCTTGAACGCGACAAAATTCGCGCGTTTGCGTTTTAGGTTCGCGGTTTCTTTTTCTACTTGACGAGCCAAAGTTCGAGTCCGGCCTGTTGCATCTGTCGTGATCGAGGACTTTATTTCAAATGTTTCACGGCTCTTGTTCCGTAGGCGGAGGCCGACAATTGTGTCGCTAAAGCCCTTACTTACGTGCGGGCTACTGGCACGCGAGCTAGTATCAATAAGCAAACCTGTGGCGGTAGTTTCTTCGACAACATCGACACCGACGGATCGAGCGCGGTTGAGTAGCTGAAGGTCCATTTCCGCACGGCTCAGTCCAAGAGCATGTGAACCTGCAGCAAACCACTCGCTTGGAACAGTTACCGATCTACCATTGCGCGCGTAGAAAATGGTTCGGTCGAGGCGTACTCCGCCCGAAAGAGACATACTGTCAAGAACATTTAGCTCGGCAAAGTGTGAGAGACATTCCGGTGAAATGAATTCGCCGCACAATTTGTGGCGAGGGAATTTCTTTTGCTCGACTAGCAAAACTTTCAGTCCGTTTTGAGCAAGGCGGACCGCGCAACTTGACCCCGCCGGGCCGGCACCGACTATCGCAACATCATATTCAGATTTAGTCTCAATGCTCACTAAGCAGGTCAACGTCCTGACAATATCAGACGATTTACGCGAGAATGTTCCACTTTTATATCCTGTAAGCCTGCCGATCTCGCAAGGCTCAACAGTTCTTCCGGGTTAAAACTTCGAAGTATAGACAGGGCACCGTCCTCGAGCGTAAAACGCTGGAGCAGAAAGCCGCCCAGTGCTTTATAAAGGTAGTACGCGGTCGGATGCCGGCTAAGGTCGATGGCATAGATACGCTTTCGGGCGACACGGCTCATGTCTTTTAGAAGATCGACGGCGGCGTTGTCGTCCAGATGATGTAGAAAAAGTGAGCAAAAGACGAAATCGAAGCTCTTGTCTGCAAACGGCAAATGCAGTGCATCGCTTTGAACCGCCGAGATCGTCTCGCTTTTGATAGAAAGCGTCGCCGCACGATTTATCTCGACCCCCGCTAAGAGGGTCTTGCGTGATGCTGTCCATTTTTTCAATGCACGAAGCAATTCGCCGGAACCTGCACCGACATCAAGGATGGAAACTGGGCCGTCCGTTCGTTTGAGATCCTCATAAAGTGTCCGCCGAAGTGCCCGAATTTCACCGAAGATTCGATGAATAAAACGCATTTCCTTTTGCCAGCGGCGATATTCCGCTGGAGTGTAGTCGCCGGTGTCGAGGCGTTCAAGTTCGTGACTTCGTTTGGAAAAGTCAGGCATGATTCAGGCTCCAACTTTCTCTAATACGAGAGCACTGTTCTTTGAGCCAAATCCGATGCAGTTGCAGAGAGCACTGTTTACTTCGGCAGTTCGCGATGTATTGGGCACGTAATCGAGATCGCATTCGGGGTCTGGCTCGTCGAGATTTATTGTTGGAGCGATTCTGCTTTGTTGCAGAGCTAATAACGCCGCTCCGATGCCTGCTGAGCCGCTCGCACCCTGCGGATGGCCGATTTGTGATTTGGTGGCAGACATGGGGATTTTATAAGCATGGTCGCCTAGTGCGATCTTGAGGGCGTTGGTTTCGATCTTGTCGTTCAGTACCGTCGATGTGCCATGCAGGTTTACATAGTCAACATCCTCAGGAGTGCGGCCGGCATCTTTGAGCGCGAGCGACATTGCTCGTGCGGGTTCGATTCCTGTGTCTTCTAACCTAACGCGATGATAAGCGTCGCAAGTCGAGGCATAGCCGGTGATCTCGGCATATATTTGTGCGCCACGTTCTTTGGCGTGATCAAATTCTTCGAGAACGTAGATCCACGAACCTTCGCCGACGACCATTCCGGAACGATTTTTTGAGAAAGGGCGAGATGCTCGATGCGGTTCATTGTTCCATTGGTTCGTCAGAACGGTCATTACGTTAAACCCAGCCAGAATGCCGGGAGCGAGGGGTGCATCAACGCCGCCGGCGAGCATGACGTCTTGCCGTCCGGTTGCGATGTGTTGAGCGGCGTAGAAAATCGCGTCGGTCGAGCTTGTGCAGCCCGTCGAGACAACATGCGAAAGGCCGCGAAGTCCAAAAGCCATCGACAACTCGCTCGAAAGGCCGCCATGAGTTGAGGAGGGAATTACATAAACGCTGGCTGAGGTTTCAGGGCCGATGTACCAATAGGAAAATTGTTTTTCTGTGAACGCTAACCCGCCGCCACCGGTTCCGATCTCAACTCCAAAGGCACGCTTTTGTTCGAGAGTGAGTTCTTCAGGTTGAATATTTGCATCGGCGAGAGCTTCGCGAGCGGCTGCTAAAGCAAGCGGCACGGTGCGTGCGACGTGTTTGCGGTCTTTAGGGTTGAGCTGAGCTTCCCAATCGAAATCTTCAATATGAGCGGCGATCTTTACCGGCGTTCTCGAAGTGTCAAAACTTTCTATGAGTTTTACGCCGCTTATGCCATCCCGCAGGCCATTCCAAAAAGCTTCGCGGCCAATGCCGATCGGCGTAACGCACCCCATCCCGGTGATAACAACTCGTCGAGGCGGTTGGCCAATCATCATAAAGGTTTTTATAGGCTATTCAGCAATTTGTGAAGATCGTTTACCGTTAGAGGATGCGGCTATGACGACTCCGGCGCGGGAAAGGTCATCGAGTGCAAAAAGAGACAACTTGTTGTAGGTTTCGCGATCTTTTAACAGAGCTGAGATCTGCAACCCCAACCAAATTACTTCGTTTTTGTTGGAATGCGATGAAGTAATATGCCGTATCATTTCGACAAATTCATCGCTCGCTTGTGTTTGGTGGATAAGCAGGCGTCGCCGATTTAGGCGAACGGTGCATTTCATGGCAAGCGAAGGGTCCTTATGTCCGCTGATCGTAAATAGTTCACTGGACGTGGGGGCAAAATCATCGAGCAACGCCAAAGTAAGCCCCACATATCGGTCAAATATCTCTCGAAAATCAAATATGGATGACATCAAGGTATTGGAAAATACCAAGGATTCGATGGAGCTCTTCAGATCTCTGATCTTCTCGTCGAGGGCGTTTTCTACCGGATGGTTACTGCTTATAGAAAACCAATCGCGAATGAACGCTGCTGCAAATATTGGCCATAAGGCAAAATAAACTCCGACCGCTACCGCTGAACGAGGCGAGCGGATATTGCCACGCGTGATGCGATAGACCGCAAAAGGCGAGCCCAAGGCAAAATGGACGACTATCAGGTCGGTTACAGCCATTACTGACATTTTAAGGCGAAACCGAGGCTTAATAAAGCACGAAACATCATAATATCGATTTTGGGAACAACCGCAGCCACCTTTTCGTAATCCAAGTATTGGCAAAAGCCAAATTCTATTGATCTTATTACAATTTAACATTGTCGCAATATGCGGCAAATAGAATGCAATCATGAACGACAGACCGAAAATCAAGATAGTAAAAAAGGGTGAAGCTTCGGCTTTGAAAGTAAAGAAACGCAAGAAAAGATCAATGCCGCGAAATGCAGCTCGCGAAATGGTTTCGACCGTTTCCGGCTGGGTTTCCGACTTCAAAACTCGCAAAAGCGCCGAAACAAAGGCCGCATTTGATCTTTTTCGCTCCTCGAATCCTCGTCCCAGCGAGTCATAATCCTTTTCAGAATAAAGACTGCTTAGGGATCCCGTGGAGCAATGTTTCCATGACGGTTTCCTGCTTGCCTCGTTTGCCAGAAATCCGAATTCACTGGTATTCTTAATCCCGAAATTATCGCTTTAGAAGTGGTTTTATGCAGGGAAAAGTTGCAATTGTAACCGGTGCGAGCAGTGGTATTGGACGAGCGACAGCGTCGCTGTTTGCGGCGAATGGAATGAGCGTTCTCGCTGTCGGACGCGATGAGGCTGCGCTGAAAAACCTGAGCGATGGTGCTTCGTCGGCCGAAGGCTCGATCAGAGTTCTTTTGGCCGATGTTACTGACTCCGATCAGATCGACCACATCGTCTCCAATGCGATCCAAAGTTTTGGGCAGATCGATGTGTTGGTAAATTCCGCTGGCATCCTAACAGCAGGCAACATTGAGAATACGTCAGTGGATGATTGGGACGCCCTCATGGATATTAATCTTCGCTCTGTATTTCTTTTGATGCAGCGGAGTTTTCCTTACCTCGAAATAACGAAAGGAAATGTCGTAAATGTTTCAAGCGTTGCCGGGACTCGTGCCTTTCCGGGAGTGCTGGGGTATTGTGTTTCAAAGGCGGCAGTCGACCAATTGACGAGATGCACAGCATTGGAACTTGCACCTAAAGGCATCAGGGTAAATGCAGTCAATCCGGGCGTGGTCGTGACAAATCTTCACACACGAGGCGGAATGGACGACGCGTCTTATAAGAGCTTTTTGGAAAGGGCAAAGGAAACGCATCCGATAGGACGTGCAGGTAGGCCTGATGAAATAGCTGATCTGATATACTATCTCGCATCCGACAAAGCTTCCTGGATCACGGGGGCAACCTACGAGATCGACGGCGGACGGGCCCAAACTTGCGCGAGATAGGCGTTTATTTTTCGTGACCTGAAATGAAACTCCAATTGCTTCCAAGCACGATCGACGAAAATGGAAAAGCTTCGGCAAGGCAGCACTTGATGTCGATCATAATTGACGACTGTGTGGCGATCGATGCCGGTTGTCTTGCGTTCTCATGCAGCGATCTACAGCGACGCCAGGTGAGAGATGTAATTCTCACACATGCCCATCTCGACCATATCGCCGGACTCCCGATGTTCATTGATGATTTATTTGCCACGCTTACTGAGCCGGTCCGAGTTCATGCGACGAGGGACGTGGTCGATATTTTGGAGCGGGACGTTTTCAACTGGTCGGTCTATCCGCGTTTTTCGGAGCTTATGAATAAGTCAGGACGAGTTGTTGAGTATCATGAGTTCAAACAGGGAAGCAAGTTTTCGGCGCAACATCTCTCGATAACCAGCGTGGGCGTCAATCACAAGGTTGCAGCGAACGGATATGTGGTTTCCGATGGCAAAGTCTCGGTTGGCATAACCGGTGATACAGCGGAAACTGATGATATTTGGTCGGCTCTGAATTCTATTGCTGACCTGAAAGCAGTGTTGGTCGAATGTGCATTTCCAAATGAGATGAGCGAGCTTGCGGCGGTGTCAAATCATCTCACTCCGCAGAAGCTTGAACGTGAGATCGATAAGCTGGAAAACCAAGACTGTGAAATTTACGTGATAAATATCAAGCCAATGTATCGAGATACCATCCTGGAGCAGATCGCAGGGTTAGATACAAAACGTTTGAAGATACTCGATGTTGGTAAGGTCTACGAGTGGTGAATTTCCGTGTTCTTTCTAACTTGCCGACTTCTGCATAGTGCTAAAATCGAGCGGCTCAAAGGCAGCCTCACGAAATTCGCCAGGAAAATCTTTTAAAGTTACGCGTCCGTTCCTTAGAACATTCTCAATGCGAAATGTTCGATCCTCGCGCGACAGTCCCGGCATTATCTCAGCGATAAAAGTTACGTTCATACCGGGACGCGCCCACACCCCGGGAACTTTGCGGCCAAAACCAAATTTATTCACAATTCCCATAGATTACGAATCCGGATCGGGTTCCTTTTTGTGCTTGGCTTTTCTAAGCGACGGTTGTAGTTTCTCCTGCGGCCTGTCGCCGCCAAATTTTTGCGTCGGTGGAGCGGTCGGTTTTCGGATCGAATCAAAGACCGGGCGCTCGTCAGCGTTCTTTTTCTTTTGACGCTTCATTCGCGAATTATACCAAATACACCAAAGTTCGAGCCATCGTCGTTGGGCAAGAAACTGTTGACATTACTAGGTAAAAAATTCAGTATAAAGTGTCGAAAATCTCTCCGAATTCGATTTTGGCCAATGCAAAGCGGACGCGAGACTTCAAATCTAAACAAAAGACGGCATACGGTGCAAGCTATCGTTCGCCGTCCTTTTTGGGTGCCCGCGTCAAATTATTATGTGTTGACGGTTGCGGTGGCGACGGCTTTCTTCTTTTTGACATGGGGCGTGCTACACGACGAGGGTGAAGAAACGCCATGGGTAAGCTCTGGCGTTGGAGCGAGCATTATTCTTGGCGGTGCGGTCGTCCTGCGTGCGATTTTATTGCGGCGTGCGCGTGAACGTTACAAGTATGAGCCCGGACTTGCACAAACATACTCCGGCGTCCATCCCCAATTTCGCGGTCCTCGAAATGCAAAGAGAGTCTCATTGGAGCAAAATGCGGCGATCCTTGCTGAGATCAAACAAAAGTCAAACGCCGCGAAAGTTCTCGGCAAATTTTCGGCCGGGCATCGAGAAGTATTTGAACTATGCAGCGAGTACATTTCGCTGATCGATGCAGAGTTAAAAAGTGTGAACTCATCTTCGCCTCGGTTTGGAGCCCTTCTAAAAGGGCGCAGGTCCGCGGCGGATTTCCACCGTTATCACTTAATGCAGTGGGCCGAGATAGAAGCCAGGTCATTTACCGGTGAGGCGAACACTCGGGTAGCGTTGGAAGATAAGATCGAGGCAGCCAATGAGGCCTTAGAAGTCGTCGATTTTGCACTAAAATACTACCCTGCCGAACAGAGTTTGATAGATTCCCGTTCTGCGTTAGAGGAAATGACCGTTTCGATAAAGGTCGCCGATCTTGTCGAACGAGCTGAGCGGGCGGCTTTCAAAGGTGATTTTCAGGAGGCATTAAGCCTGTATCGCGACGCACTGTTCGATCTTGGCCGTAACAATGTTCATACAGAGGATAGGCAACAAGCAGCGATTCACATAAATGCTGAAATTGACAGGATACGTTTGCTGGAAACGGGAAAATAATAGAAAATTAAGTTTTGCTTTTGTTATTTCTGATTCAGTAAACGAAGATGATTTCCCAAAGATGTCCAAAATGTGGAAGCAACCGTATAAGACGCGGTTACAGGCCGACTTCAGTTTTTTCGAAGGTCCTCTTTCGCTATAATTTGTTGTGCGATAGATGTAACTGGGAATTTAAGGGCTTTGCGGTGCCCGGAACAGTTAATATCAGAAATGACCGCCGTCGAAAAAGGCCGGTCAGTCCTAACCAGAATCAGCCGGCTAAATCACGGTCCTGAAACCTAATACTAAAATAAACAGCGATCGGGTGAAGAGAAAATCATTTGGTTTTGCGAGTTCTCTCTGCCTATTTTTGCTGCCTCTCTGCCTAATCGCGCAAACCCAACCACCGACTGCAACGCATGAAATTATCCAGAATGAAGCGGACCTGATTCATTTCGGCGACCTGATAGACGTAGATTTTGCGGGCACGCTCGAATATGACTGGCGCGGCACTTTGCGATCGGATGGCACGCTTGAGGGGCTTGACCAGTTTGGACCCGTCAGAGGATCGTGCCGCTCGGAAAGTGACGTTGCGGCGGAAATCGCACGCCGTTATTCGAAAATTCTCCGGGATCCTAGGGTGTCAGTGAGGATCGTCGATCGCTCGGATCGTGCTGTCGCTCGACTCGACGGTGCGATCAAGGTACCCATGCGGTTTCGCATTTTACGTATCGTTCACCTAAGAGAGTTGATCGTTGCGGCTGGCGGCCTAACTGACGAGGCCAGCGGTCAGATCATTATTCTGAGGCCGGCAGGTCTTAGTTGCGGACCCGAGCTGAACGACACTGAAATAATGGCGAACCCGGACAAAAAAAGTTCGCCGGACAACGGGCTTCAGATCATTAACATCTCAATTAACGATTTGTTGTCAGGAAAAGAGCTAGCTGACCCGATAGTTTTAAGCGGCGATACCGTTACTGTAACCAAGTCGGTGCCCATATATGTGATAGGTGCCGTAAACAATCCGAGGCCAATATTTTCGCATACCGGAATGACGCTTGGGCGGGCCATAGCAACCGCCGGCGGCCTCACAAAGAACGGAGAAGGACAGAAAATCAGCATTTTTCGACGTTCCGGCAACGAGACCAACATCATACAAGCCGATCTTGAGAGGATAAAAAACGGTGAAATAAGTGACGTGGAACTGCAAGCTTTTGATATAATAGAGGTCGCATTCAAAGGCCGAGCCAAGAGAAAGTATCCGCCTGTTATCACAGTTGGCGATAACCGGGAGAGGATAGCATCGGACCTTCCACTGAGGGTTATTGATTAGAAGCTTTTGGACGCAAATTTAGACGGATCTGTCAGCTTGTTTTAGGAAGCTGGTGTTAAATTAAATGTCAAATAAATCGAAATCTATGGGCCGCACAATGAAGGTAGTTCTGTATTTGCTGGCGGTGTGTGTTGTTATCGGAACGTTGATCGCTTACGAGCAAATT
This sequence comes from Pyrinomonadaceae bacterium, assembly GCA_044230475.1. Lineage (GTDB taxonomy): Bacteria > Acidobacteriota > Blastocatellia > Pyrinomonadales > Pyrinomonadaceae > OLB17. The sequence goes on along the minus strand of JBGARA010000023.1, from coordinate 19,493 downwards.
TCCTTACTTTATGTTTTAACCACTCTGGCACTTGTCGTCCTTCTTTTAGTAGTTGGATTCGCCAGGCTGGAAGATGTCGGCCGGGGTGATGAGGAAGTCGGCTGAAGATAACTTTAGGTAAAATGGTCCGAAGCATTATCATTGGGTTCATCATTCTATGCTCCACGTTGTCTAATGCGTTGGCTAATACGGCTGCGCCCGCTTTGGTCGGGGCTCCGGTCAAGCCCGAACTCCAGCGGCTTCGCTGGAGAAGCAAAACGATCCGTCTTGCTGTATCAAGCTCTTTACTCAGAGCGAACTCTAATATCAAAACGGACAGCGATGTGATCGGTGCGATCAGCAGAAGTCTTCAGGCATGGGCAAACGCGGCGGACATCGACCTGCAGATCGAATTCTCAGACAGGCAGAATGTGAGCCCCGCGGGCGCGGCTGGCGATGGTGTCAGTCTGATCACCATCGCCCAGACAGCTGAAAACGTTCTTTTCTTTTCAAAGGACTCTGAATCTTCTTCAGCGAAGACCCGCATCTTCTTCAACAGAAAAGGCAACATAACCGAGGCGGATATTGTATTGAGCCCATTCCAGCAATTCTCAACTGACGGAACGGTCGGAACTTTTGACCTCGAGTCAACTTTGACGCACGAGATCGGACACCTTTTGGGACTTCGCCACTCGGCGGTCTTAGGGGCGACAATGGCTGAGAGTTTTGCGAGGAACGGAACAATGGGGCTTGTAGATCTCAGTGCCCGGACCCTGTCTGCAAGCGATATCGCAGCTGTCCGGGAGCTCTATGGAACGCCGCCCGAAGCTAGAAACTGCTGCGGTGTTATAAGTGGAAAACTCACCACGGTTGGCGGACGGCCCGCAAAAGATATTCAGGTGTGGGCGGAAGAAACGGGATCGGGACGCGTTCTCGCGCAGACTGAAAACGCAGCGGATGGAACATTTCGGCTAGGTGGGCTTTCCGATGGTGAGTATTCGATCTACTGGAAGACAAAGGACGCAACTGCCGGGTCGTCAATGGGTGAATTGGGAACTGTCAATCTTGAAAATGCCGATGGTAAGGTGTTTAACGAAAAGATCACACTGCGGTCCAACGAGACAACGCTGCAGTATATAGGCCTCAATTCGCAGATGGCCGATTTCGGCGTTCGCTTAGACCGGGGACGCACTTATCAACTTAGTCTCGGAGGCAGAAACCTCGATCTTGCCTCAATTAACCTTGGATTTAGCACGCCGTATATCAAGATCCTTCAAATGCCGGCCACCGTTCAAGAGTTCGGCGAAGGTGTTTCTGGCCTATCGATCCTGATCTATGTTGATCCCGCCATTGAGGCCGGCCAATATAGTGTTTTCGCAGTCCGCGACAATGGTGGCGGAACTTCGCTTATAGGTGCTATAAACATCGAGTAAATTTTGCGCCAGGGCTTATTTTCTCCCGTGGCGATTTGCGTTTTTGACTGTCATATGTCAAACTTCATGACGTTCACCTCCCGGTGGACGTAAGTCATTATCCGAAAGGAAGATGACGAAGGGGCAACGGTGTGGGAGACGTTGCCCCTTTCATTTTGTCTGCAGGCCGAACTTGACCTTAAGAATAATCAGCGTAAACTTTATCTGTTTCACCGGAATTTTAGTTCTGCGTACTTTCCGGTATGTATCGTTTGCGAAATTGATCTGTTAATATCCTGAAAAGCCGCGAGAGTCGGACTCTCGGCGGTCTTTTTTGATTTTTGGCCGCATATGAAGACGAGTGAACCAGGCTGGTTCAAGAAATGGCTTTACAACGGCAGCGTAGCCGAGATAGAAGGCCCAGCCGAACCGGAAGGCAGACATCAGAGTCATCCCTGGTGGAAAGTGATGTGCCTCACGGGCGTTGATTATTTTTCGACCCTTGGGTACCAGCCTGGAATTGCATTCCTAGCCGCCGGGGTTTTGTCACCCGTTGCGACTCTCATTCTCGTTCTCTTGACCTTATTTGGAGCACTTCCGATCTACAGCCGTGTGGCCAAAGAAAGTCCTCACGGTGAGGGCTCGATCGCCATGCTCGAGGCGCTGTTGTCTCGCTGGAAAGGGAAACTCTTCGTCTTGGTTCTTCTCGGGTTTGTTGCGACGGACTTCGTAATAACGATCACCCTTTCGGCCGCCGACGCTACCGCGCACATCATCGAAAATCCATTTGTTCAAAACGCTCTGCCGTTTCTTGATCATCCGGTTCTCGTGACGTTCGTGTTGGTTGCTGTGCTGGGAGTAGTTTTTCTCAAGGGCTTTAAGGAAGCGATCGGCATTGCGGTTGTGCTTGTTGGAATTTACCTGCTGTTAAACGTCGTCGTTCTGGGGCGTGCCTTGATGGAGGTAATAGATCACCCCGAGCTATTGAATAACTGGCAGACGGCGCTTTTTGCGACAAAAATGTCTGCAGGGCCGCTCGAAGTAGCGGGGCTTGCGGCAATAGTGCTGCTGTCGATAACAAGCTTTCCGAAACTTGCTCTTGGTCTTTCAGGTTTTGAGACTGGCGTCGCGGTCATGCCTCTGGTTGAGAGTCCAAACCGCATCGGCAATACACGAAAGCTGCTTATGACGGCTGCTCTGATAATGAGCTTTATGCTCATTGCCAGTAGCTTTGTTACGAGCGTCTTAATACCGCGTGAGGAGTTTTGTCCGCGGATCGATTGTGGGGCTGAAACACTGGTACATGAACCCCCGGCATTTTGCTCCTGCACTCCTCAGCAGATCGCAGATAAAACTTATACGGCCGGAGGGAAGGCCAACGGAAGGGCCTTGGCATACGTCGCTCACAAATATCTGGACGAGTGGTTTGGGACGCTCTATGACCTCAGCACCATCCTTATACTTTGGTTCGCGGGCGCATCTGCGATGGCGGGATTGTTGAATATTGTGCCGCGATATCTACCACGATACGGCATGGCTCCGGAATGGTCGCGTGCGACGCGACCGCTCGTGCTGGTATTTACGGTCATCTGCTTCGCCGTGACATGGATATTTGAAGCTAATGTCGATGCACAAGGCGGAGCATACGCTACGGGAGTTTTAGTTCTGATGTCCTCGGCGGCGATCGCGGTTACTCTATCAGCCCGTCGGCGAAAGAGCAGATTTACGTGGGCTTTCTGGCTTATCTCGGCTGTATTTGTCTATACGACCGTAGCAAACATCATCGAGCGCCCTGACGGTATTAAGATAGCTTCGTTCTTTATATTTGCGATCATTGCGGCGTCGTTCATATCACGTGCGATGCGTTCGACCGAGATCCGCATCGACAAGATCGAGCTCGACGACGTCGCCCAGTCATTTATAAACGAGTTGAATGACGAAGGCGAGTTGCGAATCGTCACGAACCGGCGGGAGACCGGCGATGTGACGGAATATCGTTTCAAGGAACACGAAAAGCGTGTAGATAACCACATTCCATCATCAGATCCTGTTATTTTTTATGAAGTTGAACCGGGCGACTCGTCTGAGTTTAAAGGCAAACTGTATATCCGCGGCGTAGATGTCGAAGGCTACAAGATACTTCGAACTCAGGCACCAGCAGTGCCGAATGCGATCGCGGCTTTCTTACTTTATTTGCGTGATAAAACCGGCGGCAAGATTCCGCACGTTTATTTTGGCTGGAGCGAAGGGAATCCGATCATGTACCTGGCGCGGTACATTTTGTTTGGCGAAGGCGATACAGCCCCGGTAACGCGTGAAATATTAAGACAAGCCGAAGATGATCCGGAATTGCGTCCGAATGTTCATGTTGGTGGTTGATTAGGTACCTGAGCCGTTAGAGTCTCCGTTTCCATTGAGGGTTAGGAAGCAGGTCCTGCAATACACCGGTCTGCCTTGTGACGGATAAAAAGGAACCGTTGTCACGACAGAGCATTTTGCACATTGGGCCTTTACGTCTACTCTTTGAGTTTTCCCGGTGACGTGGGTTGCCGCTATTGCTGCAAGCCTGCGGTTTTTTTCTTTCTTGCAGTCCTTACACCGTTTTGGCGGATTAAGAAGTTTCTTGTCGTGAAAGAAGATCTGCTCGCCGACCGTCCAGATAAAATCCTCGGCGCAATCCATGCAGCGGATAGGTGTGTCTGTCAACTCATCGTGAACTCGCACGATCTCACTTGAGATTGGGTTAGAGCCGTTTTGTGACATCTGCCAAGTGCTCCCCGGTTCAATTCACGCCGTTTTCGGCAATTTAGAATTTCTGTAGTAAATTTTATAGTTGAGTCAAAACCATAAGATTTACCAAGGTAATAAATACTGGATATTCCTGACCTTACAACTATCGATATTGAGTGTCAAGATGTCGGGTGACCAAAAGATGTCGGCGGTCATTTTATGAAGATTTTAGTGGTCGGATCAGGCGGACGCGAACATGCGTTATGCTGGGCGTTCAAAAGGAGCAACAAGGTAACGGAGCTTTACTGTGCAAACGGAAATGCCGGAATTGCGCGGATAGCTAAGTGCGTTCCGATCAAGCCCGACGACATCGCTGGACTCGTTGATTTTGCATCACAAAATTCGATCGACTTGACATTTGTCGGCGGGGAGACCTCTTTGGCTCTCGGGATCGTTGACGAGTTTGAAAGGTTAGGGTTTAAGATAATTGGCCCGAACAAGATCGCCGCACAGCTCGAAGCTAGCAAATCTTTTGCAAAAGATTTTATGGCGCGGCACGGAGTTCCGACGGCGAACTATACAGTTGCCCATTCGCCTGCGTTTGCGATCGAGGAACTCGAGAGCGGCGACCTCGGCGATGAATCGACCCCGGTTGTTGTTAAAGCCGACGGCCTCGCTGCGGGCAAAGGTGTCGTAGTTGCGAAAGATCGAGCCGAGGCGATCGCTGCGATAAAAGACCTGGAAGGTATTGTCGGTTCAGATGCAGTTGCGAAAATAGTTTTGGAAGAATGTCTCTTCGGGAAAGAAGTGTCCTTGTTGATGTTTGCAGACGGTGAAGATTTTGCCTTGATGCCGCCGGTCCGTGATCATAAACGCATCGGCGAAGGTGACACTGGCCCAAACACAGGTGGGATGGGAACATTTACCGATGCTTCGCTGCTCACTTCGGATCAATTGGCCGAGATAACAGACAAGATAATACGCCCTACCTTACACGGATGCGTTCGCGAAGGTTTTCGCTATCGAGGCATTCTGTTTCTCGGCCTGATGATGACTGCGGCTGGCCCTAAATTGCTCGAATACAACGTCCGATTTGGTGATCCTGAAACGCAATCGATCTTGATGCGGCTCGAAACTGACATTGTTGATATTTGCGAAACGATGCTCAACGGCAGCTTGAATGACCACGATATCAAATGGCATCCCGGCAGCTCCGCCTGTGTCGTTCTTGCTGCAGCCGACTATCCCGGAAAGCCAAAGACAGGTGATGCAATAAGCGGGCTAGATCGTGCGTCGGAAATGCCTAATGTTGAAGTATTTCATGCGGGAACCGCATTGTCTGCGTCGGGAGAATTTGTGTCGGCAGGCGGCCGTGTGATCGGAGTTGCGGCAACAGGTGACGATCTCGAAAAGGCACTTTCAACGGCCTATTCGGCGGCGGAAAAAATAAGCTGGCCGGGTATGCAATACAGACGCGACATTGGCAGATAGTTAATCGTTGTCTTCCACAGCAGCCAGCTTTTTCTCAAAATCTTCAGCTTCCTTTTTGAGGCCATTTTGTCTGCAAAATGTCGCGAGTTTCTTGTAACGTTCTGCCGGTGAGATCGCTGACATCCAACAAATTTTTGCCATACACTCCGGACACGCGTCGATAGGCCTGCGATCTGTCTCGCCGAGATAATTGGTTCCGCTCATCACGCATTCGTATTTTGTGCAGTGCTCCATCGAGAACATATGTCCGGTTTCATGTGCCGCAATTTTCAATACTCTTCGCAGAAAAATGTCGAGCTTTTTATCACTGAGACGTTTTAGCGACCACACGCCTACGCGGTCATCCATGCTCGCTTGGCCAAAAACAAAATACATTGACGAGTCGGGAAAAAGATCGACATCGGTAAACGCGATCAAAGCTGCAGCATCCGTAGGCAAGATCGGCTTGAGAATTTTGTCCATGATGTAACCCGTTCGTATCTGCTCAGCGTGGGTGACGGGCAGGTTTCGCGAGTCGCCTTTTGCCGCCGGGTGAACAAACTGCCGGACTGGCATCAAAGTTACCGGAAGGTCGTAGAATGCTTCAAGATAGCGGGCTGTGACATTGATAATATCTTTCTGAGGTTGGGTGAACTTGCCGAGGGGTAGAACGTAGATCTTTTGCCTTTCGGCGGTCGGTTTTGTCGGGTTGCCGTCGATGTACTCATCGAAGGTTTGTCCGGGTTCGCGGTGCGATCCGAGCCAGTCGTATTGCTCGGGCGGATGCATGTACTCAAAAAAAGGCTCGACCTTTTTCATTGAATCCCGAAGAAATGCTATTCTCGAACTGAAGGAAGGCTTTCCGACACTCTCCCGGACTGAATTTGAAGACGCCGGATCCTTATCATTCTCAGAGCATGAACTCAAGAGCAATGCTGCCAAAATAAGCAATAAGGCCTTAATGTCGCGCATTAAGAATCAGACTGATGGGCGTGCTGGCTGGCCGTTGTTCTACTGCGCCGGCTGTGAATAGGATTTGGCCCAATCGAAGAACTCTCGCATCTTGTCACCGTTCGCGTCGATCCATTTACCCGCAGACGGATTCTTATCGTGAAGGAAAAGCACTGTGTTTCCGAAAACTTCAAGATACCCCTTCTTTTTAAGTTCGACCATGAACGGAACATATGTTTTGCCGACAAAAGTTTTCTGTAGCTTTTTATCCTCTGCGAGCATTTCAATGACAGAACCGATCCCTTCGATAAACATTTGATTGTCGGCTTTCCCCTTATCATCGTCACCGCGAACCGTAGCTATGGTCCCAAGGATCAGATCAAACAAACCAAAATCCCCTTCGTCTTTTGGCCCATTCATGTCGAGGGTAATGTTGATGTTACCTTTGGAGTCGTTTGCGGCGGGCGGAAGAATGTGCGTAATGATATCTATCGATGTCGCTGTTCGTTGAGTATTGTATTCCAGAGTAATGAATCGAGCAGCCGCTAGGAACGCCGGAACTTTGTATCTTGTGCCATTAAAAACCACAGCCAGAAGATAATGGGGGCTAGGATACTGAAAATTATTTTCAACCGCAGATTTTAGAGCCTCTTTCGCGTCTTTGTAATTCTTGAGCCTTGTATATGTTAGGCCAAGATTATAGAAAAGACTCGATCTATAGCGACCGAAACGAGCGTCTCCTTCCAGTGCTTTCAAGCCATCCTTGTATATTTTGACCGCCTCGTCCGGTTTACCCATATCGTCCAGATTGTTGGCGATCATCATGTAAAATAGAGGAAGCTCCTCGGAAACATACTTAGCCCCCTTTGTCGCGACTTCTAACGCCTTTTCCTTGTCGCCCTTGTCATATAACGAAAAGGCCATTTCGTACATGGCACCCGTACAATCAGGGCTTTCGGTAAGAACGGACTGGTATTTCGCGATAGCTTCATCATATTTCTTCGCATCATGAAGGGATGCTCCCTCGTTGATCCGTTTTTGTTGATCTGCCGTTGGCTTTACCGAGGTAAGTGTCGGCTTTGCGAGCTTCTGGCCCAGAGAAGTGAGGGCGAAAATCAACAGAATAAGGGCGATAGGTAGAGTCTTCTTCATTTTTCCTCCGTTAGCTAAATCGCGAAAACGACTGTATCATTAGATGCCAAACAATACAAAAGGTTCCTTTGGGTCACATAATATTTACTAGTATTGGCCGAGCGAGTCAAGGTATGACTGAAAATTGCGTTTCATTTCATCGATCGAATCCCCGCCAAATTTTTCACGCATTGCATTCGCCAGAACGATTGCGATCATCGCTTCGCCGATGACACCCGCAGCAGGAACGGCAGTGATGTCGGAGCGTTCAAAGGCAGCTTCGCTGGTTTCTTTTGTATCGATATCAACAGAGCTTAACGGCTTTTTGAGAGTAGAAAGCGGTTTCATATAGCCGCGAACTCGTAGCTCTTCACCATTTGTAATGCCGCCTTCGAGGCCTCCCGCCCGATTTGTTTTGCGACAGAACTTTTTACTATTCGGATCGAAAAATATCTCATCATGCACTTCAGAACCAGGCTTGGCCGCGTTTGCGACTCCGGTGCCGATCTCTGCGGCCTTTACCGCATGAATAGACATGATTGCCTGGCCGATCCTGCCATCTAGTTTGTCCTGCCACGACGTATGAGCACCGAGGCCGGCCGGAACGCTGCGGGCGACAACCTCAAAAATACCCCCCAGTGTGTCGCCCTGAGCTTTTGTCGCGTCGATAAGTTTGATCATGTCTTTCTGACTCAATTCATCAGCGCAGTTGAGTGGTGAGTCAGCGGGTATCGCGGCGATCTCTTCCCAGGTTCTCCAGAGCGGGCCGACTTGAACATGGCCGAGCTTGATCACATGACTTTTGATCTCAATACCAAACGCAGAGAGAAGTTGTTTCGCAATAGCTCCGCAAGCAACTCTCGCAGCGGTTTCTCTCGCGGACGCTCGTTCGAGAATGTCACGCAAGTCGCGCGTTTGATATTTCTGTCCGCCGGCAAGATCTGCATGGCCGGGACGCGGACGTTTGACGACGCGTTTCTCCTCTACTTCCGAGCCCTCACTTACGTGCGGGCTACTGACACTCATCACGTCCTGCCAGTGAACGAAATCCTTATTTTCGATAGTGAAAGAGATCGGTGAGCCAAGCGTCTTGCCATGACGAATACCCGACACTATCTCGACGGCGTCGCTCTCGATCTTCATCCGTCCACCGCGGCCATAGCCTTGCTGACGCCGCCACAGGTCATGGTTGATCGCGGCAATGTCGATCTCTAAACCGGCAGGAACGCCTTCGACAATAGCTACCAGACCCTTTCCGTGTGATTCGCCCGCTGTTGTGAATTTAAAGTGCATTGCGAGGATTTTAACGCAAAGCCGCAAAGATGCAGAGACGCAAAGAGCAAAAAATTACTTCGCGACTTGGCTGCTTGGCGTCTTTGCGTTGAAAATTCCTTTTCGAAAGACGATCAATCCAATGCTCATTAAAATAAGCAGGCCGCCAACTCCTGTCTGAGGAGGCATTTGCTCTCCGACTGTTACAGCCCCGATCACGACTGCAATGAGCGGCGTGACGAGCGATATCATCATCGCTTTGGTCGATTCGATTTTACTCAAAAGCCAATAATAAAGCCAAAATGCGGCGATGGTGCCGAGGATAGTCAGATAGAGAATACAGATAAGTGCTTTCGACGTCCAGTGAAGCCTGAATGGGTTGCCCTCGACGGCGAGGCTGTAAACTAATATCAGTGGAAGCCCGCAGATCATTTGCCCGAAAACAAGCGATGCCGGATGGATGAAAGCTGCTTTCGCTTTAACGAGTATCGACGCCTGTGCGGCTGCATAGGAACCGATAACGATGCCAACACATCCCATAAACGCCATCAGGCTTTGTACTTTTAGCTGATCGTAAAAGATGACGGCGACGCCGATGATACCAAGACAGACAGCAAATACTTTGAGTTTTGTAATTCGTTCGGTTGGCAGAAAGATCCAGGCGAGTATAAGCCCGAATACCGTGATCATCGCCTGCAAAACGGCAGCCAGCCCGGAAGTAATATACTGCTCGCTCCAAAAGACCATGCTGTAATTAACCGAGAATTGCAGAACTCCGGTAAGAGCGATCAAACGCCATTCTTTTGCCGTCCTGGGGAGCGGTATGTTCTGAAAACGAATAACGATAAACAAGATCAATATCGCCAGGATAAACCTACTAGCCGCAAAGGTAAGCGGCGGCAGATCGTCGAGTCCGACCTTGATGAAGATCCACGTAGTGCCCCAGATAATGCAAAGGATGATCCAAACAAGTATTTTCATCAGGAGTTTTCGTAAAAGCTGAGCGACGTTTCACCTTGTTTTAGAACACGCCAGCGTCGAATCTTACCGACTTCATCGGGCATCTGCTTTTTTGAATGATGTTCGACGACGAGCACGCCGCCATCATTCAGAAGAGTTTTGTTAAATCCAAATTCGTGCAGGACTATTGAATAGTCTGCCTCGTAGGGCGGGTCAAAAAAAGCAATGTCCCAGCCGGCTTTATGCTCGCGTCCGGTGAAGTTCTCAGCGTCGAGAGCCAGAATGTCTGTGCTCGATTCAGGGACATTTAGCTTGTCAAGATTTTCCTCTATCAGAGCGCAGGATCTTTTCGAGCGGTCAACAAAAGTGACAAAGGCAGCACCACGCGAAAGTGCTTCGATGCCGATCGCACCAGTTCCGGCACAGAGGTCCAAGAATCTGGTTTCGTCATTGATTCGTGGCGCGAGAATATTGAATAAGGTCTCACGAAGCCGATCCGACGTTGGCCGCGTTTTGTTGTCTGCCGGGCTTTTTAGAACGCGGCCGCGATAAAGTCCGGAGATCACTCGCATAAGGTAATAGTCTAATTCGTAGCTAATTTTTAACCTACACCGCCGAGCCGCATTCGTTTGTCGGAGCGTGCCACCTTCACCATTTTTGAGGTTTCGGGCGACATGCGTTTTTCTGTCAGGTAATATTCTGCTTCCTTTCGAGCCGCAACGAGAATATCGAGGTCACGAACAATGTTACCGATGCGGAAGTTCTGAATGCCGACTTGCCTCGTTCCTAATATCTCGCCTTGCCCCCGTATCTCGAGGTCTTTTTCGGCGATCTTAAACCCGTCAGAGGTCGCTTCCATAATGCCTAGCCTTTCCTTTGCAACCGCCGTCTTTTTGAAACCCGCTAGCAGCACGCAATAGCTTTGTTCTGCTCCGCGTCCAACGCGGCCGCGAAGTTGGTGAAGCTGCGACAGCCCAAATCGCTCTGCGTGTTCAATTACCATTAGCGAAGCATTTGGCACATCGACTCCAACTTCGATCACGGTTGTCGACACAAGAATATCGAGTTTGCCTGAGACGAAATCACCCATGATCTCTTCTTTGTCGGCGCGTTTCATCTTGCCGTGAAGCAACCCAACCGTGTATTGCGGGAAAATACGCGTTCGCAGGTCTTCGTACATTATTGTTGCGGCCTTCAGATCCAACTTTGCCGATTCTTCGACAAGCGGATAGACGACATAAACCTGACGGCCGAGCTTTATTTCGCGTTCGATACCTCGATAGACGCCGTGCCGCTCGTCTTCACCGAGAACAACGGTTTTGATCGGTGTGCGGCCGGGCGGCAGCTCATCGATGATCGAAACATCGAGGTCGCCGTACACCGTCATTGCCAGCGAACGCGGGATCGGCGTTGCCGTCATCACAAGCACGTCAGGATTTAGCCCAAGTGCACGCAGTTGAGCACGCTGTAAAACACCAAACCTATGCTGTTCATCTATTACGACAAGGCCGAGCTTTTTGAACTTAACCTCGTCCTGAATTATCGCGTGAGTGCCGATGACAAAATGGATGTCGCCGGCGGCGAGATCCTCGTAGATCTTTCGTTTTGCAGCAGCTTTTGTGCTGCCGATAAGCAACTCAACGCGATAGCCGGATTCCGCGAAGGTCTTTTGAGCGTTTCTAAAGTGCTGTTCAGCCAGAATTTCGGTTGGAGCCATTAACGCTGCCTGATAGCCGTTTTCCATTGCAGCAAACATCGACAGAAAAGCGACTATGGTTTTTCCACTGCCGACGTCGCCCTGAATAAGACGGTTCATCGGAGCATCCGATTTAAGATCGCTGAATATTTCGCCTATCACTTTTTTTTGTGCTTTTGTTAGCGAGAAGGGCAGTAATTTTGTGAGGCGTTGTTTAATAGTATCGGAGACTTCGATGATCGTGCCTTTCGGCTCTTTTTGACGTTCTCCGCGGAGCAACTGCATCGTAAATGACAGCCAGAAAAACTCATCAAAGATCAATCTCTTATGCGCGGCACTGCGAAACATCTCATATTCTGCGAGCGAAGCATCGTCCGGTGGAAAATGAATTTCTGCCAATGCTTGCGCACGACTTATGAGATTTTGCCGTTCGAGAAGTTCAAATGGGAAATTGTCGGCGATCGAAGTGCGTTCAAGATTTTGCAAAACACTATGAATAACCTCTCGAAGCCGGTTGGTTTGAAACGGACCGAGTTTTCTGTAGATCGGTACGCGGCGAGCGGTGTGTATTGTCGCGAACCGTGGGTCTCCAATGTCTTCAAGCAGCCCTTCGTCAGATCGATCTTTACCGGCATCCAATTGTTGTTCGGACGTGAATAATGCGGCGTCGGTGCCGGGAAGTATTTCGAGTTCCTCAGGCTTATTCAGCATCAAGGCAAATGTATTTCTACGACCATCCCATTCCCACTTCCCGTAGGCTACAAATCTTGTTCCGCGGGTAAATTTATCTTGATAATAGTTAGCAATTCGCTCGGCCTGCTTGCCGGACACGAACCATTTAACGATGACGGGTTTTTGGGCTCGTTGCTCGTCTGATCCTGTTATTTCGAACAAAAAAAGCGGTGGCTGACGCGGCCCGCGATTTTTCCCTACGCGAATTGCAGCCGATGTTTTGACATAGACCTCAACGGCTGCCTCAACCCCGTCGGAGAGTTCATTGATGCGGACAAAATTTGAACGGTCTTCGTAACGAGAAGGGAAGTAATTCAGCAAGTCCTCGACAGTTGCTTCAGCAGGGTCTGTCTTGTTTGCAGATCCGGCGACGGCTACAGCCAGCTTTCGTATCATCGCGGGCGAAAGGTTTGCGATCAGCGGACCGGCGATCTCGACGAGCGGAGTTGATATTGATATCGACGATGATGTCATTGCTGTCGGTCAGATCTTTTTACTCAGACGATAGATCGCGGTTCCGGTCAACACTGATTCCAACGGCATTGCGAGTGCCGTTTGCGATTTGGGACGCCACGATTTGAACCCGTTAACTTCCAAACGCTGTCTGAAAACTGCAGGAACGTTCCGGGGTCGCGATAATAAAACCAGCAGTCGTGCGGGCCAAAATCTACCCGATGAAGTCCGACGCCGCCATCGTTCAACACCCGATTGTGAATCTCTGCAAACGCATCAATATCCGTGACATGTTCGGCGACCTGAAATGAGCATATAAGATCGTATTTCTGCGAAGCGGTCGCAGATTCGAGTGCTTCGCCGATCAGTTCAAGTTTGTCCTTCGCATTCTCAGGGAAAGTTTCCGCAGACAGCGTTTTCGGCCAGGGAAGTCCGGGAAAAAAACGATGCCAATTTTTTTCGATCTCACGATACCAGCTTTTTGCTGCCTCGCCAAAATAGTCGCCTGGAAAACGGTCGATCACACAATAGTGGTCCGCACCCGCAGCCAGAATGCTCAGGCCGGATGTCAGATAGTCTCCGGGACCGATTTCGCAAACCGATCTTCCATTCAGATCGCCATAGTGTTCAAGAATAAGTTCAAGGCTGCCAAACGCGTAGTTCGTTAAGAATTCATCGGTATTAGAATATGTGGTAGCGGTCTTTGGGCGTTTTAGCCGCCACCGTCGAACCGCAGATGAACCCATGAGGACATTCTTCGCTATTTGAACAGCGAGGTCTTTGGCAATGTTGAACTGTCCGGATCTATTCCGTTCCATCTGTCACTTCGAGCGTAAACGGATTGAAGTTGGTGTCGCGGTCGTAGAAATCTTCGTGCTCCGCACGTTTCAGGAAACTAACAACCTTGTACGTCAACGGCGTTGCCAGAATTTCCCAAAAGACTTTAAGAAAGTAATTACCGATCATCACGCTGACGACTTGTTCAGCCGGCCAAATATAGAGAAAAGCTACGGGATAAAAGATCGCGCTATCAACTGCCTCACCGGCAAAAGTCGAACCTATGGTGCGCATCCAAAGGAATCTGCCTTCTGTCAGTATCTTCATTTTTGCCAAAACAAACGAGTTAACAAATTCACCTGCCCAAAAACCTAAAAGGGAAGCGAGTACAATACGCCATGTTTGTCCAAAGATGAGGTTTACCGCCGCCTGCTGCTCAAGCGGCATTTTTTCCCAAGGAGGCAAACTCGTTACGATATATGACATTACCGACGCAAATATCAGAGCCCCAAACCCGGCCCAAATGACTTTTCGCGAACGTGCGTAACCGTAAACCTCGGTCAAAATATCGCCAAACAAATAACTAAGCGGAAAAAACAGAACTCCCGTGCCATATACATATTCGCCGATAATGGGCAGGTTGACGGACGAGACTTTGTGGACGCCGATGAGATTTGAGCAGAGCAAAACGGCAACAAAAGCCGCCATTATCAGATCAAAGTAGCGATATTGTCTCTGCGTGGTCATTAAAAAGGGATTGTAACAAAAAAATGGAAGCCGACGCCTGTCTCAGGCCGCTTCCATTATTTGATCGAAAAAGTGTCTTGTTTACGCGAGTCCGCTTACGTGGCGCGTGAGACGCGATTTATGCCTCGCCGCAGTGTTTTTATGGATAATTCCTTTGTTTACCGCCTTGTCGATCAAAGAGATGGTCGGATTTAACAATTCGAGACTGTCCTTCTTGTCATGGTCTGCTATGGCAGCACGCAGGCTTTTGATCTGCGTCCGCAGTTTGCTGCGGTTGCTGCGATTGATCTCGTTTCTTCTCGCGTTCTGTCTGACACGCTTTTCTGCTGATTTATGATTAGCCATAATAATTCAGTCCTGTTAGGACAAACTTCAAATGTTATAGACAAAGCTGCAAATTGTCAAACCCCTAAACGCAGGCTTTTAGCGTTCGAAACGATAGGCGACCGAGTGTATCAGATCGACAAATAAGGTAATAATAGGCGGATAAAAGAGGAATTCAGGCAAGAGATTCCTTGAAAACATGCTCGGCGAAAGGTCGGCGGCAAAATGCACCTGTGTGCCGATAAGAAACCCTAGGCCGACAGACGCTCCAATTCCGCCGAGAAGAGCCGCCGCAACGGCATATTGTGACTTTCGAGGAGCAGAACTGTAGTTTTCATCAAGTATCGAGTCGTGAATGTTGTCATCCCGCTCGGTGTATCGCTCAAACCCCTCGCGGAGCCTCCCGATCAGGTGAATGATACCCGCAACGAACAAAGAGACGATCGCGATCTCGCCGACAACCCCTGACTGAGCAAAAAACTGTGGGTGAATAGCCGTGACGATGACGGTTGAGACAAGAAAAGAAACCAAAGGGAATATCGCACGCTGAAATGCAGTTGCCTCAAGCCGCTCTTCCTCCATCATGCGGTCGATGATGTCGTTGTAACGCTTTTCATAGACCATCTGCCGCCAACGCTGTGCATGACGGTTAGACGAATTAAAAAGCGAATCCGAAAACTCGTCGCCGTTATTATTGAACTGCCGCTGCAGAATGCGCTGGTCGTATTTTGCACGCTCTTTCGAATTGCCAAGTATTTCGTAGGCTTCGGCGATCTCCGCAAACTTCAATGCGGTTTCCTCAGAACCTGTGTGGCTGTCAGGATGCAGTTTGCGCGCCAAGCGGCGATAGGCCGATTTTATCTCGGCCTTCGAAGCCTTTGGTGACACTTTCAAAATGTCGTAGTAATTCACCATCGAAAGATGTGGTGGAAACGTTCGGAGGAGCGAAGACTGCGGCTTCGAACAGGGAAATTATACCACGACAGATGCAGAAGCCCGCGCGTAAGCAAGGGCGTAACACTCAACATTGGATGTTACGCCCTTACTCACGCGCGGGCTTCTGCAGTTTGGAATCACAAATTTAGTCCGCTCCCGTAATTTCAAAGATCGTCTATCTGAAGGCTTATCGGATAGGCTCCGGCTAGTTTTACAGCATCAACCACCTGTGCGACGCGGCCGTAATCGAGGCTGCGAGGAGCTTTGATAAAGACGGTTCGCTCAATGCGGTCTTTCATCGGCCGGTTTGGATCGTCGGCAAATGTCTCCGATACATCGCCGTTCGCGATTCGCTGGTCAAAGACATCCGTCAGACGCTTGATGAGAGTTGCGGGGTCTTCGACAGTGCCCATCGCCGTTTCCTTGTTCAACCCCAACAAGGAGTTTTCACCGATGAACACGATGAGGGTTTTGGGGTTTTCTTTTACCGGGCCTGTTATTTTTGACTCAGAAGGAATGCGTGTCCTGAAACTGCTCGGTTTCAACGGCGCGACCACCATGAAAATTATCAGCAGTACAAGCAGGACATCTATCAGCGGCGTGACGTTTATATGAGGTTTGTTCATCGGTGTTCTCCTTTTTTGCTCTCTGGAGATTTAGACACCGTTTGATCAGATTTGTTCCCGACAGTCTCGAAAGCCTGAAGAGGATCAGAAGTATTAACAGTTTGCCAAGCCAAACGGTTAGTGCTACATTTCCCGTGCACGGGGACAATAATGAAAGCGATCGTATACACCGGTTATGGGCTACCGAGCGTCCTACAGCTAAAAGAGGTAGAAAAGCCGAGTCCTAAGGCAAATGAGATCCTGATCAAAATTCATGCCACGGCGGTATGCTCCGGCGACGTACGTTTGCGCAAACCCGATCCGTTTGCCGTTAGGTTCATGTTCGGGTTGGTGCGGCCAAAGTACCCGATCCTCGGCGTTGTTCTGTCGGGAGTGGTCGAAGCGGTCGGCAAAGATGTAAAGCTGTTCGCTCCGGGCGACAAGGTTTTTGGTTCAGCCGGAATGACCTTCGGAGCATACGCGGAGTATATTTGCCTACCGGAAAATGCAACGCTTGCACTGAAACCGGACAACATCACATTCGAAGAGGCCGCTTCGATCCCGTTCGGCGGTGCAACGGCACTCTCCTTTTTGAAAAAAGGTGATTTACAGAGCGGTCAAAACATTCTTATATACGGTGCATCAGGTGCAATTGGCACCTCTGCCGTACAGCTTGCCAAACATTTCGGAGCCAATGTCACCGGTGTCTGCAGCACTGCAAATGTGGAATTGGTCCGATCTCTCGGTGCCGACGAGGTTGTCGACTATACGGTCGCCGGCATCGCTGACACCGTTGATAAGTTCGATATCATTCTCGATACGGTCGGCAAGAGTCCATTCGCAGACTGTGTCAGATCACTAAAGAAAAATGGCCACTATTTGAGGGTTGTGCATATGGAACCATCGGCCATTATTCGTGGAATCTGGACCTCGATGACAAGCAGCAAGAAAGTAATAGGTGGTGTGATAACCGAAACGGCCGCCGATATGATCTTTCTCAAGGAGCTTGTTGAGACCGGTCATCTCAAACCGGTGATCGACAAGATCTATCCGCTCGAAGAAATCGCCAAGGCTCACGTCTATGTCGAAAAAGGACATAAGAAAGGAAACGTGATTATTACGGTGTGAGCGTCTCTTCGAGGGCCATCGGGAAAGAATCAAAAAGATAAACTTCTTGGAAAGGTAACGCGACTCGTGTTACATTTCATGCTCGGTGAGATGAAGGTCACGTACGAAGAGTTCCAATATTGGGCGAGCCGTTTCCTGCTCTGGGGGATCGTATTTATTACTGTCCATCTTATTGTTAATAACGAAGTGATTGCGTTCCTTATCTCATTTGCTTACGGTGCTGTCACTTATAAGCAAGGATTTAAGCCAGGCGATTAATGCTGTATTTTCCCGTAACCTCGTGAACAAACTCTCTTGGAGTGAAATAGTATGAAATACTGCCTTTTATTAATTATATTCCTCACAACCTTTAATTTAACGGCACAAACAGATCCTCAGTCTCCAGACTTGAAGGAAGCCGAGCAGTTGAGCGCACAGGTCGTGAAATTGTATAAATCCGGTAAAGTTGACGAAGCACTCCCGCTTGCCGAACGTGCTTTGGCCCTGCGTCAAAAGGCTTTGGGCTCAGACAACGCTTTGGTTGCCGGCGCTCTACGCAATCTTGTCGAGGTGCAGTTGGCGAAGAAGAAGACGAAAGAAGCAGAAGTTACTTATGACAAATATTTAAGTGTGCTTGAAAAAGCGCCCGATAAATACGACTCGAACTTCGTTAATGTGCTTGATCGCTATGTATGTTTACTAATCAACAATAAAGATCATGCCAAAGCATTGGAAATACAAAGACGCCTGTACAAACTCGATAACAAATTTGCTTATGAAGATACAGTAGAAGCACCCGCAAAAAGTGTCGTATCGCCATCTTTAATCGCTGGAAAACTCATTAGCATGTCTAAACCGGCATATCTGGCGGAAGCAAAAATAGACAGAATTTCCGGCCCAGTCGTTTTTAAGGTAACTATCGACGAAAAAGGAAAAGTCATAGAAGCAAATACAGTATGCGGACATCCGCTTTTGGTTAAGGGAGCCGTAACCTCTATCCGGGATGCACAATATGAACCAACAATAATTTCCGGACAGCCAGTTAAAGTAAAAGGATTTGTAATACTTAATTTTGTTTTGTGATCACCTTAGAATCAAGACTTAAGAGGCTTATTCGATGAGTGGGAAAAGCTGGCTGCTCCGATGCTAAAGACCTCCTGAGCTGCAAAATCCACTTTATAAACCAAGCAGAATCCGAAGCCGGTCTTCGACTTGCTCGATCGTTTGATTGGTTACTTTTCCCAATCGACGCACCAATCTCGAAGTCGATACCGAACGCACGTCTTCGCATTTAACATAGCTAGTCATCGTTAATCCACCTTCCGGTGGGGTGATCTCAACGTGCAGCGGGATGCCTTTTCCTTTTGATGTGATCGGGATAACGACAGCGAGCTCGGCTGCTCCGTGATTAAAGATATCGACTGAAATCACGAGTGCCGGCCTCATTCCGGCTTGTTCCCGGCCTTTTGTCGGATCAAGAGCGACAAGCCAGATTTCGCCGCGAGAAGCCTGCGTCATTCCTTTTCAACTCCGTCTAAAAGTGTGTTTTCCCACTCGTTTCGCTCGTCCAATTCTTCCTGCCAAGCCGTTTTGTCAGCTTTAAGTGCAGAGAAGGCTGAGTTCGTTGCTTCAAGCATCTTTCTTCGTCGCAGATCCTCTATGGCCTGATCTATCACCGACTGCATAGATTGGCCTTTGCTTTTGGAAAGGGTTTTCAATATCTGATAACTGGTGGAACTGATTCTTACATTTACGCTGGACATAAATTTCTAGGTCTCCGAATCAATGTTACAAATATGTAGTCAGAATTGTCAACAAATCTGCACGCACATTGAGCCACGGAACATAACTGGGTGTCATGAAACAGTTAGGAAAATCACGTCATATCGAGAAAGTTACGTCATATCGGGAAAATTGGTCTTCCAATTTATTTAGAAATGCGCTAGGTTGATGCGGGATCGTCGGTTTTTAGGCGGTTTGGCTTTTTGAAAATTCATTTTGGGGCGCTCGGATTGACCTTCACATTATTTAAAGAAAAAACGGTGGGACAGTGGGACAGTTGTTATTAAGACCCAATGAAATCAACAACTTAGCCTGTCCCAAACCGTTTGGGATAGTTGGGACAGGTTTTTTTGAAAAAAACCAGTGGGACAGTGGGACACTTATGGTGAAATCCAATGAAATCAACAGGTTAGACTGTCCCACTCCGTT
>JBGARA010000120.1:0-6307 GCA_044230475.1 Pyrinomonadaceae bacterium | reverse complement strand
GCAATTTCCCGAAACTCATCATGCTGCTGACGGCAAAGCGGACAACTAACAAGATGAGCCTTGATCGCGTCGTTAGTCGGATCGTCCGTCGAGGCGGTCGCATAAGCGGCCAGATTTAGTTGTAGATCAGAGCATTTCATTGCTTTGATGTGAATTGATCGAATGGCTGACTTACCCCGGCTGCCGCTTTTTACGGCGGCAACGTCTTGTCGTGACTAGGCTTCCGGATCGGCGTTTCGACGGCCTTTTTTCGTCGATGTTGCTGGTCGATTCAAATAACGCCGTATTAACTGCTTTTCAAGACTTCCAAACCCCAACTTCTCGTTCATTCTGACCTATCGTTGGCACCGATTTTATTTAGTCTTATTAAATGAGACCGGGGTGAGTCAGCCATTCGCTTCAATTGTCAAAAATCCTTCAATCGTCGCCGCAGTTCTTCGCGGCCTCGTGAAATACGTGATTTCACTGTTCCTATGCCGATGCCGAGTGCAGCGGCAGTTTCTTCGTAACTCATTCCCTCGATATCGCAAAGCACGATAGCCTCACGGTAAACTTCGGGAAGTTCCAGCAAAGCTGCTTTCAGAGCGTATTCACGTTCACTTGAAAGAGCGGCTTCTTCTGGGCTGATAGAGCGGTCCGCAAGCGTATCCGAAAGCGGGGTTTCCGAATCGCCGATCGAAATGTCCAGCGAGATCGTTTGGTCGCGTTTTCGGCGTTTCCACCAGCGAAAGCGATTTCGCGATTCGTTGATAGCGATCCGAAAAAGCCATGTTTTCAACTCAGAACGCCCTTGAAAACTCCCGATCGACCTCAAAGCCCTCAGAAACGTGTCCTGCGTGAGGTCGCTCGCTTCTTCAGCATTTTCTGTCAACCTGTAAAGCAGTGCGTATATATCACCTGAATAGCGGTCGATCAGTGTTTCAAATGCGGCAGCGTCGCCGACTCGTAATTTGTCAATAAATACGGGCTCTTCATCCACGATAAGAGGCGAGACCGACATTACAGTCCGCCCTATTTCTTCGTCGTCAAAAGTAATTGACTTGACCAAGACCATCGCCACCGTTGCCTCTCCCGTTATAGGGAAGGTGTCAAATTGCCCTGTCCGCTATTGGCGGACTGTAATTATTAGACACCGTAAAACGGGATTTGTTCCCAAATGTTGGAAAATAAAACTCGCCTTATTAGCTGTGTTTTATTCATATTTTCTTTCAGTTATTTGCTCTAATTGACTTTTTACGCTACATTAACTCTTTTGGAAAAAGTCCGTTTGTCGCAATTATACAACGGTCGGACAGCAGGAAATTGCAGTTTTTTTAACGATGGCACAGAAAAAGAGAAGATTTGAACAGCTTCAAGCCGCGGCGGCTACCGCACCGGCAAAGCAGAAGTATAAGGATCCTTTTCAAGAAAGGGTAAATGAACGTCTTGAGAATGTCGGCAAGAAGTTCGAGGGAAAAGGCAAGACGATACTCTATGGGCTAATTGGCCTTGTGGTAATTGCGTTGGTGGCCTATTTTGTAATGGGCAAAATGAAGCGTTCCGGCGGTGAAGCGCAGACGGCTCTCGGAAAGGCGATCGACACATCGCGTGCCCAGGTTACCGAAACGCCTCCACCAGCGGGTTCCACGGAGAAAACGTTTAAGACTGAGAAAGAGCGTGCAGAAGCTGCCATTACGGAATTTCAGGCTGTTGCTGATAAATTCGGCGGAGCGGTTGCGGAAAAGGCGAAATATTTCATCGCGGTTAACCATCTGGTTACAGATCGGGCGTCTGGCATTCAGGAGCTCGAAGGAATGGCTTCGGGAAGCTCAGAAGTTGCAAAGCTCGCAAAATTTGCTTTAGCACAGACAAAGGTCGAAGACAATAAACTCGATGATGCTGTTGCTCTCTATAAAGAGCTGGCTGCGATGGATGATCCGATAGTAGCAAAAGACACAATTAACTTTGAGCTTGCGAAAGTATTGGAGAAGCAGGATAAGAAGCAGGAAGCCGCCGACATCTATTTTAATATTGCCAAGGCTGCCAGCGAAGCGAAAGACATGGATGACAAAGCCATACCGATGTCCGAAACCGCAACTAGCGCAAAGGATAAATTAAAGGCTATTGACCCTGACCGTGCTTCGCAGATCGCCGAGCCGACACCGGATAAACCTGCCATTGGCGGAGTTGCCGGTGGATTGCCCATCAGCGTAAAAGCTCAATAGTTTCAATAGAATTCTGCCGCAATCGTTTCTTTACGAAATTTCGTTAGTAATTAACCGTTTAGTAGTTAGTAATTGCTAGTGATCAAAGGGCGGCAGTTTTCATAGGTGAACGAACTAGAAAAGATCAAAATAAACTGTGAGCAGGCGGACGAAGCTATAGATGAAGCCGCTTCACCTGAATCTTTTGTTTCGATCCGCGTTTCACCACAAAGTTATTTCACCGCCCTACTTCTGGGCACATTTTTCTCCGCGTTTTTGTTCTATCTAGAAATGGACCTGCCGGGCCTCATCCTCTTCGGATCTTCCTGGATCTTTATTCCGTTTTTTGCTCTTGCTGATCACATAAAATTTGACGGAAAACGGCTCGTAAGGACCGGCCTCGTTCCGCGTTTTTGGGCATGGTTCAATACCTCGCGTCGCAGCCTGAAGATCAACGACATCGAACAAGTTGAAACGCAGGCGATCAGAACATTGAAGCGAGGCGGCCATGTTTTTTATCGCTATCGAACGATACTTCGCGGTAAAGGGTTGAGCATCGTGTTTTCTTCCGGCGCATCGGGCGTTAGCGAAGATTACCGCAGCATGATAAAGAGCATCCTGCCAAAGCTCTCCGATAATTTGCTTGATACACGTTCTATCGAGCTTCGTGATCATCTCGCGGATCCGAAAGATACATTGACGCGTGCAGAATTCTCACAAATTCCGGCGGCTGATGTTTTGGAAAATAGTTTTAGGAGAACCGGCAAACGCAATAAACATTCACAGCAGGTATTTGAATCGCTTGAACTTTTTGAGGACGAAAAGGTAGAGGAACTGACGAGTCTTGGAAACGAACTGCGGCTTTCGGGCTATCTGCTGCAGGCTCTGGAGGCGTTTCGTCGAGCACTTGTACTTAAGCCACGCGATGCTCGGTTGATATTTGATTTTGCACGCTGCCTGCATTCGTTTGCTGGCACGACACATGACAAAAAGATGGAGCGCAGGGCACTCGCGGCTTTGCGTTTGTCGGAACGGCGAGCGGCGGACGATGGGGAATTACTTGTTCGGCTCGGCGAGTGTTATTTTCAGATCGGCGAACTGCGCCGTGCCGGAAATGTTTTTCAAAATGCCATCGAACGCCTGGGTGAGAATTTTCGCACTGCACGAGGCCTTGCGGAGATAGCTCTGCGTGATGGCAAGATCGCCCACGTGATCCATCATTTCTCAACGGCGAATCGGGTTGCCGAGACACCGTCTTTACGCCGTTGGTCAAAGACCGAGACCGAGTATTTCTCCAATCTCAATTCCGACGACGAATATATGGAGATGGAGATCGGCAGGGTCAATCTGCTTGAAACGATAGAAGATTCCAAAAAGACTGCTCTCCGGATAGCGTTCTTTGGATTTCCGGCCATCTTAGGTGGAATTGTACTTGAGGATAATTTGGTGGCGAATATCGGATGGGCGGTCTCTACTGTTTCGTTGCTTATATGGACAGGCTTGATAATGAGCGGCCACCTCCTCGCACAGCGCATTCCATATCACATGATGGAAACGGACGAATGATCACAGCCCGCTTCTGACCACATCGTGAAGCCTTAATAGTCCTACACAAATTTCGTTATCAGTAACAGGCAGGACCGAGATCTGCGATGAGCGATCTTCCATGAGTCGAAGAGCGTCGTATGCGAGCATTCCCGGTGAAGCGGTGATCGGCGACGAGGTCATCATATTTTCGGCAGATAGCGTCGAAAGGGAATCTGGCTGTGTTCGTTCAATTGTGCGGCGAAGGTCACCGTCGGTGATGATACCAAGCAGTTTGTGGCTGTCGTCAACGACGTTGACCGCTCCCAATGCATGGCTCGAGATCGCTTTTACGACATCAAGCCAGCTTGCATTGGGTGAAACGTTCGGACTCTGATGCATGAGAGCCTCCACAGTCAACGTCAGCCGTTTTCCAAGCTGTCCGCCAGGATGATTCGCAGCAAAATCTTCCGCCGTCAAACCTTTCGCATCCATCAACGCCATTGCGATCGCGTCTCCTATCGCAAGAGCGACAGTGGTCGAAGCGGTCGGCGCAAGATTTAGCGGACAGGCTTCTTTATCGACTGATGCATTGAGGATTGCATCGGCGTTTCGGGCAAGAGTTGAATATATGTTTCCGACAATTGCGATCAGGCCCGAGCCCCGCTGTTTGAGATAAGGCAATAGAACCAATATCTCATCAGTCTCGCCGGAATTGCTTAACGCGATGACAACATCGTCAGCAGTCATCACGCCAAGTCCGCCGTGTATCGCGTCGGACGGATGAACAAAAATAGCCACTGTGCCAGTGCTTGTCAGAGTCTGAGCGATCTTTTCGGCGATGACGCCAGATTTGCCGACGCCGGTTACAACAACCTTACCTTTGCACGAGCGCAGAAGCTCCGTTGCTTTTTCAACCTCGTGAGGGTCGAGAACCACGGCAGCACGCGCGATGGCCTCCGATTCGAGTTTCAGGACCTCGCTAACTTTGTTGAAATGGCTGCGCAATTGTGGCTGCATAGAAAGTTATTTGACAGGCTTAAATATGTCCAGAACAATATGCCATTTTCCACTGTGAAATTTCCAGATTTGAAGGAGGTTTCCTTTTTCCACGACTTTGCCGGCGAGAGTTTTGGTATATGTATTCAGATTGTATGAAATGTCCTCGGCGGTAAAGATCGTGCTGCGTTTTGCGAATGAAAACTCGGACTTGTCAGCTTTCAGCATTTTCAAAGTCGTAGCCTTGCCTAATATCGGCAACCGTTCCTCGCGATATGAGCGGACGTTATCGTCGGCGAATTTTTCATACGCCTTTGTTAGACCTTTCGCCGCAGTGAGTTGGTAGAACTCTGTAGCAAAGTCGCCCGTGGGGGTGGTTTTTGTATCCTTTCCGGCGAGCTTAGTAGTCGTCCATTCAGTAGAATATTTTTCCGGCTTGTCATGTGTGACGCCTATATCGACGACCCATTTGTATTTTCCATCAGGCTGACGTAGCCATAACGTAATAAAATCACCGAATGCAGTGGGCGTGTCGTCTTTTCCCTTTGCCCGCCATTCCCAATTACCCGTCGTGTAACCGAGAATTCCATTGCTCGAAATATCTGCAAAATTAGGTGCCCATGAAAGCAAGCTGCCATTTGGTTTTCGGGCTTCCCAAAAGGTTTTGGCGTTTGTTTGTTCAGGATTGAATATAACCGCATCGGCGGTCATATTTGCGAGAAAGGCCGTGCGAGTATCCTTGTCCGCAGCGAGCTGGGCAAAGGCGTGCTCGGCATCGACCATCTTCTGTAAATCGGTTTGTGCAAGGCATCCCAGACAACAAACAAGGCAAAGTATCAGACAAGTTACCTTTTGCATAGTTAAGGAGGATTTTAGCATACGGCAGTCAGGAAGGCTGCTTGCGGCCGCTTCTCTCGAAACGGCGGAGACAACCCTCCTTCCTGACTGTCAGTTTTGAGCAGGTTATTCCACTCTTTACGAAATCACCTGTTCGTCCGAATGTTTCGGGATGATACATCTCCTCTGCCTTGCTGGCGGAACTATGAATTGCCCGGGCGTTGTGGCACGGGTTACATAAGTGTAGTTGTAAACGCCTTCCCACAGCAATGAAGCAAAAGCCTCGGCACGTTCGTCACGGAAATTTTGATGTTCGAACCAATACTGCCGCCACCACCAGCCGCGTCCCCCATGACTGACTGCCGTAAACATCGACAATTGAATTTGCGCCGCCCGTGTCAGCGGGAATTGCTTCGGTCACTGCAAGTCGGGATTGAGTATCTCAAGCCCCGCAGGCAGGTTATCGACCAATGCCACATGATAACGCCGAGCCTGTGCGACCATCGTCAGGCGAACACGAACACGTGCTCCGGATCAGACGCCCAGCTTCCGTCGGCGTTTTGCTTGACGTCGTCTTTGTCATCAACCGCTTCAGTATTTACGCAGGACCGCAGGCCTGAATCCGCAGGTCAAGTTTCAGGTTCTTTGAGCGTACTTCATACTGATCCCGTAATAAAGTCAGCCCGCGCCTTGGCGACGATGAGCAGGTTTGACGTGCCGCCCTGATCTACAAGATACGACATCGGAATGTTGAGTTCTTTTGA
>JBGARA010000022.1:0-47165 GCA_044230475.1 Pyrinomonadaceae bacterium | reverse complement strand
GTCCGAGATGACGGTGGGCGGGCGATGCTTGTCGGCGGGTGTGTGCGTGACGAGTTGATGGGGCTTGAGCCTAAGGACTGGGATGTCGAGGTCTATGGCATTCAGCCCGAAAAGCTGCGCGGGATACTCGATGAATTGGTTGTTTCAACGGGCATTGCGGACGAAGTCAATGTCGTCGGCGAGGCGTTCGCGGTTTATAAGATCGGCGATGACCTTGATGTTTCTATTCCAAGACGCGAACGTAAAACTGAGCGCGGCCATCGCGGGTTTGTTGTCGAGGGCGATCCCGACATGTCGTTCGAGGAAGCGTGCCGACGGCGTGATTTTACAATAAACGCTATCTTGAAAGACGTCCTGACCGGCGAGATCGTCGACCCGTTTGACGGGCAGGCCGATCTGAAACGTAAGACTTTGCGAATGGTCGATGGCACGACATTTGGTGAAGACAGTTTGCGTGTTCTACGTGCAGCTCAGTTTGCGGCGAGGTTTGAATTCGGCATTGATGCCGAGACGATCGCTCTTTGCAAGACGATCGATGTTACCGATCTGCCGAAAGAGCGTATTTGGGGCGAACTGGAGAAACTTTTGCTTCAGGCGCAAAGGCCATCTATCGGCTTGAAATGGCTCTACGATGTTGGCGTCGTCAGCCAACTCTTTCCCGAGATGCAAGCGCTTGTCGGCGTGCCGCAGGAACCCGACTGGCATCCCGAAGGCGACGTCGATGTTCACACACTGATGGTTGTGGACGAAGCCCGAAAGCTGATCGACGATCTCGATCACGCGCGAAAGGTCACGGTCATGCTCGGAGCCCTTGCACGCTGTCATTTCTCGACACTATCGGCATGTTCACTCTTAACGGTTTTGATGTCCGCAAACAGGTCGTTGAACTCGTCCGCTATCACCTAAAGCCGGGTGAGTATTACAAGGCGAGAACTCCGGTCGGCGACGGAGCGTTTCGTCGCCTCGCACGCAAGGTCGAGGCCGATCTTCTGTATCGTGTTGCCAAGGCGGATTCTCTTGGGCGCAATCCTGATTGGCTGCCTGTTCAAAAGAGATTTGGCTCCGAAGCGCAGGAATGGTTCATCGAAAAAGTGCGGGAACTGCAGATCGAGAAGAAAGCCCCCGAACCGATCCTTATGGGACGGCATCTCATCGAATTAGGAATGACGCCTGGCACAAGATTCAAAAAAATTCTTGACGCTGTTTATGAAATGCAACTCGACGGAAAGATCACTAGTCTCGACGAGGCGATGAAAGAAGTATCGGGGATTGATCTTTGACAACTACAGTTTTTTGACCGACTCGATTATGTCGCTGCACATGTCGATCATATCGAGGATCAGGCCTTTTTCGCGTTGGTCTTTCGTCGTGTCGAGCGTTTGTTTGAGAGCAGGCTTGTAACGCTCGGCGGCTTTAGCAAGGCTTCGGACGGCTTTTGGAAACAGGTCTGAGAAGCCTTTGGGCTTTTTCTCTCGTTCTTCGACGGTCAGCACCATAGAGTCGGGGCGTGCGGAAAGGTTATCGATGTCGTCGATGGCTTTTTGAAGAATGTTTCTGATGTCTGAGAGCAGTTCGGACCGCGTTCCGGTTGGCAAGTTGCCCCATTCCTTGCCCTCCTTTTTTGACCCGTTGACGCTGATATTCAGCACGCCAAAGCGTCGGTCGATCGCTTTGACAAGCACATCGATCCGGTTGTCGATCTGCTGATTGTCGCGGATCAGCTCGATCTCTTCGTCAGTAAAATATTCGCGATGCTGAGCGGTTGCCGATGTGGAAAACGTAAAAGTGAAAATGCAAAAACAAAAAAAAGAAAGCCAATGCATCATGCTTCTCATGCGGTTTGAAGTTTTACTTGTAACTTTTGTCATTTTACTTTTTCGTTGGGAGAACGGTGTCGCTAAACATCGGGTCGATCGCTTTGGTGCGGGCGTCGTGAATGTATTTAAGAAAATCATGAACATATTCCTCGTATTTGGGAGGGGCCTCGCGGCGGATCGTCTCCACTCGGGGAATCGCGGCACGCAAGCTCAGTTCGAGTCGCTTGTAATTGTCAAGCGATCTGTTCTCATGCAGATCCTGTTTTTGCAGGAATGCAAGCGTGTAATCGAGAAGAGCACGAAAATGACCGAGCTCGCGAAAGATGCCGTCAAAGTCGTTAGCGGTATTCGCCTTTTCTGCCCTATCGATACAAGAACGCATTAGTTCCACGGCGACCTTTGTTCGTTCCTTAAGCTCGGGTTGACCTTCGAGCCGTTTTTGCTCATCTTTTGTGATCAATTTCAAAGGCGGCGGCGCGGGGTCGTCATCGTCTTGGGCTGTGACGGAAGCGGAAAGTAGAGTGCATAGAATAGTAAGGAGAAAGATGGACAAGAGGACCGAAATAAAACGCCGACCTCTCTCAAATTTTAACTCTAAACTCTTCACTATTTCTTCCTCTTTATTTTTTGCTGAAGTGCTGGTAGCCGCAGATTTACCTTGTCTATCTCGGGTTTGTTCGTTGCCGGATCGGCAATACGCAAAAACTGCTGGTAATTTGCCATCGCATCGGCGTATTCACCCAGATTGTCATGAACGATCGCAAGAAAAAAATAAGCGACTGCCAAGTTGGGCTGTTTTGTCGTAAGCCATTCAAATTCAGCCTTGGCCTCGGCGTAACGTTTCAGTTCAAACAACGCCGTAGCAAGATTAGCATGAGCGGTTGCATTGTTGGGGGCAATTTCTATCAGCCTGCGCAACGTATCAACCGCGGCGGCGAATTGTTTCGCTTGCACAAGAGCCGCCCCGAATCCAACTGCATAATTGATGTTCGTCGGATGTGCTTCCGAAGCTCGGCGACAGAAGCCGAGAGCCTTTTGCGGGTCGGCAAGCCGAAAGGCGTAACAGAGCCGGCTAAGAATGGCGGTGTTTTTCGGATCGTTTTCCAACTGCCTTTCAAGACCCTCCCTTACGCTCTCTTCTGAACCGCCGTCAGCAAGAAGAATGTTCGTGTTTAGTAACTTTAACGAATCCGAATCGGAGGCAATAGTTTGCAGCAGCTTGGCCGCTTCCTTTGCTTTTAAGACGTCACCGTCTTCCAGAGCCATGTCTGCCATAAGCAGCAAAGCACTGCGGTTTTTTGGATCAATGACTAAGGCATTAGTGATGCTGCCGCGGGCAGCGTCCCTTTTACCGAGGGCGTTTTCCAGGGTGGAGCGAGCGATCCAGATCGATGCGGTCGGGTTTGCTTTTAAGGTCAGACTTGCAACTTTGGCGAGCAGATCGTTCAGAACAGCGGGCGACGCCTTTGTTTTAAGACGCAGGTCGGACATTGCAGCGAGTGCCGGCGAATTTTGCGGATCGAGTTCGAGCGCTTTTGAGAGTATACGGTCTGCCTCGGTGAACTTATCATTTTGGACCAGCAGCGAACCGAGACTCGTCATCGCCAACGTCCATTCCGGACGAAGCTCGACCGCCTTGCGAAATGACTTCTCGGCTTCGTCCCTTTTGTCCAGTGCAAGATAGGCAATGCCACATTGATATTCGGCTTCGGGGAAATTCGGCTCGATCTTGAGCGCTTTTTTGTAAAGATCGATAGCACCGGCGAGGTTGCCTTTTTCATGAAGGTCCTGCGCATTGTTAAACGCAGCTACCGGATCAGGGGTTTCGTCATCCGATTGAGCAGCCACGAACAGCGGAAAGCTCAGCGTCAGCAAAAACGCAAGAAGATTCAGGCGTAATATGCGGGAACTTGCCTTCAAATGTGTGTTCATCGCTCTGAAAAGGTACAACTGGATATTAACATCAATGACCCGGAATTCGAATGAATTTATCGAACTCTCCTTGCACAAAGATTTTAATCTCAAAGATTTGCGTTATGTCTTTTCGGTGGGGTAACATTTTCAGTTTGAACGCGAACCACAATCGAGTTTTCCTGCCGGTAATGATCGCATCAGTTTACAAAGTTTCCCTGAACCGGTTACTGCACAAGCATATGCTTACCTGTATTTCAGATGCGAAACTGCGGCAGATTGTTGGATTAGGTTAAGCGTTATCGTTCAAGAAAAATACTAACCAAAAAGGTTATCTAGATCTGGAGAGTTACATAAATGGCAAATCCGATGGCTGATGAAATGCGGCGGTTCAAGGGCAGCGACGAAAAGAATCCTTTCGAAGCAATGAGCGAGCGGTTCGACCGCGCTGCGAAGCTCCTCAATCTTGAGGAAGACCTTTACGCGGTGATGCGTGTGCCGAGCCGGGAACTAAAAGTATATATTCCTGTCAGAATGGACACTGGGCATATTCAGGTGTTCGAAGGTTTTCGCGTACAGCACAATTTCGCCAGAGGCCCGGCGAAGGGTGGTATTCGATATGCACCGGATGTATCGCTTGACGAAGTAAAGGCCCTTTCAGCCTGGATGACCTGGAAATGTGCTGTTGTGAACGTTCCGTTCGGCGGTGGAAAGGGCGGTATCATTTGTGATCCGCATCAGATGTCGCAGGGCGAGCTTGAACGCCTCACCCGTCGCTACACTTCAGAGCTTATCGATTTTATCGGTCCCGACAAGGATGTGCCGGCACCCGACATGAATACAGGCGAGCAGACCATGGCGTGGATCATGGACACTTACTCGATGCACATGAGGCACACGGTTAACGCGGTTGTGACCGGCAAGCCGATCGCTTTGGGCGGCTCACTGGGACGTCGCGAGGCTACGGGACGCGGAGTTTTGTTTACCGTAAATGAAGCGATCAAACGATATAACCTCACTCCTGAGCAGACGACGGTAGTTGTGCAGGGATCCGGAAACGTTGGCGGTATCGGTGCCGAGCTTATGCATGAAAAAGGCTATAAGGTCATCGCCATTTCCGATATAGGAAGCGGTATCTACAACAAAAACGGCCTTGATATCCCAAAAGTTATGCAGTATTTAGCGACAAATAAGTCGCTCGAAGGCTATCCCGATGCCGATTACGTTGATAATAAGGCTCTGCTTGAGATCGAGTGCGACGTGCTTGCTCCCTGTGCCACCGAAAACCAGATCACCTCAGAAAATGCAGACCGCATCAAGTGTAAGATACTTGCCGAGGGAGCAAATGGCCCGACTACACCGAAAGCGGATAAGATATTGCATGATAAGGGGATATTCGTCATCCCGGACATTCTTGCAAATGCCGGTGGAGTGACGGTTTCTTATTTTGAATGGGTTCAGGACCGAATTGGCTACTTCTGGTCAGAGGCTGAGGTGAACGCCCGTCTTGAGGACAAAATGGTGGCAAGCTTCAATGAGCTGGTTCACTACTCCGACAAACACGGTGTAGATTCGCGCACCGCAGCTTACATGCTCGCTATCGACCGAGTTGCTTACGATACCCGAATGCGAGGCATCTACGCGTAAAGGATCGCGTAATGTAAGCTATATTACTTGCTTTTCAGCAGGATGTGGGTTAAGGTCGTAACGAGGGAGAATTAAAGTTACTAAATAGTATTTATTGACTTTAAGGCACTACTCCGTTATAAATTTAACGGGAGATATGGACTTATCTTGTGATTTTTAGCCACGCTTTAAGGACTTTACCCTTTGATTAGGTGAACGCCTCGCGTGTGTCGTAATTGGGCAGCAATTGAGAAAAATGAACTCATGGTTTTGAACTCAAAAGCTGCGTATTGAAATTAAATTTTTTACTTTTCGGCGGAGGAATGTGATGAAACTGGCTATCAAAGCGTACATCGTTACCTTAATTATTTTAACGCTTGTATTCGCGGCATCGGCCCAGATGCGGTCCGACAAGGATGACCGAAACACGGCCCCGACTGTGGGGACCGGCGGTTCCGTTGGCGGTCCGACTGGATTGTTTACGGTCTATGACGGGCAAACCCTCAGAAAGGGTGAATACACTTTTAGCGCTGCCTACAGCAATTATGATCGTGATCCGGGTGATGCAGACATCTCCTCGGTCCCGCTTAGTTTTCAGATCGGCGTAAGTGACCATCTGGAACTCTTTTTTACCACAGAAGCATGGCGCGGCATTAAGGTCAATGCTCCGAGAAACCTCTCGGGATTTTACCTGCCAAATTCGCGGGTATTTGACGGCAGCAGCTCCTTTAGCCCGCCCGCAATGCTCTTGGGTAGCTCGAACAACCTGGTCTTTCGTCAGGCCGGCTCTGCTTTTGTTAACTTTCCGTTCACGAGCCTAGGAACCCCGCGTTCTGGGGGGGCGGCGGACCTTTTCCCGAATGTCGGTTCGGTTTATGGAAGCATCCTTCCGGGCGTAGTTCTCAGCACGACAACGATCGGTAACCCGGAAAGCCCAAATGGTGGTCAGGTTGCCCCTTCGGTCTTTACGCTTGCACCGTCGTATTTGGCTGATGCTCCGTTCATCAATCGCTCGTACGGCACCTCGTCATTTAACTCGATGGTATTTGGCGGAAAATGGCGAATGAACGATTTGGAAAGCCCTGTCGGTTACGGCCTTATCGCTTCTTACACATGGTATCCGGACACAGCGGACAGCTTTTCAGGATTTAACATGATGCAGCGCGGCTCAGGCCCGGGTGCGAACAAGGGTGATATTAATCTTACTTTCTTTGCCGATGCCAGACTGCACAAGCACATCAATCTTTCGGGTAATATAGGCTACACCTACACAACAAATCCGAAGGGTACATTTGGCGGTAGCGATTATACATTGCTCGATCGTGCAGATGAATTGCAGTCATCGATCGGAGTCGATTTTCCGGTCAACAAGTACTTGCAGTACATTGCTGAGTTCCGCTCGCTTTATTATGTCGGCGGACACACGCCGAACGCGTTTGAAAGAAACCCGATCGACGGTATCGTCGGCCTCCGTGTTTTCCCGCGTCGTTGGTGGGGATTTGGAGCAGCTTACAGAGCCAATCTCAATCAGCAGGGAACGCGAAGCTTTGGCGACACTGCGGTCCCGAGCGGATTTACGACCTCAACCGATCCTAGCGGCTACATCGCCAATGTCTGGCTCGGACGCCGAGATGCTCGACAAGGGCCGGAAGTTAACAAACCGGCGAACGTCGATTCAGTTGACTTGAGCACCAACGTCATCACATTGCCTTGTCCGGCTGGAAAGAAACCAAGGTCCGGCTCCTGCGACGACAATAAGACGATCAACGTTTCGACCAAGGCAAGTGATCCTGAAAACGATGTTCTGGCCTATAACTACACAGTTTCGGGCGGACGCGTTATCGGATCGGGGGCAAATGTTCAATGGGATCTGAGCGGTGCTCAGCCCGGAACCTACACGATCACAACCGGCGTAGACGACGGTTGCGGCGTTTGCGGAAAGACGAACACCCAGACGATCACGGTCAAAGAGTGCGATTGCGTAGATGCTTGCTCATGCCCAACACTCAATGTTGATGGTCCTGCAGGCCTTACGAATCCTGGCGAATCGATGACCTTTACCGCTAATGTCAGCGGTGGAAGCGGTGGCGATATCACCTATAACTGGTCGGTATCTGCCGGATCGATCGTGTCGGGTCAGGGAACTTCGGTGATCACGGTTAGCACGGCCGGCCTTGATCCTGGCAGCAATATTACGGCCACGTTGGAGATCGGCGGAACGCCGACTGGATGCGGTTGTCAAACTTCGGGCTCTGCAACAGGCAGCATTAAGAAACCAGATGAACCGACAACGGTTGATGAATTTGGTAAGGCACAGGATGATGATGTCAAGGCGCGTGTTGATAACTTCTACATTACTTTGAACAATAATCCAAATGCACAGGGCTATATCCTCAACTATGGAACCGCTGCTCAGATCAAGGCTCGCAAGGCACAGATCATGAAGGCGATCAACTTCCGTAAATATGATGCAAGTCGTGTGACATTTGTTGACGGTCCTGCTATGGGCGGAGATGTAATGACGAAGTTTGTTCTCGTCCCGCCGGGAGCAAAAAAACCGACAGCATAACAGCTTTGCATCCTAAATGATGCAAACATTCTTAAGCGGTTGAGGCGATTCATCACTGAGCCTCAACCGCTTTTTTTCATTTGGGGAACGAGATGAAATTGTATTGAGCGGGACCGGATATTCTGCTAGAATACTCGTAGTTACTCTTTTTGCGCGGTTATGTTGACCGTCCAGCAGGAAATATAAACTTCGCATTGTGCGCAAACGCTCGGCTATTTTGCAGCATCTGACCTAATTGGGGAAACCCCATTTCTGATAACTTCACATTTCCTGTAATTTATTTTAGGAATTACACAAACATGCTAAAGACAACATTCACCAGATCGGTTGTTTCGATCATTTTGGCGTTTTCGGTTCTAAACGTTTCATTTGCTGTTGCTTCGGCTGGAAATGTAACCGGCGGGCCTGACAAATTTGACGATTGGCAGGTCGTCGGTCCGAGCGGCGGCGACGTTCGTTGTATCACCATCGACCCGCGCGACAAAGACAAGCTCTATGCCAGTACGCTCGATGGTCAAATACACACTTCGTCAGACGGCGGTAAGACGTGGCGGCTGCTCGTGAATCTAAACCAGTCAGAGCTGATTCTCGACAACCTTTTTGTCGATTCGCGTGATTCTCAAAAGATCTATGCGTCAGGCCATCGGCATCAGTTTCCGGGCGGTTTTTTCCGTTCGACGGACGGGGGCGCGACATGGAAAGATGCGAAGGAGCTTCGCAAGGAATCGATCCATTCGATGATGCAGTCGTCGTTTGACCCGAAGGTTCTTCTGGTCGGCACCACTACAGGAGTTTGGCGTTCCAAGAACTCGGGCGAGGACTGGGAAAAGATACAATCGTCAACGATGCCTGTGAATATCGATTCGTTGGCGATGGACCCGCGTGGAACGGATGTTATCTATGCCGGCACTTGGTGGCGTGCATATAAAAGTACTGACGCGGGTAAGAACTGGCGTCTCATCAAGGACGGCATGATCGACGATTCCGACGTCTTTGCCATCAATATCGATCCGCGAGATCCTGAACATATTATCGCGTCGGCGTGCAGCGGCATTTACGAATCGTTTAACGCAGGCGAAAAATGGGCCAAGATACAGGGCATTCCTTCGCAGTCACGCCGTACTCGCGACATAATGCAGCATCCTTCGCAGGCCGGCACAGTATTCGCGGCTACGACAGAAGGGTTTTGGATGAGTAACACAGCTGGCAAGAGCTGGTCGCTGACCACTTCGCGTGAGCTTGAGATAAATTCGATCGCTTTGCATCCGTCGGAGCCAAATCGTGTCTTTATTGGAACAAATAATTATGGCGTCATGGTTTCAAATGATGGCGGACGCAATTTCGTTTCCTCAAGCGGCAATTTTACAAGTCGGTTTACTTATTTTGTTACGCCCGACATTGCACAACCCGACAGGCTTTACGCCGGAACGCAGAACATTGCTACCGGCGGAGGGTTCTTTTTCTTGAGCACTGACGGTGGACGTACCTGGCAGCAGGCACGAAACCTCGATATCGGACGTGTCAAGCCGTTCGTAGTTCATCAGGATGAAACTAATCCTAACCAACTTTTTCTGGGCACGAACCTAGGCATCTTTCGCTCGCTCGATCGGGGCGTTAGCTGGAACCAGCTCGTTGCGGCAAAAACAACGCCAGTCAGGAAGCCGGTAAAGAAGGCACCGGTAAAGGGAACCGTCAAGAAAACTGCGGCGGTGACTCCAGTTGTAACGGCTGCGGCACCTTCGCCAAAGCTGACCGCAGCTTTGACGCAAAAGGTAAAGGTAATTGAAAGATTGCCCGGCGGCGGATTGATTGCCGGAACTGACAACGGGCTCTATCGAACACGTGACATCACAAAAGGCTGGGAGCGGCTGCCGCTCGGCGGAGGACACGACGAGAATATATTCGCCGTTCATATTGCGGCCGCTCGGCCGGACACCATCTGGGTTGGTACGGCAGTTTCGGGCGTTCTCGTTTCACATGACAACGGCAAGACCTGGTCAAAGACCAGCGGGGCACCAGATGGCTATCCTGTTAGTTCCATAGCAACTGACCCGCAGCGGCCGGATAATGTGTACGTTGGGACGTCGCAGACGTTTTACGTATCGCGTGACGGGGGTCAGACCTGGACTCGGCGCGGAGGCAATCTTCCGCTTGGAAATTTTACAAGCATCCTGATCAATCCAAACAACAGTGACGAGATCCTATTATCCAGCGCTCTTGAAACGGATGGCGGCATCTTTATCTCGACAGATGCAGGGAACAAATGGAAGCGTGTAGATTCAAAGGATATGAAATTAGTGAGCCGTCGTTTTTGGGGAATGTCCTTCGACCCGCGCGACCCGAACCGCATATTTGCCGCGACGCATTCGTCCGGTGTTTACCGTATCGAGCGAAAAGCAGAGAGTGCCTCGACAGATTCGGAGAGCAGGCCGGGAAACGGCAATTAATATCTTGTTTTTTCTAAAGGTAAGAGGCGGCTTTATATGGCCGCCTCTTTTTTGTTTGCAACTTGGAACTTATCGCGTCGAATTTTATAATTTGGTGTATAGGAGCCAAAACATTGGAACAACGACAGGCACTTCTCAGTGAGCAGGAAAACAGTAAATTGCGAGCATCGAGCGTGCCATTTTCCGACATCCCGCATCAATCAAAGCTCTTCCTCGATCACCTTCACGACCCTTTGTCGCTGAAACGCTACTATCCAAATGCTATTGTCTCATCATCTGAAGTTTTCGCTTTTATCCCAGAAGTTTTAGCAAACTACAAAACCGACCGCGACGCACTTTGCGATGCGTTGGCTGACTTAAATTCTCAGATCGGTGCCGGCGAAAAGACGGTTGGTAATGTCGCATTGCTTCGCGATGCGAAAACGGTTGCTGTTGTGACCGGTCAGCAGGCAGGCCTTTTCACGGGACCGCTCTATACGATCTATAAAGCTCTATCGGCAATAAAGATGTCGGAGGAGTTAAACGTTGCCGGATTCAAAGCCGTCCCGGTCTTTTGGGTGGCGACCGAGGATCACGATTTCGACGAAGTTTCGCATGCGTGGTTTTTGAATAACAACGGAGATGTATTCGAGGCCGATCATCACCCTGCAGGTTATGTAAAAAGCTCGCCTGTTGGCAACGTGAAGATCGACGGCTCCATTTCTAAATTGATTGCTGACACCTTTGACGTACTGCCGCACACTGAATTGTCCGATGAAGTGCGCCGCGCGCTTGAAGAAGCGTGGGCCGAGGGCGAGTTTTTTGGCAAGGCGTTTGCGAAATGCCTTGCAACGATCTTCAGTAACTTTGGACTTATCGTTATTGACCCGATGCATTTGGGAATCAAGTCGCTCTCATCGCCGATCTATGCGGAAGCAATCGAGAAGTCGTCCGAGATCGTCGCAGGCATTCGCCAAAACAACAGTGATCTGGAGAATGGCGGATATCATGCCCAAGTGTTGGTAGAAGACGACTATTTTCCTCTTTTCCGCATAGATGACGAAGGCCGACGTGTGGCTTTGCGAAAGACGGGCGACGGGGTTTACACTTCAAAAGAAGAAAAGAGGGAATTTAGTCTTGCCGAATTAACGGACATTGCCAACGATGATCCGCAGCGATTTAGTCCGGGCGTCATGCTGCGACCGGTTGTTCAGGATTATCTGCTGCCGACGGTTTGCTATTTTGGCGGAGCCGCGGAGATCGCATATTTTGCGCAAAATAGTGCAGTATATAAGGTGCTTGGCCGTCCCGTAACGCCGATACTTCACCGGCAGAGTGTTACCGTCGTGGAATCAAAACCTCGGCGTTCGCTTGATAAGTATGGCCTCGATTTTCATGACCTGTTTGCCGGCTTTGACAGGACAGTGGAAGCCGTCGGTATGAAACGTCTTTCATCAGAGACGTTAGCGTTGCTTGCGCAAGTTGAGACCACATTTACCACAGAACTCGACCGTCTTGAGCATAATTTTTCGCAGATCGATCCGACGTTGACCGACAATCTTGAAAAGCGTCGGCGAAAGATCATGTATCATCTTGCTGCATTGAAAAAGAAGGCAAACCTCGCCGGAATTCGTAAGGACGAAACGATAGAACGGCAGATCAGGTTGGCCTTCAATGCGTTGCTTCCCAGAGGTGAACTCCAGGAACGCGTGCTGAACGTCCATTCGTTCTTGAACAGCTACGGACCATATTTTATCGAGAGGATATATGCTCACATCGACCTCGATGATAAGGGGCACCGCGTGATCGATTTATAAGTAATGAATAAGATCAAGATCCTGCCAGACAATTTAGCGAACCAGATCGCGGCCGGCGAGGTGGTCGAGCGGCCTGCGTCTGTTGTTAAAGAGCTTGTCGAAAATGCCATAGACGCAGGCGGCACGCGTATCCAGATCGATATTGAGCTTGGCGGACGGCGTTTGATGCGGATAAGCGACGACGGCGAGGGAATGGTCCGTGACGACGCGATACTTGCGTTCGAGCGTCATGCTACGTCGAAGATCAGTACGCTCGAAGACCTCGGTGCAATAGCAACGCTTGGTTTTCGCGGTGAAGCCCTTGCCTCAATTGCGTCGGTCGCTAAGGTAGAGCTGATCACGAAAACCGATGCTTCGCCAGAGGCCACTCTCGTAGTTGTCGAAGGCGGACGGCTGATCGATGTAAAAGACGCTGCGCGTGATCGCGGAACGACGATCTCAGTTCGCGACCTGTTTTTCAACACGCCTGCCCGCCGCAAATTCATGCGTTCAGAGGCGACCGAAAATTATCATCTGACGGGTATCGTCACGCATTACGCTCTTGCACATCCCGAGATCGCTTTTACGATGACGAACAATGGCCGCGAAGTGCTGCGAGTTTCACCGGCAAAAGATCTGCGCGAGCGAGCGTTTCAGATATTTGGTTCGGGCTTGCTCGATAGCCTTTTGCCTGTCGACGGCGGACGTGATTTCGTCGCAAAGCTCTCCGGCTATATCTCGGCACCTCGTGAAAGACGGACAACGCGCGATTCACAGTATTTCTTTGTGAACAAACGCTTCGTTCGTGACAAGACGATCTCGGCCGGGCTGTCCGAAGGGTTTCGTTCGGTTCTGCCGCACGGAGTTTATCCGGTCGCATTTTTGTTCCTCGACATTCCGGTCGAAGAGATCGATGTAAACGTCCACCCTGCGAAAACCGAAGTGCGGTTTCGTCGCGGAGAGGCGGTAAAAGACGTCATTGCAGAGGCAGTGAAAAATGCTCTGGCAAAAGCAGGCATTGTTCCTGAGATCAGCCCTGAGTTTGGATTGCGTGAGCGGGAAGAAACGGCATCGCCGAAGATCTCCGACGCCTCCATCTTACCCGATACGCAACAGGCTGAGATCGAGTTTGAAACTAACGAAAGCGGTGAAGCGGTTTCGGTCGCGGCTTTTGCAAAAGCGGCAAACTCGGCGACGAGCGAGGTTGGCCTCGGGGCGGCGTTTGAGTTTTCCGAGCCGCCGCCTGTTGGGTTCGAGCCGGCGATAGACATTTCTTCGGCCGATTTTGAACGCCTTGCGGAAAGGCGGGCTGAACCAGCCACGACAGATACCGTAAACAAATATGCCGAGCTGCCGCCGGTCAATTCTGCTGCCAAACTCGCAAAAGCGGTTCAGGTCGATCAGCTTTCGACAGCAAAGATACAACCGCTCGGCCAGCTGCACGACAGTTTCATCATAGCTGTCGATGACGAAGGGTTACTTCTCATCGATCAGCACGTCGCGCACGAACGTATATTGTTTGACAAGTTTCGCCAGAGCGAGACCGATCGCCCTATCGAATCGCAAAACCTCCTGTTGCCGGAGACCATCGATCTTTCGCCGGCGCAGTCTGAGGCGTTTCAGCTAGTTGAGAAAGATCTCGAATCGCTTGGTTTTGGCCTGATGCGGCTGTCGGGCAGGACGGTCGCGATCAAGAGCATCCCGACCGACCTTCCGGCTTCGGAAGCGCGAAATCTGTTTGCCGAGATACTCGATACTGTCGAGGCAGAAAAACGCGGCGGTGCCAAGGCCACTTTGCGTGACGATATTGCCGCCAGCCTCGCCTGCAAGGCCGCCGTAAAGATCAACATGAAGCTCACGCCCGAGAAGATGCGTTGGCTGATCGACAGGCTGTTGATAACGACCTCGCCCACGACATGTCCTCATGGCAGGCCGGTGATCTTAAGGCTTTCAATGAAAGATATCGAACGGGGTTTTCATAGAACATAAGAGCAGTGGTTTCTGCGGCTTGCCGCTCTTATGGGCTAAGTTCGGCAGCATAGCCGCGATGAAATTTCATGACGGCATGGAAAAGCACAGCTTTTCCGCAAATCGAAGGGCAGAGCCCATCACGAACTTTCGCAATGTCGAAAAACGATCAATCCAATCTGATCCGCGGCGTCGGCGTTGCCGGTGCGACGACGCTCAACATGATCGACATGATCGGCGTCGGGCCGTTCATCACGATGCCGCTTATCATCGCGGCGATGGGCGGGCCGCAGGCGATGCTTGGGTGGATATTCGGCGCGGTTCTGGTGATCTGTGACGGCCT
The DNA here is from genome assembly GCA_044230475.1 of Pyrinomonadaceae bacterium. Lineage (GTDB taxonomy): Bacteria > Acidobacteriota > Blastocatellia > Pyrinomonadales > Pyrinomonadaceae > OLB17. The sequence goes on along the minus strand of JBGARA010000022.1, from coordinate 32,709 downwards.
TGTTTGGGCTGAACTCGGAGCCTCGATGCCGAAAAGCGGCGGGCCGTACAACTACCTCAAAGAGATCTACGGCCCCAATAAGCTTGGCCGTTTGATGTCTTTCCTTTTTATCTGGCAACTTACATTTTCCGCACCGCTTTCGATAGCGTCGGGCAGCATCGGTTTTGCAGGATATGCAACTTATGCTTTTCCAGCGCTCGACCGTGTATTTTTTGCAAAAGACGCAGTTCTGACATTGCCGCTGCTGGGCGATCTCACATTAAATCTCGCAGCGTCGAACGCGACGATTCTCGCTATCGGGATGGTGGCGTTTTGCGTCTTTTTGCTTTACAGAAAGATCACTGTTATCGAGAAGCTTGGCAAGTTTCTTTGGATCGGCGTGATGCTAACGATCGCTTGGGTCATATTCGCAGGCATCACGCATTTTAATGCGGCGTTGGCGTTTGATTTTCCGCCGGATGCTTTTACCTTGCAGCCGTCGTTTTTTCTTGGCCTCGGTGCCGCGTTGCTCGTAGCTGTTTACGACTATTGGGGCTATTACAACGTCAATTTCTTTGCCGGTGAAGTAAAAGAACCTGAGAAGACAATTCCTCGTTCCATCATTCTTTCCATACTCGCAGTATCGGCGATCTACATCGTGATGAACATCTCGATCCTCGGTGTTATCCCATGGCAGGAATTTAGCGAGGCTGCGAAATCGGACGCGCGAAAATTTGTTGTTTCCGTAATGATGGAACGGCTTTATGGGCCGACTGCGGGCGTGATCGCAACGCTGCTGATAATGTGGACAGCGTTCTCGTCCGTGTTCTCGCTGCTGCTAGGCTATTCCCGTGTGCCGTATGCGGCTGCCCTCGACGGCAACTATTTTGGCATCTTCAAACGCGTTCATCCCAAGCATCATTTTCCGTATGTTTCATTGCTCATGATGGGCGGCATCGCGGCGCTGTTCTGTTTTCTAAAACTTGCTGACGTTGTAGCCGCACTTGTCGTAATTCGCATAATGGTGCAATTTCTCGCTCAGATAATCGGGCTGCTTATCTTGCGAAAAACACAGCCCGATATGCCGCGCCCGTTTAAGATGTGGCTGTATCCGATACCGGCGATCATAGCTGTAGTCGGCTTTTTGTACGTGCTCTTTATGCGGCAAAATTTCCAAAAGGAAGTAAAATACGCCATAGTTCTGATCATCATAGGGTTGATAATTTATTTTGTTCGCTCTTATACACGAAAGGAGTTTCCGTTCGGCTCGGATGTTGTTAGCAATGAGGCTTAATAAAAAAGTAATTCTCTGTCTTCTTCTTTGCGTCTTTGCGTCTTTGCGGGGAGTATTTCCTTCCTATGCGCAGGTTCGCCCTGTGAATGATTACGGTGCGCTTGGCCTTGCGCAATTGTTAAAACGGCTGAACACCACAGCCAGCGTAATGATGATCGGCGCTCACCCCGATGACGAAGACTCCGCGCTGATCGCATATCTCGCACGCGGCGAAAGCGCTCGAACAGCGTACCTCAGCCTGACCCGCGGCGATGGCGGGCAGAACATCATCGGCCCGGAGCTTGGCGAAGCCCTCGGTGTCCTTCGCACAGAAGAACTTTTGCAGGCAAGGCGTCTCGACGGAGCCGAACAGTACTTTACACGTGCTTACGACTACGGCTTTTCAAAAACGCTCGCTGAAGCAAAGTCAAAATGGCCGGAAGAGGTAATCAAATGTGATGTTGTGCGAGCGATACGTCTATTCAGGCCGCTTGTTGTCATTTCACGCTTCACCGGAACACCCGCCGACGGCCACGGCCAGCATCAATACGCAGGCTACATGACCCCCATCGCCGTAAAAGCCGCTGCCGATCCGCAGCAATGCAAAGAATCCGGCGAACCTTGGCAAGTTCTTAAGTTTTACGTCGAGCAAGGCTTCGGCGACAATCTGCCGACACCAACCTTGCGAATCAATACCGGCCAATACGATTCCATCCTCGGCCGTTCCTATTTCGAAATAGCCATGGAAGGCCGAAGCATGCACCGGTCACAGGGCGAAGGGAGATTGGAACTACATGGCGAACAATTTTCAGGGCTAAACTTAGTAGACAGCAAATGGCCAAAGGTTGAAAAAGAAACAAGCGTATTTAATGGAATCAATACGTCACTCGTCGAGATAAGCTCAGTCACTCAAGATGGCGAAGAGGCATCGGCTCGAAACGCCAGCAAATTACAGGATATTGTAGACCAGCTAACGGCAGTATCGGAAACTTCAAATCGATTCATTTCCGTTTTGGCGGAGGGTTATAAGCTCTCTGATCAAGCTGCCCGATTTGGATCTCGAAACTCGGCGACTAAAGATATATTTTTTTCTAAGCGGAATGAATTCGCGAAAGCGATTTCTCTTGCAGCCGGATTACAAATCGATGCATTGGCAAATAGCGAGACGATTGTTCCGGGCGAATCTCTGAATGTCGCCGTCAAAACTTATCTGCCGCAAAATTCGTCATTAAAGATCAAAAGCATCGAAATGAGCGTTCCACCGAAATGGAGCCTAACAAAAACAGAAGCACCAAAGGAAATTAACTCTGGGTTTGTTCGGCGCGAAACTGCAACCGCAGGCGATTATTTTAACGTCTTGGTTCCGTCGGACGCAGATTCAACCCAGCCCTATTGGCTTTTGTCACCGCGTGAAGGTGATTTCTATAAATGGCCTGATGCGAATTATTTGACTCTTCCGTTTCAGCCTCCATCGATCAAAGCCGTTGTAACGGCAAATGTGGATGGAGCCGAGATTAAATTAGAACAGCCCGTACAGTTTCGATACGCGGATCCTGCGCGGGGTGAGATCAGGCGTGACGTGAATGTGGTTCCGGGGTTGTCTGTATCTGTCGACCAGAATTTACTGATGCTACCGTACAGCGACAAATCACAAGTAAGACGAGTGATGGTTAGCGTTGTCAACAATTCAGCCCAAGAACAAAGCGGCAGTGTCTTGCTACAGCTCGACACCGTTCCATCATGGCAAGTTTCAGCACCACTGGGGTCTACATTCTCACTGAAGTCAAAAGGTGCTAAGATGACGATCCCGTTTGAAATAACTGTTCCGCCGAGACAAACCGCTTCTACAATAAAAATTCGTGCAATCGCCGGACTTCGCGATGGCTTGGCAGACCGTGCAATGAATGTTATTGCCTATCCACATATCCAAACTCACCGCTATTACACGCCGGCCGAGACAAAAGTAAATATCATTGATCTCAAAACTATTCCCGCGAAGATCGGCTATGTTATGGGCAGCGGTGATGAGATTCCGGAATCTATCAGGCAGATGGGAATGGACGTGTCGTTGTTGGATGAGAAGGATTTGGCTGCAGGTGATCTCGCGAAGTTTGACACGATCGTAGTTGGCATTCGTGCTTCGGAGACGCGGCCCGATATGATGTCGAATAAGCAGCGGTTGATGGATTACGTAAACAACGGCGGCAACTTGATAATGCAGTATCAGCGCGGCAATTTTGCGCAGTCGGGACTGCTGCCTTATCCCGTGGACACGAACGATAAGCAGGGAACCACTGCCGGCAGTGTTGCACGAGTGGTTGACGAAAATGCGCCGGTCGAAATGCTTGATCCCGCAAATCCTATCTTTAATTTTCCGAACAAGATCACCGACGAGGACTTCAAAGGCTGGGTGCAGGAGCGGAATGCCTACAACCTCGTGACATTCGACCCAAAATACACGCCGCTGCTCGAATCTCATGATGCGGGGGAGCAGGAAAACAAAGGCGGGCTTGTGATCGCAAAAGTAGGAAAGGGAAACTGGGTGTATTGCAGTTATTCGTTTTTCAGACAGCTGCCGGCGGGAGTTCCAGGAGCATATCGTCTGTTTGCAAATCTGCTAAGTCTGCCGAAAGCTGGGAAATAAATTTGCCTACGAAACCCACGAAATCACTAAATAAGACGTTTTCGTGTTTTTGGTGTGTTTCGTGGGCTGAACTTATTCGATAACCACCAAAACATCACCGGCACCAACATTATCACCCTCGGAAACACGGATCTTTATCACGGTGCCCTCATGCGGTGACTTCATTTCGTTTTGCATCTTCATTGCTTCGACGACGATGACGCCTTCGCCTTTTTCGACCGCGTCGCCTTCGGCTTTGAGAATACGCACGACCTTTCCGGGCATCGCGGTCTTGATCTCGACTTTGCCCGAGGCATCGTCTGATCCCGCAGATGAACCTCGAAGCCGTTTGGGATCAGAGATCGTCACATCCAATTCAGCAGAGCCTATGCGGACAGCATAGTCGCTGTCTTTTTTAGGCGAAGCGAAAACCTCGAACACGCGGCCTTCGTGCTTTAGTAAATAAACATTTGGCTCAGGCTCGGAGGCTTCAAGTTCATAACTGCGGTCATCAACACGAGCAAACAAACGGTCGCCGTCGCGAGTGATCTCGATCTCGTGTTTTTCACCCGCAACAGCGGCTTGTAGTTTCACTAGTTGATTCCCTCCAAACCTTTTTGAACCTTATCGCCCAGGATCTGGTTTTGATAAGTCGCGTCACTTTGCCACCAAAGCACAAGGCCGATTACAACGCTGAAGACTGCATAAAACACAACAGTAGCGAGTGACAATCTGACTTGATCTCCGAAAAACCAATCGATCAGCGGTTTGGAGAGAGTCATAAGCAACCAGAATCTTATGGCTATTTTCGCCACAAACAACCACTTTCCACCAGTGCGGACTTTCACCCAGCTTTCCATCTCTTTTTCTGAGAGACCTTTCATTAGCTTTAGGCCGATGTCGAATCCGTCTTTACTTTATTCGGCTGCGGTGTGACGCGAAGGTATGGCTTGATCGCTTTCCAGCCCGCAGGGAATTTTGCTTTGGCGTCTTCATCGGAAACAGCCGGAACGATAATACAATCGTCGCCGTCTTTCCAGTTGACCGGCGTAGCAACGCTGTATTTCGCAGTTAGCTGCAGCGAATCGATCACGCGAAGTATCTCGTCAAAGTTTCTGCCCGTGCTCATCGGATAGGCAATGATCAGCTTGATCTTTTTATCCGGACCGACGACAAAGACGTTTCGAACGGTCATGTTGTCCATCGCGGTGCGTCCCTCACAGCTTTCACCCGCTTCTGCCGGCAGCATGCCGTAGAGCTTTGAGATCGCGAGGTCTGTATCGCCGATCATCGGATAATTTGGCGAGTGGCCGGTCGCGTCCGCGATGTCCTGTGACCAGCTTTTGTGATTTTCGACAGGATCGACACTGAGGCCCATTACTTTTACATTGCGGCTTTCAAAATCAGGTTTGAGGCTCGCCATATAACCAAGCTCGGTCGTGCAAACGGGCGTGAAATCCTTGGGGTGCGAGAACAGGATCCCCCAACTGTCGCCAAGCCATTCATGAAAATTGATCGTTCCTTCCGTCGTTTGCGCCGTAAAGTTCGGTGCTTCGTCACCAATGCGTAAAGACATGCCTTCTACCTCCAAAATACGAATTTCAAAAATTATATCAAACTTTTGCTCCGAGATTTACCCTAGCGCATTCTCGCGACAATTGAAATACCGATTTTCCCGATATGACATGACTTTCTCGAAACGACATGCTTTTCCAGATATGACATGATTTTCCAGCTGTTAAATCTTGATAAACACTTCAGATGGCTCTCATCAACCTCGTCCGGGTCGTCACGTTCCTCTTACTCTTTTTTGTCCTCTTCCTCGTCCTCTTCTTCCGCCTTGCGCAGCCTCAGCAGGTGAACTTTTTTCTCGTCGGCATTTAGTATCTCGATATCCAGGCCTTTGAGAGTCAACTTTTCACCGGGTTTCGGCACATAACCGGCTTCAGTTACAACCAGACCGGCTATGGTCGAGTATTCTTCGTCTTCGAGGTCTATGTCGAAGAGTCGCTCGATATTGTCTATTTCAGTCGATCCGATCACGTCAAAGTAGCCATCTTCGCCTTCTATGATCTCGATGATCTCTTCGGGGCCGGTGTCTTCGTCCTCGATCTCGCCGACGATCTCTTCAAGAAGATCTTCGACAGTTATGAGCCCCGCGACGCCGCCATATTCGTCGATGACGATCGCCATCTGAAAACGATTCTGCTGAAAACGCTTGAGGAGTTCGGATGCCGTGACTGTTTCGGGGACAAAAACAGCGTCACGCAATATCTCACTCAGCGGTTTATCTTCTTTTCCTTCCGCCCATGCCTGCAAAAGATCGCGGACGTAGATGATTCCCTCAATATGATCGATGCTCTCACGATAAACCGGCAGCCGCGAATATTTTTCCTCGATCATCAGGCTGCGCGCATCTTTCACAGTCAAATTAATGTCAACGGCGCAGATCTCGGTTCGGGGAGTCATTATCTCGGCGACGCGAGTGTCGGCAAATTCGACCATCGTTTCGATCATCTCTCGCTCTTCTTCCTCGATGATGCCTTCGGCCTCGCCAACCTCCATCAGCGCCTGGAAATCGTCAGAGTTGTCGTCGTCCTTTTCTTCGGGAGCGTCCGGAGTAACGGTAGATTCAAGTTTCTGTTTGCGTTCGCGACGGCGTTCAGCAAGCGGCTCGGCAAAAAAAGAAGTTATTGTGTAGATCGGACGTATTGCCGGAAGCAGGAACAGGAGTTTTTGTTCTGTGTTATTTTCGACCAAAAGCCGCGGTATGATCTGTCGCAAAAGTAATGTCGCAGCCAAGCCGAGAATAAGCAGCACAAAAAACAAAGTCGAAGTCTTGCCCTCGGTGTACTCTTCGACAAGGATCGTAAGAAGAACCGTAAAGCAAATAAGCAGAACCTGAATGGTTGATGAGATAGCAAAGCGAAATCGAGCCCTGTTTTCGACGATCTCGCGCAGGAATTGAGCCGAACTTTTTTTCTCGCCAATTTCCTCGTCACCGGAAATGCGGCGCAGCGTGACTTCCGACAGGTGCGAAAACGCCATATCGACCGTCGCAAGGAAAACCAGTGCAAGGAGAATGATAACCGCAATGATGATCTCGACCTGCATACCTAATCCAGATTTTTCCAGGCGTGGCCGTCACGTTCGAGCAGGTCGTCTGATTCTTTCGGTCCCCAGGAGCCAGCTTCGTAATTTGGAAAATCACGAGCCGGCAAAGCCGACCACACATCCTGAACCGGAGAGACGATATTCCAGCTTGCCTCAACCATATCGGCGCGTTGGAACAGCGTTGCGTCGCCGATCATACAGTCATAGAGCAGCCGTTCGTAACCCGTGCGTACTTGCTCACCAAAATGATCTAGGTAGTTAAAGTCCATATCGACGGGGCCGACATTGACGATCGGACCGGGGATCTTCGCTCCAAAATGAAGGGTAATGCCTTCGTCTGGCTGGATATGAATGACGATGCGATTTGTGCGAAGGCGTTCGACGTGAGTTTCGCGAAAGAGGACAAAGGGCGCTTTTTTGAACTCGACAATGATGCTTGAATTTCGCGTTGCCATTCTCTTTCCCGTTCGAATGTAAAAGGGAACGTCGGCCCATCGCCAGTTGTCGATCGCGAGTTTCATCGCGGCAAACGTCTCGGTATTCGATGCTGGAGCAACATTGGGTTCGTCACGATAGGCCGGGACTTTTTTGTCTTCGATCTTTCCTTCACCGTACTGGCCGCGAACGGCGCAATGCAGCACATCTTCGGGGGAAAACGGTTGGATAGCGTGAAGAATCTTGGCCTGTTCGTCACGTACCGAATCAGCGTCGAACGAAACCGGCGGCTCCATCGCGGTTAGAGTGACAAGCTGCAAAATGTGATTTGGGATCATGTCGCGTAAAGCTCCGGCCGAATCGTAATAGCCGCCGCGAAGCTCAACGCCGAGCGTTTCGGCGACGGTTATCTGAACGTGATCGATAAAATTACGGTTCCAGATCGGCTCGAAGATGCTGTTGCCGAAGCGGAATACCAAAATATTCTGCACGGTCTCTTTGCCGAGGTAATGATCTATTCGATATATCTGCCGCTCCTTTATAGTTTTCAAAAGATCGGCGTTAAGAGCTTTGGCAGACTCGAGATCATGTCCGAAGGGCTTTTCGTAGATGAACCGACGCCAGTTGCCGTTCTCTTCTTTGCCAAGTCCGTTCTTGACTATCTTGTGCGTGACGTTGGCAAATAGGCTTGGCGGGGTAGCCAAATAGTTAAAGAAATTGTCGGGAATCTGATGTTTAGTCGTGACTTCGCCGATCAACTCCTTTAGATCACCAAATAGTTTCTTGTCGTCGTCAAAATCGCCACCGGTGTAATAGGTGCGTTCATCAAACCATTTCAGTACTTTAGGGTCGGGACCGTTTGGGATAAATTCTTTCAAATGGTCGATCATCTGTTTGCGAAAGGCCGGTGAAGTCATTTCCTGACGACCAACGCCAATGATCGCAAATGTGTGCGGCAGAAAGTCGTCTTTTGCAAGATTGTAAAGAGCCGGGAAGAGCTTGCGTTTGGTGAGATCGCCGGTCGCTCCGAAGATCACCATCACACACGGATCGGCAACTTTTTTCGAATCGCTCATAAGAAGAATTTCACCACAAAGACACCAAGGACACAAAGGCAAAACATATTCACATCTTTCGTGGTTGCGGATGCCACCGCAATATTAAATGCCAAGTTCATCGCGCAACTCCATTTCACGGGCGTTCATCTCGCCATTGTCAGTCTCGTGGTCGTAGCCGCACAAATGAAGCAGGCCATGCAGGATCAGTTGTTTGATCTCAACTTCGAGTGATAGATCGTTTTCACCCGCCTGTTTCTCCGCTTGCTCGGCAGAAATGACAATGTCCCCAAGATTGTCTTTTTCCTGCTCGAATGCATCCGGTTCATTTGGGAATGAAAGCACATCTGTTGTCGAGTTATTTCCTCGGAACATTTCATTAAGCTGCTGCATCCGAGTGTTGGAAATGAATGCCACCGAGAATTTCTTTCCGTGCGCTTCCGACACCGTTTCGATGAGCACGGATGTGAACGCACGGAAGGCGGCCGTTTTCAGCTTTACTTTTCGTTGAAGATTGATAACGTCGATGTGGTTCATTTTAAGAATGCGCATCATACTGCGCTGCAAGGTCGGGTTTGTTCCAGTCTTTGTACAATTCGTAGAGACGGCTCCGCGCAAGTTGAGTACGCGGATTTTGCGCGCCCTGCGATCTGTTCAGACTTTGATAACTTTCCAAAAGTAGGGGCTCGGCCTCATCAAATCGTTCTTGTATGGCGAGGCCTTCGCCCAATGCACTCTTTGCGAGAGCCACCCAATAGTGAGTGGGCGCCAGCATTTCGGTGCGCAACTCAACTGCTTCACGCAGGGTCTTTTCGCCTTCGCCTGGGTGCCCCATTTTTGTCAAGCTCAGCCCTTTGGCGATCAACGCCGTAGGGTAATTATCATAGTGCTTGCCAAAGCTATCTTCGTAGAGTTTTAATGCCTCATCGGCTTTCACGATCGCGTCTGAATATTGCCCCTGACCGTAAAGCGATACCGCCTGATTTCGGACGTTGTCGCCAACCCAGAGGTTTGTCGATGAGAGATATTTGCGAAAGATCGCATCTGCATCGCGGAGACACTTATCCGCTTCTTCGAAATTACGCTTTTCAGTAAGAAGGCCTCCGTAAATAGTTAGAGAAAACCCGTAGTTTGGCGTATCGGTTTCATTGCGGGCACGATACTCATCGACAGCCTGACGGGCGGTTTCCAGAGCTTCATCAAATCTGCCCTGATCAGCTATGGTCGAAGCAAGTGTGCTTCGAGTGGTGGCGACAGAGTTGATCTCGTCACCCGATAGCAACGGTATTATTTCGAGAGTTTGTCGAAAGAGCGACTCGGCTTCGGTTGAATCGCCCTGCGTTCGCCTCAAATAGGCAAAGTTGTTAACAGCATCGGCATAGATCTCTGGGCGAATGCTGCCCGTGTCGAATTCGGTTTTCAGAAGCGGCAGGTATTTGCGATAAATGCGCTCGGCTTCAGTCAGTTCGTTCTTGTCAAAAAGTAATGCAGCCCAAAGCAAGGAACCATAGATCATCCTGGGGTCATTTTCACCGTAAAGTTGTTTCAGCAACAGCACATGCTGCTCCATGTGTTTTCGGGCCTGGATGTATCTGCCCTGGCCGAAATAAGCATTCGCAACTGTTCGTTCTAATTCGGCCTTTACTTCCGGAAAACCATCAAATTCACCGCTGTCAAGCCGCCGGGCCGCTTCATCTAAAACTTCATTAACGGTAGTTTCACGTCCGGCCTTTCGCAGATTGCTCAGTATGGGGTTTGAGTATTTGAGGGTTTTTTCCAAAAAGGCGTTGATCTTAGCGGCCTTTTCATTTTCTTTCTGCGCAATTCGGGCCTGCCAAAGACTTACGACTATGCCGCCAACCAGGCTTAGGAAGACCAACGTGCCCGCAAATACGCCGACCTTGTGACGCCTGATAAACTTAGAGGCGCGATATTTGTATGTGGAAGGACGGGCGGAAATCGGCAATCCTTTCAAATACCTTTCGATATCCTGAGCAAATGCTTCTACTGAGTGATAGCGCCGCTCGGGCTCCTTCCGCAGAGCCATCAGAACGATGTTGTCCAGATCGCCCGTTAACTGCATGTCACGGCGAGTGTGACGATTTAACGAAGGCAATTGAGGTTCATTTTGAGCGACCGTCCTAATTATTTCGTCGAGACTTTTGCCTTCAAAACGAAAAGGACGTTCGTTCGTCAATAACTCATATAACACGATGCCGAGACTGTAAATATCCGATGCCGTTGTTATTAGTTTGTTGGTTAATTGTTCGGGTGAAGCATAAGCCGGAGTGAGAGCGCGAAAAGCCGTTTGTGTTTGCGTCGAATCAACGGACAAATTGTCGTCCATTAGCTTGGCCAAACCGAAATCAAGCAGTTTAGGTTCGCCATCATCTGTTACCAAAATGTTTGATGGCTTAAGATCACGATGGACGATCAGATTTCGATGAGCATATGCGACAGCCGTGCAAACTTTAAGGAAAAGCATGAGCCGTCCCTCTAAGTTAAGATTTTGAGTGTCAGAGAATTCGGTAATCGTGACACCATCAACAAACTCCATTGCCAAAAACGGCAAACCGTCGTCCGAAACCCCGCCGTCAAGAAGTTTGGCAATATTGGGGTGATTTAGGGTGGCGAGTATCTGTCGTTCGCGTTTGAACCGATTTATCAGCTCGCTTTCCGCGATGGACTGACGAATTATCTTTATTGCCACGCGTTGAGAGAACTCGCCATCGTCGCGTTCCGCGAGAAAAACGGCGCCCATGCCGCCATAACCGATCTCTTGGATTATCTTATAATGTCCGAAACGTTTGTTGCCGTTACCAACTCCGCCGGTGAAGATCCTGCCAACTTCGAATGCCGGTGTTTCAATAAAATCGTCCGACTCGGCATAAGAAGCGAGCCATGATTCTACCTCTTTACGAAGCCGGTCATTACCTGAGCATGCTTCGAGGACAAATTGACTTCTATTTTGTGGTTCGAGGTCGAGCGCCGAGGAAAAGATCTCCTTTATTTGCTGCCACTCTGAATTGTTATCCACTTTTTAACCTGCGATAAAGCCAAGTCTTGGCGATCGACCATTCACGTTTGACGGTTGCTGCCGATATATCCAAAACATGAGCAGTTTCCTCGATGCTAAGCCCTCCAAAAAAACGCAATTCGACGATCTTTGCCTGCTGCGGTTCAAAATCTGATAGAGCTTCGAGAGCCTCATTCAATTCTATGACATCTACATCGCGTTGGCCTCTGAAACTCACGTTCTCAGTGAGTTCTATCCGTTGACCAAAATCGCGCTTTTTTGTTTTTCGCTTGACGGCGTGATCCACGAGTATGTTGCGCATCACTTGAGCCGCGACAGAGAAAAAGTGAGCACGGTTTTGCCATGACACATTTTCCCAATCGACAAGCCTTATGTAAGCGTCATGCACCAAAGCCGTCGCCTGTAGAGTGTGATCCGGCCTTTCTTTCTGCATATAGCTTTTGGCCAGTTTGCGCAACTCGTCATAAACAAGTGGCAACAGCTTTTCCGGAGCGGAATCTGTGCCATTGTTTATCTCGTTCAGTAGAGCAGTAACTTCCTCTCGTCGGTCATGCATAAACGGGATTCTCGATAAAAGACATTATAGAGATAAAACACGAATATGGGAAGAATTTCGGGTGGAGGCCGAATTGTTCTTCTCTGTCCCACGCGTCCCGGCTGTCCCACATGTGCGACGACTTTTTTCAAAGCATGTGAAACGAGCTAAATATTGCATATAAACAGGTTGCGTTAAACTGCACGCGTTTCACGATCTTATCCTGGTGCAGACCTGTATGACAAATTGGTTAAATTGTCATACAGACTCATGCAGCCTCACTCGCCCTTTAATTAATTGCCAAAGATCACGCGCTGATGTTATACAGCGTTGCAGATATAAGACTGCACATGGCCTCGTGATTCAGAATACCAAATTTCTCGATATGCAATTGGCGACGCCTACGCATGCTGTTCTGAAAGGCGTCGGAAAAAAAATAAATTATTTTGAGCCTTTTTCCGCTTGATTTCTGCCTTGATGGTTAAGAACAAAGCTATCCGGGGGAAATTAATATGTTAAATAGGTTTTTTAAGCTAAGACGAGTCGCAATTATTGGCACAATCCTAACGGTTATTGCTGCAACGTTGTTTTTTACTTTGTTTCACTCTGCTCCGAGTGTTGCCGCAGGGAGCAACTCCGGGCGGTTGTTAATGAATAATTTTGGCGATCTGTCGATCTTTGCGGTCAACGCCGATCCGAATGCGGGACAGCAGTATTATAATCTGCTCACGGCCGATTACGGCGTTGGATATCCTCACTTTCCATCCGTCGCAAGCAATGGCACCATCGCGTTCAATTTTGATGGGCTCGGAGACGACAGCTATCGTGTTTGGGTGATGGATGCTGACGGTGGAAATCGGCGGCAGCTAACATTTACGCGAGGGGTGCCCACTGTAGATTATTATCCGATCATATCGCCTGACGGAACAAAGGTGGCATTTATCTCGAACCGGACTACGAACGATCCCGGCCTTCAGCTTTTTATCGTTAACACGGATGGAACCAACCTTCATCAGATAACCCCGACCGATGTCGAGAACTGCGGCAGCAATTGCTTCGCGTACATCGAACAGTTTGCGTGGAGCGGCAATTCCACAGTTATTGTTGCGGGAGCTCAGTTTTACACGGACCCTAATACGAATGAGCGAGTCCTTCGGTATGGCGTGTTCAGCCGGGACATTAACTCGATCGGCGATGCCAACCCGCCTATTAAGATCACCGGCGGGACGGCATTCGCCAATGCCGAGTGTCTTGACGTCGTTGGTGGTTATATTTTATACGGCAACAGCAATCGTCTGTTTGTCTTCGACTTTGCCGGAAACCACCTCTATCAAGTAGATGGAATCCATTTTGCCGAACAACAATTAGCCCCCGGCTCGGCTCGGCTTTCGCCGAACGGTTCAAGGATCGTTTATAGGAGTGGCGACAATAACGGCAGTGTGGTGACGATGAATCTGGATGGCACGGGCCGCGTTACGGTGCTGACCAATCAGGGGGTCGGAGGAATGCCGCTCTGGTGGATGCCGGCATCCGTCGTTCCATCTCCCGGACACATGGATCTAACCCCGCGCGTCTTCCAGATTCCAAACGACGGCACACCGGCGACGATGAATCCGTCGCTTTACGATACGAACGGAAATCTTATCTTTCACCACGCGAGCTACAGTGTAGTCTGCGACTCGACTCACCCCTGCAATGTTCCATTCAATCCTTATGGTGGATTTCAGTTCCTGCCGTTTAACAAGATCAAACTTACTAACCCGAATACGACCGATACCGGTTATGTAACAGTTTGCGCAAGCAATGTACTGACCGCGTGCTCCATCGTTGCTCTGAACCGCGATGTTAACTTCGCCGAGATAAATGCCAGCGTCGTCACGGCAAACACAAATGGAGCGGGCGGCGACGGTGTGTTCACGATCCGCCGAACATCGACTCAGCCCAGTAGTTCTTTCGCCGTAGATTTTACTCTCGGCGGCACTGCGGTGCGCGATCTCGACTATGCACTCAGTGTAGTTGGAAACAGCGTTGTAATTCCTGCGGGGCAAAACACGGTTGATATTCGTGTGACTCCATTGCGGGCTGCTGGCGATAAGACAGTTGTTCTCAGTATCACCGCACCTCCGAACAGTTCTTATGTGACAGTTGCGGGCCAGGATAGTGATACCGTCAACATTGTTGATAATGGTTCTCCGACAGGACCGCTAACGATCTCATCCATTTCAACTTCGCGCGGTGGTAACGGCGGGGTTGTGGCCACAAAGATTTTCGGTACCAATATTGGAGACGGGGCAACGGTGAAACTGACACGTGCAGGCCAGCCCGACATACCCGGAGCTAACGCGCATACCGCTGTTGGCGGCAAATCAATAGTCGCAGTTTTTGATCTTAGAGGGGCAGTGGCCGGCACATGGAATGTCGTCGTTACGAATCCGGATAATTCGTCGCAGCAACTCACAAATGGGTTTACAGTTGAGCCGAATACACAGAATCGGTTAACAGTACAGGTCTCGGGTGCCGACACGATACGTGCCTCGCATTCGCGCTCAAATTACGACGTTATATACACAAATCACGGAAATACTGATGTTTATGGAGTTGTACTATTTATTACCGGCGTTGCTCCGAGTGAATGTGCCACACCCGCGGATGTAAATTGTACTTATCTCGATACGGGACTACAAAATATACCTGATCTCCAAGGGCAAGATCCGCTCCCGGCATGGGTGCGGCAAGTTCCTAACATAGTCCCGGTCGACCTGCCAAATGTAAATGGTCCGGGTACTCGTCATGTAGGAGCGATTCCCGTTCTCATACCGCGTATTCCAGCCAATACTTCTCAGACATTTAGATTTTCACTGCGTTTTTCGGTCATCGGTGAAACCGGGCTTCAAAAAATAAATGCGTCAATTTTGCCGCCCCTTGTCACTGCTGCGACTGTACAGGGCGCTGAAAAACCGACTATCGCGATGCGGGCGCTGACGCCGGATGATGCAGTAGGCGACGGCCTGGCTTGCTTGAATTCAATTTTTCAGAATGCTGTAAATTGCGCTCTCGGGTTTGTTCCTGGAGCACCATGTCTTACCGCAGGTCTTGGTTATCTACAGAATCTGGCTGGTGCGGTTGGCAACAGTTCTTACCAAAATTTGGATTCGACGGCTGCTTTCAGTGGAGCTCAACAATACGCTGCAATGATATCGATCATGACCTGTTTGAAGAGCGCGACTCCGTTAGGAACCTTTCTGAACATAATAGGATGCTTGGCCGGAGTTTATGATTCCTGCGCGACTTGCCTGGGACCTGATGCCTGCAATCCTTTCAGACTTTATTTTGTTCAGTCGGCGGATCCGAATGAAAAAACCGGTGTTCGTCGTCTCACTCCGCAGAACTACATTCCGACCAGCAATATGCTCTATGGAATTAGTTTTGAGAATAGGCCGGATGCGACGGCGCCTGCTCAGGATGTCGTAATTACGGATCAACTCGACGTATCAAAGCTGGATGTTAGTACATTCGAACTTGGCCAGATCAGTTTTGGCGATACCGTGATCAATGTTCCGGCCGGATTGACGAGTTACATGACCGAAGTCGATCTGCGGCCAGCGAATGATCTGCTGGTAAGCGTTAACGCAAACCTCAATGTGAACAGCGGCTTGGTTACCTGGACATTTAATTCACTCGATCCTTTCACGCGGCAATCGCCGACCGACGCTCTCGCCGGTTTCCTGCCGCCTGATGTTGACGGAGTTCAAGGCACAGGCAAGGTTCTGTTTACCATCTCGCCGAAAAACACCGTGGCAACGGGTGATGAGATCCGAAACCATGCCACGATCATCTTTGATCTGAACGCACCGATCGATACGAACGAGTGGTTGAACACTATTGACGATTCAAAACCAGTCAGCAGTGTACAAGCTCTTGCGGCACAGCAAAGCTCGACGACTTTTACAGTTGATTGGTCGGGAAACGATACCGGTTCGGGAGTGAACGATTACACGTTATATGTTTCCACTAACGGCGGGGCATTCGATCCGGCAGTTGTTGGAACAACCAGCACGACTACTCAGTTTAGCGGTACATATGACACAACGTATTCATTTTATACGATCGCTCGTGACAATGCCGGGAATATCGAGGGAGCCAAACTGGTCGGTGAAGCCACAACCCACACCCCGGCAGTACCCGCAACGATCAGCGGAACGGTTACTTACGGCAATGCAATACCGGCCGCGACGCGTTACGTTTCTAATGTGCTGATAAGCGGTGCGGGATCTCCGCCCGTTTCTATCTTTACGCTTGGTCCCGGTGCGGGGGAGGGCACTTACGCTCTCAGCGGATTTGGATCGGGTTCTTACACGGTTACACCTACAAAGACCGGCGGAGCGAACAGTATTACATCATTCGACGCAGCAAAAATTGCGCAGCACGTCACTGCGGTTAATCCTTTGACCGGTAACCAGTTGGTCGTTGCCGACACGAGCGGAAATGGAAATGTTACCTCTTTCGACGCCGGGCTGATCGCAAAATATGTCGTCTCATCGCCGCCATTCGGCAACACAGGGACGTGGAAATTTAACCCCGCCAACAGAACGTATGCGTCGGTTACTTCTAATGTCAACGGCGAAGATTTTTCAGCATTGCTTATGGGCGAGGTGTCGGGTAACTGGACAAACTCTGGTGCCCGCGCCGCTCGTTCGAGCGGACTGGAACGACCGGCGGCGGTCGAGATCCCCAAACTGGAATCCATGTCGGGATCGGCTGTTTCAATTCCGATTTCGATTGGCGATGCGACGGGAAAGGGGATTATTTCGTATGAGTTCGTTCTTAGATACGATCCCTTAGTCATACAGCCGCAGTCGAATGCGGTCGATCTGGATGGAACTGTCAGCAGCAATATGTCGATAGCGGTAAACGCTGAACAACCCGGTGTATTACGAGTAGCAGTTTACGGCCCGATGCCTATTCAAGGTAGTGGTGTCCTCTTCAATTTGAACTTCGTCGCCGTCGGTGCTCCGGGATCGGCAACGCCCCTGTCGTTGGACAAAATGATGTTCAATGAAGGTGAGCCGAAAACCTTCGTATCCGATGGAGCGGTAAACCTATCGGTTGCCATGCCTGACTAAAGCGCTATGCAAAATATGGCAGTTTCAGACTATTGACATCTTGCGGGCCACTAAGTTAGGATGCGTTAAATCGCTGATTCAATTACCTCCCACAGTTCCATCCGCTTGGGATGAAGGCCATATGATAAGAGAATTGAATTACACATCCCTGATGGGTAATTATCTGATTCGATTTTCGGGAAAAAGGGGACAGGAGTATGTTAAGTTTGAGTATTCTGGTCAGACCTATTAGATGCGGAATATTGGTTCTGTGTGTCTTGGTTTTTAGCCTTTCTGCATTTTCGGCTGTTTTCAGTGTAAATACAACGGATGATGTAGATGACGGTAATTGTGACGCCGGCCATTGCTCATTGCGCGAAGCCATCATAGCTGCCAACGCGTTACCGGGTCAGGATGCAATAGTGTTTACAGCCATGTCTGCGACCGATGCTCGTCATTTCTATTATCTCGATGATGGAAACGCAGGCTCCGTGACAGCGGGCAACATTACCGCAACGACAGCGAGCAACGATGGCGGGCTTGTGAATGCGGATCCGGATTGGCCGTATAGCTGGTGGTCGATCGCGCCTACGACTGCCTTGCCGACGATCGACGATCCTCTTGTTGTTGACGGCGAAGGACCTAACTATTTTCTCAATACCTTCCAGTTCGGAAACAATGCTATCCACACGATAGAGATCAATGGATCGGCCTTAACGGACGGGAGCGGGAGCGGCCTCCAACTTACGACAAATGCGGGGATCGCTAGTGGCACGAATGTCAGTTTTATTTTCTTTGTAGTGATCAACGATTTTCCGGACGGTAGTAACGGGATTCCCGGTGGTATCTTTATTGATAACAGCGATCAGAATATTATTCAGGGCTGCATTATTGGTGCAGACGTGTCTGGCACCTACGCGCGGGGAAATCGGAGCGGTATTTTCCTCGATCATTCGAGCGGGAATCTTATCGGCGGATCTGAAGTATGGCAACGCAATCAGATATCCGGCAATCGTTTTGTCGGAATAGACATCTTTAACGACTCAAATCAGAACAACATTCTTAACAACTATGTGGGCACCGAAGCTCAAGGCAGTAATCCGCTGCCCGGCAACGAAGCCGTTGGAAATAACAGCGGCGGCATTCATATCAACTCCAGCTCCGGCAACATTGTGGGCGGGCGTACTAGTCAGCCGATATGCACGTCGGGCTGTTTTCTTGAGGGGAACGTGATCTCAGGAAACGGGGGTTTTGGTGTGCGGATAACTCGTAATGACGAGACCTCTCCGCCGGCAACCGGAAACGCCATTACCGGTAACGCGATCGGCACCGATAAGTTCGCGCTTGATTTTACAGGAGTGAACGGCTGGAGTGGAGCAAGTAATTACGGGTCCGGCGTCGAGATCGAACACAACGCTACTGACAACATTGTTGGGGGATTTGCCGGCGAAGATCGTAACGTCATTGCATACAATCTGCGCTCCGGCGTTAATATTTTGTCCGAGGCTCCTTCCGGAGATACGTCCACGGCGACCGGAAACGCGCTACTTGGCAATATTATGACGCAAAACGGGGGGTTGGGTATCGATCTCGGTGGCGGTTCAGTTTTCGGCGGAGACGGAGTAACTGCGAACGACGAATCTGTAACTCCATTCGATACGGACGGTGGTCCGAATAATCTGCAAAATTATCCCGACCTGTTGTATGCCATAAACAATGTTACAGATACGTCGGTTCAGGGAGTTTTGTTTACTGAACCAAACACCACATATCGCATTGAGACATTTTTTAACAATTCCAATTTGGGCAATGGCTGTGATCCATCCGGTAACGGCGAGGCTCTTAACTTTCTCGGAACGTCCGATGTGACAACGGACTCAGTGGGTTATGCGGTTTTTGCTTTCAACTTCTTTCCGCCGGTAAATGTCGGCAGTAGTGTCACGGCTACGGCAACAAAACTAAGCGGCGGAACTCCGGTCGAGACATCGGAATTCTCGAATTGCGTGGACGTTTCAGCAGGCAGCTTTACGCCCACCGATACACCTACGCCTACCGATACGCCGACCGACACACCAACTGCAACGGATACTCCGACGCCAACGGCGACGGAGACATTCACGCCGACGTCTACAAATACGGCAACGGATACTCCGACGCCAACGGCGACGGAGACATTCACGCCAACGGCGACGAACACTGCGACAGATACTCCGACGCCAACCGCTACAGAGACATTCACTCCGACGGCGACCAACACTGCGACAGATACCCCGACGCCTACTGCGACGGAGACGTACACGCCAACGGCGACCAACACTGCGACAGATACTCCGACGCCTACTGCGACGGAGACGTACACGCCAACGGCGACCAACACTGCTACAGATACACCGACGCCGACCTCGACGGAAACATTCACTCCGACGGCGACAAATACAGCAACGGATACGCCGACCGCGACTGTTACCGCCACCTCCACTGCAACCGATACGCCTACTCCGACGCCAACTGCGCCCATATCGATCTCCGGCTCGATCACCTACGGCAATGCCATCGGATCGCCGGCGCAGCGATCTGTTCCGGGCGTGTTGCTCAGCGGATCTGGTTCACCGCCGGTTTCTACTCTGACTGGTGCGCCGGATGGTGCGTATTCTCTGACCGGGTTTGGTTTTGGGGCCTATACGATCACGCCGACGAAAGTTGGCGGAGCAAATTCTGCGATAAGTTCCTACGACGCAGCACTAGTTGCGCAGCACGTTGTCGGGCCGCCCGCTCCGACTTTGCAAGGCAATCAGCTTATCGTTGCGGACGTTAGCGGAAGCGGTGATATATCATCCTTTGATGCCGCCGAGATCGCCATTTATTCTGTCGGGGGTACTCGTTTTGGTACGAGCGGAACTTGGCGATTTGATCCTGTGAGCAATTTTCATTCGTCGGTGACAAGCAGCATCATTGGCGAGAACTATTCGGCCCTTCTGTTTGGTGATGTTTCCGGAAATTGGAATTTCCCGGACTCACTACCGGGAAGACAACAAACTCGCAACAGCGGGCCCGAGCGAAAGGCCACGGTTTCGGCACCGCAAACCGTTGCATTGCCCGGCTCGCAGATCGTAATACCGGTCACGGCTAACGGCATCGCTAACAAGGGGATCATTTCTTATGAATTCACACTCAGCTATGATCCTTCGGTGATTAAACCCGATGAGAATCCGGTCGGGCTGGCGCGAACTGTTAGCCGCGGGTTGACCGCGGTGACCAATATTCCGCAGCCTGGCATCCTTCGCGTGGCGGTGTACGGTGCATTTCCGATCGAGTCGAACGGTATCCTTCTGAATCTGAGATTCATCGCAGTCGGTGCTCCGGGATCGGCAACGGCGCTGACGTTCGACAAAATGATGTTCAACGAGGGCGAGCCGAAAATATCGGTTACGAGCGGATCAGTAAAACTCTCAACAGCGGCGTTTGATTGAGAAGAGCAAGTCGACGTACAGGGCGTAAGAGAAAGGCGGAGCATTTTGTTCCGCCTTTTTATTCGTTCTTGAAAATATTGTTAAATCGGCGCGAATCAACTACTATTCAATTGTAGTAATTGCGGTTTTTATTCAGGTCGCCTCTTGAATCGGCGGCCGGGCGTCGGACATCCCGCTGTATCATCTTGGCGTTATCATCTCGCGGGGGTTTTATGTCACGGAGCCAGGGTTCCTCGGAACTGACGACAATTCGTTTTTTTCTCATTCTTTTTAGTGTAAGCATCTGTTTGGTCCTGATGGCGATTGGCGCCGGGGCACAGTTCGCGTCGCATGGGGTGCTGTCAGGTGAGCCGGTTGCTACACCGACACCTGAAAAAACGCCTCCGCCAGAATCTGAGGAAGAGGAAGAGGACGGCGACGAACGGGAGGAGCTTTTTAACCCGGGCAGCCGAAGCACTGAGGAGGTCGCCCGCGTCGCGTCGATCTTGGTATGTGCGGCTCCGAGTCCGCAGCCTCAAAGTTGCGGTGTCGAGCGCTGGTCGGTAAAAACGGGAACTGATGCTGACGCTGGCCTCGTGAATCTCAACTCGGCATCCCCGTCCACTATCGGTTCCTTATCTGCTATCGCTTCGCCAAGCCCAATACCTGCCAACAACCGGGTCGCGCCCGCCGAAACGACGCAGTGGATCATTCAGGGAACGTTGACAAAGTACAAACTCGAAGCCGATTCCGATTATCATTTGGTCATCCAGGATGGCACAAACACGATGGTGACCGAGATCCCATATCCGGGAAATTCACCGGCCTGCGTCAGTGCGGTCAGCCCTTTCCTTCCGGGTATTGCATCTTCGCGATGCGCGTTTGACGGTTCAGGGCTTCCGCTGGCAACCACATCGTTTCAAAATACAAGTACTCCGGTACGAGTTATCGGCGTCGGCATGTTCGATTTTCCGCACGGGCAGACGGGAGCGGCGCCAAATCAGATCGAATTTCACCCGATCATTGACATCGCATTTCCCAAAACAGTCAGCACGCCGACCGGCATCGGGAGCAGCGTCGTTGCGCAGCTGGCCGATGTCTCGATGACCTTTGCCGCGATAACTGCCGCGGGAACAACAGCCTCAGCGCCGATCGAGCCAAGCACAGCGGGCACCGCCCCCGCGAATAACACGCTGGTTGGGCCCGCGTTTAATTTTTCCACTACTGCCTCATTTTCCCAGCCGGTGGATGCGTGCGTCAGCGTCCCTTACATTACCGACGCCGCAGCATTCAGCAGACTGAACGTTCTGCATCTGGAGGGAAGCATCCTTGTCGATAGGACTACAAGTCGCGACACCGTGAACAAGATCGTATGCGGCAGTTTGCCGTCACTGGGCAAGACCGTGATCTCATTGGGCAATGGCCCGACGCCGACAGCGACGGCTACGACCACTCCGACGGTTCCCGGTACGCCGACGAACACGGCAACTCCGACAAACACCGGAACGCCGACAAATACGGCTACTCCAACGAATACGGGAACACCTACCAACACGGCGACCGCAACGTCGACCGGCACGCCATCGTGTACACCGGCTAACTTTTCGAATACCGCTGCGATCACCATTAATGATAATTCTGCGGGCTCGCCGTATCCTTCGACGATCGCGGTTTCGGGACTTTCCGGTTCGGTCACGAAAGTAACTGTGAGTGTTACCGGCATAACCCACGGCTTTCCGGACGACATCGATATGATGCTGGTTGGTCCGGGCGGGCAGAATGCTCTCATGATGTCCGATTGCGGCGGGAACAATAACATCTCGGGTGTGAGCCTTACCCTCGACGATGCCGCGGCGACGTCGCTGCCTGACTCAACTCAGATAACAGGCGGCACCTACAAGCCGACAAATTTCGACACTACTACCGATACATTTCCGGCTCCGGCTCCGTCACCCGCAGGGGCCGCGGCACTGTCCACATTCAACGGCACGAATCCCAACGGAACATGGGCTCTTTATGTACGCGACGACTTTGGCTCCCAATCAGGCAGTATTAGCGGAGGATGGACACTGCGGATAACGACCAACAACTGCGCTGCGGCGACGCCGACATTGACGCCGACCAGTACGGCGACGAATACAGCGACGGCGACACTTACTTCGACGGCGACCTTCACGCCGAACTTCACGCCGACCGCAACGTTTTCGCCAACGAATACGTCAACCGATACGGCCACGCCGACGTTCACGCCGACTCCAGCGTTTACGCCGACGAGCACATCGACCGATACCGCTACGCCAACGTTCACGCCGACGAACACGTCAACAGCGACGCCGCCAAATTCAGCAACACCTACGGAGACTGCGACGCCTGCGGATGCGACGATCAGCGGGACCATCACTTACGGCAATGCGATCGGTGCTCCGAATCCCCGTTTTGTTTCTAACGTCCTGGTTGACGGTGATGGAACGCCGGCTGTTTCGGCGGTCAGCTCTTTCCCCGACGGGGCCTACACGCTGAGCGGATTCGGTGCGGGCTCATATACTGTGACACCGACAAAAACTGGCGGACAAAACAACATATCGTCGTTCGACGCGGCGAAGATCACCCAACATGTCACCGGCAACAGCCAACTGTTCGGCAATCAACTGATCGTCGCCGACGTTAGCGGCAATGGCGGGGTGTCCTCCTTCGACGCGTCGCTTATCGCGCGTTACGCGATCGGCCAATCGCCATACGGGACGACCGGCGCTTGGCGCTTCCTCCCCGTGAATCGTGGCTACGCTTCCGTCTCGGGAACGCTGACGGGCGAAGATTTCACCGCGTTGCTGATGGGCGAGGTTTCGGGAAACTGGACGAATACAGGAGCAAGGTCGATCGCCGCTCCGCAGCCGGCAGACCGCAGCGGGCAGGGAACAGGCATAAGGGTTACATTGCCAAGCGTCGTCGCAAGTGCCGGCAAGGACGTGAGCATTCCGGTCGAAGTTCGCGGCGTTGCAAACAAGGATGTGATCTCTTACGAGTTCGAACTCCGGTATGATCCGGCGGTCATTCAGCCTCATGCGAACGCTATCGATGTCGCCGGAACTGTGAGCCGCGGCCTGATGTACGCGGTCAATGCCGGAGAGACCGGCGTGTTAAGAGTAGCCGTTTACGGCCCGATGCCGATCAACCAAAACGGTATTCTGCTGAACTTGAGATTTGTCGCGGTCGGAAATTCCGGCTCAGATTCGCCGCTCACTTTTGAACGCTTCATGTTCAACGAAGGGTTGGCGATGACATCTGGTGACGGACAGATTGAAATAAGCGATGCAAAATGATCATTCGTTACCTGCCGCAGATTCCGCGTGAGTTTCGTAGGCTTTGACGATCATTTGCACGAGTTTGTGGCGGACGACGTCTTTTTCGGTGAAGTAAACGAACTCGATGCCTTCGAGATCGGCGAGGACGTGCTCGGCTTCTTTGATGCCGCTTTTTTGGCCCCGGGGAAGATCGATCTGGGTTTTGTCGCCGGTGACGACGGCCTTTGAGCCAAAACCGATTCGCGTGAGGAACATTTTCATTTGCTCGCTCGTCGTGTTTTGGGCTTCATCGAGAATGATGAACGCGTCTGAAAGTGTGCGCCCGCGCATGAAAGCAAGCGGAGCGATCTCGATGATGCGTTTCTCAAGCATCTTTGTGATCTTTTCCGCATCGACAAGATCGAACAGCGCATCATAAAGCGGCCGCAGATAAGGATCGACTTTGTCTTGCAGATCGCCGGGCAAAAACCCAAGCCTCTCGCCGGCTTCGACCGCCGGACGAGTTAGGATAATTCGGCTGACTTGTTTCTTAAACAAGGCATCGACCGCCATCGCGACGGCGAGAAAGCTCTTTCCGGTTCCCGCGACGCCTATTCCAAAAACAAGATCATTATTCGCGATCGCATCGAGGTATTTGCGTTGGTTTGCGGTCTTTGGAGCGACCTGCTTTTTGCCTGAAGGATTAAAGCGTGCTTTGAGGAAATGATCTTTGAGGCTGTAAGCGCGGTCCTCGGCGATCTGTTTGAAGGCGTCGCGGAGTTCTTTATCGGTGAACGTGTTGCCCTCTGCAAACAGCTCTCCAAAATCACGGAGCACTTGCTCGACGGTCTTGATGTCGCGTTCGTCGCCGTCGATGAGCAGTTCGTTGCCGCGTGCGCCGATGTTCACGTCGAGCAGCGATTCGAGATATTTAATGTTTTGATCCTGAACGCCGAAAAGCGTGTTTAATCCTTGTGGTGGTAGTTCTAGTTTTCGAAGATTGCTCAAATTTAGTTAGGGCTTGTGCCGATATCAAAAGGCTACTAAAACCCAATTTGCGTGTCAATTTCAATGATATTGTGCCAACGTCCTTGGGTATTAATGTGGACCGACGAGCTTAAGATATGGCGGATATTTATACCATGCCCTCGAGCGGGAACAAATTATCAATAAATTCAAGGTGAAGCCGCGTAATTCCGTCGGCACCGACTCGTTTGCCTCGAACGATTGAAATAATGGTGACGCCATAGAGTTTGCTCGTGACGCGAACAAATGTTCCGACTTCCACATACAGTTCGGAAAACACCGCCGCTCCCCGCAGACTTATGTTCTCAGTGACAGTCGTTTCGGAGACTAAAACCTGATTGTTGTCATCTATGAGTTCAATCGTCAGAGCTACGGGTAAATGCAACCGCGTTGGGCGCTTTTCACCGTCCGGAACATCTCGTTCGTCGTCTTTCAGATCGTCGCTCGAAATTTTCCAAAAGTCACTGCCTTTCGGTGCAATATCCGAGAGTTCATAGAGGCGGCCGGGGAACCGGTGATAATGTTGCGGCGGCGTCTCGCCGATAAACGCTGCTCCGATCGCATAGTACGGTTCAGCCTCATTCTTTTTTATCCTAATGCAGCGGGTCACAACTCCCCAGACATGGTATTTGTCGGAATTGAGCTCGTAACGGCGAAACTCCCGCGGCATCGGTATCGTGAAGAACAGGAGCTGGCCCTGTTTGACCGGCCTCTTTAAAACAAAGCCCACGCCAAGTGCCGAAAAATCTTTGAGAAATGTATTTTCGCTCCAGCCGTTTGCGTTGTGCAAAGTGGCCTCGATGTTAACGTAAAGCGGCAGGGAGTGGCGTTCTGCGATGCGTTTTTCGCTTATCATGGGGGTGGATCAGGATTTCAAAGCGTCGGGATCGTAAGAGCCGTTTTTGTCTCTTACACCATAGTTTTTATAGCATATTTTGCTCGGACTACCAAGAAAACTAAAAGAAAGAAGGCCGCCACCGCCGGCCTTCCTTTTTGGCTTTGAGGTCGGATATAGACAATCGAAAACCTTCTCAAAAGCCAAAACTTGTGATTTGAAAACTGATCAAAGACTCAGATCAACATGCTGAGATTACTACTCCGAATTTGTCCTGCATATAGGGAAAATCCCTTAGTTGTAAATTTTTTTCGAAAACTTGCCTTTTCCCACGCGCGAGCTTCTGCAACACATCGAAAAAGGAATCGTCGTCAAAAGACTGGCGTTGATGAAGCTTGTATGACAGGTGCTGACGCGCCTTCAACGGGTGTTTACTATGAAATCAAGATCGTCGTCCACCGTTCCTTTTGCGGTGTCAACGCTCCAACGCCCAACCTCATTCTCGTTAATAAAATAGGAGACGCAAAAGCCGTGGGTTGAGTCGATCGTGCCCGGAGCGCAGGGCCGATAAACTTTCCACTGTCGCTCGTGGGTGTCAAACCACCAATCAGACTCTGGTTCGATGTAGTACTTTTCTTTCTTATGCCCTCCCATCGCAAACCTTGTTTCGATATCGCGGATGCTATACTTCTGCCGCTGAAAAACCAGTGCCAAAGCCTCAGCATGAGGTGATTTTTCGAACGGTTCCTTGTAGCCATTGTAAACGAGCGGGTCGCGAAGAATCTGAGCGTCAGATTTGCGTCCCAAAAGAGCCGCAAAGCCAAGCGAAATTGAACCTCTCAACAAAGAACGTCTTGTAATCATGTCTACAACACGCAATTTGTCTAAATTGGTTTCAAATATACGAACGCAAAGCGTCGTTGATAATACATCAATTTCTGTATTATCAACGACGTTTTTTCTAATTCAAAACTAAAGTCCAGGCGTCGTCACGAGCTCGGGGCGAGCACATGTGAACCATACCTAGTATCGTCGAAACAACTTCATTTCGCAGTCAAACTGCGCACGACTAACATAGCCGTCCGCATGCAAAGGGCTCTTTCGCAATTTCTTAAGAACGACATTCTGAGTGTGTTTGCCGCGTGTGAAAGTCCCTTTGACCACCTTACGCCCTAGAACGCCGCTAAAAAGCAACTGCCCTTCCGGAAACTTCGCAGTAAATTGGAGCTTTCCGTTCTTGGCAAGACTAGCATCGTAAAGTCGTGATGATGGCGAGTCAGCTTCAAAAACGGGATTTAGCAGTTCGCCAAAGATTCCGTTTTTGTCTTTGTAAAGAAAGAGCCAGAAATCACGCCTGGCGTCCCGGAAGCTGCCGATGATCCGCGGAAGTTGAGGATCTTTCGGAAAGGATGAGAGCACTTCGGTATTATGAACCCACGGTGCCGTATCTCCGGGCAAAGGAAGTGTGCAGGGAAGTGGGCTTTTGCCCGAAGAACCATTTTGCGCCGATACTCCCAAAATTAATATAAGGATTACGCTGCAAATTTGAAGGCTCCTTTCTATCCTTCTGCGGTGTTGGGCAGTGAGTTTTGTTCGGAACACAGTCGAGAGAGGATTTTTGTTCATAACAACTCATTTCTACCTCATTTCGACGCCGATTGGAATACCAATTTTCCCGATATGACACGGTTTTCCCGATATGACATAACTTTCCCGATATGACATAACTTTCCCGATATGACATGGTTTTCCAGCCGTTGAATAATGTTCAAACGTGTGTGACAATGCTTGCGATCATAGGCCGCCTCGCCACGAATTTTTGACTCCGGAAATAAGCATTTTTTCGCGATAATTTCGTAACCCACCACACTGCTTTTGCACGAATTTATTTGCTGTGGTATCCTCACTCCTTTGTTAATCGGGCAAAAGCCCTTACTTACGTGCGGGCTACAGACAATTCATTAGGAGAAATCATTAAATAATGGCAAACGAACAGAACGGGCAGGTCGGCAAGGTTGTGCAGATCATCGGGCCCGTCGTTGACGTGGAATTTTCGGATAATTATCTGCCGCCGATCTATCAGGCTTTGAGGATCTCGAGCGAGGGCTTTGACGTCGAGGATAAGATCGACGTTATCGCAGAAGTGCAGCAGCACCTTGGCGAAGGCCGTGTGCGTGCGGTTTCGATGCTGCCGACGGACGGTATGGTCCGCGGGATGAAGGTTATCGATCTCGGTGGCCCGATCATGGTGCCGGTTGGTACCGCGACTTTGGGACGCGTGATGAACGTTATCGGCGCGCCGGTTGACGAACTCGGACCGATCAACACCGAGCACACATCTTCTATCCATCGTCACGCTCCGTCATTCGACCAGCAATCGACGCAGCTTGAGATGTTTGAGACGGGAATTAAGGTCATCGACCTTGTGCAGCCGTTCCTTCGCGGTGGAAAGATCGGCCTGTTCGGCGGTGCCGGTGTGGGCAAGACCGTTTTGATCATGGAGTTGATCAATAACGTGGCCATCGGTTCGGACGGTTTCTCGGTGTTCGCGGGCGTTGGAGAACGTACTCGTGAAGGTAATGACCTTCTCCGCGAAATGGTCGAGTCAAAGGTTATCAAATACGGTGACGCCTTTAACGAGAACATGGAAAAGACCGGAGCTTTTGACCTATCGAAGGTCGA
The DNA here is from genome assembly GCA_044230475.1 of Pyrinomonadaceae bacterium. Taxonomy (GTDB): domain Bacteria; phylum Acidobacteriota; class Blastocatellia; order Pyrinomonadales; family Pyrinomonadaceae; genus OLB17. Next base: position 4,283 of record JBGARA010000022.1, on the reverse strand, counting down.
TAAGTCTCAGATTCCAGGCTCGAAAGTGTCGCTGGTTTACGGGCAGATGACCGAGCCTCCCGGAGCACGTCTGCGTGTGGCTTTGTCGGGACTGACGGTCGCTGAATATTTCCGCGATCAGGGCAACGACGTGCTGTTCTTCGTCGATAACATCTTTAGATTTACACAAGCTGGTTCGGAAGTGTCCGCACTGCTCGGACGCATGCCTTCCGCTGTGGGTTATCAGCCGACGCTTGCGACCGAAATGGGCGAGATGCAGGAGCGTATTACCTCTACAAAGACCGGTGCTATTACTTCTATTCAGGCCGTTTACGTTCCTGCTGACGATTACACCGATCCGGCTCCGGCTACGACGTTTGCTCACCTTGATGCTGTTACGGCTTTGTCGCGTCAGATCGTGGAACTTGGTATTTATCCGGCCGTCGATCCGCTCGCTTCGAACTCGCGAATTCTCGATCCGATGATCGTGGGCGAGGACCATTACAACACTGCACAGGCGGTTAAAAAGATCCTCCAGCGTTATAAAGATCTGCAGGACATCATCGCTATTCTTGGTTTGGATGAATTGTCGGAAGACGACAAGCTGACCGTTGCTCGTGCCCGTAAGATCCAGCGTTTCTTCTCGCAACCTTTCTTCGTCGGCGAGCAGTTTACGGGTCTCAAAGGCGAATACGTCAAGGTCGAAGATACGATCAAAGGCTTCCGTGAAATTCTCGAAGGCAAGTGTGACGATATGCCCGAACAGGCGTTCTACATGGTCGGCACGATCGAACAGGCTCGTGAGAAGGCCAAGAAGATGGCTGCTGCGGCGTAAGTATCAACAATATGATCAAGTTAGAAATTGTAACGCCGGAAAAGCGCGTGCTTGATGCTGAGGTTGATTCGGTCACGATCCCGACCGCTTCCGGTGAGGCGGCGATCTTGCAGAATCACGCCCCATTGATCTCCGCGCTTAAGCCCGGCATTGTTTCCTACACTGCAAAAGGAGCGACCGATAAACTCGTCATTTCCGGCGGATTCATTGAGGTTAACTCCAATTCCGTGTCAGTTTTAGCAGACACGGCAGAAAGCGCCGACGAGATCGATTCGGCATCCGCTAAGTCCGATCTTGACGCTGCTGAAAAGGCTCTCTCGTCTGCCGGAATGATCGCTGCGGAAGATGCTTCAGTCTACCGCGACAAGGTTGATCTCGCAGCGGCGAGGCTTCGACTGGCGGCCGGGAAGTAGTCACTCGATTTGGCAACTCAAGCGTGGGCGGCCATTGATTTTGCCGTTATTTTCCAACTTTTCTTGGCGTTTGACATGGCTTCTGCACCGCACAGAGCCTTGACATTACGCTGAAAAGCCTTATAATTCAATCGAATTCATCTGTTACGTCACTTTTGAGAATTTATGATACGAGCGTGAGAACGCTGAAGCTGCAATGCACGTGTCTTTATGCGGAAAGCCTGAAAAAATAAGGGAAAGGAGATCAGTTTGATTATGTTCAATGATAAATTGTCGCAAAATAGAAATTTGAAAATGCGATTTATGTTTGCCTTTGTGTTCGTCATCATGGCGACAATGGCTGCATTTTCTGTAAATGTTAGTGCCGCAACATTTGTGGTGAACACAACTAACGATACGCAGGATGCAACTCCGGGAAACGGAACCTGTGCTGATGCTCAAGGACAATGTTCTTTGCGAGCGGCAATTTCAGAGGCAAACGCGCTTGCGGGAGCCGACACGATCACCGTTCCCGCGGGAACATACACACAGTCATTGGTTGGAGCCAATGAAAATGCTAACGCAGGCGGCGATTGGGATATTACTTCATCCCTAACGATCAACGGAGCGGGAGCTGCGACGACGATAATTCAGGCTAATGCTGCTTCAGGTGTTGCTACCGAGAGAGTTTTTCACGTTGTGAATGACGGGACGACGGTCACGATAGACGGTGTGACGATACAGAACGGCTGGGCTAAGTCTGCGGCAGACGGCCAGGGTCGAGGCGGAGGCATCAAGGTCGCAGGCGATACGACGACATCCGGCGTAGGCATCCTTTTTACGCTTACCAACTCTGTTGTTAAGGATAACCGTGCTGATACACGCGGCGGCGGACTTGCGATCAACAAAGGTAATCTGGTCGTCACAGGCTGTACCTTCAGCGGCAACAACGCCGGTGATGCTACGCAGACAGTTGCGGGCGGAGCAGGCGGAGCGATGGTTATCGATTCAGCTGACAATGCTTCGGCCACGGGGCAGACCGCAGTCATCACCAACACGATCATGACGGGCAACAAGGCCGAGACTGCACTTGCCAGCTCTTTTGGCGGAGCCATAATCCTTAGAGCGGTGGACGCACTCGTAACACTGGATGGCTGTACGATCACGAACAACAGTTCGATTGCAACCCCGCCGCAGGCAACAAATCGCGGATTTGCAGGCGGCCTGTACAACCAGAATGCTCGCATGATCGTAAGGAATTCGGTTGTTACTGGAAACACATCAAGCGATTTCCACGCCGGTATTCGTGTTCTCAACTCGCCAATAACGGCTGGTGCTGATACTACGTTGGATATCATCAATTCAACGATCGGAAATAACATTGCACAAGGAACAAATGTCACCACGGGTGGACAGGGCGGCGGTATCGCTCACCTTACTGCATCGACTTCGTCGTTCAGCAGCACGATCAACATAGACCATTCGACGATCAGTGGAAACGCTGCCACGGCGGGTATTGCCGGAGGTATTTTGAACACGAGCGGCGGAACCGGTGCGGTACTGCTGAATGTCACGAATTCGACGATCTCAGGAAACAGTGCTGCTGATATTGGCGGTGTCTATTCTGACGGCTCGTCAGCAACGTGTCTCATCGATTTTTCGACCGTAGCAAACAATACTGCAACCAATGCGACTAACCCTGAAGGCGGCGGTATCTATCAGGACACGACGGCAGGTGGTTCAACTTTTGTGTCGAACACTATCTCAGCGGACAACACTGCGGCTGTCAGCGTTGATATCAACGATCTGGCATCATCGCTTGACTACAACCACTTTGAAAACCCGAATGCGGCTTTTGTTGGGGCGGCTCATGACGTACTCACGGGCGATCCGGCACTCGGAGCACTTGCGAATAATGGCGGTACGACTTTGACGCATTTGCCAGGAGCAGCCAGCGTGGTGTTGAACACAATTCCAAATGGAACGAACGGTTGCGGCAACCCCATCAATGACGATCAGCGTGCTCAAGCTCGCCCATTCCCAGCGGGTGGCAGCTGCGATAAGGGTTCGGTAGAAAGAGGATCCGGTGGTGGACCGACGAATACCAATACTGCGACTCCGTCGAATACAAACACGAGTACCCCCACTAATACGGCAACAAATACGCCGACATTTACACCTACGGCTCCTGGACCGACAAATACCAACACGAGTACACCGACAAGCACGCCGACAAATACTTCAACGAACACGCCGACCAGGACGAACACCAGCACACCGACGAACACTGCGACAAATACTGCAACCAATACGGCAACGCCAACGGCGACCAGCACGGTTGCAGGGTCACCTTCGCCGAGCCCGTCATGTACGCCGGGAACCAACATTATCTTGGATGGCGGATTTGAAACCGGCGGCATTCCGAGCACGATCTGGAATAACCCGCAGACCTCGACCAACTTCGGCACGCCGCTTTGCGATAATGCGACATGCGGTAACGGAGGCGGTGCTTCACCACCTCGTACCGGAGCGATCTGGGCGTGGTTTGGCGGAGCGACGTCTGCTGAGACGGCAACGCTGGGTCAAAGTGTCGTGATTCCTTCGGGAACTGCAGAACTTCGTTTCTGGATGCGTATCGGCACGGTCACTACGCCGTTTACGGATGTGCTTAATGTCAAGATCGACGGCACAATCGTCCAGACTTACACAGAACCGGCAACAGCAGAGTCAGCCTATACCGAACGTGTGATAAACCTCAATGCATTTGCAAACGGTTCATCACACAACGTCACGTTCGAATACATTGGCCCAACGACCGGAACGGCTAGCTTTGTCGTCGATGATGTTTCATTGCTTACAGGTGCAGGCTGCGGATCAAGTCCGACGCCGACCAGCACAGCGACCTCGACATCAACGAGCACGGCAACAGCGACAGCGACAGCAACATCGACACCTGGCGGGACACCGCCGGTGACGGTATCACTGCCGACGGTCAATACGACGACGGGATCGCTCATCACGGTGCCGGTCACAGTGGGTGACACGACAGGACGTAACATCATCTCGTACGACCTCCA
>JBGARA010000021.1:0-47485 GCA_044230475.1 Pyrinomonadaceae bacterium | reverse complement strand
CGTGCGATGCGATTGAGGCTTTGCCGGATGACCATACGCCTTTTAGATTGGCATGGGATGGCTCTGTGACTGGCTTTGATTCTGGCAATCTCAAAACCCTCGCCCGCGACTACCAAGCCGTATGTGCCGAGCGTGACAGGCTGCGGGCGGTTTTAGATGCCGCTGACGAAATCAAGTTCAAGGGCGGTGACGAGATTTTTATTGGCACGGAATCAGGACTTTGCTATTCGCAAAACCGTTCCTATCTAGCAGGAACGCACGAAATGTGTGTATGGATAGACGGTTTAACGAAACGACTTCGAGAGGAAGGAAAATGACCATATCCAAAAACACGCTAGAAATGTGGGAACTCGACTGTGATAAGTGTTGCGGAACGGGAAAGGTTTTGATTGTGGAAGGTATTAACGAATTGATCTCCCGCGAACGGCAATATTTAGGCATTCCATCCAAACACATTGCCCTTGTCGCCAAAATCCCTTATTCGAGTTATTGCAAGTTTGAAAATGGGCATGTCCGATTCAGTAGCAATCGAGTTCGCAAGATTATCGAAATTTTGAATGGTTGGGGCAAAGTCCCGCTCACCGGTGGCAATCTGGCTGAATGTTGCGATTGCGGGGAATGTGCGTTGTGTCGCGAAGTACTTCTTCAGGGAGAATCTGTATGAGCAAAAGCACAATATCAACCTTTGAACTATTTCAGATGTTCCCAGATGCGGAATCCGCGAGGCTCTATCTTGAGTCTCGCTTATGGCCGAACGGTGTAACGTGTCCGACTTGTCGAAAAGGTGAGCGGATAACCACGCGGAAAGGCGGCTATTATCGCTGTAACGCTTGCCAGTTGGATTTTACCGTGCGAACCGGAACAATCTTCGAGCGTTCACATATTCCGCTCCATAAATGGTTGTATGCGATGTATTTGCTTGTCACGGCACGTAAGGGCATTTCATCACTTCAACTTTCAAAAGAGATCGGTGTAACGCAGAAGTCAGCGTGGTTTATGCTCCAGCGTCTCCGAGAGGCTTGCGGAACGAAAATCGAAAAACTACGCGGTCTGGTTGAAATTGATGAAACCTACGTTGGCGGCAAAGAGGCGAATAAACACGCGAACCTCAAACTCAATCGCGGTCGCGGTGCCGTTGGCAAGCAAGCGGTTCTCGGCATGCGTGAACGTGGCGGTCAAACCAAAGCGATGCACATTCCGAATGCAGACTTGCCGACGATCCAACAGGCAATTCACGATCACGTTGAAGTCGGTTCGCAACTCTTTACCGACGAACACAAGGCATACAGCGGCTTAGACGGTCTTTTCTTTCACCATCAGTCCATCAATCATTCGGGCGGCGAATACGGACGCGGATTGGTCACAACGAACTCAATAGAAAGCGTTTGGGCATTGCTGAAACGCGGAATCACTGGCGTTTACCATCACACAAGCAAAAAGCATTTGAACCGTTACGTGAGCGAATTTACGTTCCGTCTCAATTTCGGCAACGTGAAGTTTCACACACTCGAAAGGCTCGACAGCTTTATCGCCGCATCACACGGAAAACGTTTGACCTATAAGGAGCTAACCGCATGAGCGATGAAAAAGAAACGCCGATTGTGTTGGATAAGATGGCCGATACTGTTCTGAAATATCGGCCAAAAGAAAAGAAAAAGAAACCAAGAAAACGTGCAAAAGCAGAACCAAAAAAGGAGAAACGGGAGTGAAGTATATAACTCCCCTATTTTTTATCATGCCGAAGAGGATTGCTTTACAGATGCTAACGATCACCTGCTTGGTGCTGATTTGGCAGAGCATTTGAACACTGTCACTGCCGAACTAACCGCCCTGCGCGAGTTCGTGGCATCGCTGAACTCGTTGGCGTTTGAGGAATGGTATGGCAGTCACAAAACCATTGATGGTAAATTCACGATATTCGACAGTGACGGCAACGGCGTAGCGTCGGGTGACGATGCTTTAGATGCTATTACAGATTTTAAGGAGCAAAAATAACAATGACTAGAGAAGATATTTTACAACGCAGCGACTGTGCTAATTGTGGAGCAGAGGCGACATACGAGCCAATTCTAAACAGTAATGACTTCATTCTTGACTGTTGCAACATTGACTGTCGATATTCTAATCCCGCCGTTGTCACGATAGAGCAAGCGAGCCAATCTGCCAGTGCGTAAGCCGGAGTGTGGAAAGGAGCAGTGGCTGCGATCCGTGCGACGACGAGCCGCGACTGTTACAGGCAACCGCCGAGCAAATATCACGGGCAATAGTAGCCTGCATCGAGGCGGGCGAGGGGGGTGGTGAGTGATGACTTGCGTAAAAAATCAAAAATATCTGAATGAGCTAATTACCGTCTGCGATAAATGTCTACAAGCGAGTTGCTGGCAAGCAAAATTCTTTTGTGAGGACGCTCAAAATGCAGGGACGAAACGGTTAACACGTCAACAGCTTTTCGATTTAGCAACAGGCGAGCATCCGAGCCACTGGAAATCAGATTTGGAAATTCTAACGAGGTGAAAGATAACCCAACCACAAAACCGAAGGACGAGAGGATTGAGAAATGAACAATAACAACAGACGCGGCACAAAGCCGATCATTATAAATTCAAGCGCCACTGCGGACACTCGCTCGTGCGATTTTTCTACGGTGTCAAAAGAGCAACTGCTCAAAAGCAGTGAGTCTCATATCGAGGATGTGAAGCAAGGAATGGACTTCTTTGTTTCGGAACTCAAACGTGCGGCAGAACGCCACGATTGGGATAAGTTCTGTATGCTCGAACACTTCCACGCGGATTTTGTGACGGGCTTCGAGAAAACGGAATGGTGGGACAATCACCGCAAAGTCAACCGTCATCATCTACTCCAGGAGGACGGCATACCTGATGACGTAAACCTTGTCGATGTTATGGAGTTTATTGTCGATTGCGTGATGGCAGGAATGGCTCGAACTGGCAGTGTCTATCCGCTCGAACTGGATATAAAAGTTCTCGAACGAGCGTTTCAGAACACGGTTGAATTACTACGAAAACAGATTGTCGTGAGGTCAAAATGAACAAACAACAGCAATCCGCGAGAGATGCGGCGACCGACACTATCAGCGAAAACGCAGGGCGACCTAATGATATAACGTTGCTGCATAACGAGCTATGCAGTTTTGCCCGCGAAATAGGTATTGACTTAGGCTCATCAGAATGGCCGCATTTATCGCTATTCCGAGCAATTAAAAAACGCCTGACCGCCGCAAAAGGCGAGTCCGTTACCGTGAAAGCCGAGCCGCCTGACCTGAAAAGCATCTTGCTCGAAATGGTCTGCAATTATCCCGAAGCGATTGAGCAGATCAAGGCAATGGAAAATGTCACCGCCGCTCATTACGGTCTTGCGTATGGCGTGACACCTGCGCTGTTCGTTAGTCACGGCTACGATGGTGTTCAAGATCGCGTTAGATTGCAGGAGAAACCCGACCCCGCCGAAAGCACGCTAGGAGAATGCGATGAGGACTGCGAATTATGTGAGGAGCAACGGCGAGGCTACGCCGAGAGTAGATGAGGTGAAAATATATGAACAACGAACAAAAGACTGACAGCTCTGAGTTTTGGGTAATTGAATACCTAAACGATGAGGGCAATATGATCGGGTATCTTGAAGATGTGCGTAGAGCAGACGGAGGTGGCCTCGATACATATTGGACAAAAGATATTTACAAAGCCCTCCCATTCAGTAGCGAATCCTCGGCACAGAACGAGTTGGACGGTTCGGTTGACCATGCCATTGGAGATAGGTCACGCTTTTGCAAGGTGCGACAACACGCATGGATAAAGGCAGACCCTGAACCCGCCGAAAGCACGGACGCTGATGGAGAATCGGAATGAAATACACGAAAGAGCAATATTTGGAGGGTATGCAGGGATATTTTAGCCCTGACGAAGAGGTATCTAACGAGGTCATTTCACTGGTTAAAACCCGCAAACCGCACGATTGTATGGGCGTTGACCCCGACGAAAGCTGTCTGGGTATAAAAGCGGGCGATACGGCGATATGCGAAAAGGCCATTCACGTCGATTCAGGACGGGTAAGCTGTTACGTTTGTCTGCCCTGTGCCGATAAATGGCTTGCGGAAATATACCCAAACGAGGACGATTATGAATAAGCAAGAGACAATTAAACCCGCCCAACAGCCAGAGCAGAGTGAGGTTTGCGAGACGTGCGGTAAAACTAACATCGAACATCGTCGGAGCGGTGCCGACAGTTTTGCGTGCCCAAGTTTCAAACCCGCAACCCCGCCAGCGTCAGAGCCGTCGAGGGATGCGGCGATCGAGGCGGCGAAGAATTACTGGATTCTCCAAGGGCAAAAAGAATTTGACAATCATAGGTGCATCACGGATCTAATGGCCGACTTCGCAATCCACTTCGCAAGGCAACGGGCTGAGGTCGCGCACGAGCACGACGCTTTATGCACGATTGCATACGATGACGGGCAACGGGCGGAACGGGCTAAGGTCGCGGCGTTAAAAATCGCCCTCGCTGATGCTATCCGGTGTCCGATGGGCGTATGTCCTGATTCTGCTGTCGGACTCTTAACTGTTGAGGAATTAAAAGACGCGGAAAACAGACGCGTCGAGGGAAAATCACCCGCAATAAAACACATCGGACTGACAGGAGAAGCAAAATGAAATCATCAAATGCAGCATTAGCAATAGCGGTAGCGACTACTCTGCCGACACTAGGGACTGGGCTCGCTGGAAGGGTCGCAACCGCGAACAGCTTTGCGGACTTAGTGTTTTTCTTTTTGGGAATTGCACTGATCTGTCGGGCAATTGAAGAAACTGGAGACAACAAATGAAAGCTGAGAGCAACAAACAACTACTGCCGTCAAGACCGCGAAGGAGAACGATGATGAGCGATAAGACGATGACGAACGAGGAAGTGAATCGGTATATTCACAAAAACATACTTGGCAATCTGTTGGATTTGGGACATTGGTATCACGAAAGAATACCCGATTATTGCTCTAATTTTGAGGCTTTGCTGCCCGTTTGGGAGCATTTTGGGTTTGCGATTCAACCTTCTGGCATAGGCATCGACCGGCGCGTTGCATGGTGGTATGTAGGTTATACGGGCTTTGCAGACCGAGGCGATATGCCTTTAATGTCGCCCGAAAACCCAAGTGTGACAGGGGGGAATGAATTACTCGAAACAATCGCCCGTGCCTGCGTAAAAGCACATCAGGAGCAAAGTAAATGATAAAACACAATCCATGCGGTTGGTGCGGCGGTCAAGGTGGTTTTGAAGGACGCCGATATAACGATGAGGGCATTCGTTGTGATGCGTGCTATGGCACGGGCTTTATCGAAACAGATGAGCCGGATGTGTGTGAGCGGTTGGCAGAAATAGATGCCCGTATCGCAACTTATGTGCCGTCTGATGACGATTCTTGGGAATGTCCATTTTAGGAGCAAAGTAAATGAGCAAGCCAACAGACGCCGTAGAGAGGGCGGTTGATTTTTTAGAATATCAATGCGGACGCCCTGCCGCATTACCTTTTTTAGACAGTGACCGATTTGTTGTCGGTGAAATAATGTCACGATACGCCGCCGCCGAAGTAGAGCGAGAACTAGCCGCCTACCGCGAACGGCTGCGGAAATCTGTTGAGGCGATGGAATCATTTAGCGGTGACATTATTGACCGAGCCGATGTCCTTGAACTGATAGGAGAGATGAAATGATTGAGCTTTTACCGTGTCCGTTTTGCGGAAGCAATGAAGTAGAACTGTGGGTAAATTTTGACGAAACAACCGACAAAGAGCGAGAGGTGGAGCTATATTCGGCGGACGGTGAATATCCCGAATACTCGATGTATGAAGTGAATTGTGACGGATGCAATTTCGCATTGGGACACTTTATGCACCCGTCACACGTTGTTGACAAGTGGAACGCCCGAATCGCCACAGCCGAGGTCACTCCATACCGCGAGGCTTTGCGGGCGTTGGGGGATGCGGTGGATCATATAAGCACCAACTGCGTAACGCTTGACCACACCGAAGGAATGTATCACGCGGGCGACGTGGAATGCCCTGTAACTGCGAAAATCCAAGCTGCCGTCGCTCACGCGAAGGAACTTTTGGAGGGAGCATGAAAATAGCAATAAAAGGAGAATATATGGACACTATGCAATCAAATACCACAACCAATGTTAAAAAATACGAGCCACATTTAAGTGAATTAAAAACAGAACTCGAACAATTTGAACGGGTGCGCGAGATTATCCTTGAGGCTGATGATTTCGAGGAAATGGTCGAAGATTTCATCCGCTACGGCGTCACAAAACGTATGCACTTTTTGCAAACATTTGTTCGACATTGCGAACTACCGGACTATATTCAGGAGGCGTAACGGGCAGACAAAGCCCTAGCCGACGCTGCGGCACTGCTGACTGAGGGGGAGAAGGGGTGATGCTGTTTAAGCGTAAAAAGTTTAATTATCGTATAGATACGTTCAAAGATATTGGTCAAATGGATTTAGAGGATGCCATTAACAATATCGTTTCCGCAAGACTATTTGAGGGTCGATGGCGATTGCACACAATTAAGGTTGAGCGTAAGGGCGATGCGTTCGACGCGCTCGACGCTACAGTGATTTGTGAATGTGAAATAACCCAATGACCCACAAGCTCCACATCCGCCGACGAAGGGCTGAGATCACCTTGCTTGACGCAGGGACGCGGCTTATTGCGGAAACTTTATGAAAAAGTGTCGGCATTGTCATCCATCGTAAAAATACTTGCCGTGTCAAGCGTCGGTTTGTGGTAGAGTAGAGGGCGATGAGCGAGACAAACGGACATAAACATCAGTTAAAAGCGGTCGGCCCCAATGACAGAAAAATGTCAGCCTATGTCTGGACACCGGAAAAAACCAAAGCCGCGATCATGCTCGCACAAGGCTATACTCACGAAGATGTTGCGAAAGAAATCGGCAAAAACGAACGCACAATTTATCGCTGGAAAGATGACATAGAGTTTTTAATGGAGGTTGACCGGCTCTCTCTTATGGTCGGTATTGCCTCAAAAGCCGAGCGTTTACGCCTCGTTCAGCGTGTCGTCAGACAGAAGGCCGGAGATATAATCAAGACCGACAAAGACCTTTTAGATTGGCTTAAATTTGCCCAAAGTGAACAGGATGGCATCAAACTCGACATTGCAGGACTTTTTGCCCCCCTCGGCCAGAATGAGCCATCTATGGCCGGAGAAGGATCGGCAGGAGATCGAGCAACAAAGGCAGCATAGCCGCAACACAGAGAACTGGCTGGACGCAGAGGCAAACAGACGCCTCCGCGATGCCTTACTCTACGCCTCCCAAGCCGAAACATTCATAGAGCCGGAACAAGATCGAATCAGAGCCTTGCTTGCCAAAGCAAAGACCGCCGAAGAAATAGAAGCCCGTGAGTTCCAACTTTGGTATGTCGAAGCATATCTCAAGCGAGCGGCGGCGCTGGCACACCAAAGGCTCGAATATTTCCAAAGCCTCATAGACACCGAAACCGAGAAAGAAAAGTGTAAAACCGATAAATCTCATTGGTTCCGATACTACGCCTGGGGCTACGACCCGCGAGCGAGAACACCGCTGTCAATCGTGCCGTTTGAACTTTATCCGCGGCAGGAAGATCTTGTCACAGAACTTGATGATGTGGTATTCAACCGCAAGACCTCACTTATCATCGAAAAGGCCCGAGACGAAGGGGCTACTGAACTAATTGTCCGTTGGGGCATCCATTGCTGGACTTACAAGCAAGGCTTCTCTATGCTGCTGTCCTCACGCACAGAGGATGAAGTCGATACGAAAAAGAAGCAGGGCACGCTCTTTGAACGTGCGAGGTTTCAGATCAGGCTTTCGCCTGATTGGATGCGGCCAACTGGCTTTGATGTCGAAAAAGACCTTTTGCCGGACAAGCTGATAGCAAATCCCAACGGGAACGCTCTTGTCGGCCAAGCACCGGTCGAGAACATGGGCCGCGGCGATCGTGTCACTTGTGCTGTGTTCGATGAATTCGCTTTTTGGCGATTTGCGGGCTATCCACAATTCAGATCGATGTCGCAAACAACCGACTCGATCATCATGCCGTCGTCGGTGGCCGGCAAGTTCAACCAATACGCCGATCTTGCTCACGATGGTATAACGCCAAAGTTTGAAATGGACTGGCGCGATAACCCGTTCAAAGATCCGCGTTGGTATAACTCGCTGTCTTACGGCTTTATCGGCCCGAAGATGAGCCGCACGACCATTGCTCAAGAAGTCGATAGAAACTACGCAGCATCGCAGCCCGGGAAGGTTTGGCAATGCAATGAGGCCCTAACATTCATTACTCGGTCCGAGTTCCTTAAACCGTTTGAAGAAGCCGGAATGAGGCATCATTTCTTCAACGGCGATAAATTCAGAGTGCCGAAAGACTGGCGAATCACCCGAACGCATGACTACGGGCAGTCAGAAGGGCACGAATGGGGCTATTTGGTTGGAGCACAGCCGAGAGAGAATTATCCCCTGAATGATACGCACTTCATTTTTATCTGTCAGACACTTGAGCCAACCGGACTATCAACACAACAGGCCGTGAATCAGTGGCGGGAGCTCGAAGCGGGTATTGGCCTTCGTGATCCACAAACGTTGAAATGGATAGCCGATAACCCGCCAAGAAACTACCACTCGCACGAACAGCTTGATCTCAGAAAAGTATTACTCGAACAGTACGGCGAGAACTGGACGGCGTGGGACACGGACTATCAAACCGGCATTGCCACGATCGAAGATTGGTGGACCGCCGTTGACATCGAAGAAGAAAATCCGTTCCGGCCTCAGTTAATGGGCAGGCATAAACTTGTCTTTGTCGCTCCTGACGGCGAATACGAATTAGCTTTTAACGAACGGCTGAAACAGTATTTTGTTACAGTGTCGCAGACCGAAGCCGGATTCAACATGACTCGCAAGGAGATCGATGCTTATCACTATCCGATGCAGGAACTCGGAAAGCCGGTAGCAAAGATGCGTCCGAAGAAGGAATTTGATAATCGGGTGGACACGATACGCGGTTATGCGGTGAATTGGAATAGAGACCCAATCCCCCTGTCCCGTCCCGAACGCCGAGAAGCGAGTCTGCCCGACCATCTGCAATCCAAAGAGAAGATCATCGCAAATTATGACCAGCAGACGGCGGAGCGTATGATACAAGCTAGAATGATAGCTTTTGATGATCTCGATAAACAGGAAGCGAAGGCACGGCAGCAGGTCTCGAAGATGCGGCCTCAAGTGCCGAAAATAGGGATGAGGCGGTAGCACAGCGGAGGGGCGAATGAAAACGGACGAAACGGCGAAAGCGATATTAGCGGCAGATGCGGAGAGCGAGTCTGTTGCCGACCTACAACGGATGGCAAAGCTGTGGCTGATGCGGGACTCGTTAATTGAGATACTACGAACAGCCGAGTGCGTATTTGGGGCATACAGCGACGAGCAACGGACTGTCACTGATTTACTTGCCAAGCTAATGGCACTGGAGGGACAAGATGAATAATACGGACGTGAAAAGGTGGTTCGAGGGCTTACCGTTATCGTGCGGGATTTATTTGACACGGCGATTAACATAGCGGAACAGTGGGCTAAGGATATTGGCACAGAATGGAAAGCTGACTAGCAGAAACGGAGCGATATGGCAAATAATACTGTAACAAGATTTCGTAATTTCTTGAAACGAACCGCTGTAAAGTGGTCAAAGGATATGCCACAAGTGGGTGTGCGTTTGGTTAAGATTGACGGTGAGTTTTTGCGTGAAATATATCGGCAACGCAAGGTGACAAAGTTTTGGAAGCTCCTACTTACTAAACTACCATCGGATGCGGTCTTGATGAATTCAGGAGGAGATGTCGTATTACAGGGTGTTTCGCCAGCGGGATATATGGATTGTCACTATCTAATCTTTGGCAGTGCGGAATGGGACGCTATCGAGGATGGCGGTGTGATACCTGAATTTGAGATTCATTTTGAACGTGCTGACATTAGCTAGCCGACAAAGGAGCGATATGACGGATGACCCGTATGAGACTGAAGGAGCAGAGGTCGATGTGCTGTGCGATTGCGGTCAAGACCACAAAGGTATTGTCGTAGGCGAATCTGCTCAACTACTCGAATGGTGGTGTCCTGTTGAAAACGAATTGAAACGAGATGTAAACGCTTAACGATATGCAGCACGACCTGAAGAATGTGCGATCATCGTCCACCGGAACATCGAAACGACCTCACATTGAAAATAACCGCTTGCTTTTCTGAAAAATAATCGTAGAATTATTAACCATGTCAGGCGTTCATTTCTGAACGGGTTTCTTTTTGCAAATTTAATGGCGGTTCAGTCGATAACAGGCAAATGTGTTTGGGTTCGCGGTGTTCCATACCGCGTCCTTTGCAATGCTTGGGGTAATTTCGGGCATTACGGCACTCAGTATTTCGCATTTATCGACACGCCGATCTCAAGATTGTGGTGCTGGCTGATATTTCTGACGCAGAAGATGTTTGAGGAAGTCGCCGAGATCAGGTATTTTACGGCACGTCTCGAAGCCGGGGCGGTATTACCAAAAACATCAATCCTCTACTGGCTCGCGTTTCCAATGTGGTCGGCTCAATTTTATGCGAGGAAGATTGAAATTCTAATTTGGTAAACAGATGAGCGATAGCGCCACTATTCCCAAACTCGATGAAGCCGCTAAACGATTGCAGGAAGCGGTAAAGCAAATGGACGGGCAGTCAGCACGGGCACATAATTTGCTGACAGACACCGTGCTTGATCTGATTGAAAGAGTCGGCAAATTAGAAGCCGATAAACAAAACGGACTTTCCGGAACGGCATAACCAAGAAGGTTATCCGCTCGACACCGAAAGCCACTGAAAAATGCGTAAGCAAGCCTTACTCGTTTCTTGGTGGCTTTTTCTCGTTTAACGATGGAAGTATTTTTGATCACAATTTTCGCATTGATCGCTATCGCGGCGATAGCTTGTGCTTGTGCTTTTCACGGCGAACTCAAGGGAATGCGCCACATAAGCGTATTGTTTGAGACCGATCACGCCGAAGGCCGACAGCGAGAACGTGAATTGAAAGATTCCCTCGAATTATGGCAATCGAAAGCCATTGAACGGGCCGGACTTGGCCCACTTCATCGTAAAGACACGCCAACACCCGATTACAAGCCGACACGCTTTGAATCGCCGTCCCAGGCAATAACTACCGCACAAAGAGCGAATAAAGTCCCCAAAGCACCCGTTCCCGCAGCAATCGAACAAGATTTTTTAGCCGACATTGGAGGTCAAAATGCCAAAAAAGAAAACTGAAACAGACGAGCCGACAGCAAAGCCGGCGAAAGCACCGAAGCCAAAGGCTCAAGCTGCCGAAACAGAAACAATTACGCACCCATACAGCCTGATCAAGCAGAACGGCTCTGATTTTCGCTACATCGGTGTGAGCCCTTCAGTCGATCCCGTCACCGCTCCTGATGGAACTGAGTTGACTTCGATGAATACGCTGTCAACGCCGCTCAGTTTCGTCGGTTTTAACCGTGACATCCCGATCAGGAAAGACGGCGAATTCGCCTATCCGCCCGCCGAAGCGAACAGTTGGGCAGATTGCGGCCTTGAATAACTGAAAAATGGACGGTATTTCAACAGAACGAACACGAAACCCGCCAATGGACCGGGAAAACGCCGAACGCCTTAAATCAGCGGCGGCAGAAGCCCGTGTGCAAGATCGTGTCGGCGAAAAGCTGTCCATTTTCCTTAATCGCCTCGCCGATGACATCGATCAGCTTGACCGCAGCAAGCGATTAGCCCTATTTCGCCAACAGATCAAGGCTCATCAGTATCTCGACGGCAATTTCTACGGCTATGTCGATGCAAACTGCGAATGGCAGCAACTTGACCGGAACTCCGACAAGGTTTGGTATTGGGACAATCAGTTTTACCCGTATATCCGAACGGCATTGATGGAATTATCCCGGTCACAGACCGAAGTCATCATTAACGCCGCAGAAGGAGCGCCGGACGAACTGCAACAAGCAGCGAAGTTTGCCCAGGCCCGCTATAACGCCAACCGCGATAGAACATTCAACGCCCGTCTCAAGCAAACCGAAGCCCTATACGCCCTGTTAAACGGCATTTCATTCCGATACACATTTACGGAATTCGACAACGAACGCACCGGCAAGATCCCGAACATCGAGGAAACCGAAGGCGGTAAGAAGGGACGGATGTGTGCGATGTGTGCCACGATGCAGGTCGATCTGCCGTCTATCAGCGATATTGCGGACTCTCAGCCCACGAACTGCCCGTCGTGCGGTTCAGATATGATGCTCGATCTTGAAGAAGCGGGCGAAACGGAGATCGGCTACAACGAAGTGCCGACCGCAAGAAACGCCTGGGTATCGCCAAACCCCGTCAGCATCATCGTTTCAATGCAGGCATCCTGTGTCGAAGAAACGCCTTTCATCAAGTGGAAGCAGGTGCTGACCCGTGCCGTTCTCGAATCGAAATATCAGGGTGTGAAAATGCCCGCAGGCGATATTGACCTTGAACTTCGCTACATCTCGAATCAGCAAAAGATGACGCCCGGTAATGTGCAGGGCGCAACCACCGAAGCAAAGGACTCGACGGGCGAAAAAGAACTTGAGCCCATCCAATACGAACGCATCTGGCTCGATTACCCGCTCTACTGCAATCAAAAGTTCGACGAAGATGTCGATCTGGGCCGCGGCAAAGTCTTACCTGCCGGACAGCCGCTTGGCTCAGTATTTCCAAAAGGTCTTTACTTCTCGCGTGTCCAGAAATTGATCCTCGAAACGTGGGACGAGAATAAGAACCGGAAATGGACATCTTCGCCGTATGCTATTCGTCCCGGCTCGATGTATGGCTCAGGTTCGAGTCAGGCATTAAAGCCGCAGGAAACCTTAAACGACATCGAAACGCTGAAAATGGCGAATGCGTGGTCGAATGGTGTCCCGCGTGAGTTTGTCGATGCCGACAGAATACCTGAGTTAAGCGCTGACCCCGGAATACCGACCGCTGTCACAGGAATGAGCGGCAATGAGAAGATCGTTGGCCGGGCATACGACATTGCACCGGCGACAACACTTTCAGCCGAAGTTTACGGCATCACCGACAATCAAAAATCCTCGATACAGAACGCTATCGGAGCGCTGTCCGGCACGGGAGCGGGCGGACTCCAAGACGCTCAGAAGTGGGGCGATACAGCAACCGCTATCTCAATTAAAAGAGACTTGGCAGTGGGCAGATTTAGCCCCGACCTCGAACTGATGGCCGATCAGCTTGACCGGATGCAGGCGTATCAGTTCCTTGAGAACGAGCAGGAGTTTTTCTCTCCGTCGCAATGGGAAGCCGAGAAAGGTAAATATGGCGACGATGCGTTAGAAGCGTTCCTGAAATGTGACGTAAGGCGTGATCTGATAATCACGATCGCTGCGGGCAGTCATATGCCGAAGTCCGACGCTCAGATACAGGCAAAGGCATTGGCCTTTGCAAATGTCGCACCGGCCATTGCTCAAATGGGCAGTCCTGAGTTGATGTCTTACTACACCGAGACGTTTGGGCTGCCAGAAGCCATTGCAACGTGGAGTTACGACAAAGAATACGCTCAGAAGGTCATTGCACGGCTCGAAAGCCTTGCCGAACTGTTTGTTCAGCAGCAGGGCGACCTGCAAACGAACGACCTTAGCGATCCGGTAACGCTTGCCAGAGCTCAAAAGCTAAACGCCTACATTCAAATGCCGGTCGATGTGTTCCTCGACAATCATCCGGCCCAAATGGACGCATTACGCGATTGGCGAATGACAGACGAAGGGCAAAGTGCCTCGAACGTCCTGCTCGCGTCGGTAGCATACCGTCTTGTTCAGCATCAGCAATCTATCGCCAAACAGCAGCAGCTTGTAAACGCCGGTGCCGTTGTAGCCAATCAGCCGATCACCGATGCCGCAAAAGCAGAACAGGCCGCCGCTCAGGAAGCACAGACCAGTGCCACCGAAGATCAGGCAATGGGCGAAGGCATCAAGCAATTAGCTGAATATGCGGATCGTGATGATGCCCGACAGCACGAACAGGAAATGCAGCAGTCGAAACAGGCTCACGAGGCCGCTATGCAGGCAGGCGACCACAGAAATCAACAAGTTATTACAGCGGTAAATGCCGCTGAAAAACAAGATTCGGCTCAAGAGTAGCCGATTGAGGAGAAAACTAATATGAGTGACCACAATTCAACCGAAGGCACGAGTCAGCCAACTCCGACCGCGTCTGAGCCAGTTGAATCAGTCGAGACATCTACTACCTCAACGGGCACCGAGGCGTTATCTACGCCCAGCAGTCTGTATGACAGCGTAGTGTCCGAGAGCGAAGCACCAACATCAGAAACAAGCGAACCTGAAAAACCCGCTGAAACGGCCGAGGCCAAGCCAAAAACCGACACGGAAACGGAAGCAAAAACGGAAAGATCGCTTGAGGAACAAGCCATCGAGGAAGCCTTGAACGGCAAGATCGACGACGCAATTTTAGACGCTCAGAACCCCGAAGATATGGCAAATGCTCAACGCAATGCCACAGCTAAGGCGTATTTGCAGCGTTTGGAAAAGCGAGCCGCGCCGATGAAGGACTTTCATCTTCCTGATAAGGAAACAGGCGAATTCGCGCCGATCGCAAAAGTAGCAGAAAAGCTCAAAGACATGAATGAGGAACGGTATGCGGAATTAACGCAATACACCGCTCACTCATTAGTCGATACGAACCCCGATGCTGCTTTCAGGCGAATTTACGCGGTCAAGATGATGCGACAAGACCCGAACTGGAACCCGCAAACTGCGGAATATCCAAAATTCGAGGACTTTATATCGCAGTCACAGACCGCCGCGGCAACACCAACACAGCGACCGGAAGTTCCTGCGAATCTCGCAGAGTTGACGTCCGGCCTTGAGGACGAATTCGGCTTTGATTGGCGTGACCCTAAGAATGATGACAGATTCGTAGATGATTTTGAGAAAAATGTCGCCATCGCACTTCGCTCGTTCGAGGCAGACGCATCAGCAAAGACCACGGAAAATACCGAACTCAAACAACAGCTTGAAGATCTGGCCAAACAGATCGAAAGCTATCAGCAAGCCGAGCTCACGGATTCTCAAAAAGACCTGCAAGCCGACCTGTATAAAGAGAACGACACTTTCCGTTCGTCGATCGCCGATGTGCTAAAGCCTCAGTTGCTCCGAAAAGCAGGGCTGGAACCCTCGAAAGACGACAATCGGACCATCGCCGAATTCAAAGCGAACAAGGCGAAATTGTTTGAAGGAAACGGAGATCAGGATTCACCGTTCGAGACCTTTGCCTATGAGGAATCATCCGTCAAGGCACAGATCGAAATGGTGGCAAAACGCATCGTGGACTGCCACTTAAAAGCAGTTCATGCGGATAAAGCGGGCAAAAAGGCCGATGCTGAAAAGTATCGCTCAATGGCCGCCGACGAACGCATCCCGATGAGTCAGTTAATGGCTCAGGCAGGAAAAGAGTTCATCGAAAAACATCTTGCACCCGACCTCAATCTGATCAGAGAGCTTTCAGGCGGACTGGCTGCCCCCATCAAAGAAGCAGCACAAAGACCGGAGATCACCGGCAACGGCACAGGCGTTCAACCGCCGAGAGCGAGGGAGTTTACAAAGGTTGCTGACCTTTACGATTCCATCGTTGCCGATGCACAGGAAGATTCCCGTTTGCGGGCTGCGTGACGTTTTTACAGGAGTTGACCTATGGCAAGTTATACGCCAACCACAGCCGGCCCTATTCTCAAAGAGAAATTCGATCCGGCGATCGCAGACGCTACCTCGAAGCGTAATACCACTTTTTCGTGGTTTCGCAGAAAGGTGGACCAGAAAGACGTAAACGACCGTAACTATTTCTTTGCGATGAAAACGCAGAGAAATCAGGGCTACGGCTCATTGACCGGATCACAATCCGGCGGCTTGCTCCCCGTTCCAGGGGCACTTTCTCGCAGAAAGATACAGGCGGACTATCGTGACCACTTTGTATCAGGCGAGATCGACGGACGTATTCAGGACGCCAAATCTGATGCGGCATTGCTGAATATGGCAAAGGACGCGATCATGGACGCCGAGGAGTCGTTCACGACATTTCAGGACCTTTACTTGTTCGGAAACGGGCAGGGAGTTTTGGGCGTTGTGACCGGTATCTCAGGAACGAACATTACGTTCGCTCTGTCGCAGACGAACCCCTATGGTTCGATGATGCTGCAACCCGGACAGCGATGCTTTTTCCATAACGCATCGACGTTCGTTCAATATACGGGAACCATCGGAACCGCGGCTTGCACCGTGTCATCCGTAACATCGTCCACTGACGTTGTTGCCTTTGACCAGGTGCCGTCTGATCTTGCAACCGGAGCTTTGGTCGTTATCGAAAGCACGTTCGGACGCGAGACACAGGGCTTTGATTACCACGCAGGTAATTTCGGCACGACATGGCTCGCCGACGGACAGACCGGAACCGCTATCACTCGTTCAACCGCTCCGTGGTCGAATGCGAACGTGATCGACAAATCCGCTGCCGCTTTAACACCGGACATGATCGATCAGGCCGCATTGCAGACATCGGACCAGATCGGTGATGACGAAGTGGACTACGGACAGGTTCTGATCTCGCACGAATACCAGCAGAACGCTTACCGCAAACTCGGTTACAGCTTGAACCGCACCGTCAACGTGACGGGCAATCCAAAGCTTGATCTCGGTTTCGGCAAGGTTTCGCACAACGGTATGGAGTGGAGAACGTCCGCTCACTGTCCGGCTGATCGTATCTACGGACTCAGGCTCGAAGATTGGGTTATGCCCGAAGTCGTTGCCCCGCAGATGAAGGATTTTCAGCACGGGCCGCTTATTCAGAAACCGGGAACGGATCGTTACTACGATGCCGCTCAGTTCGCTGTTTACGCACGTTACAACGTCGTTTGCAAACGCCCATTTACTCAGTTCTTGCTCAAGAACCTGCAGATCGTGGCCGCTGATGTCCGACGCCGCGTATTCTAATCGCTAACCTTCGCTTGGCGGGTATGTTGCACCATGCCCGCCAACATTTGAAAGATGAAACAAAAAGGCATGTGGCAAAGAAAAGTCGATGATGCGGTAGCAAAGTTCACCCGCGATGTTCTCGGCATTGCCAACGATGCCAAAGTGCCGTTCGATTACGCTGGAAACAACGGCAACGCGAGACAGGAAATAAACCGCGTAATGAAGATAAACAGCGAAACGGTGGATCGATTATTGAAGAAATAATGCCAAGACGAAAAACAATTTGCAGGTTTCATGGGTGCGCGGGCCTGTCGTATGCACAAGGCTACTGCGTTTTGCATTATAAGCGTTGGGAGCGACACGGTGACCCGTCTGTATGTTTGATTATTCGTGATTGTAAGGTGGAGGGCTGTGGAGAGCGGCACGAGGCTCGTGGTTATTGCAAGCTACATTACCGACGGCTTGCCGTGCATGGATCCACGGATGAGCCGCCTACGCGCCGTAGTCGAATGGAACTGACTTTTGCTCAAAGATTTTGGGATCGTGTAAAAATCTCTGGCACGGATGAATGTTGGGAATGGCAGGGGGCTGCGGGAGCGGGCGGCTACGGCAATGTGAAGCGTGGTGGCGTAAAAGTTGGTGCACATATCATCGCACTTGAACTCCATCAAAAAAAGCCCGTAACCCAAAAAGTTCTACACTCTTGCGACCGCCCTTTGTGCTGCAACCCGAATCATTTACGAGAAGGGACGCAAAAAGAAAATGTGGCCGACTCAATTCGGCGTGGACGCAGAACCCAAGTGTTTCAAGGTTCAAAACACTATAAGGCAATATTAACCGAGGCCGATATTCCAAAAATTCGAGCGTTAATTGCACAGAAAATACCATTAAGCAAGATCGCCGATTTATTTCATGTGGGGAAGGGCACGATAAGCCACATTAAATCGGACAGATCATGGAGACATGTATGACCCAAGAAGAAAAGCGTCAAGCCTATTATGAATATAAGCCCGACACTTCAAAATGGTGGATGAAGGACCCGCCGCCAGCCGAGCCGTGGTTTCAGGACGAACTGAATAAACTTGCAGGATTCTCAGATAATGGCAAGCCTAAACTGCGTGTGGTTTGGGCCGGTGATCTGATGCACGACATCACGGAGAAGCCAACGCTCAAATACAAAGTCGTCAGAGAGATAACGACAGGGTATATCTACATCAAAAAAGACGGCACAGAAGCGTGGACAAAGAGCATGAATATTGCCGAGGACGCAAAAGTGCCGTGGGAATTTCACGCTGTTATAGAACGCATCGAACTTGGCCGTCTCAGATGGGTGATCGAGCGCCATGTCCCGGCTCACGTTCTCAGGGAACTTGGCCGATTTCAGAATTTGAGAGATGCGAACGGAGTCAAGATACTCCGCGACCTGCCGCCCGAAGGCGTTTATGACCATTTCTTTTGGATCCAGCGGGCAAACAATAAATATCGAGACCTTGACCGGCAAGTTCTGACCGCGATCAAGGCAATGTGGCTTTACGAAGTGAATACATCGCAGGCACAGAAAGCCCTTGACGATTTTGAAGAAGAACAAAGATCAAATCTGATCAACGCGCGTGAGTGCCGCGAAATTTACGAAGCAGTTTTATAAAAACAGGAGAATTATGCAAACAACAGCTTTACCAATTCAAAAAGCCATCGTAGAACCTGCGATAGCACAGCAGTTCGGCGACCAGAACCCGACAGAGATCAGATACGGCTGGTGTCCTTTTGGCGACATCAATCTCATGGGGCCGACCGGATGCGTTAATTACGCAGTCCAGCCCGCAATGATAGGCGATCCGCCTGTCGAGAATCCATATTTCAGAATGCTGCCGATGAAGCAGCTTATCCCGTTTCCGACGTTTCAGCACACTGAGCCGGGACTTGACCCTGATAAACGCGACAATCTCGGCCATGCCACAGCAATATCGACGTTGCGGACCATTTCGGCACTCGAAGCAGTGCTGACCGTCAACGCATGGTATGCGGGCTGGGGCTTTACGGTGCTCAATTCACTGCAAGGCTTGGACCAAGACATGGCATATCGCATCTTTGCCGTCGTTCAGCCGCTTGCCTATCCGCTCGGGCAGATGGCAAATGAGTTGTCGTTCGGTGCCGAGGCAAGGATCGACTCGGAAACTCCGATCAGGTTTATCGACCTGCCGGATTACGTCGTTGAGCCGCTTCGTAACGACTACGAGCGTGAGATCGCCCGCGAACTCGCAAGAGAAATGGCCGGAGGTGCGGAGACCGCTGTCGCCAAAGCTGAAACGATCTTGAATGAGACCGTAACAAGCCTCACAACTCGTTTTGCAGGCGGAACAGGTAAATCAGGGCCGGACAGTCTCGACAAACGCCTTGCCGCAGAACTCGGCATGACATTGCCTTCGGTTTTGGCGAAAGAAGTTCCGGCACAGAACAACGATGTCCTTGAAATGAAAGTTGACAAGATCATCGAATACAACGAAAAGCGGGAACTGCAAGACGAGAACGAGCGCCTTAAACGCGAACTTGCCGAAGCAAGAGGCATCAACGGGAACACGATGAAGGCTCCGGTCGAAGTTTGCGGCCGTCCAAAGGCGGACAATACGCCGTGTCAGACGCCGACGAAGAACGG
This sequence comes from Pyrinomonadaceae bacterium, assembly GCA_044230475.1. Classification (GTDB taxonomy): domain Bacteria; phylum Acidobacteriota; class Blastocatellia; order Pyrinomonadales; family Pyrinomonadaceae; genus OLB17. The sequence goes on along the minus strand of JBGARA010000021.1, from coordinate 27,741 downwards.
CGAGCCTTGTCATCGGCACGTAGAGTCGCCGGAAGAAACCGTCGAAGGATAAACCATTATGATCGGCAGAGACATAGTTCAAGGAGTCTATCGACGGCTGAAAATGCCGTCACAGCAGGCATTGCCTTATCCGCTGGTCGTTCAGACCGTAGCGGAAGTTATCGCACGCAAGAAACTTGACCTTGCTCTGTCTAATCAGAACTCGCTTGGTATCACAGGAGAATGGTTCACGCCGCCATCTACTGACTTCGTGCTCGAAGAAAACGGCATTCAGGACTGCTTGCTGCCTATTCGTGTCGAAGTCAGAGGTATTGGTTCGACGCAGGAGATCGGCGACGATGTGCCCATCTGCAGCTACGAAGTGCTGAATACATCGACAGTCGGGGCGTGTTCGTTTTACGGCGAACCGCTCAGGCTGGCTTTCAGGGATGATCTGGCAACGGTTACGGCTCGGCAATATCGCGTTATCTACGAACCGGACTTTCCGGCAGGGTTTGAGCTCGAAGCGGTTACGGGGATGCCCGAGTATTTCAAATCAATGGTCGTTTTGGAATCTGCCTGGCGATTGCTCGAACAGGTTGATGACGACAGCCCTGAGTGGAAGGACTTTTTCAAGATGGTTTCCGGTAAGTGGGAAGCTCAGATCGTTGATGACAGGCCGGCTTGGGATAAATACGTCAAATTGTTCAAAGGCAGAGCACAGGTGCCGATCAGAACATTTTGGGACAACCAGCAACGCAAAAATATAGGGCGGATATTTAACTCATGAGTGCTGATAGAGACCGCGTTCTGAAACGCGTAACTGAAATTTTGAACTTGGTGGATGCGGGAACATATACAGCCACGCTTTCTGCCCGAAACAAGACCCGTAACGAAGAAGCTATCGCTGATATGACCGATGAAGCGGGTTTGATGATGCTCAAGGCTATCGCGGAAAGGCCGAATGAATACCGCTATCAGTTTGCAGATACGACTACGATCACAACAAGCCCTGATGCGATGCCACCGCACATCGGCCCGCTGATGTCAGTTTCAATCACACCATACTCAGGCGGAAATGCCGTTGAAGGCAAGCAAAAGAATTATCAGAAGGTCCAATCGTATCGAGCGAACATCAACAAGGTTTACGACGAAATAGACCACGACGAAGAAGGATCAAGCCTCTCGGGTTACTACGATGTCTGGGAAGATAAATTTTATTTCACAGGGCTGAGTGCTGATATTGAGTTTGCACGGCTTCCGGTGCGGGCAGACACGGCAACGCTCATTCCTGAAATTCTCGAATCGACTTGGATAAAACTTGCCGTCGGCAACGCTGAAAAGGTCGGCACCGGACAGTATGAGACTTCGGTTATCAACAAGTATCTAACACAAGGCATGTCCGATCTGGACGAATTTAAGGCCGGCTCGCGTCAGTTCAAGGAGGCCGATGAGCCTGATACCGCAAGAGGCGTGCATGTATAAAGATCGCTGGGACTGAACTTGGAATGCCAAAGCCCCGCAGGGCGTCAACGTGAACAAATGGGAAAAAGCAGAGACGCCTGGACCCCAGCCTGCGGGCAAAGATTATGAAACGACCGCTTGAGCCAAAGCCAAAGGTTAAGTGCCTGTTCCACGACGCACAAAAGAGACCGTGCATTTGTATCTATCCGGTCACAACGGAAGAAAAATTAGCTGAACGGTTACGCAATCAGCAGATCTTATTTAAGAGGTTTGGAATAAAAGTTTGATGCCTGATTTCAACCTAAAAACAGCATTAAAAGCTATTGATCAGCGGCGGAAAGATAACCCGCCGAAAGTTATCGTGCGTCAGATCGATCCCGGTTCTCCGCAGGAAAGAATTGCTCGGGCACGGCAGCAGGAAGCGGCTTTACTCGATGAAATGGAATGGCTGAAACAGGAGCCGGACAGCGATGTAAAAACGCATCGTATGGACGCGATGCTCGACCGGCTTGGTGAATTAGCCGCGGAGCAAGGCGATTACAAGCGGGCAGTTTCGATCACCAAGACCCCACAACGCCGCAAATACTACGAAGGCATTGCCAAGGCTATCAAGAAAAAGAACGATGCGACGTGCCAATGCCCTGATGACAGATTGGTTGATCACGCCAATAAAACGGAATTTACCGCACCATCGACAATTACAGTCGATCGGATCGTGGGAACGAATGGAGAACTGTTGAACCTGAATGTGTGCTCTAAATGCGGGTTCAAAAACGCTAAGCCATGATCGACGCAGATGTGTTGGATGCCTTGAACAGTGCAACCGCTTCGTCCATACACGGAGCGACCACTAAAGTCGTGCCTGCCGATGCTGATGAGTTTGGCTTTACAGACTCGACGGCATCTTACTCTCTCAGAAAGTTCACCTGGCTGCAATTCAAGGCCGTCCTCAAACTGTATTTCGATTCTATTTACGCCACGCTTGTCAGCCCTGTATTCCAAACAAGTATCGATATGGCTATTGGTGGCGTTTATAAATACGCCGGGCAGACGTTGATCAAGGTCAATGACGGTCTGCGATGCTATTTTTTCGGCACAGGCTCGAATCACAGCACGTTGACCGGAGCGGATAATGTCGGCGTCGGCAAGTCGGTCCTGCAAAGTCTTATCGGTGGAAATAACAACGTCGGTATCGGCACGGCAGCGCTTGCCGCGAACCAAACGGGCAATTTCAACATGGCCGTCGGAGCAAATGCCTTGTCCGCCAATGTTGCCGGAAACGCGAACGCGGGCATCGGCTTCAATGCTCTCGCCGCGAATACCGGCAGCGATAACCTTGCTTTTGGCGCATTTGCGATGTGGCGGAATACAACAGGAGCGAATAACTGTGCGTTCGGCTCATCGGCTCTTGTTTTGAACACGACTGGAATCGCCAACACCGGATTTGGCAGAGAAGCACTGCAAAAGAACACGAAAGGGAACTATAACGTCGCTATCGGGCATCGTTCGTTCTACAACTTCGATAATACAGGCGGTTCAGATACAAAGAATTCAGGCTTTGGAGCATTATCAGGATTCTCGGTCACGACCGGAACTGAGAGCACGTTGGCAGGATTTCAGGCCGGTTACGACATAACGACCGGAGCCAAAAATACATTTGTCGGCTCAAATACCGGACGCGGTATCGCGACCGGCGGAAGCAATACGATTCTCGGAGCAAACGTCACAGGGCTTTCATCATCCACCGCAAATAACATCATTCTCGCTGATGGTAATGGGAATATTCGATTGCGATGGAATGGCCAGTATTGGAATTTGGCACCTGGCACGCCGCCAACAAGTGCGTCCGATCCCGGCACGGCGGGCGATATGTCGTGGGATGCGAACTACATCTATTTTTGCGTGGCTACAGATACATGGAAAAGAGTAGCGATCTCTACTTGGTAAACAATTATGGCTGATCTCGTATTAACAGTAACTATTGATGAGGACGATGTTTTGACCCTTGCGGTGTCGCTTGGCTATTACACGGACATTCCTGATCCCGCTGACCCAAGTTCCACGATCACCAACACGGAAACAAAAGAGGATTATCTTGCCCGTTGGCTCGAAGAACGATGGAGTGCGGATTTTAGGATCTACAAAGAAGCAGAAGCCATCGGTGATGCTCCTACCACACCTCTTGGCATCGGTATAGCATAATGGGCGATTTAGCTACAATATCGGACTTTCGCGGCACTCAGGGCTATGTATCATCTGCGCCTAAAGAAGCCGGACTCGACTGCATGGTGTCGGGCAGTGAGAACGCCATGCTCACGGGAGCAGGTAAGATCACGAATTTCAAAGGTCTGACCCAGCGAGCAGGTGTAAAAGGCGGATTCGTGATGAATAATATCGCGGAAACCTTTGCATCTATCGGCCAAACATCAGACACAACGGCATACGGCAATGTGATGAATGTCTTTGCCGCTTTGTTCTACATCGGAAAAGGACTTGTCAGACTCGCGGGAGCGTCATTACTTGTAAACGCATCTGCGACACTCTCATTGCTTATTAAACGCGGCGGCTCATATACGAGTTCGGCTGCTTGCGGACCGTGGCAAGCGGGACTAGCCGCACCGTCAGCACCGATCATCAGGGCGATCACGCCGCCCGCAGGATTTACCGGAAAGGTTAATGGCACGGTTTCCGTCGTTTGTTGGCGAATACGGTCAACGACCGGAGCGGTATCAAATCAGTCGCCGGTATCGAATATTATTGCGGTCTCAAATGGCTGCGTTGCCGTTCAACTGTCATTAGTTGACGCGAACGGTCAAGATGCTTGGGGGATTGGCGTAACAAAGTCTATCGAGGGCCGGACGGGTTCGCATTTTGAATTACTGGAAGTGCTTGAGGCCGATGTCACTACCTCTATTACGCGAACCGATGTAGTTACAAATTCGGCATCACTCGACATTACGAGTGCGGCCGGAGGCTTTACTTCTGAGTATATCGGCTGGACGGTTGAATTGACCGGCGGAAGCCCGACCTGCACGCATTCGAGTTATGTTACAGATGTCCCTGACGGCAATACACTGACTCTCGAAGCCATGCCACCGACGACCTCAACAGATGTGTCGATGACACTCACAAAGGCCGTGGAGGGAACTGAGCGAAGCATTGTCATCGAATGGCGAGACGGCGATCTTGTCGGTAAGGAATACGCGCCGAAACGGTCATTTCCGCCGCCATCGGCCTTGTTTGGCGGAACGCTCGAAGATGTTTTGTTCGTTGACGGAGCGTATGCAGACGCAACGACAAGCACATCAGGCACGAACCCCGGAACGGCATTATGCCCAAGCGAACCCGGACAGCCGGAGTCCTTTTCACCTGATACTGTCATCTTTACAAATGACACTCCGACAGCATTGCTTCGCGGTGACGGGCTTTATTGGAGATTCGGGCGCAATTCTCTGCACACCATCCAATATCTCGGCGGTGAAAAGCCGCTGTCAATGGAAATAGTCTGGGAAGGGCTAGGTATTCAGTATCAGAATCAAGCGTGTCTCGGCGAAGGCGGAAGGCTTTACTTGTGGCCGGCGGAGCAGGGATTGCTCAGAATGGGATCGGACGGATTGCCGGAAGGTATATTCGCCGCGGCGGTTGCTGACGATCTTGCCCAATGCACCGATGCGAGCAAGCGTGTTCTCGGATCGCACGGTAATTTGAAAGTGGTCGTTGCTTGCTACGAAAACAACATCTGGCCGTATTTTACCGATCTTGGTAAATGGGGAGCACCAACCGATGTCTCAACATTCGGCATGGCGAATGTCCGATCAGCCGTCACGGAGAACAATCAGCTATTGCTTACAGATGTAAACGACGACCTTTGGGAATACAATGTCGGCACCGGCTCGGTGATGAAGGTTAGAACGCCGTGGACGCCTACCGATACGCTTAACACGGTCACAGCGGTTCTCGCGTCAGTTCGTGCGGACAATACCGATAATCCCGTCACGATAGATGTTTACGCAGACGGTGACGAAAATACGGTTGAAAGCTCATTTGATGTCAATTTGCCAAGAACAGGCTATCAGAATGTGCCTCCGGTATGGCCGAACGTCACACAATGCCAAAGCCACGCGGTAGAAATAACGATCACATCTACGACGGCAAACGGCGACAGCGGACTTGAAGGCATCGTGGTCAAAGGCGAACCGTCTGACGCAATAGTGTAACTATGAGAGACGCGGACATCGCGGATATTCGCCGCGAGATCAGAAAACTGCTCGACCCCGTAACTACGGCGATCAATGATAATGCGAATAATATCGCAAATCTGACCACGCGCGTGTCAACGGTCGAAGATCAAGGCTCATTCGCATCGATCACAAACATACTCGACAACAGCCATCCCGAATACAGCAAGGACGCCTATGCTCACAGCGGTGTGCTGCCGGCTACCGTTGGCGATGATAATTTGGAGTGCCATAACTGGTTCAGACAGGTAGCGAGTGCGACCGAGCTTATTCCTTTATCCGCAAATGCCTTAAAAACCGCAAAAACGATCGAGCCTGCCGATCACTCGCTTTGGGCAGCGAATGAAGGCATAGATGCGAATATTCCGCGTTGGGACAAGACCAACGGCGTTATCGAGTTCGGAAGCGCCGGCACGGCTTGGGATCTTATCGTGCCGATGTCAAACGACCTGATATTTCCCGGTCAGATATTCTACGTGCAGTTCGAGGCAATGATACGGACATCATCATCGTTACCGAATATCCAAGCCTATTGCGGACTCTACGACAATACGTCCGGACAGAGAAAATACATCGAAGGCGGTAACTTTACGATCACAGACGGCGAAGGCAACGATCCTGGCGTTACGTTCGGCATCCCGGGCTCGACATCGGTTGATTACAAAGTTATCGCTTACACGGACTCGGGCGAAAAAGCAGAATCGAATGTGCTGAATTTCCCGAACGCTCCGGCTACATTCGACGGCAACAATCACCCTGTTATCAAATTCTCCGGCGTCCCGGGCTTTATCAAGTTCGAGATATACCGCAAGATCGGCAGCACGACGGTTCTGCAATACACAGTCGGCAATAGCATCGAGGGCGATTATCACGACATCGGTAATCCGCCGCAAGCAGTAGTCGCAGACTTCCCATCACTATCAGGCACAAAGCCAAAGGCATACACGGTCACGCGGACATTTGCTCCGGGTTCAATATCAGGGCTTGGTTGGGTTCGGCACGAACTGACCATCTATGTGCCGACAACCTACAACAAAAGCGTCACCGGACCAGGTATGCAGTATTTCCGCTTTGGGTTCAACGGTGCGACGACGGACGCGAGACAGGTCTCATTAAGGCGTTTTGGGCTATCAATGGGTTCGGGTAAGTGGGACCGGTCGGCAAATGATACGCGGACAAATGCTCATTCATCACCATCAACCACCGCGACAGGTTCCGGCCCGTCAGACGATGGCGGAGTTCAGCCGCCGGACTGTGTTTTGATGGACACAATGATCGATATGCTGACGCCTATCGCTTATCAGACGAAAAAGCCATTACACGAAGTCGAGAAAGGTGATCTGACCGACAGCGGCGGTTCTGTGTGCGGAAAGGTTCTGTACGTGAAATGGGCATACGCGAGCAGGGTATTTCACGTCAGGACGGAAGGCGGGCTCACGGTTAGCTGTACGCATAACCATCCCCTGATAACTTCGGTCTTAGACTTCAACGGAACGCCTTGCGAAACCCTTAAAAAAAGACTTGACGCGGGCGAAGATGTATTCACGCTGACACGCCCGAAGGATAAGATCGTTCTCGACAGGATCATCTCAATAGACATCGAATACGGAGACTTTGAAGTGGGGATCCCAACGCTGGACGGTTCGCACATCTGTATTCTGAATGGCTTTCTCTCGCACAACCGGAAAAATACGTGATCGAGATACTTCCAAAAGACAGGTGGCCGGAACTTGAGGAGATATTCAGACGCGAGTTTGATTCATATTTGCCGAATGATAAATCGGACATACTCGCAGACATTGACGAGAACGGGAACATTACAGGCTTCGTTGTCCTTGAGTTTATGTGCCGGATCGGTCAGATCTACAACACCGGAACATCATCACGCGAAATGCTTGAGTTTTTCAACAAGCAAATACCACACGGAAACACCGTCATTGCGATAGCATCAGAGCCTCGATTTGAAGGGATTTGTCAGAAGTTCGGTATGTATCGAGTTGACGGGACAGTTTACCGGAAGGATTTTTGAGAAGTTCGTAGAACAAGAACCGTGTCGAATGTGCATTTTTCGCTTGCAATTCGACAATATATTGTGTAACTTTAGTTTCAACATACCTCATACGCCGCCCGCCTTTGAGCGAGCTACACGGCGAAAGGGAATCACAAACCTTTTTCGTGGAGTTCAAGAATGGGATCAGGCGGCAATAAAGCACCAAAACCACCAGACGCAAATCCTGCGATACAAGCGGCAAATGTCCCGTCGCTGTGGGAAACCATTGCCACTGACCGGCTAAAGAAATTTACCGATTGGGAAAACTCTACCGGCCCGAAAGATATTACAGCGGCCCCGGGAATGGACGCCATGCTCGACATCTACGGCTCGGCGGATTCTTTGGCTAATCAAAAACGGCTCGGCAATCCGATGCACGCTTTATCCGGCGGCGGTTCAGGCAACTATGCCGCTCAGGTCGAAGAACTCGGCAAGCAGAACCGATACGACGACAGAGCACAGGGATTATCACACGGTTTGCAGTCTCTTAAAGCAGAAGCCTACGGACTCGGTTCAAGTGCCGCCGAACTCGAATCAAACAGAAAACAAAATTACGCGAGCAATATGCTCAATCAGCAGGCGGAGTATTACCGCAGGCCGAAGAAAACCCCTCTATGGCAGAAGATCGCAGGGGTAGCCCTCGGCGGAGTACGCGGTCTGATGGGCGGAGGATAATTTATGCCACAAATAACAAGAGCAATGGGCTTGGGCACATCGGCGTTCGTGAATCTCGGAACGCTGCTACGCACACTTACGCCTCAGATTCAGACGATCACTATTGCAACAGCCGCACTCGCAGGCGGTGCGGGCAAGATTTTAACCGTCGGCAATCTCGTTGGTGTTAGCGGCACGGACTTTGGTGCGACTGCGACACGAGACCAGCTTGTGACGTGGCTCAACAATAATATCAACAAGATATCCTCGCCACCGCCGACCTCGATTGTTGCAAGTGCGACAAACGACATTGTTATCACGGGAAATAAGACCAATCTCCCTATCGTGTCCTGTAATGACAGCAATTTTAGCGTTGTTCTGACACAGGCAGGCATCGCCGCATATACAGGCGGCGGCATTGTCAATTCTTTACAGATATTCAATCCCCACGCCTCAAATTTCATCTATTTGCACGTTACGGATGATGGCATTTGGCCGCCACTAACGGCAGCGGACGGCATACCCATCGGAGCGGCATCGGGCGGTATCGGTGCTTTATGGTCGCCGCCGGACAGAGGAGCGAACGTTGTATCGCTCAACATCGACTCTATTTGGATAATCGCGTCCGGCACTATCGCGTCAGGTATCAAGGTCATTGTGGCCGGTGCATAACACAGAGGTTTATCAACTATGTCTCAAGCTGAAATATTCATTCTAGCCTCACAGCAATCCGCTTGGCAGTATCGGCCATTAATAGCCGAATCCGAGGATACGGCAACGGTCATTCTCCACAATACCTATGCGGGCGTCAGCCTGACGGGACTATCGGTTATCGGCCAAGAGAACGGCCTTGCCCGACGGCTCGTAAACAGCGGCACTTACGACATCAATCTGCTTGCGGAAAACACGGAATCTGCGGCAGGTAACAGATTTGCGTCGGCGGTAACGATAAAACCGAACAGCGAAATGCTGGTCGTGTATCGGGATTCACGTTGGCGCGTGCAGCCGGGCGTATCGGCTTCGGCGGCTTTTCTTGAAGGAGCAACCGAGTCGGTGTCAGATGCGTCAGAAGGGCCGGAAGTCAATCTCGAAGTGACAGATGTGTTTGTCGCCCATCGTGATGCAGTGGCTCGGCGAGATGTTATCACTCTCGCAGGCGGAAGTCTCGACGGGCTTATATCGGCGGCAGTCGCACGAGTCCTTGACATTACTTGTGCGGGCATCGGTTCGACCGATGAGACGATCACATTTGGCAATCTTACCGGGATCGTTGGTGTTGATTTTGAAATAGGCGCTGACGAGACCGAGCTTTGCACAAACATTCTGAATTGGATAGATGCTCATTGGGATGAAATTTCGGACCCGTCGCCTAATAACTTCGTGGATAACGAGGATGGCACAGGCTCGCTAACATTCGCAGCAGGGGCAGCGGCGAACGACATTGTTTGCTCAACGACCGACCCGAACATCAGCCTGTCAACCTCTACGGACGGCGAAGATGAGGTTCAGCCGTATATCACGATAGCAGGACAGACGTTCACGGGCGGCGGTGATTACCCATCAGACGGCTCTGACTTTGCAAATTGGGCATCTGCGTCGGAACTGGGAACGGCACTTGACGACCTGTTACCGATAACAGGCATCAGCCAAGTTGAGGTTGACGGCGACACGGTATTGCTCGATTACGATGCGGGCGATCAGGCATATGCGGTGCCGACTTCAAACGACGCGAATTTCAGTGCTGAGACGACGATCGACGGTGCTGATGAGTTGATGCTTTATCCCGACCCTGTAGAAACCTATAACGTCGGCGAATCAGGCGAGAGCCGCGTTCTCACGATCACATCCGCCACAACCATCGACGGCTCGAACTGGAAGGATTACACCAACCGTATTCTCAAGGTCACGTCCGCAATGAGCTTCGACTTTAATCGTGCGGAACTTGCGGATACAGGCTTTCATTGCACGATCTACAACTTCGCAACGGGCGGAGTGTATTGTGGCGGCGTGAATATGTGCAGTCTGGCGGGTATGGATTCGATCTATGGCACAGATCAGTTCTCGGGAGCGAAAGACTACATCGTTGCCACTATCGAGGAAGTTGACGGCGACCTGTGCCTGACCGCACCTGATGAAGTCTTATACGCGAACTAAGGAGATTTATGAATCCGGCTTTTGCACAAATTAGCGGTTCGAGCGGGCACACCCTTGATGTCACTATCACCACGCCGGGAGGTGGTACATACTCGCCTCCTGCTTGGCTAATCGGGCAGACCGCGACTATCCAATGTTGGGGAGCAGGTGCAGACGGCACAACGGATGGAGGCGGCGGTGGTGAGTTTGCGCAGAGTAACTTCACGTTTGCGGGAGATGTGGATTACTACATCGGGCTAGCCAACGCTAATGATTTTACGCGATGGGACGCATCTGCATCACACAATCCCCAAGCTATGTCCGCATCAGGCTCTTCCGGTGGCACAGGCGGCACTGGTGCCGTGACGTATAACGGCGGAGGTGGGGCAAGAGGTGGGACTGCAACGACTCGTGGTGGTGGCGGAGCGGCCGGTACTACGGAAGTGGGCGGTGACGGATCAAGTCTAATAGGTGGCGGTAACGGCGGTTTTGAGTTTGGCGGTAACGGCGGAGCGGCAGGGCAAAATGGTGTTCAGCCGGGCGGTGGCGGTGGCGCAGATGATGGGGTAACAGCACCCGGATTAGGAGCTGCGGGGATGATACGCATCGTTTATCCCGCAATTGCATAAATTTTCTAAACACAGGAGCAAATAATGAATCACGTTTTACGTTCAACAACAATAAATCTCGAATCAGGGGCATCGTCAACAGATGCTATGGCAATTGGCACAGACAAACAGTATCTCGAATGGGCTGTGAATATGAGTCAGGGCAATGTTGCCGTGATTTTGGGCGACTGCGGCGAAGAAACAGAACCGCCGACACGACCGATGGTCTTTGCAGTGGGTGGCAAAGTTATCTGGGCACAGTTCACAGACGCACCGTGCGAATGTCCGCCAACGGAATAACCCAACGCCACAACACGAGGGGTAGCAGATATGAAAACCTTAATACTGACAATTTTGATGATCGCGGCTTTTACAGCGGGATGTAACACGCTTGATAAAGCGAATACGAATCTCGCGTCTAAAGCCATTACAGGCAAATTCGAGCAAGCAGGTGTGCCGCAGGAAAAAACCGGCGACGTTATCCGTAATGCTCAGGCAAAGCAATTTCTGACGTTCAAGTTTGCATTTGCAAAAGACTCGGTAACGATCACGGGAACGCGCGACAACTTTCCGCCGATAGAAGCACCCGTGCTTATCCGTGAAAACGTGCCTGATGAAACAATGTGGACGACGATACAGGAAATGCAGGCGACCGGACGGCATCTGTTTCAGTTCGAGTTCGCAGAGTCACCGGCAAAGGGGCACAAGACCGTGGCGACTATTACAGCGTCGTTTGGCAACCTCTGAAAATGAAAAGGCTGAATCTAATCGCAATAGCAGTATTCATCGGCTATATATGCCTCTGCTTATTTGCTATCGATCATGTGCAGCCTATCGGCGAACCGCTGACCCATCCAACGGTAACGCCAACTTGTAACGATATGGCACATCATAGAGCAAGAGCACTCAGAATAAGACGGCACGATTACCCCGTCATAGACCCGGGCGAAGTGTATCAGATAGATGCTGATTACGGCGAAGGCGGACCGGATATGCCAACGCTCGTGCTGAATATCGACTACTACGCATCGCCACTAGGTTCGCCATCAGGCACGGGCACGCTGCTATCGCCGTGGGACCTTCAAACTGCTCTTAAAAAGACAGCACAGATAACCGCAGGTAAAGTGCTTGCCCTGAAAGGCGGCCTGTATCGCGGACGTTTTTTCTCGTCGCTTAACCCCGCATCGCAAGCATGGGTTATCGCTGTCCCAGGCGAAACGCCGGTTCTCGACGGCTACATCTACACCACGCTTGTATCGCCAATGGCGGCAACGCCAGGAACGGAGAATATCACGGTCGCTGACGGTTCGGTATTTCTGAGAGCGTGGCAGGAAGGAGCGACAACCATCATGGCTGATGGCGAAGCGTTATTCATTAACAACATCAGCGGCAACACGATCAACGTTACTCGCGTAGCATCGGGCACGAGTCCTGAGACGGACCCGCCGACAGCCGTAGCAACGGCTCATGCCGCCGGAACGATACTGCGACTGTCCGGGAGCGTTCTCGAACTAAAATCAACAAGCCGGAACGTCAACTATCGCGGGTTGAAGATAACAAACTCAGACCCGCTCAGAAATTGGGAAACGGACGGAGCCGAAGGCCGCAGAGGTAACGGCATACACGATCTCGGCAAAAACAATAGTTATAGCTGGAATTATATTACCGACAACCTTAACGGGATATTTACCGGAAGTGCGAGCGAGGGTGCTCAATCAGACGGCAACATCATCGTTAACAACGGTGTTTTCGGCGGACCAAACGGCATCCGCGGCGGATATGGTCACGGACTTTATCTCGAAAATATCAATCAGCAGAACTTTCACCAAGACAACATCATCCTGAACACGCTCAACGAAGGAGCACAGCTATACGGGCGTTCGGCTCAGGTATTGGGCGGCAGTTTTCTGAATAACATCATTGCCGGATCGGGAGCTCCTTGCACATTTCCGAGCCGTGTTAGAAATCTTATTGTCGGAGCAGAATCAGGCGCTCAGATGCCGTTTGCGACGGTTTCGGGCAACGTCTTATTTCACCCGCACAACGTAGGCGGATATAACTGCACGATCGGGTACGGTATTGGCATTGCCGATGTCGTGATGAATGATAACTACATTCTCGGCGGCTCGGTCGGAATGGAGATAACCTCGAACACAACGCACATTGCGGGACTGCGTAATGTGTTTTATTTACGAAGTTCGTCAGCCGTCAACCTGAATTCCATACAGGCCGCGTTTACGTGGAATAACCAGAAATATTACTCGACGGCCGCGAACGCTGACAGATTCGGCAATCTCACGGCTCACACCAATCAGACCTTTGCTCTATGGAAGGATGCCACAGGCTACGATGCGGCCGGCTCGATATTCTCAGGCAATATGCCCGACACGGTGATCTTTCGCTACATCCTGGATCCGTGGGGGAATGTACGGGCGAACATTGTGGTAATGGTTCCATCGGGAGCAACGCAGGTTCCTGTAAATCTTGCTATCAACGGGCCTGTTCCCGAGCACGTTCACGGACTATATCACGGACAGCCGTTCGTTATTAAAAACGCTTTCGATTTTGAAGGGCCGGACGTTTACACAGGCGTTTACGATGAAAACAGCCCGACCATCACGCTGCCTCTTACCGGAGCGGCGAGGAATGTTAAACAGGCGGTAGGTGCAGGCTTTGTGCCCGCAACAACGCTGCCGGACTTTGGAGTATTCGTGCTTATACCGACGGGATGATATGCCAACACCTGAGACCATCAACGCATTTGCAAATCTCGTATGGGCTATCGCGGCGCTCGTTTTGGCGTCCAAAGGCATCAGCGTGTTCGCTGAGAAGAATGAGATCCAGAAAGAAGCTAATGCCCTGAAACGTGAGGAATTAGCCCGAAAGTAGATAACTATGCTGACAGCAAGCCAACTGAAAAAGATAATGCCAAACGCCGGACAGTCCAGGCGTGATGCGGCTCTGCCTATTCTAAATGACGTGGCAAAAGCATACGACATCAGCAATGAGCGTCGTATGGCGGCATGGCTTGCGACGTTAGCGGTCGAATCCGGCGAACTCAAGTATCAGGAAGAACTTGCATCAGGTGCGGCCTATGAGGGACGCAAAGACCTCGGCAATACGCAGAAAGGTGACGGGCGGGCATTCAAGGGACACGGCAGAATTCAGATAACAGGCAGAGCCAATCACGAGGCTTACACAAAATATCTCAAAAAATCAGGACATTTGCCGTTTGTCGATTTTGTTGCAGAACCCAAGAAGCTGGCACAAGAGCCATACGCAACGGATTCGGCGGGCTGGTTCTGGGCTGTGTATAAGAAACTTAACCCGATCGCGGACAAAGGCGATTTTCTTACCACGCAGATCAGAGTGAACGGGCGAAACAAAAGAACGGGATTGCCGAACCATTGGGACGTGCGCAATGGCTATTGGGTAAAGGCTTTGTCCGTTCTGCCTGACGACTTCAATCTAAGTTCGGCGGCGGACACACCCAACAGCGACCCTTCCATTCCTACCGCTACACAGAATAATACAGACACTCCTATCCCGTCCCTATCTGCTACTGACCCGTCGCCGACCACAACGGAGGTCGAAGTGCAGAAAGAAACGCCGAGTTTGTTTGCTCGGCTTGGTGCGGGAATTACGGCATTGACCGGCATCGGCATCAATGCGGGTTCGTTGATACAGACGAAGCTCGAAGCTCTTACGCCCGCACAGATACTTTATCTTGCATTGGCATTGGGATTGGTCGGTGTCGCCATCTATTGGTATATGCGAGCGGCAAAAGCGGCTCAGATCAGGACGCTGCACCTTATTGAGAAAGCGGCAGACCCGACGCAGAACACTGTGTTGCTGACAAAATGAGATCTCTTTGGCTGAAAATTTGCGTCCTGAGAAATTTATGGCAAATGATGCGGAAGTAAGAAAATGCGACGAATGCGGCGGAAACTGTGAGTTTCACGACTCAAATGTGTGCATTGAATGTGCCGCTAAAGCACTTGGAGATACGGAGGCTTTTGGTTAAATAATGATCGCCTTATCGGAAAAGCAGTGGAAAATAGCTATCCCGATCGCCTGCGTTCTCGCGCTTGCTTTGCTCGCGTTATTTTTTTGGGTTTATTCTGACGGCCACAAAAAAGAAGGTGAACTGATCGGCAATATCGGCATCGAGCAGGGCAAAAACGCCGTCATCGCAAATCTTGTCACGAATCAGGAAAAAGCGGTCAACGCCGCAGAACAGGAGAGTAAAAATGCTGAAACGAATTTCAATCAGTCTGTCAATCGGGATTCTTCTACTTTTAACGGTGGCTTCGATGAAAGCACAAACGCCTTTTGCAGACGATTTGCGTGTGATTCCGGCTGTGCAGAGTGGCGAAAGATCAACCGCCCGCACCTTTTCTGCCCGGGCCGATGATTGTGCCGACAAGCTCGAAATAGCCACACAAAGGCTGCTAAAGACGCTTGATGCCCTTGAAAAAGCAGAAGCCCTTGTCGGTTTCAAAGATGCTGAAATCGCGGCAAAGGATAGGCTTATCGCCCTGCAAAAAGAGTTTGTCGCTGTCAAAGATCAGATCATCGCGGCTCAGGCCGACCTCATAAAGTTCTATCAGGCACAGCGAAACAAAGGAAAATTCCGTACGGTGCTTGAAAAGGTGCAAAAGATATTGGTACTAGCGGCGGGTATCTACATAGGAAAGGGGCTGTAATCCCCATTTCACGGCGCGGGAGTAAGCCGAGTTTATTCCATTCATAAAAGAGAGGAAACCGGTGAATCAAATGGATCATGCTACGGCAACAAATATCAGTCATTTTCCGTCGTTACAGACATGCTTGAAACGATCAAAGATAACTGGCAGATCATCGCCTTCTGCCTCGGCATTCTTGCAGTTGGATGGAAACGATTAAAGCAGGCAATTTTATGGACATACAGCTTTATCGGACACCTAAGAACACTCAGCAAACGAGCGGAGATGCTGGACGAGTATGTGTCTATCATGCAAATAGATTCGGGCCTGTCGCCGGAAATGAGGTTCACGATGGATGGCGAGGGCCGGTGTATCGACATCAGCCCGTCGTTTCTGTCGTATTTCGGATGGACAGAGAAAGACCTTATCTCCAGAAATTGGGAAGGCGTTATCAATGAAAACAGTATCGAACAGGTTGTTGCTAAATGGGAACGTGCTTACGAGCAGGGTAAGGTCTATGACAATAAGCAATACATCAATCACCGTGACGGAACAAAGTCTTTATGCGAGGTCAGAGCCGAGCCGATCAAAGATAAAAACGGCAACATTCTGAAATTCAGGGGGCGGGTTGACGTGATCCGCGAAGATGAAAATTAAATGAGTTTACCTACTATTCTTACGATCATCGGTCTGACTGCCGCCATCGGTCTTATCTTTTGGCGTAAGTATCAGCGCGGCAAGTTTAAGGTTTATCACGGCGTCCCGATCCCAAAGAAGTTTCCGCTCACGCTGACAACGGCAGGCGGCGTTACGGTCAAATCAGTTGTTCCTGTGCCGACGTATGTTCAGAACTGGATAGACGCAGGCATACAGAAGCAGATCGACTGCGTTGAAAGGCTGCGACCGTATTGGGATAATTACCGCTCACTTCGAGACTATACGGTTTTCATTATCGAGCCAATGGGTTTTTCAAGTGATCCAAGCCCGCTGCTTAACGGAGCTCCAATATTAACAGTCGCAGACGGAAGAAACGCATCGGCTACAAATTTGGGAACAGGCGGTGACGGCTACCCGGTGCCGACGGTAGTCATCCCGCATCAGCATCAGCAAGACTGGCATTATGATGTCTTGTTTCGTAACGGCGTAAGGTTTGAAACAGAGCATATCGTTTGCTGGATGAACGATCAGCGATTGTTTTGGGAATACACGAACGCAAATGACAGGCATCCGATTTTCCCCGACGAGAACGGGCAGTAATTAAATGGCAAAGATAAACATAGAAGCACTTGAGATCGGCACTTTTACGGGCAGCGAAGCACCGTATGAGGCACGCCTGTATGCGTCAAAAAGTTTCACCGGCGAAGATGATCGGCGAGTGGTCGGCGGAAAGATCGACTCAAAAGACTTTTGCCTTCGCATACCCGTGCTGTCTGTCACAAGCGGCATAATTGCCCTGAGCCAATGCACCGGAGTAGATGCCGTTGAGTCAACGGTAAACCAAGCCAGCGATACCGGAGCGACATACACGCTTGCCCTTTACACCGAACGCGGAAGAAGGCTCGCTATTCTTTACAGCGGCCTCAAATTACCATACGACGGATCGATCACAAGTTGGCCGGATATGGATAATTATTCGAGAACGGTCGCGCCGCCGCCGCCAACCGCACTTTATCCGACATGGGCACAGATATATGCGTATCTTGCAGGGTTTTCGCTTGCGGGTCTGGCATCAGTCGTCACGGCCGGAAAGTCCAAGCTGACATTCACACCGACATCGCCATCAGACCCGATAGCAGTTGGAGCGGCTGACCCTGTATGGACAGGCATCAGGCAGACGTATTATCTCGACAGTTACGGCTCGAATCAATCGGCGTTGACCGCGGCACTCGGAGCAATGGGTTCTGTTACTCCATGCGAACTGAGAGTCACGAAGAATGTAAACGTCACGAACAATACACCGATCCCTGCAAACGTGCTTGTTTCATTTGAAGGCAATGGCTCGTTTACAGTATCGAGTTCGCGGACTTTAACCATCAGGCAAATGCGGGCCGCACCGTCAAAGCAGATATTCTTTGGTGCGGGTGACGTGGTTCTCGATAAAAACGCTCACGGCGGAACAATGCACCTTGAATGGTGGGCAGCACCGGACGGCGTAAGCGATAGCACACACGCAATGGATCAGGTCAAGGCGTCGTTGATACTACATAAAGGTGGAACGCTCAAAGCCGGAAACGGCACCTGGCTGTTTAACGCTTTTGATATGCCGTCATACACATCTATCGAGGGATCGGGAATGTGGGACGGCAACGGCTTAAAAACCGGCACGGTATTTCAGCTATACGATACGGGATCCGGCTCGTATCTCATTAAAGCGTCAGAGGCTTTTCGCAGTTGCTCACTAAAGAATCTGTGCCTGAATGTCGGTGTATCTGACCTGTCGAACTGCCTTTTACTCGAAGGCAATTACCCGAATACCGCAGTGGCCGCTTTCAGATGCCAGAGAGTGTCGTTTATCGGCACAGCCGCATCATCGACCCCTCAGATCAAGGTCAATACCCTAAATGTCCAGCAATGGGAATGCACGTCTATCAGTTTCGAGAACTGTTTGGCGATAGTCCCTGCCGACACAAGGCATTTCAGCATTAATACCGTCAATAGCGGCCCGACATTCAAAGGCTGCGAATTTATCTGTGCGGCCGGAGCAACAGCACTATATCTGCTGAAAACAGGCTTTACGAACATCGTTGATTGCCAATTTCGCGGCGTCAGCGGCAGTTATCCTGATACAACTTCGCTCGACAGAACGATCTCGGCGAAAGGCAATCTGACAAGCGGCTCGCCGTATCTTGATCTGACATCGCCTGCGGTGTTCAAAGAAGGTGACGTTGGCAATAAGGTGACGATCGGCGTGTTCAGTTCATACATCAAGAGCATTGAACTTGTCGCCGGCGTTGCGAGCCGAGCGTTGCTGATGTCGAATTCGTCCATAAACGCCACGAATGCCGATGTCGCGGTTTATCGCTTTGTTCCAAATACGAGCCTTGCCTATACAGGCGTTCACATTGCCGGTTCGCATACGAATATCAATTACGAGAACTGTGTCGATGAGGGCTTTCAATACTCCATCGTTCACGAAGGCGAACAGAACGAATATCCGGTCAATTTCAAGAGCAGCACGTTTCAGGGCCGCATCCTGGTCAAAGGAAGCTGCACCATTGAATCGACAGGCAACAACTACAAATCTCAGCAGTTCATCGACAACAACGCCGGGATGTTCACGCGGATCATTTCAAAGGGCGATTTTATTGATAAAGCGTCTGTTAATTTGTTCGACGGCACAGAAGTCATTGTGCTGACAGAGGCCGAACTGTGGGCAGAACGTCTTAGTGATTCGATAGTTCAATTTCAGGAAAGTTTCAGCGAGAGCGATAACCGTGCGAAGAAAGAGGCGTCACTCGACATCTACGACCGCTCGACTTCCGGTTCGGCGGACCCGCTGGCACTGCTTCGCTTGGCATCAGCACGAGCGGCGAGTCAGTTCTACTTATGGTGGGGAAGGCTTCATCCTACAACCAAACGCCCTGATCTCGGCTACGAACTCGGCTACGAATATGCCACCGGGCTTGCACTGTTCCGCTCGAATCTACCGGACGCTAACAAAGGCTATAAATTCGACGCGAAGGTAATGGCTCCGCTTGGAAGCAATATCTCGACAAGCACGAGCGTTACATTCACATCGGCGGACTATAACCAGTTATTCATCTGGGCACCGAGCGGAACGGCGACAGGGACCTTACCCGCGAACGGCGCACCGATAGGCACGTTTATTGATGTTCTGCTTATCAATACATCAGGCATAACGATCTCCGCCGCAACCGCTGACACGCTGATCGCCCCGAACGACACGCAGGCGGACAGCATCACCTTTACCGTCGGCAATCGAGCAGGTGCGTATGTCCGGTTCATTTCGACCGGCTCTTATTGGGTTGCTGTAAATCTTGGCTCAACAACAATGGCGGTGAATACCTAATATGAATTTCTTACCAACAATAGGAACGGACGACGAGGAAAAGAAGAAGGTCCTCGATAACGCTGCCCGTATTGCCGCACTGCCAAAAGTGGAAGCACCTGACCCAATGGCCATGTCTGCAATGGCGGCGGACTCAGGGCGCAATCCGATGTCAGAGCAGTTACCATCAGGCGAGACCGTTGATGCGGCCGTAAGTCGAACATCATCCTTGCCAGCCATACAGCCCGACAACCGCGAGGACTTGCCCGCACTTGATACGACAGTCTATAAAGCCAACACAACGGGCTTGCCGGAAATTCCATATTCAGTATCAGACGACCTTGCGGCAAAACAGAAAGAGCTCGCAAATGCTCGCACCTACAAAGACAAAAAATGGTCGAAGTGGGACAAAGTGGCTGCCGCCGTTGACGGTTGGGCGAAAGGCGGGATTTTTAACGCCATCAGTGCCGTAAGGAATCCGCATTATTTTGAAGATCAACGCATCCGACGCGACGAGGCAAGATTGCTTCCTGAGATCGAAACGCTGTCACAAATGCAGGCCCTTGATTATAAGAACCGGAATCTTGCGGCCAATACGAACAAAACGATGCTCGACAATCAGGGCAAAGCCATCGAGAACGCTTACAAGATTGTCACCGACAGCCCGCGATGGAAGTCTGCGATGGAAGCTAAAGAGATCACCCAGCAAGACGCCGACTATTTCAAGAGCATTTCCGGTCTCGACCTTCCGCCGAGACAGTGGCAGGCGATCAAAGAAGAATGGGTGAATGGCAAACTATTCTCACGCCCTGAATATAGCAATCAATACGGACGTAATACCTCAGTGCCGATCAAGCCGGATGAAGTGCCGCGAAATATAGACTTCGGCGGCGGCCCAATGCCTTTAACACCAAAATTGGCCGCGGCGATAATCGCATCTCAGGTCAACTCCGACGCCCAAAGACTGCAAGGCGCAAATACGACGAATGTGAAAAACGCCATCGAAGTCGCCAAAGCCAATAACGCGGCAATTACAAAATGGTATAGCGATAATCTCAACCTACGCCTCGAAGGAGCAAAGGCCATCGGCGGCGGCATCGCGTCATCAGGAAAACTTGCCGGCATCGCAAATCAGATGCAGACGCTTGCCGGACAAATGCAGATCACGCAAGACCGGCTCGATGCGGCAATCAGTCCGAAGGATCAGGCGGCGATCCAAAAAGAGCTCGACGCCCAGATAAAACAGTTCGGCGGTCTGCAATCTGACTTCGACGCCGAAATGGGCAAATTTAACGGCGGACAGCAAATGGTCACGCAGATACAGTCAGCGTCTATTCCAATGCCAAAATCGGTCACCGCTCCGAAAGTTGACGCGGTTCAGGTTATGCCCAAAACATCGAAAGGCGGAAAGAATAACAACGTCACGACAGAAGATGCCTACACACGCTCGATGAAGAAGATCAGAGGTTACTAATGAGTCCGCCATTTCCAGAAAACACTAAACCGCTATCGCTTTGGGATGTCGGCGAAAAGGCCGAAAAGGATTTTGGTATTCCGACCGGATTACTGCGAGGTCTCGGCATGGAAGAATCGAGCGGATTCAACCATTGGGACGAGAACGGTAACATCATTCAGTCAGGAACCGGCCCGCGTGGAGCATTGCAGTTCACAAGAAAGACGGCCCGTGAAATGGGCATTAACCGTGACAATCCGGTTGAGAATGTGCTTGGCGGTGCGAAGTATCTCAAACAGAATTACGAGGCGTTAAAACCTCATCTTGACGATGATGCTGATGCGTGGATGGCAGCGGCTATCGCTCATAATCGCGGACTCGGAGCGGTTCAGGGAATGATCAAAAACCGTCGTTTCGAGCCGTCAGGCAAAGATTCAGGAAACGGCGGAGACACAAGAGCCTATGCCGCACGCATTGCGAATAATTGGGCAAAATTACGCGGCGGACAGCCTTTCACGCACGCAGAGACGCCGATACCGCAAGAACCGACAGAACTTGCCGTTGGCGAAGTTGTGCCCGATCAATACGTTGACGCGAGCGATATTGCGAACGGTGTAAAGCCGCCCGTCCTCGCAGGTGTTGACCCGTCGAAGCTGTTTGGTGGGAATGTAAATGTCGCCCCAACCGTCAATGGCAAACCAATGATGCGGCCAGAAGATGTTGGAGCGTTTACACCGGCCGATGCCGACTTGCTCAAAAACGAACCGCCGTCAACCCAAGAGGAGGTCGATGCGGATTATCAGAACTTCATTGCTCAAAACAAATTGCCGGACAGTAAGCAATCAGGCGAACTTTATAACGCCGATCTGAGAAAGCGACGGGAAGTGTTTAACGGAGCAATGCAGAAGCTCGATACAGGCGTAAACGGACTGTCTGACGAAATCGTTATTATGAATGGCTCAAACAAACGAATCTACCAGACAATAACGACTCGATTACTAAGTTTAACGCCACCGAGAAACAGCGTCAGACCGACGAGCTACTTGCCAAGAATCAGCAATACGCCGATTTCCTGAAATACGGTGAAATGCAGGACTCGCCTGAGAACCGTGCTTTATTCGAAAAGGAAATGCAGACTTCGGTTGACCGTGCGAATGCGGAGAACCGGAAGATTCGAGGGCGAAATAAAGCCGAGCAAGACAATATCCCTGCCGCTGTCGCAACGCAGAATTGGAAGATGGCGTCGAAGCCGCTTAATGATGATGAATTGCTTGGCACGAAAGTTACATTTGATCTTGATGTGTCTAAGGTGAAAGGCGACAAGACCGCTTATGCCATTGAATCGGTCAGACGCGGCCTGATGCAGAAATACGGCATTACAGCAGCCCAAGCCAAGCAAATGATCGCCGACGACCTTGAGGGCGGAAATTTGCCGGAGAATGCGGGCTTAGTCGCAATTCACGTTCCACGTCAATATATCGCAAAGGTTATCGGCCTTGACAAAGTTAAATCGGATTACGATGCCGAACGAGCCGAACCGACAGCCGAGTTGAATCGGCAGACATTCGAGGAAAATGCTCAACGTGGCGTGAGGCAAATTGCGTCAACAAATCCCGCCACCGACGACACCGGCGACCCTATGATGAATCAGGCAAAGGCGAATGTCCTTGCTGATCCATTTAGCGCCGGAACGACCGATGCTATTCAAAAAGAATACGAGCGATTGCAGAGAGTCACGCCAACAGCCGACGAAGAAGAAACGCTAAAAACCGTCGGTAAATGGCTGAATAATTTTGATCCGGTCGGAACCAAGACAGGATTCGTTCAAGGTGCGGCATGGCTTGAAGACATTGCGGCCGGAGCATACAAGCTATCACCGATCGGATTGATCGAGTACGCAATACGCGGCAAAACAGCAATCGGTGACACGCTCAGTAAAGGGGCAAATGCCGCCCGCATAGTGGCCAAATCATCATCTGACAACGACTTTGTTCTGTTTGAGCTTGGCGGGCCAGGGCAAGAATGGTTTTCCGAAAAACCCGTTGCCGTAAGAAAGAATGTCGTAGGCGAGGCATTGGGACAGGCGGCGGTGCAAGTTCCCGTCTATGTCGGATTATCAGAACTGCCCGGCGGAGCCATTCTCGCTTTTGCCGCTACTGAGGGCTTGGGCAGTGCCGGGCGCGGTGAAAATGCTTTGCAGGTCTTGGGGCACGGTTTGAAAGGCGGAGCGTTAGGAGCGGTGTTTGCGGCCGCACCGAGAATAGGTAATTTCGTAGAAGGGCAGACGCAGCGAGCCTTTATCAACCCCGTTTTTGATGCAGGAAAGACGGCTGGTGCTGACATTGTTCTCGCGTCAAAAATACTCGGCACGACAGCCGAACTCGGCACGATAGGCGGCGGCACATTCTTTGTTGAAAAAGCATCAGGGGCATCGAATCAAGAGGCTTTTTATTCGGCTATCGTAAACAGTCTATTCGGACTTACAAAGATCGTCAATCTCAAAGATATGGTCGGCAAGACCTATCGAATGAAGAAAGGCGGCGAAACCGCAGATGTCACCGTTGACCCTGATGGCAGTGTAAAACTGCTCAAAGGGAACGTTGAGCCTGGCATGGTCGATGCGGAGTTTGACGTGAGCAACGTCAAAGACGTTTACAAAGGAGATGACGGCGTTTACAGAACCGCAGGCGATACATCACCTGTCAGGCAGCCCCAAGAAGTAAAACTGCTCGGAGAAACACCGCAGAGGATCGAAACGCCGAATCCCGAAGCAGTTGCAAAAGTCGGCACAGATGCCCGTATTCGCAAAGTTGCCGATGTCCTGCAAGGGCGAGACTTTACGACGGTTGACGAACTGACGAAACTGACGAAGATCTCGAAACCGAACATTGAGAACGCCATTCTCGATCTCTACGGAGCGGGGCACGTTGAACTGTTACCTGGCAATCGTGTCCGTCTGGTCAACGGCGAAGAACTTGCAAAACAGACCGATCTATTTGAACGAGCAAAAACTTATGGTCAGGAAAATGTGGTACGTGCCACATCTGGGCAAAATGAACAAATATCACAACCGTCCGCACCGTTGGCTGAGAAAACAGATGTATCTGCGACAGAAGTTGATCAGACTGAGGCACAGCCGAGCCCATGGCTCACCCGTGTTCAGAATCGTCTGAATACGCTAGACGACGCACAGCGAGCCAAAGTCCTTGAAGGCTATGCCCCACTCGAAAAACTGTCAGACAGTCAGTTAAAAACGATTGATAAGAGCATCGAGGACATCGGTCAGGTGAAACCCGCTCAACAACCCGGGCAAACGACAGTTGACCCTGCGTTAGCACCAAAGCCGCGAAAATCCAACACAGCACCGCAATCGCTATCGCAATTTGTTCGTCAAATGGGCGGTATGCGCCCGACGAAATGGGATTCAGGCGAAGCGAACAGACTGCGTAACCGTGAGACCGGAACGACCGGACTCATAAATAAAACCGCTGAAAAGACCGTCGAGCAAATGGCTCAGTCCGCGTGGAGCTACGGCTATCTCAGGGATATTTTTCCGACAATGGCCGACGTTGACCCAAATGTATTTCTTGAGCACGTCGAGAACGACCTGAGCGGTGTTAAAAAATCCTATGAGCAGGGATCAGAACCCCAAAGGTCGGAAGCCGATACAGAAGCCCTGTATTATGCCGATCAGGAACGTAATGAGAACACTAACCGACGCCTTCACGCCTTAAATGAGCAGGGAATCGAGCATTACAACGCACTTGCGACCTTAATGAATGATGATGAGGACGCGAAGATCATTCTTTACAAGGCAGAGAATTATCCTGATGGCATTTCTCAGGAAGAAAGAGTAAGATTTTTACGGAGAGCCAAATCGTATGGAGTCCAACGAGAACACGCAGAAGCCATCCTTGCCTACGTCGAGCGAGAAAACGCGGCTAGAGCAGGCGAGGGAGCGATACCCGAATCTGTCAATGAAGGCACTGGAAGCGATACTGGACATAGTGGAGAACGACTCTACGGCGACGCCTACGAACCCGAAGGCGGAGATACCAGCTTCGACCCCGCAGAGTTAGAGAAGCCCAAAGACGACACAAGGCCTTTTCGCACATTGGATGACATCGCAAAAGCCGAAGCCCAAAGTGGCATCAGGATATTGCTATGGAAAACTAATGACGGAACCGCCGCGCAGAACATTTCCGATGCCACTCTGTTTACCGCCGTTCCAATGGTTAATGGAAACCCGGATTGGACGCGAGACATAAAAGGCGAAATTCCAACAGAAGGATTGTCGTTAGATTGGATACGCAAGCAGATAAACGGAAAAAACACTCGAACCATTGCCGACCTTTCCCCATCCGAAAAGTCCGCAATAAAACGCGACCTTGCACCAAAAGAGCATCAGGGTAAAGGCAAACTTCCGTCAGAAGTCGCACGATCCTACGGCTTGCCGCAGTCCGAACTCGACAAACTGCCGCCATTAGGCGAAGTCGGTCAATTCGGGCAGACATCGCACATCATCAAGAAAGCACTCAGTAGCGAGGAAAACGACGAAGTTTACAACGCCTTCGCCAAGATATTCGCACCGGATGAATTACGCGACATCGATCCTGAATTTCCTGAGATAGTTGACCGGGCCGGACAAGCCGCAAACATCGTTGACGCCATCGCTCAGGACATGGACTTTCCGCGTTCATCGCATATGAGCGCTGACGATTGGGCCCGTTTTCTCGATAAGCACGCTCTGAGGCTCGGAGACGATGCGATTCAAACCATCTTGGCCGCTTTAGAGCATCAGCAAGTATGGCATCGCAATATCATCCGCTTTTTGAATGACCCATCGCTAGAACCGGTGTTCGGCAAAGTAGAGGAGATCGGCCGTCAATTCGGATTTGAACGGCTCGCAAATGCTCATTGGGGCGTCGTGAAGCCCGAAGGTTTTGACCCGGACAAGCCTGCATTTGACTTAAAAGGCAACAAAGAACTTGTAAAACTGATAAAATCGGTAGGTAGCAAATATGGACGCGAAGCACTCGGAGATGTCGGACCGCTCTCAGAAACCACCATTAAAGACACGTTCATCCGTGCCGTTCGCCGAACGGCTCAAGAAGAACTGGCAGAAAGAACTCGAAAGGGAACATCTGGCTCCGAAGATCCGCAAGATCAAGCGAAAAGCGAGACTAAAAGCGGACGTGGACAAGCGGAAGAATTAGACACGGTTGCACATCCTCTTTTCTCACGCCCCGCCCCCCAAGCACAGACTGAGACGAAAAAATCACTGCGCGGAGCAGTGCCGACGAGGAGGGAAAACGTCGAGGGCGAAAGCCCCGAAGCACTCTCGCGTGGAGAAATCGGCGACTCCGCAAATCTTTTAAAGTGGTTTGGTAATAGCAAAATTGTCAATACAGATGGTAGTCCTAAAAAGATGTATCACGGCACATCCGCATTGGAAGATTTTGATATTTTTGATGCCAATAAAACGGATGCTGCGCAATACGTGTTACCCCGTCGCGGTGAACGGCAAACGACTGAACGTTTAAATCGGTTTATGTTTACCGACCACCCTCCTTTATCCACCTTATATGCAGGGCCGGAAGAAGGCAGTCTTGCGTGGGCAGATTATCAACCCGATGCGACTCCAAGTAAACACACTAAATACGCCGAAAGTCGCCGACCGCGAGTCATTCCCGTATATTTACGTGTCGAGAATCCTTACGACCCAACCAAAATCAAGCCCGCTCGTGATGAAGATGGTCACTTCACGTCAGAATACAAAACATATGCTAAAATACGTGACCACATTGATAAGTTCTTTGATGAAACACCATACAGTGATACTCGTGATCCTGATGGACAATATGACAAAGACGATTGGAAAACAAAGGCAAGACAAGATTATCAGTTAGATGCTGTAAATGGTGGATGGAAGTATTTAGAACGCATCCCTGGAGTTCAGCAAATCATTAAGGATGCTGGCTTTGATGGATTTTACACAAATGAGGGGAATGGCTTTGAACACCTCAAATCTCGCGGTGTGGGTGTTTTTGACCCCACCCAAATCAAATCCGCAATCGGCAATCGCGGCACATTCGACCCTAACGACCCGTCAATCCTAAAAGCCAAATCATCCCCCGGCCAAGTCGATCTATGGGGCAACGCAACGGCGATGCACAACTTGCAGAACACGCTGTTTGACCTTGCGCCGGAGAAGGCGACGAAGCAAGAGAAACCGCAGGGCAATGTCATTCCGTCAGCGACGTACACTTTCCTCGACAGCTTGCGTGACAGCGACAACAAGACACTCGCAAAACACGCCGATGCGGTCTATTCGCTCGCCGTTGACGCTGATCGATTCCCGAACCGTGAGCATTTCGCGTCGATCGTAGAAGATGCCGCCGATGCCCTTGACGCCTACGCACTCGCACAGCAGTTGAAAACGCCGTCGAAGCAATTATTGCCACAGCA
>JBGARA010000119.1:0-6752 GCA_044230475.1 Pyrinomonadaceae bacterium | reverse complement strand
ACGCCTTGTTTGTTGAACGATCCGACGGCCTGCCCTTCCTGTATCGAGATATCGGAAAGCCGTTCGATGGATGTTATCGAGATCGACGCCGCATCGAATACTGGCGTTGACGATGTTCGCGGCACTATCATCGACAGCATAAACTTCAACCCCGCCCGCGACCGCTTTAAGGTTTTCATCATCGACGAAGTTCACATGCTGTCGCGTAATGCCTTCAACGCCCTGCTGAAAACCCTCGAGGAACCGCCGGACAACGTCGTCTTCATTATGGCGACGACCGAGCTGCATAAGGTACCTGAAACGATACTTTCGCGTTGTCAGGAGTTTGAATTTCGCACGATTCCGCTGCAAAAGATCTTTGACAGGCTAAAGCTGATCGCCGACGCTGAGAAGATCGACATTTCCGACGATGCATTGCGTGAATTGGCACGCTCTGGCGAAGGCTCGATGCGTGACGCTCAGTCAAATTTCGATCAGGTCATCAGTTTTTCGAGCGACAAGATCTCGGCCGCGGACGTTACAAATGCCCTGGGTTTTGCTGGCGTTGAGATCCTAAAACGAACGATGGACGCCATCTCAACACGCGAGCCGCGCCAAATTTTGGCCGTCGTTGACGACATCATCGGACGCGGCCACGACCTCCGCAATTTCTGCCGCGATCTGCTCGGACTTTTCCGCGACCTGCTTGTTTTCAAGGTCGCGAACGGTGATAAACATCTCTTTGAAGGGGCCGTTTTTAATGAGGATGAACTTCGGTCAATGGCAGATTCGTTTAACGAAGCTGACCTGTTGCGTTTCTTTAATTCGCTCTGCGAAACAGAAGCAAGCCTTCGCGAGGCTGCCCATCCGCGATACGTACTCGAGATCGGCCTCGTAAAGCTCATCGAAATGCGAAGCATCGCCAGCCTCGAAAGCATTCTCGAACGTCTCGACGCCCTGACATCAGGCCAGCCGTCGCCTGCAAGAACTCTTTCAACAAGTGCTGCGACTGCGTCCGCCGACAACACCCAGGAAAAAAAAACTCTAAAAACTGAGCCTGAACCGCCGGAGAGTCCTGCGAAACCCGATTATGAAGCTGCCGTGCAGGAAGTTACTGTTGCCGGTTCGCTAACTACGGTTCCGGTTGAAGAGCCGGTGTTTGATGCCCCGCCCACGAACGAGCCTCCGGCTGTTGCTTCACCTGTGGTCCAACCATATGTTCAGTCGGTTCGATTGCCTTATCTCTCGTCCGCCGAACTCGAACATATCGACGTTCAGCGTCTCGATGACGGATATGAGGAAAAACTAAGGCTGACGGGTGACGACCTTTTGCCCCTGAAAGGCTCTGACAAGCTTATTGAGGCTCTTTTTGGCATGGGCTTTGGAAACGGAGTGACTACGCCCTCAAAGGCCGCTGCACACGGTTCCGCTGCGGCCACTGCACCGGCGTATGACGTCGCTAAGCTTAAAGAGGGTATTGTTCCCGTAGAAGAAGCGGTTGAACTTCCCGTATTGGGCAACGATCCAACCGAAGAAGAACTGCTCGAATACGCTAACGCTCATCCGTCCATCAGGGCCGCAAAACGCATCTTTCGGGCAAAGGTCGTCTCGGTGCGAAAAGCCTGATGTGACGAATTAACGAACATTGACGCCGATGTTCTCGTATTGTTGTTAGATTGGCGAATTATCGCGACATGATGAAAAAACCCATATACTTCGGTAAATTCGTTTTTTTCTTAGCCGCGACTTTGTTGGTGGCGGTTTCTGCCTTTGCTCAGGAAACTCAGCCGTTTTCGATAAACACCTCACCACTGCCGCCTTCGACCGGCTATGTAAATGATTTTGCCGGAGTTATCGATCCTGCAACAAAACAACAGCTCGAAACGAAGCTCAAAAACTTTAAGGAGACAACAAACCCGTCG
Source organism: Pyrinomonadaceae bacterium (assembly GCA_044230475.1). GTDB lineage: Bacteria > Acidobacteriota > Blastocatellia > Pyrinomonadales > Pyrinomonadaceae > OLB17. Next base: position 4,851 of record JBGARA010000119.1, on the reverse strand, counting down.
GTCGAGATAGCCGTAGCGGTCGTCAGAACGACTGGCGAACGCGACATTTTTGATTATTCTCTCGCCGTCGCGCGCGGCTGGAAGATCGGCTCAAAGGAGGATGAAAACCCGAGTGCCCTGCTATTTATCGCAATCGACGACCGCAAGTATTTTACCCAGATCAGCCGTGACCTAGAGGACGAATTACCCGACGGCCTCGCCGGAACTTTGCAACGCCAATATCTCGTTCCCGAATTCAAAAAAGGAAATTATGGCAAAGGCATCTCGGACACGATCGATGCGTACATTACGGCGATCCGAAACAAAGGCAACACCGCCGGCCAACCTCAAAAACCCGTCGCCGGCACCGCAAACTCAACCAGCGGAGCGACCTTCGGATTATTTTGTTGTGGCGTAATTATTTTAATTATTCTGTTAATAATCTTCACTCGTTCCAAAGGCGGCCCTACACGAAATGACCGCAACCGGTGGGGCGGGGGAGGCTTCGGTGGAAGCGGTGGTGCAGGTGACATCGCATCAGGAATTATTGGTGGCATCATCGGTTCGAGCCTTTCTGGCGGCTCTTCATCGAGCGACTGGGGAAGTTCATCTGATAGCGGTGGCGGTTGGGGCGGCTTTGGCGGCGGCGGAGATTTTGGCGGCGGCGGAGCGGGAGGTGATTGGTAATTTATGCAGCACTTTACAGCATTTATTGATGATCTGAGATCGACACACGGCAAGAATTTGTCGTCGGTCATTTTGTACGGATCGGCTGCCGCCGGTGATTTTGTGCCGAAACAGTCGGATTACAACATTCTCGTCGCACTGCATAAGATCGGCCCCGCAGATCTGAGAAACGCCCAAGCCTGCGTTCGCGAATGGGCTCGGCTTGGCAATCCGGTTCCGGTTTACTTCACCGTTTCCGAGCTGCAAAATGCGGCGGACGTTTTCCCTATCGAATTTCATCAAATGAGCATCGCCCGTAAAGTGCTTTACGGGCCGGATGTGCTTGCCGACCTGAATATTTCGGACAAGTTCCTCCGCCTGCAGGCAGAGTACGAGCTGCGTAGCAAGCTAATTCAACTGCGGCGGCAATACATACCGGCATCGACATCGGTTGACGGTTTGAAAACTCTGATGGCGGATAGTTTATCGAGCTTTGCCGCTTTGTTTCGAGCAGTGCTTATTGTCAAAGGCATTATGCCGCCTGCGACAAAACGCGAGATAGTCGCTTTGACGGCTCAGCATCTTGGTATCGACGGTGTTCCGTTTGAAAAAATATTCGATATTCGTGAGAATAGTCTCACCGCCAAAATGGACGAAACAACAGCTAACGCTCTTTTTGGCGAGTATATGGAGCAAATCGAAAACGTGATCAACGCTGTGGACGCGATCGGAAAATAAGGAGAACTAAACAATGAGAAGAGCAATTTTATTATCTTTCGTATTATTTGCGGCGTTTGCCTTGAGCGGATGCAGTTACAATGATCTGACCGCAAAACAGCAGCAGGTCAAGGGAAGGTGGGCCAATGTTGAAAGTGCAATGCAGATGCGTGCAGATCTCATTCCAAACTCAACTGAGATCGCAAAAATGACGGCTATTAACGAACAGGAGATCTTCGGCCAGATCGCTGCAGCCCGCTCAAAATTGCTTGATGTGGCAAAGGCGGCCCCGGCAGGTGCTGACGGTGACAAATCACCAGAGCAAAAGCAAGCAATCATTGATGCCAATAATAGCTTTGGAGGAACAATTGGCCGTTTGTTGAGTTTGCAGGAAAGCTATCCGCAGCTTCGTTCAAACGAGAGTTTTCTCAAACTACAGGATTCACTTGAAGGTACCGAGCGTCGAATAAACACCGCTCGAATCGATTTCAACGACATGGTTACGACATACAATACGACCCGTAATTCCTTTCCTGCGGTGTTGACGGCTGGTTTGCTTGGATTTAAGGAAGAGCCTTACTTTACGGCAGAGCCCGGTGCTAAATCAGCCCCGAGCGTTGGCGATGCAAATTCGCTTAGAAAGCCCGCGCAATAGGTTAAAATCCGCGGGAATTACACATTGAACAATGATCACAAGGCTTGCTGGGTTCAAACTGGCAGGCCTTTTCTTTGAACTCGCTGCCGAATATGGAATCGGCGATAGCTTCGGCGATGCTTAGTTTGTCCAGGCTTGGGTGAGCAGGCTTGATGTCAATAGATGGCCTATTTTCGAGCTTATCTAGGCGATGATTGATCTTCTCAATAGCTCCAAAGAGAGCGGAAAGGTCAGGACTATTTTCGATTTCGTTGTGGGATTTCATTAGTTTCTATTTGGCAAGAGGTCAACATAATCGACCACGCCAACGATTGCCGAGTCTATCGCAGCTCCGGGTTTGCCCGTTGATGCCGTCGATGCCGACCAGCCTTCTTGGGCTATGATGACTATGTCACCTTCGCCGGCATTTACTGAATCGAGAGCGATACAAGTGTAATCCATATCTTTGCCCTCAGGCGTGATCTGACGGCAGAGCATCGCGCGCGTCCCTTCGTAACGCTGATTTTTCTGCGTGGCGACTATATTTCCAATTACGCGGGCAAGAAGCATCTACAGGCTATCCTTGAAAAACGTGTGCGTCCGAATCGATGATCCCAACTATGGTGCAGTCGGTCGGCGTCTCGTCTCGTTTGAACGGGAACGAAGCCTCTTTGCCTCGGCACCAAAAAACCAACTCGCCAACGCCACAACCGACAGCATCAAGAGCTATCATTGGCTTACCGTTCGGTTTAAGATCTGCATTGAGAGTCTGTACGATCAAAAATTTTCGACCGTGCAGCGTCTCATTCTTTACGGTCGAGACGACGTTTCCAATTACGCGAGCGATCTGCATTATGTTCAGGATGCCTTTTTCAGGTCGGCGATCGCCGTTCTGATACGGTCGGCATTAGGCGCTTTTGGCAAAAGCTCAAGATATTTTTCAAGCTCGCTTATCGCTACATCTTTCTTTTTCTTTTGAGTGTAGATCTGTCCAAGATACAGATGGGCAAGAGCAAGTTTGTCGCCGGTTGGGCATGAGATCGCCATTTTCAGGCTATTCTCGGAAGCGTCTATATTTTTTAGATTGAACAACGAAATGCCGAGGTACATGTACGCCTCACACATTTCTTTTTTCTGCTTCAAAACATCGTCAAAGACCGCCGCCGCGACCTCATAGTTTTTCTTTAGATATTGGGTATATCCAACTGAATATTTTGCTTCGACATAATCCTGCTTTATCTGGATAGCTTTGACGAATGCCTCCAGTGCCGGATCGAGTTCGTTTTGCATTAAATGTGCAGAGCCTTTTTCGTGGTAAGCGACTGCAAAATTTGGATATAGGGCAATGGCCTCGTCAAAAAGCTTCACGGCCGCCTTTGCATCATTTTTTTGCAGCTTTTCAGTTCCCTGTTTGAATTTCTCAAGGGCCGGCTTGGGAACATCCTTGAACATCGGATTGGCCGAGTAAAAATCACCCTTTTTCTGGCCTTCAACTCGAAGATAGAGCACCACGTTAAAGGTCCGTCCTGCGGGAGTATCGCGATCGATAGTAAGAAATTCGCTCTCAGACGGGTAACCCTGAACTTTAACAGCTATCGTATAATTGCCCGCGCTTACGGTTCCCGTTTGGAATGTTCCGTCGGGACCCGTAGTCGATGAGAAACCGGGTCCATCGGAACTAGAGATAGAGACTTTGACACCCATTGCAGGCTTACCGTCGGGTAACAGCACTCTACCTTGGATACTATAATTGCCTCCGTTGCTGTCAGCCGCCCGATTTCTGTCTCCGATTCCCTGTCCGGCGGCCGAGTTAATGCAAAGACCTACCAACGCCAGTGATATGAAAATAAACGTAAACTGCAGTTTGTTTTTCATTTGCGAAACCTTCCTAATGCTCAACAAAATCGATTTCGTCGATCACGCCGATAATTGCAGAATCGACCGGGCAATCTTTGTTCCCTTCGGCCATACGAGCCGAAGAGCCACTGACTACGATCACTTTCTCGTGAAAGCCAGCTCCGACGGTGTCGACAGAGACAATATAGCCGCTCTGGTCAGTGCCGTCTAGGTTGATCGGCTTGACTATGAGCAGCTTTTTTCCCTGCAGACGTTCGTCTTTTTGAGTGGACACAACAGTGCCCATGATACGAGCGATGATCATTTATTTTCGGACAACCGGCAGAGTCTCATCAACACTAGCGTGCGGACGCGGTATGACATGGACGCTGACAAGTTCGCCTACACGACGAGCTGCTGCCGCACCGGCATCTGTCGCAGCCTTAACAGCCGCAACGTCACCGCGAACGATCGCGGTCACAAAGCCCGCACCGATCTTTTCGTAGCTGACGAGTTGGACGTTTGCTGCCTTAACCATGGCGTCGGCGGCTTCGATCGTTGCCACTAAGCCCTTTGTTTCAACCATTCCCAATGCTTCTTGCATTTAGTTTTTGCTCCTGAAGTCTAAATAATTACCAAGGTTAAGTTAGTTTAACCCAATTTGGCCGCTTGGCTCAAAAGCTCGATCAATTCTTCGCGTGTAAATGAGATCTTTCCTCCGTTGGATCCTGACTTTGACGGATAGCTAACGTCCATTTCACACGAGATATTAGCGTCATGCAAATATCCGCAGGCCTGGCAACGGGCATTTTCCTTGAGATACCCCGCCTTTTCTCTTATCTGGATAAGCTTTTCGATAGCATCCTGCGGCAGGTCATTTGCACCGCCGAGAGCTTTTGCCAAAATTGCAATCTTTGCTGTATGCTCGAGTGTTTCAAGTCGGTCAAAGGACTGCCAAAGATCTTCGCCATAGGCAACCGCTCCGTGATTAGCCATCAGCAACGCGTTGTGATGCGTGA
>JBGARA010000020.1:0-49875 GCA_044230475.1 Pyrinomonadaceae bacterium | reverse complement strand
CCGAGCATCAACATGCTTATCGCAAAACCTGTGACGACCTGATCTGCCTCAAATCTTATGACCGCAAAAGCAAAGATAAGAGCGACGATCGCTCCCACGACGATCCCGGCGACGAATCCGAGATATGGATTTTGCATTTCATAGGTCACAACTGCAGCTGTAAATGCTCCCGCAAGCATCAGCCCCTCGAGGGCAATATTGATAACGCCTGCGCGTTCCGAGAACATTCCGCCAAGGGCGGCAAAGATCAGCGGCGTTGCGCTGCGGATCGTCGAAAAAATCAAAATGAGTAAAAGTGTTGGTATGTCGCTCATTTTATTTCCTCGTATATCTCTGGAGGGCCGCTACAAAAATAATTATGATAGCCTGGAGCACTTCGACAAGGTCTTTTGAAACGTATTTGGTTTCGATATCAACAAAGATCTCGCCGCGTTTCAAAACGGCAAAAAAGATCGCCGCGATAAATATTCCGAGCGGGTGATTTCGCCCTAGCAAAGCGACAGCTATTCCCAAATACCCCCAACCGTCTGAAAATCCGTCGTAGTAATTGTATCGATAGCCGAGAACTTCACCGATCGCGACCATTCCCGCGAGACCGCCTGAGATCGCCATCGCCAAAACGATTTGTTTCTTGACCGATATGCCACCATATTCCGCAGCCGAGGCGTTTTCGCCGACGGCACGCAGCTCATAGCCCCATTTTGTCTTCCACAAAAAGACATAGACCAGCAAGCACATTAGTATCGCCAACAAGAACGCGACGCTTAGCGGCACAAACGGCGGCATTCCGGGGATGAATTGGCTGATACGCGGAATGTGAGCACCTTTGCCGATCTCTGCCGTCTGCATGATCGGGTCACCGGGGATCTTATAAAAATACTGCGTGAAATAACTGACAAGTGCCACGCCGATAAAGTTCAGCATGATCGTGTTGATCACTTCATGCGAGCCGAATTTTGCTTTTAGAATGCCCGGTATTGCTCCCCAAATAGCACCCGCAATCACAGCGGTCGACACGCACGCGATTATCAGTATCCATGACGGCAGGCTGAACCATGACCAATCTTCCTGCTTTCCAAAAATGTTAACGACTGTCCCGCCAAACTTGATCCCAACCCAGGCGGTCGCAAAAGCCGCAACATAAAGCTGTCCTTCGGCACCGATATTCAGCAGCCCGCATCGGAATGCCACAGCGACAGCGAGACCCGTGAATATCAAAGGCGTTGCAATAAACAGGGTATATCCAAGGTCATTCAGCGACCCAAATGAATTGCCGATGAGCTGGTAAAAGGTAAGAAAAGGATTGTCACCGATCAGCAGAACAATGATCCCGCCGACAATAAGTGCGGCAAAAACGGCTACCAGTGGCCAAAGAACTTCACGAAAAATCTTCATTTTCTAATCGTCCGTATAAAAAAGAAACGGAATCGAAAGTTCGTTTATCGAGGAAAGATGCTCAATAAATATAACCGACAAATTGGCGACTGTCACCTGAAAACAACAAAAAAAACCGCCAAAATCAATGTGAAAAAAATCTCGCAGAATACTTGACAAACATACACTCATATTTTATTATCTTTCTAGGCTAAGTAATTAGTCATTTATCTAGAAATTTTGGAGGAAATGATCATGAACATAGTCAGATACGACCCATTTAGAGAATTACGCAGTTTGAACGAGGAAGTGGCCCGCTTATTCAGAAACACGGGACCTGCCTCAACGGCAAGAGATGAGGTTTTTAATGGAGCTTGGGCTCCGACAGTTGATATTTTCGAGAACAAAGACAATTTTGTCCTTGAAGCGGAATTGCCGGGAATGACACGCGACGATTTTGAGCTTTCATTCGAGAACAATGTCCTCACGTTGAAAGGTGAGCGCAAATTTGAAAAGAAGACCGACGAAGACAACTATCATCGCATCGAAAGAGCATATGGTTCATTCACGAGGTCATTCACGCTTCCGCCGACAGTCACTGTCGAGGGAGCAAAAGCAGACTTTGACAACGGCATTCTTCATGTAAGTCTGCCGAAACGCGAAGAGGTCAAGGCTCGCAAGATCGAGATCACCGGTACCGATGCCAAAGCGAAAACGATCGAAGCGAACACCAAAGCCAAGAGCGCAAACGGCTAATGCACTTTAGCTAATTTGAACAACGGTGAATGGTGAGTGAAGAGCATTCATCATTCACCGTTAGTTTTTTATAATTGATGTTATGAGATTCGACAGATTTACTATCCGCGGCCAGGAGGCCGTTCAAGAAGCGATCACCATCGCCGAAAAGAATCAAAACCAACAAGTCGAGCCCGAGCACTTGCTGTCGGCTATGCTTGAGCAAAAGGAAGGCGTGGTCAGACCCATTTTGGGTAAGATCGGAGCAAACGGTCAGGCCGTGCTTGGTGAGGTCCAGGCGGCTCTCGAAAAATTTCCAAAGGTAAGCGGCGGGCAGCAATATTTTAGTTCGCGTACCAATACGATCTTTCAGGACGCACAGAAAGAAGCCGAAAAGATGCAGGACGAATACCTCTCGACCGAGCATCTGCTGCTCTCAATCGCCGCGGAGAAAGATGGCGACGCAGGCCGGATTTTGCGCTCAAATGGCGTCACACGTGACGATCTGGAAAAAGTCGTGACCGAGATGCGTGGCGGATCACGCATTACAGATCAGAACGCAGAGGAGAACTTTCAATCTCTCGAAAAATATGCGCAGGACCTAACTGAACGAGCGCGCAAGGGAAAACTCGACCCGGTAATTGGCCGCGATGATGAGATCCGTCGAACGATACAGATACTTTCGCGTCGTACAAAGAACAATCCTGTGCTGATCGGCGAGCCGGGCGTTGGTAAGACTGCGATCGTCGAAGGCCTTGCGCAGCGAATCGTTTCCGGGGATGTGCCTGAAACGCTAAAAAACAAACGACTCGTTTCACTCGATCTTGGGGCAATGCTCGCCGGTGCGAAATATCGAGGTGAATTTGAAGACCGCCTCAAAGCCGTCCTTAACGAGATCGAAAAAGCCGAAGGGCAGATCATTCTCTTTATCGACGAATTGCATACGCTGGTTGGAGCAGGCGCATCGGAAGGTGCGATCGACGCGTCGAACATGCTAAAGCCTGCTCTTGCACGCGGCACACTGCGCGCGGTGGGCGCTACGACGCTGGCCGAGTATCAAAAATACATTGAGAAAGACAAAGCTCTTGAACGCCGATTCCAGCAGGTCTATGTTGGCGAGCCTACGGTCGAAGACACCATTGCTATCCTTCGCGGACTAAAGGAACGTTACGAAGTTCATCATGGCGTTCGTATAAAGGATGCTGCTATTGTCGCTGCTGCGACGCTTTCAAATCGCTACATTACCGATCGCTTTCTCCCCGACAAAGCTATCGACCTGATCGATGAGGCCGCTTCGCGCATCCGTATCGAGATCGACAGCCTGCCGCAGGAGATCGATGTCCTTGAGCGCGAGATCTTGCAGCTCGAGATCGAGCGTCAGGCGCTTTCGCATGAAACGGACAAAAAGAGTAAAGAAAGATTAAATGATATAGAAAAACGCATTGCCGATCTTAATGAAAAGTCTTCTGCGATGAAGGCAAAGTGGCAATCTGAGAAAGAAGAGATCGAGAAGATGCGCACGGCCAAGGAGCAGCTTGAGGAAGCAAAACTCGAACTCGAGCGAGCGCGTCAGGCAGGTGACCTGACCAAGGCGGCAGAAATCCAATATGGCCGCATACCCGAGCTTGAGAAGTTGCTCGAATCGGAGCAAACGCGGCTGGCCGATCTGCAAAAGGACGGAGTGTTCCTTAAAGAAGAAGTTGACGAAGAAGACGTCGCTGAGATCGTTGCGCGTTGGACAGGCGTTCCTGTTTCAAAAATGCTCGAGGGCGAAATGCAAAAGCTCATCGCGATGGAAGACAACCTTCGAAAACGCGTTATCGGGCAAGACGAAGCTCTCGAAGCTGTTGCAAACGCTGTTCGCCGAGCACGAGCAGGTTTGCAGGATCCGAACCGGCCGATCGGCTCGTTTATTTTCCTGGGTCCAACAGGCGTCGGTAAAACGGAAACGGCAAGGGCACTGGCGGAATTTCTCTTTGATGATGAGCGAGCGATGGTTCGTCTTGATATGTCAGAATATATGGAAAAACACGCCGTCGCCCGGATGATCGGAGCACCTCCGGGATATGTCGGTTACGAGGAAGGCGGCCAGTTGACCGAAGCTGTTCGGCGGCGTCCATATTCGGTAGTTTTATTTGACGAGATAGAAAAGGCTCATCCCGATGTGTTCAACGTTTTGCTGCAGATACTCGATGACGGTCGGTTGACTGATTCGAAAGGACGTGTAGTCGACTTTAAAAATACGGTTCTGATCATGACCTCTAATCTCGGTTCGCGCGAGATACAGTCAGCAGCGGAAAATCCGCTTGCCGACAGAGATATTAGGAACGATGTATTAAGAGTGTTGCGCGATCACTTCAAACCCGAGTTTTTGAACCGCATCGATGACATCGTCGTATTCAGGCAGTTGGGCAAAGACGAGATCGCACGGATCATCGACGTTCAGCTTGAAAAACTGCGAAAGAATCTCGAGGAACGTGGGATCGCTATCGACCTTGATGATTCGGCAAGAGAATTGATCGTTACCGAGGGCTACGATCCGGTTTACGGTGCCAGGCCGCTCAAGCGAGCTATACAGAGCCTGATCCAAAATCCGCTTGCAGTAAAATTGCTCAATAACGATATCGTGAGCGGTCAGACTGTTCGGCTGTCAGCGGAAAATGGCGAGATCAAATTTACGCCTGTTTCAACTGGTCAAAAAGCGGTTAGCAGTTGAAAGTGTTCGCTGGGCAGTACCAGTGGTATGTGTGGTAACTACAATGAGATCAATAGTTTCCGCGCGAAAAAGCCCCTGCGAAGATATTTTGAAAAAAAGTTGTGGGACAGTGGGACAGTAGCTGCTAAACACAACGCATTCAGTGGTTTAGGCTGTCCTACTCGGTTTTGGGACACTTGGGACAACTGGGACAGCATAAAGTCGAAAGAGGTCCAGGAAACTGGGACATGAGACAAAACCGGTTATAGGCATTACTATTGTTTTAGAATGTTTAAGAAGAAAGAAATGAAACAGAATGATGTGGCAATGGACGGAATTGACGAAACGGGCGAAACAACTATTCCCGTAAACGACAAGCGTCGGTTTAACGAAAATGGTGAGCGTATCGCAGACGACGATCCGCCAAAAGAACCAGTCAGATCCGCGAGCGAGATAGCTCTTGAGGCAAAATTGAAGACTGAAACAGAGCGCCGCGAGGCCGCTGAGGCAAAGCTTGTCGGCGTTCAGGCAAAGTTTGAAGAGGCAAAAGCCAACCTTGAAAAGGAAACGGCTGACATGCGTGCCCGCCTGATGAAAACGCTCGAGGATCGCGGCAAACAAGCCCAGTTCAATTTCCTGACGACGCTGCTTCCTGTTTTAGACAATCTCAATCTTGCTGTCGCAGCAAGTGAGACAGATCCTTCCGTTGATCATCTTCGTGATGGTGTCATCGGCACCGCGCGGAGCTTTGAACGAGCACTTATCGATGTCGGTGTCGAACCAATAGTATCTGTCGGGGCCGACTTTGACCCCGAGCTTCACGAGGCCGTCGATATGGCAGCCACAGATGCTGAAAACGACGGCAAGATCGTTGCCGAATACGCACGGGGTTATAAATTCGGCGACAAACTGTTGCGGCCCGCTCGGGTTCAGGTCGGAAAGGCGTTGGCCGGTTCGGCAGGTGAATAAAAAATTGGCTTTTCGGCTCTCGCGGCAAAATGTTATAGTTGGTTTTAGGCAAAGCCTTCCACTGTCGGCCGCATCGTAGTATTTAGGTTTTTTCTACAAAGGAATTATGGCAGACATAGACGCATACAAGGACAAATTTAGCGAGAGCGGTCAGCGTGTTTTGGAAACAGCTTTGGGCGAATCCAAAAAACGCGACCAAAATTATGTTTCGATCGAACATATCCTGCACGCTCTTGCATTTGAAGAAGAAGATCTATTTACATCCACGATGCGTGACCTGGCCGTCGATCCGCGTTCGGTAAAATTATTGATCGAAAAGAGAATGGAAGCCGGCCGACAGCATACCGGCAAAGGCTATCGCATCGCCCCTGAAACGACTGAGCTTTTCAAGCGGGCGATGGACCGTGCACGTTCGCAGGGACGCCGGGTCATTGACGGCAGTGATATTTTTTACGTTCTTTCGAACGACGAGCGTAGCGTTCTGAACGACGTATTGCAGAATCTGGGAGTGCCATCCGATGAGGTCGCACAGACGGCCCGAACGCGTATACGTAAGCGCGAGAAAGAAGAGGAACGCGTGCGACAAAAATATGAGTTGCCCTCGTTTCTGCGGCATTTTGGCGTTTCTCTTAATAAGCTTGCGAGACAAGACAAGATTCCGCCTACCATCGGCCGTGAGAGTGAGATCTTGCAGATGATCGAGATACTCTCGCATCGCGAACGCTCAAACTCGCCGATGCTTGTCGGTGAACCGGGCGTCGGGAAAACAGCGGTTGTCGAGGGACTCGCTCGTATGATCGAGCTTGAACCAGAAAAGGTTCCGGCACGTCTTCGTGACGCACACATCGTTCAGCTTCAGATGGGCGGCCTTGTCGCCGGAACGATGCTTCGCGGCATGTTCGAGGAACGGATAAAAGGCATCATCGACGAGGTCAAAGAGAAAGATCACATCATTCTCTTTATCGACGAAGCCCATTCGATCATCGGTGCAGGTGCGGCGATGGGAACGACGTCGGATGCGGCAAATATGTTTAAGTCGGCGCTCGCTCGCGGTGAGTTGCGGATCATAGGTGCGACTACCATCACAGAATACAAGGAATACATCAGCGACGACGAGGCTCTTGCACGACGTTTCCGCCTTGTAAAAGTAGCTGAACCTAGCATCGACGAAACGAAAGAGATTCTCTTAGGCGTTCGTCCGCGTCTTGAGAAAAATTATTCGGTTACGATCTCCGACGAGGCGATTAATATGGCCCTCGAAATGTCGCCGAAATATATTCGCAATCTTCACCTGCCGGATAAGGCCATCGGCTGGCTTGATACAGCCTCGGTTAAGGTCGAGATCAACGAACCGACCGAGTTGGTTGTGCGGCCGGAGCACATCATCGATGTGATCTCACAGGAATCACGTATTCCTAAGGACATGATCTACCGTGACACGTCTGACCGTTTTGCCGATATGGAAACGGAGCTTGGTAAGCGTGTCATCGGACAAAAGGATGCGGTTCGCGCCGTTGCCGAGAGATTGAGGCTAAACAAAGGGCCGCTCAAAGAAAATCATTATGCTCCTGACGGGGTTCTGCTTTTCCTCGGGCCTACCGGCGTCGGAAAGACCGAGCTTGCTAAGGCAGTTGCTGAGTTTATGTTCGGCGACGAAAGCAAAATGATCCGTATCGACATGAGCGAATACGGAGACGGCACCGTTGGAATTGAAAAGCTGATCGGTATGCCTCGCGGCATTGTCGGATCGGAGCGCGGCGGCATCTTGACCGAACAGCTTCGTGATAATCCGTACACCGTGCTGCTGCTCGACGAAGTCGAAAAAGCGTCGCCCTATTTGATGAACATTTTCCTCCAGGCCTTTGACGAAGGTTGGATCACTGACGGCCGTGGCAAGAAAGTTTATCTTTCAGATGCGATCGTCATCATGACGTCGAATCTGGGTTCCGAGAATTTCAAGAAATACGAATCGCCGCTTGGCTTTGGCCAGCACGCCCACGGCAATTTCAAGCACATACGAGGTGATGTGATGAAAGCTGCCGAGACGCGTTTTACGCCTGAGTTTCGCAACCGCATCGACGAGATCGTGATCTTTGCACCGCTTACCAAGGACGAGGTTCGAGAGATCGCCAAGCTTTATCTCACCAAGATACAGCGAAACATGGAACGCCAAGGCAAGCTTGTCGAGGTAACCGAGGCCGCTATCGAACTGCTGACCGAAAAAGGCTATTCGCCGGCATACGGTGCTCGTTTCCTTAAACGCCACATCGATCAAAAGGTAAAACTGCCTATAACAAACGACTGGAAAGCTGCGATGAAATTCACCGTCGATGCTGTTGACGGCGAAATATCGGTCAGGCCGGGCGAAATGTTTAGCCTCAACTAAACCCTAACAAAAATTTTCGCATCAAAGGCTTCAATGATAATATCTCATCGAAGCCTTTTTGTTATGAAACACGCACCGTTGCTCCTCATTCTATTTGTCTTGTCATCGGCTGCCTTTGCTCAGATTGAACCCGGTAAGAACGATTCAAAAGATGAGGCGGCAACCGTTATCAAAAAAGCGATTCAAACGCTCGGTGGCGAGAAATATCTTCAGGTCAAGACGCAGGTAGGCCGCGGCAATTACTATTTGATCCGTGAGGATGCAGTACATTTTTTGAAACAAGAGCGAGGCGTTGCTTCGTTTCAAAAGTTTGTTGATGTTCTTGTATTCCCTGATAAGGAACGAACGGATTTTAAGGGTGGCGGCACGCGCAACATCCAGGTAAATTCAGGCAGTACAGGTTGGACGTATGACAGTGATCTGGATGCTGTAAAGGTCCAAAATGAAAAACAGATAGCTGATTTTAAGCAGAGCATAAGGACAAGTCTCGATAACCTCCTTCACGGCTACTGGAAAAGCGAGGCCGAACTGACCTACATCGGCAAACGTCCTGCCACTCTCGGCAAGCGCAACGAAGTGGTGAAACTAACTTATAAAGATGGCTTCGCTGTTGAGTTCGAATTTTCCGCTGAAGATGGTTTACCGCAAAAAGCGATCTACAAACGCACCACCGCCGAAGGCGAAGAGATCACTGAAGAAGACCGCTACGCACAATTTATCGACGTCGCAGGTGTTAAGACTCCGTTCATCATCGACCGCTTTACGAACGGCAAACAAACATCACGTATCAATTACGAATCCGTCGAATTTAACAAAGTGATTCCCGACTCGATCTTTACAAAACCCGCAACGGCAAAAGACGCGAAAAGAGACCTGAAATTTTAGCCTGCGCCTAGCCGGCAAGTTTGATAGCGGTACACAGATGTTAAACAATGTAGCTCTGCCTGGAAAACCACGTCATATCGGGAAAGTTGTGTCATATCGGGAAAACCATGTCATATCGGGAAAATTGGTATTTACTATTTCGAAAGTTGTTGCTAGTGTAGGGCTATGTTTCAGCACAGCAATCACCGCACGACGTCAAAAATCTCATCCGCCACAAACAAGACCGCTAAAAACAGTAAATTGCCGGTTTGTGGGGGCTGACTGGGCTATACTGCATCTAATTTGAAGGAAATATGAAAAGCGTAATTGTCAGCCTGCTAACCTTTGTCATTCTGGCGTTCGGGGTTCGTTACACGTTCGGACAATGCGATTGTGCCAAAGATATAAATCCAAAGTTTGGCTTCGCAACAGCCTATGACGAATTAAAGAGTATGGATGTCGTCTTCTATGGTCAGATTGTAGAAGTAAAAATGCTTGATCAAAAACCTGAGGATGCAGCGGCTGGAAATTATGAGGTTGACGTCAAGTTTAGAGTTGAAAAGGCTTGGCGCAGAGATTTAGATGAGTTCGTTACGATAAGAGACTATCGTGACCATTGTCTGATTGGCTTTGACGTAACGGAACGCTGGCTTGTGTACGCGCGTTTTGATAAGAACAATTATTTGCGAACGGATTCCTGCACTCGAACAAAGCGGGCCGATAAGAACGTCGACAGAGATTTCAAAGAGTTCGAGAAGAATGGCGAAAAGCAGACGAAGATCATCAAGCCTTCACGAAAATAACCCCACCACTAACTAAGCGCGCGTTGCGGTCAGTATCTCATCAACGACCTTCGCATTGCCGATGAGCATTTGGGTGTTGTCTTTGTAGGAGAGCGGGTTGTCGACGCGGGGTAGCCGCTGGGCTACCCTTTTGTCGCTGCACTATTTTGATACTGCAATGCTAGATGAACGCAAAATCGAATTGCCCTTGATGGGCGGCTTTGTCCGAGGCGATATCTACGTTGCCGAGCAGAGCTTCGATCTCGTCGAGGACCTCACGTTCGGAACTGCGGAAGGCCTGCGTGACATTTGGATGGACGCGAAGCGTCGTGTGCCGCACATCTTCGATGCTCTTTGACAAACGACGAGCTTCGGCGAGTATCTCGTAGCAAACCGTTGTCGGCGATTTGACCCAGCCGGCACCTTCGCAATTTTCGCACGGAGCACACATCGTGCGTTCCAGCGACTGCTTCACGCGTTTGCGTGTCATGATGATCAGGCCGAAATCGTTGAACGACAGCACCTTGGTTGGGCTGCGGTCGGTAGAGAGAGCTTCTTTCAGAGCTTCGGCGACCTTATGGCGGTTGCGGCGGTCTTCCATATCGATCAGGTCGAGCACGATGATGCCGCCCAGGTCACGAAGCCTTATCTGACGAGCGATCTCATCGACGGCTTCCATATTGGTTCGCGTGATCGTGTCTTCGAGACGCTGGTTGCCCTTACCGACGAATTTGCCGGTGTTTACGTCGATCGAAACGAGAGCCTCGGTCTGGTTGATGACGAGATAGCCGCCGCTCTTAAGCCAAACACGCGGCTTGAGCGCTTTGTCGATCTCCTCCTGCACACCGTAGTATTCGAGAATCGGCTCGTCGCGAGTGTAGAGCTTGACGCGATTGACCATACGCGGCTGAATGAGGTTGATGAATTCGAGCGTGCGTTGATACTCCTCGTCATTATCGATACGAATTGCACTAAAGTCACCTGCGAGCTGATCCCGCAGAATTCGCTGCACGAGGTCAATGTCCTGATGCACCAGAGCAGGTGATCTCTTTTTCTCGGAGTTTTTCTTTGAGTCCGCCCACATACGAGCGAGGTATTTGGCGTCGTTCCTCAGGTCTTCCTCAGAAACTCCGATGCCCGCCGTGCGAACGATGAAGCCGCCCGACGGGATCTCCTTATCTTGTCTGATGCGTTGGATCAAGGTGCGAAGACGGCCGCGTTCATTCGACGACTCGATCTTACGCGATACGCCGAGATGCTCGATCGTCGGCATGTAAACGAGATAACGGCCCGGCAACGCGATATGCGATGTGATACGCGCACCTTTCTTTGCGATAGGTTCCTTGGCGATCTGAACCAGGATCTCCTGGCCTTCTTTCAGCAGGTCAGAGATCGTCGGCTGGGGCCCCCGATCACGGTTTCGATCATTACGATCAAAACGTTTGCCATCACCACCTGGACGATCATTACGATCGTTACGATTACGATTGCGATTACGTCCGCGATCGCGATCACGATTGTTGTCACGGCCACGCTGACGGTCGTTTTGCTGCTCGCGATCCTCTTGTGGTGCTTCCTGAGGAGCTTCTTCAGGTTGTTCCTCACGAGCTTCGTTAGAGGCCTGAGGCTCGGGCTGCGGGGATTCGGCCTCGGGATCGCTTATCTGTAGATCCTCTAACTCTTCCTGAATAATATCGTCGGCATTTGCTTTGGGCTTCTTTCTGCCGCGTCCGCCACGGCGGACAGCCATTTTGGCAGTATCGTCAGACTCTTTATGGCTCGCTTCTGCATCTTCGAGCTTGTCTTTTTTAGTGGTCTTTTTGGCCTTTGGCTTTGCAAATTTGCCCTTATTCGCAGCGGGTTTCTTTGCTGGTTTCTTAGGCTTATCAGCCGCTTTTTCTTTGTCGGCGGCCTTTGATCTAGCACGGCTTTTCTTTGCCGGAGCCGGTGTTTCCTCGTCTTCGTCAGCGATGCGTTCAAAGCCTCCGGATGCGCCGCCAACATCGTCAAGCAGTGAGCCAACCTCGGCTTCCGCTATGCTTTCCATATCAAATTCCACCGCACGCACGCGGTCAACGATACGTTCCTGAACATATGCGTCCTTGAACATCTCGCCCGTGTCGTCATCGCTGTCGCTGATGCGTTCAAAGCCCGAGTTATCAAACTCGACCTCGAATACCGGCTCAGGTGCCGGTTCTTCAACGGCCTGATCTTTTCTGCCGCGGCCACGGCCACGCTTACCCCTTTCCTGCTTTGGTTCAGGCAGGATCTCATCGATCGCAGCCGAATCGCCGATCGGAGAATCGTCAACAGGCAAAATGGCAGCGGCCAGAGGCTCGGCGACCTCCTGAGCAGACTCCATCTGCTTTTCACGTTCGATACGTGAACGCTCGATCTGCTCGTCGGCCTGTTTCTTTGCCTCTTCGGGCGAAGTTTTCTTGCCTTTTTCGATAATGATGCGTTCGATCTCCTCTTCTTCATCAAAGAAATCGGTGACATACAAAAACGCGTCACGTTCGAGGCCAATATCGACAAACGCCGACTGCATGCCGGGCAGAACACGCATAACGCGGCCCTTATACACGTTGCCGACCACGCCGGAGTTTTCCTCGCCGCGCTCGATATAAAATTCGGTGACTTTACCGTTATCCAGAATGGCAATTTTCTTCTCGCGGCCATTAACGCTGACTATCATCTCTTTAGACATGCAAAAATAATCTTCCTTAAGCTTGGAATTTCAAATGCCCCGAGCGAATTTAGGAACTTGGAGAGCTGACTTTTGAGGATCATCGAAAGCGCAGATTACGCTCTCGCTTCGAAAAAGCGGGACACACGCGTCTTGGTTTTATAGCTTGATGTTGGAAATGGTCTCCAAACGGACAAGTATTGAGTTTTATACACGCAGGAATCTCGTTTTCAGAAAGGCACGCGGCCTGTCTGCTTCGTCGGGGAGCACCAAAATTTCAATTGAAAAGTCGTGCTCGAACCCGTTAAATCTCTAATTCGTAATGACTTACGTCGTTTGAAAAGATCCTCTAATGTTTGCACTCTCCGATCCGCGAAACAATTCGCATACGTGGCAAACCTCGGTAAGTATAAACAATTGCCCGTCCTAAGTAAACCATAAAATCTAGTCAAGGGGCCCAAAGCGACAGATTTCTGACTTAAGGGCCTCGGCCTTATAATAGAAAGAACCCGGTCGTTACTACTCTCAGGTCGGCTCTGCACTATGGAGATCTATTTTCAATTAATAAGCGATGCCGAGTCGCTCAAAACGGCCGTTGACGAGCTTAAGGAAGCTAAATATCTCGGCTTTGACGTCGAGACGACCGAGCTTGATCCTTATCGGGGCGAGTTGCGTCTGGTACAGCTGTCGGACGGGCGGAAGACGAAGGTTATCGATCTGCGTGCATTTGGCAGTCCGAAGACTAATCCTGACCTAGCTCCATTAAAGGACCTGCTTGCTTCAAGCAAACAGGTCAAAATTGCACATAATGCAAAATTTGACTGCAAGTGGGTCCGGTATCATATGGGCGTCGAGGTCGGAGCGGTTTACGACACTTATCTGGCGAGCGTTTTGATCTCGGCGGGTGAGGGCGAACGGCGGCATGGCCTGGCCGATGTCGTTCAATTTTTCCTGGGCCGCACACTCGACAAGACCGAACAGGTCAGCAATTGGGCGGCTAATGAACTGACGCCTGCGCAGGTCGAATATGCTGCACTTGACGCGGCGATCATGAACGAGGTTCGTGACAAGCTTGATGAACGCATTGCCGTGGACGGCCTAAAAGATGTCTTGAAGCTTGAGAATGAATGCGTGATGCCGATAGCCGAGATGGAGCTGAACGGGTTTTATCTCGATCAGGAGCGATGGCGTGAGCAGCTTGGTATCGTGCAAAAGGCGCAGGCAAAGTTCGCCGACGAACTGCAGGATATGTTGTCGGCGGGTGTCGCACAGGCGTCGCTGTTTGGGCGGCCTGAGATCAATCTCGATTCGCAGGCGCAGGTCGCCGATGCGCTGGTCGGGCTTGGGATACCGATGCCGAACACGACGCGAGCATGGGAGCTGCAGCCGCTGGCCGAGAAATATCCGCCGGTCGCAAAACTTCTCGAATATCGTGCGGTCGCAAAGGCCTCTTCAAGTTTTGGCGAGAACATACTCGAATTTATCGAACCCGCGACAGGGCGGATACACGCAGATTTTCGACAGATCGGCGCTCCGACTGGAAGGTTCTCCTGCTCAAACCCAAACTTACAGCAGATACCGCACGAACAGGAATATCGGCGGTGCTTTCGCGCTCCTGATGGTCGGAAATTGGTCATCGCTGATTACTCACAGGTCGAACTGCGAATTTTGGCGGATATTTCTGAGGACAAGAATTTTATCGAGGCGTTTGCGAGCGGGCAGGACTTTCACTCTGCGACCGCTGCACAAGTTTTTGGCATCAAGCCGGAAGATGTAACTGCCGATCAGCGTTCGTTTGCGAAACGTCTAAATTTTGGCGTGGTTTACGGGCTTGGAGCGTCGCGTTTTGCGATGATGACAGGCCTAACGCAGACGCAGGCAGAAGAAACCTTGCGGAGATATTTTGCGACCTACCCGAAAATGGACGAGTGGCTGCGAACGCAGTCAAAAAATGTTCTGACCGAACGCTCGGCACGAACAAAATCGGGCCGCCTTGCACGTATTCATTTTGACGAGAATGACCGTAGCTCGATCGGCGCCGCTCAGCGTTATGCCAAGAACATGCCGATACAGGGAACTTCGGCAGACATTCTAAAACGCGCTTTGCGATTATTGCATGACGACATTCGCGAGACCTCGGCAAAGCTCGTCAATATTGTTCACGATGAGATCGTTGTTGAGTGTGACGCGAAAGAATCAGAACAGACGGCTGGAAAGTTAGAATCAGCGATGCTGCGAGCGGGTGAAAAATTTGTCTCACAAGT
This sequence comes from Pyrinomonadaceae bacterium, assembly GCA_044230475.1. Classification (GTDB taxonomy): domain Bacteria; phylum Acidobacteriota; class Blastocatellia; order Pyrinomonadales; family Pyrinomonadaceae; genus OLB17. The sequence continues at coordinate 35,120 of JBGARA010000020.1, read as the reverse complement.
CCCTATTAAGGTGGATGTTCACGTTGCTGATGAGTGGTCGAAATAAACTAGTTAGTTGCGGGATCCGAAATAGCTAACAGGTTGCGCAAAAGTGCTCGGTGTTCAGAGGTAAAAGTAAAATTAGCACTTCCCAATCTAAAGTGCTGCGCGCGATCCCACCCGAATACTAATTCGCTTAGTTCTTCCCATGTTAGCTCGAAATTGAGATGCTCCATATTTTCCGACGGGTTAGATACATAGTGAGAGTCGGCGAATTTTCCACCTCCAGCTTCACCAAACCCAAAAATCAATAATCCGTGAGCATCGGCAAATCGGGGTTTTTGGGAAAGGACACAAAAGGTTAGCTTTATCTTCGCGGGAGCAGCGGTCAACTTTTTGCCGGGATAGAAAAACGCCATTCCGAAATTCATGGCCTCGATTCCCGCTGCCTTAGCTTCTTTGCTTTCAAAGTTGCTGGCTGTTGCGTTTATCTTTGAAGTGTTCGAACTACTATCGTAGGTGAGTGTGATCTGCTTGTCGGCTTTGAGCGATTTGATCTGTTTTGCGATCGCGTCGTTGGTTTTCTGCGCCGAAATAACGACTACAAAAACAAAGATAATACCAATCGCTAGTATCGAGCGTTTCATTGTGGTTATCGTCAAAAACCCAGTCGCTATCGCTCCCGGTTCTGACTAAGAAGCGCTGGCTTCGTCGCGTTTTGGCAGATAGAGGATACGTGAGCAGTTTTCGCAAACGATGATCTCATCGCCTTTTTTTACATTGAGTACGACCTGCGGGCGAAGCTGCATATAGCATGCGCTGCAGGCGGAATTAACCACCTCGGCGACAGCGATTCCGTCACGGCTGCGTTGTGCGAGCCGGTCGTAGACTGCGGCGAGACGTGCAGGCAATGTTGAGAAAGCAGCTTTGCGATGCGCGGTTCCTGTTTCGAATTCAGTTTTGTCGGCAGCCAAAACGCTGTCAAATTCAGCCAATGCCTCGGCACGTTTGCCGTCGAGCGAATTGATCTCGTCGGCGCGTTCCTCAAGCTCTTTTTCGACGCTTTCGAGCGCTTCCATCGTTTCGACGATCTGCGTTTCAAAAGCAGCGATCTGCTTTTGCAGAGCGTCGGTCTCGCGCATGGCGGTTTCGTACTCTTTTGAGTTCTGAGCGTGTTTCAGATTGCGTTCAGCTCGTTCGAGGTAGGTCTTGTTATCGGCGATCTGTTTTTCAAAATCGGCTCGCTGTGCCTTCAGATCGTCGCGGCGGCCCTGGATTTCGCGTATAGAAAAGGCGTGCTGTTCAAACTCCTGTTCGATCTCGGCACGCCGCGTTTCTGCTGTATCAAGTAACTGTTTTAACCTTCTAAGATTTGTATCCGTCTTTTGAAGCTCTATCAATTTATCGAGTTCTGCTATCACCGGTTGATTCCCCTTATACTATGGCTAAACTTACATAATATCGCATCACTGTCTGATCGCCAAATTAGCCTTGGGACGGGTCATTTATCGAGAAGCAGGTCCATGTGGCGTCGGATCTCATTACTGTCGAAAACAGCGTTGTTTTTATTGAGCCATTCGGGCAGCGTCTCGCCGTGGACCAGTTGTAACTCGGCACTGTGCTTTGGCAAGCCGAAATGTGTTATGCGGGCCTGAGCAAGTGCGCCATTTCGCATGATCCCGTCAGATGGCGTTCGCGTCCAACCTGCCTCGACGGCCAGACATCTCACTCCGTAGCGAACTTCCAGCAGCGTGCCGACCATGTTCGAATGGCCGTGTGCAAAATTATGCGGGTCTTCTCGCTCGATCGTGATATTGGTGTTTGAGATGGTTTCGCGGCTTGCGATCTCGATGAATGTTTCGATCAGCCATGTTACACCGGTTGTGCGGACGACGTCATTGGCTGCTTTCAGGCGGAGATAATCGGCGATGTCGCTCTCGCCTGCCGCGACGGCTTTGGCCGCGGCCTCGCTGAGCATTTGCGACCATACCTGATCGAGTTCGGTCATAAGGCGAGGATAGGACGCATCAGATCAAAAGGCAATTTCGTGATATTATTTTGACGCACACGGCATATTTTATGAGGTTCACGGCAACAATTTTACTGCTCGGCATTTTTGTCACATCTGCGTTTTTCCAGTCAACAAAACAAAAACCGCCAAGTCCAAAGCCGAAAACAGCGAGCGATAAAAACAGTGCTTCTGCAAAGCCCAAACCAACTCCTGCCGCAGTAAAAAAGACAAGCGAAAAGGACGAATGGGATAAAGCCAATGCTGTCACTGACACGAGTTCACGCATCGCGGCGTTGAAAAAATTTGTCGCGGCGTTTCCTAGATCGACTCGAACTACAAAAGCGTTCGAATCGATCTCTGCGGCAGAGGCGTCGTTGGGAAATGAGAAATTAGCAGCCGGCGACCCCGAAGCGGCGATGAAACTCTTCCGTGCTGCCGCAAAGGACGCTCCAAATCCACTTCCGGATCAGTTGTTTACCGGCACACTCTCAAAACTTCCGGCGAATCTGTATTTTCGCGGCCTCCGTGAAGAGGGAATTGAGATCGCAAAGGTCCTCGAAAGCAAGGCGGCGACGAATGTTAGTCAATTACTAAGCATTGCAAATTTTTACCTGAGTGTGGAAAACGGTTTTGAGGCTCGCCGCGTTGCCGATTGCGCTTTGAAGGTCGATCCCAATTCTTCGTCTGCTTATCAAACACGCGGACTGGCAAACCGTGTCGATTTTAAGCTTGAAGAATCGGCGGCGGATTATGCCAAGGCTTTGGAACTGGAGCCCGATTCGCTTACAGCGAGGCGTGGACTTGCCGAGATGAAGCGCTCATTGAACAAGCCGGATGAGGCCATATCTCTTTACCAGGAAATTCTGGTTAAAGATGAAGCAAACCTGCCGGCACGGACAGGTTTGATACTTGCTCTCTTTGATGCGGACAAACGTACTGAGGCGGAGACGGAATTGGCAAAGTCGCTTGAGACAAATCCCGGCAACGTCATACTACTTGCCGGTGCGGCGTACTGGTATGCGGCGCACAACGAAGGTGGGCAGGCCATTTTATATGCGCAGAAAGCGATCGATTCAGATCCGCGTTTTGTCTGGTCGCATATTGCTCTTGCGAGAGGACTATTACTTCAAAACCAACCGTCCGCTGCCGAACGAGTGCTTCTTGCCGCCAGAAAATACGGCAATTTTCCGACGCTCGAGTACGAGATCGCATCGGCTCGGCTCGCCGCTGGTTTGTACCGTGAGGCGTCAGAGGAATTGGCGAAAAGTTTTTCCATCAAAGACGGTTTGATACACGCGGGGCTCGGCGGGCGTGTTTCTTCCGAGGCGGGCACCTTTACAGAATTGATCGCAGCCGAACGAAAAGCCAGCCTTTTCACGCCAACAGCCGCTGACAATAACGACAATGCGTCGCAACTCAAAGCCTTGTTGCAATTTACGCAGAATTTGAATTCACCCGAACCAAAGTCGGATGTTGCGATAAATGCAGCTGATGAGTTTATTCGCGGTGAAGACAAGATGAAGATCCACAGGCAGATATATGCCGCTTCGGAACTGCTCGAGAAAAAGATCGCCATTCCAAAGGTGATAGAGATAACTCAAGCCGCTCCGTCAAATCTCGAAGCAGGACTCGATGTTCCCGAACCTGCGACTGCGGTGATGGCGAGCGAATTGTACGAAAACCGCGCGATCGCTTCGGCGGGAGGGCAGTATGTCAATGTGCCGAGTGTGCCGCGTGCGACGCTGTCGGCGGTACTTCGGGGACGCATCGAAGAGATCAACGGCTGGGCAAACTTTCAGCAGAACGACGCGGCTCAGGCAGTGGTCCATCTGAAACGCGCAGTGGGTGTTTTACCGGCCAACAGCGCGTGGTGGCGTTCCAGTACCTGGCGGCTCGGCACTGCTTTGGCAATTAGCGGAAACGATGCGGAGGCTCTCGAGGCTTACATAAAAAGCTACAAGAGCGCTCCGCCTGATGCCCTTCGGTACAGCACCATCGAAGCTGTCTATAAGCGTCTCAAAGGAGATACTATCGGGCTTGAGGAAAGAATCGGGCCAAATCCTGCACAGCCTTCTTCGGTTGAAACCACGGCGCAAAAGGCCGAAATCACGCCGGAAGTTCAGCCAATCACACAGACAACCGAAGTGTCATCAACACCTGAAGCCATTGTGCAAACTTTTCCTTCCGTACAGAGCACCGCCGAGGCATCGCCATCTGCGACGGCAGCTGTTGAGACTTCACCTACGGCAGCAGATAAGCCAAAGCCTTTGGAGGTTCCCACAACTGCGTCAACCAAGGCTGAAGCAAAACCGGCTGCAACGTCAACCGACCTGTTTCCGCCTGTAGTGATCACTATTCCGGGTGCTGCAACGCCTTTACCAAAAGCCGAGCCCTCACCTCAATCAACGCCCGAGATCAAACCTTGTTCCATCAAAATTGACGTTGAGAGTATTACGCTAAAACATAGCGAGGGTGTTTTGGCAGTGATCGTCAGGCTGGACAACGATGAGTCGCTTGAGGCGTTGCAGGCACTTTCGAGTAGCCCCGAAGACGTAACTGTCCGGCGTGAATCTGTCGAAGGATTGAAAACTCAGTCTCTATTTGTAGTTCGTTCGATAAGTGCGAAAACGGGCGACTATAAGGTAACTTTTGAAATGCCGTGTGGAAAAAAAGAGATCACTGTTAAGGTGCAGTAGATGAACGACGATGGCTGGATGATCTTGCTGAGTGGCTTGAAGATATCGAGACCGTTGCGAGAGCACATAGAAGTAGAAAGAAAAATGCGTTTGACCATGTTCGCAGTGGAAAATCGAAAAAGCTGTGAATCAGAATTCCGAAACAACCGGCGAGTGCTCCGATCGCGACATCTCGCCTAAGGCCGTGTGATCTTGTGATCGTTTTGAGTCCGTTCCTGAAAAGAAGATAGATAAAAGTTACGGTGCAAAAGAAACCCAAAATACCTGCGTCGGCGAGCATTTGCAGATACTCGTTATGTGCCTCTTCAACCCGAAATTGACCGTTCCAGGTATCGAATTTTGTGAAAGCCACACCAAATGCTTCCAGCCCGGCGCCAAGTATCGGATGTTCAAGAAATATCTGAATGGCAACAGACCAAAAGTGGCTGCGGCCATTTGAAACACCATCTTGAATATTAGTAACGCCGATGCCGCGGAATAGCTGTTCGTTTCCACCAAGGAAAAAGACAAGCCCAAAAACGATGAAGATAAGTGCTGCTGCTGTGACTGCAATTACGATCTTTTGCTGAATACTGCTTCTTTCAAGTTCGCGCTTGTTCTTAGACCATCTGCCGGAGAACAAATTGATCAATGCGGCAAATGCTGCCACTGATACAAGGCTAAGCATTCCTCCTCGTGAACTTGTGAGTGCGACCGCCGTGGCCATGATGACAAAAGCGATAGCCAGCAGGATCTTCTTGTCTTTGGCTGTTCTTTTTCCAAAAAGCAGGCCGAGCGTAAGACCGCCGGTCATCTCCATCAATGCGGCAAAATGATGTTGATTTACGAACGGGCCAAAAGGGATCGCCTGTGGCGTTGCACGCAGGCCGTAGATGCCGTCGGGATTGGCCAACCGCTGCAAGATCCCAAAAAAGGCTATCATGGCACCAAAAACCAGCACCGTTAAGAAGATTATTTTTAGACGGCCTTCGTTATTGATAAACGTAAGACACGCCGCAAAAAACACAATAAATATAACAAGGCGGACGAGGAAAAATCTGGTGGCTTGTGGATCGAGGGAAAGCGCATGCGAAACAGGAACATTTAGCAGACCATCGGATATTCCAGTGCCAAGGGGCACCAACTGAACGATACCCACAAACAGCAGACAGAGCATCGGAAGTTGGAGCGGACTGGTATTAAGGAGAAAGCCTCTAGCTTTCCACGCTTCTGTGAGCCACAAGAGAGAGATCGTCGCCCAGAATATAGTGATGAAAACCCAAGTTATGTTATCGACTGCGCCGAACAGAACAGTTGAGATGATCGGCACGATAAGTAGTAACACCAGAATAGCAGAACTAATGCGCGACGACCGTTCACCGAAAACAATGTTCTCGGAAAAGACCGGTCGTGTACTTTGCAAAGAATTGTCCATCCTATAAATGCCGTAGCGAAATATCATCAAAAGCAAGACTGCCGTTCGCCGGACATGATGGGCCGACGCAACCTTCACGCACAAGCCTTATGATGACAGCGTCACTGTCCGCAGGCATCGTGAATTTGACCTTAAGCGCTGTCCAATCGGGCGTCGGAGCTAACGGGGTCGTGGCTGCTATAGGAGCATTTGTGAGACCATTCAATACCTCCCATTTTATTATTGCGGGTGTCTTGAGATCCGACCTGTAAAAGACCTCGAACTCGTATTCCCTGCCGGGTACTACCGCGACGGTTTGTGAGATATAACGAAAAGCTGTCGTTTCAAATGAGCTGAAAATAAGCCACAGGCTGTATTTGCCGCTGTGTGTCTCCGTTTCATTCAAGGCGATCTGAGGCTGTGCACCTTCGGCGATCTGCCACTCAAAAAGACCGGCGTTTCGCATCTTTACACCGGCCTCAAAACCGCCATTCGATATCTGTCCAACAATTGGCTTTTCGTTCTCGCTGGCTGCAAGACTGTAGGCCACATTGGCAGCGAATTGGAATTTTCGCCCTGCTGCAAACTTTTCTATGAGATCTTCACCCAGTTTTTTGAACCGATGTGGTCTTTCACTTTCGGGCAGTTTCGACCAGGCTGCAAACGCCTGTTCGAAATGCAATTGGCCGGCCAATGTTCTTGCCAGAGCAGCGTTTGTAATTTCGGTGTCGCCCAGACTACTCAGAACTTGTTCGACATCGCCGTCAAATATTTGCAAAGCGGTCGTTACGGCCGGTTGCGAATACTCGGAATTAGACGCAGCGGCTTTTGCAATAAATGAAAACCCCTCAGCTGTTTTACCCTGCCTGATCAGCGAATTACCATAAGCCCATTGAACGGCCGCATAGTTAGGTGCGAGTTGCAGTGCCCGGGCATAGGCAGCCTGAGCAGCTTCCGCGTCACCGTTTTGGCCCCGTGCTTTACCGAGGTCGATCCAGTTAAAAAAGTTGTAGGGCGAAAGAGCGGCTGCGGTTTCAAACTCGTTCAGCGACGTTTCAAGATCCCCTGGATCAAACGTCCTTTGATATAGACGGGCAGCTGTGAGGTGTGTTTGAGGATCGCCGGGAGCCATTTGAGCCAGCCAATCGGCAACGGGTTTGAACTCGGAGCGTTTTATGTCGAGACGCGACGAAACAGCGTTGGCAAAATTCCATTTAATAAAAAACCACGCCGTGATCACACACAGTAAGGCCGCCGTCACAAATATGATACGGCCAAGTCGCGGTTCGAATTTAATGATCTTCAACGACAATTTATGTTTCGGGTCACGGTCAGACAAATTCAACGGGTTCTATCTTCATCTGAGCGCGTTTAAGCATTATATTGTTTTCGCGACATACCTCACGCAGGTTCTTCAACTGTTCAGCTCGCATATTGCGCGCTGAGATAAGAACTTCGGCAATATCTTTTTCTCGACAGATTTCAGCGATCTGGCTATTGCCGTCAAACACCTTCAGGCCGTGTATCACCTTGTCGGTTTTTCGTGGATCGTCGTCGATGAAACCAACGCATAACAAATTCCATTCAGGATTATTGTTCAATTCGCGCAGGACCATCTCGCCGCCATCGCCGGCCCCGTAGATCATTACCCTTCGTCCGTCGCCCGCAGTTGTTGCCGGCAGTATTTGCCGTATGATACGAAACGCCATTCGACTGCCGACGACCGCCAGCAAAAGCAGAATTCCGTCGAGAAAGAATACAGTCCTTGAAAATCCTTCAAAACGGTAGACAAGCAGGACCGCAAATACACTCAGCACGGATCCAAGAAAAACACCTTTTGCGATCGTGATCATATCGCCGACACTCATATAACGCCATAAACCTCTATATACCCCCACGGCGAGAAACGCGCCGAGTTTTATCAGAATTAGAAGCGGCAGAGTTTTTAGAAAAAGGCTCCAGTTGCTTTCGTACTCAAACATGCGCTGCATCGCAAATGACGAGTAATACGCAAGTGTGATCAGGAATGCGTCCAGAAAAACTTCGAAAATTCGCCGTTTGTGCGACACATTGACGAGGAATGCAAAAACGGCATTGCCTTCGGCGGCACGTTGTTCCTCTTCGCCTTCGTATACCCTCACTTTCGACAGATAGACTCCGATGATCACAAGCACCACGATAAAAAATCCGATCAGAGCAAAACTCTTTGTAGGGCCGATCTGTCCGACCAGTAAGGCAAGCACACCTGCAACAACCGCAAATCCGTACAGCATCAGAACAGCGGTTTTTTCCGTCAAACCAAGAGCGACAAGTCGATGCGAAGTGTGGTCACGGCCGCCCTGCGATGCCTTCCTGCCCCACAGCTTTCTCAAGACTGTGACGAATGTCGTATCAAAGATGGGGATGAAGAGGATCAGAACAGGTACAGCCAAGATAGCAACGATTCCACGGGAGCGACCCCCGACCTGATTAAGCAGCACTGTACCCGAAAGCAGAAAGCCAACGAACATCGAACCGCAATCGCCCATAAAGATCGACGCCGGATTGAAATTGAATATAAGAAACCCAACCAGCGCGCCTATGAATGCGCTCGTCAAAAGCAGCTCATTTGTGAGTCCGTTAACGACGAAATTTATCGCAAGTGAGAGCGCGGCAATCGCTGAAATTCCGGCGGCGAGGCCGTCCATGTTGTCCAGCAGATTGATGGCATTCGTTATGCCGATGACCCAAAAAACCGTGATCCAGATGTCAACTATCTCAAAGCCCGTGAGCGGGAGCTTCAGCCCCGAAAGCACCAGTGCTCCTGCACCGATCAATTGTCCGATCAGCTTCTGATAAGGTCGGATGTTGAAAAGGTCATCTATCAATCCGATAGCGAAAAGAAATGTGCTTCCAATAAATACGGCCAATGATTGTCGCGTCGTCGGGACAAGAAGAAAATATACGGCGGTCGTTGCTATGAATATAGCCACGCCGCCGAGCATCGCGGTCGGACGTTTGTGCCAGCGATCGCTTTTGGGTTTTGCAACGAAGTTATATCTGATCGCAAGCGAGCGAATGCCCAATGTGCAGACGATCGAGATGAACGCTGCTATTGCTCCAACAACTATTGGGTTTGAGGTCAAACCGAACATCATAGCAGGTCAATTATCGCAAAAATCAGTTCTTTTGTTTATGCGGGGCTGTTCTTTCGGTCAAACGCAAGAACTCGGTTGGCATGCTGGTTCAGTAGCATTTGATATACCTCAGAAATATCGGCAACCATTTTTTCGGCGCGGAAGTTTGGATCGACATGGCGTCTACCGTTTTCGCCAAACTGTTTTCGCAGTTGTTCATCTTCAAGAAGACGGGCGACGCCATTTGCTAGGCCAGCCGAGTCAAATGCCTCCACGAGATAGCCGGTTCTGTCATTGATAACGACTTCGCGAGCTCCGTCGATGTCGAACGAAACACACGGCTTGCCCATTGCAAGAGACTGAGGCAGCACACGGGCCAAACCTTCGCGTAGCGACGTGTGAACTACAACGTCCATTGCAGAGATCATTTCAGGGATCCGTTCGCGATCGATCAGGCCGGCGAAGACGAAATTCTCCAGAATGCCGCTTTCTCTTGCCCGCTCCTGTAAATGTTCGAGCAGGATGCCGTCGCCGATCAGAAAGAATCGGACATTTGGAATACGTTTTACGATCTCGGGAGCAGCATCCATTAGCTGGTCGTGTCCCTTAAGTGGGAATAGGCGAGCGATCTTGCCTACCACGGGAACGTCGCTAGGTATGCCAAATTCCTTTTTCACCTTCTCTGTATCGAATTTCGCGCTGAGAAACCAGTCAAGCTCCATTCCGCTGTAAATAGTACGAAACTTCTCAGGTTTTGCTATGCCGGCGGCGATCGCCTTTTCGACAATTACCTCAGAAACGCTAATGTAATAGTCTGTCACTTTAGCGCATATCTTTTTTACGATCCGCCAAGTCCGGTTGGCGATCCACGGTTGATAGTCATGAAAGACAAGGCTGTGCAATGTGTGAACAATTAGTGGTGTTCCGGCTAACCAAGCAGCGAGCCGACCAAGCACGCCTGCTTTTGACGAGTGCGTGTGAACGATATGATAACGCCCAGCTCTTATCACCTTGTAGAGTTTCCAAAATGCGACAACATCGGAAAAAGGATTTATGCTGCGCCCCATTTCTGGGAGGACAATAAGCTGAGTCGTTTCACGGGCTTGAGACAGAAGTTCGCCTTCGCGACCTTTATCAATGCCGCTCAGAAGAGTTACTTCATATTCCGGCATTGCATCAAGGCCAATGACTGTCAGAAGTGTATTTTCCTGCGCTCCGCCTACTATCATGCGCGTAATTATGTGTAGTATGCGGATCGGTTGAGGGTTCATCGGAAGAAATTTGGGGCAGCACGATCAAACATCGGCGACGACAAGATAGTCACGATCGAGAAAAATGATCTTGTAGTTCACAACGCCTGCACGTTCCATGATGTTGCGAACTTGCGACTCGGTATAGAGAAACAGTGGCGTCCCTTTAAGCCAGAAACGAACGCGACGAAGCGGAACGCGCCATTCGACCGCTTTAGGAAAACTCATTATCAACTTACCGTGAGTAAGCTCGCGCATACGAGTAATAATCGGCACCGGATGTTCGACGTAATCAAAAAAACCATTTGCTGTGCAGGCATCAAACGGACCGTCGTCTTCGGAGATGGCTTCCGGAAAGCCGCCAATCACGAATTCACATTTGTCTGCAACCCCGGCTTCTGTCGCAAGTTTGTCGGCGATCTCGATCATCGCCTGCGCAAAGTCGATGCCAATGACTTTTTCTGCACCGTTTAGAGCAAAAGCTATACAGAAACGCCCGCTGCCGCAACCAACATCAAGTATCTTCTTGCCTTTGAAAGGCTGAAGTTGCTCAACATTTATCACAAGCCGTTTTTGCACGACACCTCGCCAGTAGTTGTCGATAAATCGCTGAAACGCGCCTTTTTCTTCGTCATAGATCGAGTCAAACCGCTCGGCGTCGTCGTGAAAATGATCGCGAACCTTGTCTTCGACGGTAGTTGTTTTATCAGCACTCATAACAAAAGGAGTATTCTAACGCAGAAAGCGTATGGATCGCAGGCGAGAAAGACAAAATCCATCCGGCACCGCATCGTTAGGTAATAGCCAGGACTTCCTTCATAGGCGCCATCTTAAAATCCTTGAGTAGTTTCTTGAGGCGGCGTTCTGTTGCACCGAGGTTGAAATAATGTGTTAAGGCGATGCGTCGCGGCACGTCTATGCGCGGATGATCGGGATCAAGTTCCCACGGATGCAGGTAAAAAGTGCAAGGCTCGCCAGATCGATTGACTGCTTTTATCGCCTGCCTGGTCAGTTGGTAAGGGTAAATACGGAAATACGCACCGCCGGATATTGGCATTGTAAAACCTGGCAGTTTTAATGTTGAAATAGGGAACTCAATGAACTCATATTTTTCACGTTTTATTTTATAGGGAAATCTCGGAGCGTCTGCGATGCCGTAACGATAATTGAGCACGGGAAAAATGCTCGAATCATATCTGATCCCAAGTTCACCAAGAATATCCAATGCCCAAAGTGAATCTTTTGTGATCGAAAAGAAAGGAGCGCGATGGCCCAGAACTTTCTTTCCTGTGAGATCCTCCAAATAAGTTATCGATCGGGTCAATTCTTCTTTGAAAAGATCAGGCTTTTGAGTATAGATAAGCGTATGAGAAAAGCCATGAGTGCCTATCTCATGTCCTTCTGCTTCAATGCGTTTAACGATGTCGGGATGTTTTTCGGCAACATACCCGAGCATGAAAAATGTCGCTTTTACCCCGGCATCATTCAGGATGTTGAGCAGCTTGTCACCAACGGCATCGATTCTGTCTTCGAATCGGTCCCATTGGGAATACGGGATTTCCAAGCCTTGATACCAGTCCTCAAAATCGATGGTAAGAGCATTAGTGACTGGGGTGTTTGCCATAGATCAAAAACAAAAATGGTAACCGGCAGGCCTTACTGCGACCAAAGCGTTTTTCAGTTGGCGGCGGCTGGCCATACGAAAGTGCGGGGAAATCGCTGCCGGTTACCAAAGCGATTGCAATTATTTTATCATCAAATTCGAAACACAACAGTGTCTACCGGTCGATAAATCGTTGGAACCAAAGCTCAAGCATGAGGAGAGTCCAAAGCTGAAACGAATGATCCCGGCTCGCGGTTGTATGCTCATTCACATATCTTTCAAGGATTTCAGGTTTTATGATGCCGCGATTCAGAGATCTTTCCGAAAGCAAAATGCCGCGAACAAAATCCTTCATTTCTCCGCGGAACCATTTTCCTATAGGCACGCCAAACCCCATCTTTCGTCGATAAATAACTTCTTTCGGAACAAGACGGGCAGCAACTTTTTTTAGAAGAGATTTTGTCTCGACCCCATTCATTTTGATACCTTCCGGGAGGCTCGCAGCAAATTCGATCAGCTTATGATCGAGAAACGGCGAGCGGGCCTCAAGCGAATTTGCCATTGAGGCTATATCGACCTTGACCAAAAGATCATTGGGAAGATATGTCATTTGGTCAGTCAAAAGAGTTGCATCGAGTGTCCCCGTTCCATTTGCCAAGGAAAACCAATGATCCAACAACGCTGTGGCATCTTGCCCCGAAACCGTCGCAGCAAAATCGCGTGTATAAAGCTCGGGTTTTGTATCGCCGTTAAAGACGGATACCCAGCGAAAATAACGTTCCGTGCGCGGCAGGTTTGCTGCTCGTAGAAAACGTTTTGCATCGCGTAAGCGGCTTCGTTTGAATTCCGAGGTCGGCAACATATTGATCGGGGCCTCAATAAATATTTTTCTTAACGCTTGCGGTATGTGCTCGTATCTTTCCGCGATCCGCATGGCCGCATATCTTTCGTACCCCGCAAAACTTTCGTCACCGCCATCACCATTTAGGGCCACTGTTACATATTTTCGAGTTTCCTTAGCAACATAGTAGGTTGGGATCGCACTTGAATCCGCATACGGTTCGCCGTAATGCTCGACGAGTGTGGGTATTACATCAAGGGCATTAGGACGGACTATAAACTCGTTGTATTCAGCACCAACGTGCTCGGCAACTTTTCTGGCATATTTGAGCTCGCTGAAGTCTTCCTCTTCAAATCCGATCGAGAATGTTTTGACAGGTGATGAACTCTCCTGAGCCATCAACGCAACGACGGCGGACGAATCGACACCACCCGAGAGAAATGCTCCGAGAGGTACTTCGGAAATCAGGCGCAACTTGGTCGATTCCCGCAAGATGCGTGTTGTTTCCTCAATTGCCTCTACTTCGCTGATCTTCCTCTTTTTTGAAAAGTCGGGCTGCCAGTAACGTTTTGTTTCGATCTTGCCGTCTCGCCAACGCAGCCAATGGGCTGGCTCGAGCTTACGAATTTGTTTAAATGCTGTTTTGGGAGCGGGCACGCAGAGATATGACATATAGCTGTCGATGGCATCGTAATCGACATCGCGTGAGATGTCAGGATGTTTCAGTACAGCCTGAAATTCCGATCCAAAAATAAGATCTCCGGTTGTTTGATGAGAGTAAAGAAGTGGCTTTTTGCCGACCCGGTCGCGGGCGAGAAAGAGCGACTTGTCTATTGCATCCCAGATCGCAAAGGCGAACATCCCGCGCAAATGACGCAGACAATCGATGCCGTATTCATCGTAAAGATGGACAACGGCCTCAGTATCTGACTTTGTATAAAATTCATGGCCAAGGTTTTGTAGATCTTCTCTGAGATCCTGGTAATTATATATCTCTCCGTTAAAAACGATCCATCTAGTTCTGGCGGCGTTATGCACGGGCTGCTGGCCGCCGGAAACGTCGATGATCGAAAGCCGGCGCATTGCGAGGCCGACATTTTCGTGAATGTAGACACCGTCTTCATCCGGACCGCGATGAAATATAGCCTGATTCATCGATTCGAGGATCGAACGATCGACACCAGAGCCATTAGCATTCACAAATCCGGCAATTCCACACATGTTTGTTATTTTGACATCTGAAGCGCGGCACGCAGACTATTCTCAACCCGTCGCTGCGCTGCTGTGCGAAGTATACGTTTGTTTTCGCGTTGCTCCTGATAAACTGTCCAGCCGACGCCGATGAAAATGAATAGGAATACCTGAATCTGTGTCCGCTGGCGATAAGCCGTCCCAACGTTTCCTTGGAGAATGGAGTACGAAAGAGTCAACAAAAGACTGAAGATCAATATCGGGAATGCATTTCGTAGTTTGTGTTTGACGGAATAGATCAAACCCATTACTAAAAAAGGTATCATTGCCCACCAAACTAGTACTTCAGGTATTGTTATCGCCTGCCGGAAATTAGCCGCTTGCCACGGGAATGGAGCAAACATGAGGTAAGCAAACCCGATCGGAATCGCGGAAATGGCGCCCTCTGTTGTGGAGACGTCAACATCTTGACCGAAACCAGAATCCGCGGCTCGGGAAAGATTTGACCGACTGCTCTGTATTCGTTCGAGATTGGCAAACTTGGTCAACTCAATGCTCGCGTTGCGCTGTACTCCTAGATATAGAAGCGACAGCGCGATAAGAATTATCACTGCGATCCGTCTAAACATAGACTTGTCCGAATTCGATATTCCAATCAGGAAGCTGCCCGCAACGGCGACGAGCACCATGTAGAAAATATAAAAACGAAGTGTTAGCGTGCCGAAAAGTGAAAAAATAAGCAGGGCTAAGGACCAGTAACTAAATTTGCTCTGAAGCTGAAGCACCATAGTCATTGCCAGTACGAGCAAAAAAATAATCAACCCATCCTTTAATAGCTGGCTCGACCAAATAACAAAAGAAGGGAACACGGCGATCGAAAGCGCGGAAATTCTAGCAACTCGGAAATTGCTGAAGATCTTCCTCGAACAAAAAAACACCATTGGTGCCGTTGCTGCTCCAACGATCGCGCAAAATGATTGAGCCGCCAAGATATTTCTTCCAAGAATGAGATAGATAATTCCGGTGAGATAGTTCATTCCCCAGCCTGTGCCGCTGGCCGGGTCATATTGCATGGATTGTAGATCAGTTTGCCGAGCATGGCCCAGCCAAATATCGACGAAATGCGCCCCATTCGCATCATACTGAAGAGCATCACCTCCGAAAGTTTCCCGCATGTCGAAGATATGGACCATTAATCCAAAACTCAGCCTAAGTATTAGGCCGACCAGAAAAACCGTCGTAATAAACTCTTTCTCTTCGGTAAACCGGCGGAATACAAATATAGCGGCGGCTGAAAGCAAGGTTGCCGTTGATAGAGCAACAGGGCCATCTGGAAAGGGCACTGCAAACAGACCAAGGGCGACGATCAGAAAACAAGCTACCAGCAAAAACTTATTTAGCATTAAGAACTTCCTTCAGTCGACTCAGTGCCTATAGATTATCCGGGAGATCATTTCTCGTTTTTCGCTGAACCAAAAAACGGCCATCTTCGTCAAGTTCTTTTATTTCACGAGCCGGAACACCACCAACCAATTGGTATTCACGCGTCAGCTGCTTAGTTATCACAGCACCAATGCCTACGATGCAATTGGCGGCAATGCTACCGCCTGGGGCTATCCGGATCTCAGAACCGAGATAACTATGATCGCCAACTCTGACCGGCATGGTTATCTGCCGATTGTGGGTCCAAACCGATGAATTTCGCCCACCCAGGATAACACTCTTTCCAAACTCGACTCTGTCTGTAAAGTCTATTTTATGCGACGCGCCTATCATGCAACCATCGCCTAGCAAAAAGGTTGGGTCTGCAACAGTTAGCGTCTCGGCCTCGGGGATGGAGTTTATCTCGTTCATTCGCAAAATTTCGCAGTACGTGCCAATGTTGATTTCATCTCCGCCGCGAAAGATATTCAGAACTCCTATTTTTGTGTGCTCTCCAATCGACAAATTTTCTGTTGCCGAAAATACGTTGAAATGTCCGATCGAAACGTCATCACCGATCTCACATTTACTGACATCGAGTATCGAAAAACCGATACGGACTCGTTTCCCGATCTTGTATCCAAAAAACCATCGATAACACAAAAGTGCTATCGGCATAGGCAATATGCCAACAATAGCCGAGCCGACAATTCTGAGTTTTCGAGACATTGGATAACCGGATAATTTATTTTACCAGACTGCGCTCGGCTAGCTCTGCGGTCGCGCTTTCAACGCGATCTTCGGCGTTTTGCTCACCAAGCCAGGCAAGAAGTTCCGTCAGGCCCGCTTCGAGAGTAATTTGTGGCTCGTAACCGAGCAACTGTTTAGACTTGGAGATATCTGCAATACAATGTCGAATGTCGCCCTCCCGATATTTACCAACAATCTCAGGGCCGATCGACTTGCCAAGCCCTTTCGCCAATAATTCAGCGATCTCTTTGACTGATGTTGCCTGGCCAGTACCAACATTCATCGCGTGATAGTCGCCTTTGTCAGTTTCAAGGGCGAGCAGATTTGCCTGAACAATATCGCTGACATGAACAAAATCTCGTGACTGTTCGCCATCCTCGAAAATCGTGGGAGCCTGATTGTTGAGCAGGCGTGATGAAAATATAGCGCAGACACCGGTATAAGGATTAGAAAGCGATTGTCTTGTCCCGTAAACATTAAAATATCGAAAGGCAACGGTCGGAATTTTGTAAGCCCGTCCCACCGCCAGACAATATTGTTCTTGATCCTGCTTGCTCACTGCATAAACCGATGTTGGAAACAGCGGTTTTTCTTCAGGCGTGCCGAGCGGTTTGAGAACCTCGCCGCAGGTTTCGCACTTGAACTCCCAATCGTGGTCGGCGAGCTGTTCATCGGATCGAAGTTGTGGGTAAATATTCGATTTACATGCCCCGCAGCGATATGCACCTTCACCGTAAATAGACATAGATGATGCAACTATCAGCTTTTTGAACTGCGACGGTCGCTTGATCATCTCTTCAAGAAGGACCGCCGTGCCGAGATCGTTTGCCTTAACATATCGAACTATCTCGTACATCGACTGTCCAACACCGACCTCTGCTGCTTGATGATAGACAACGTCAACGTCGTCGAGTGCGGCAGCAATGGCCTTAGCGTCACAAACATCGCCGTGTATAAATTCAGCGGTCTTATTTAAATGCGCGGGAGCGGATGTACCGTGAACCTGCTCGACAAGCGAGTCGAGTATACGAACTCGATGGCCACGCTCAACAAGCGAGTCAACTAGATGCGACCCGATAAAGCCCGCACCACCCGTGACCAAAATATTCATTTTTTCCATGCTAAATCTAATGGGATGTCTTTGCCGCAGCGCGAAAAATTTCTAATACTCTCGGAGCGATAACTTTCGCTGAATATGAACACTCTACGGAGTCACGGCCGGCATGGCCGAGTTTTTGTCTGAGTTCAGGAGAATGGATAAGCTGTTTAATCTTTTCAATCCACTCCACATCGCTGTTGGCTAAAAACCCGTTCTCGCCATCCCTGATGATTGTAGAATTTACACCGACCGGCGAGCAAATCGTTGGTATGCCTAGTGCCATATATTGCAATGCCTTAAGTCCGCATTTTCCTCTACTCCAATTGTCATCGGGTAGCGGCATCAAACCGATGTCGATCTTGCTAAGATCTTCGATCTCGGTTTCCGATCGCCATTGGATCGCCTCAACATTTACGCCCCTCAATTCATACGTCGGAGTCCCGATCACACGCAGACGAAACTGTTCGGTCTTTGCAAGCTCCTGCAGAACATCACGGATCGTATCGAGATGCTGGACCGTACTGAAGCTGCCGCTCCATCCTATCGTTACAATTTCTTGATCGGCTATTCTCTCTGCAAACTGATATTTATCAGTGTCGATTGTGGTTGGAATTATTGTTACGTGTTTGTTGGTGTGGCGAGCATAGTCAGCGAGAAATTCATTTCCCGCCATAACATGTGTTGCGAGCTGACAAATTTCCGCAGTCTTACCCGCAAATTTCAAATAGCTGAGATATCCGTTGGACGGGCTTTTGTATGAAACAAAGATCGCGTCGTCAAAATCGAAGATCATGGGTACGTCAGATCGTCCGATCTTGCGTTCAAACCACGGCGGACCCAACAAAGCTGCCTCACGAAATACATAGACAAGATCGAAATCTTGTAATGATTTCAGGTCGTTGTTTCGGCGTTGCATACTTCGCGAAACGCCGTTGATCTTTTCGAGGATTCGGCCACCGCTGTAGAGGATTGAACGTAGTTCCTCTGTCTCGAATGGCGCATAAGTGATCTCGACGCCGTTCCCTCTAAGGATCGGCTCCCACTGCTCTATCCTAAAACGCTGCCCGGGGGAGGTGTCGTAAATGGAGGGAACTACTGCCAGAACACGCATAAACAAAGAACTGATGTTAGCAACTGCTCGTTCACTTTGCAAAAAGTTTTTCGTAGAGCCTTCGATACCGGACGCCGCCGACGGTTTCAAGATCAAAGCGTTTTTTCGCCACTTTCCGGCATCTATCGCTGATGTCTCCAAGTGCTCTTAGTCGTTTCAGCGCATCGATATATGCTTCGCGGTCAAAACTATCAACCAAAACACCTACGTTTTCTTCCGCTATCAATTGATCAACATCACCGACACCGGAGTTCGCAATTATTGGAATTCCTGCAGCAAGATATTCCGGTATCTTGGTGGGTGAGCGTGACTGAGTTGCATAGGTTGCTTTAACAAATGAAAGACCAGCGTCCGTTATACTCAAATATTGTGGAATTTGATGCGGTGCGACTTGCCCAACAAAATAGTCATTTTCAGCAAAGCCCTTATCTTGCAGCAGAGTGCAAAGAGGCCCAGAGTCTGATTGCGTCAAAAAAAGGGCAAAGGTTGTCGATTCAACAGCACGGACGGCATCGAGAAAATCAACGATCTCCTCGGTCAGATATAATCCGCCTAAAGCGCCAACGTGAGCAAGAACAAAGCGCCCTTTTGTTCGCAGCTTTATCTCAATCTCTGTTTTTGTAGGCTTAAGATTTCCTGAAAATCGATCTTCGAAATCGACACAGCATGGAATTACTTCAACAACTCTTTTCTCGTCGGCAAAAAGCATGTCTCTTGCTTTTTCTGTTAATACTACAAATCCATTAGCTTCGTTAATCAGCCATCGCTCGACTTTTTTTGCAGCTCGATAAAGCCATCCGTCCTCCGGCCACACGCCTGAGTCGGTGTATTCCTCCGGAAAGAAGCCGCGAATGTCGAAGATCAGTTTCGGCTTCTGCCTTGAAAATGTTCTTGCGAGTGCTCCCATCAACGTTGCCACATGAATGCGGCCATGCAGGACGTTGATGTTTTCGTGTTTCATCTTTCGACGAATAAATTGTGTCCCCGCAAAAATATCGTAGGCTGTTGCTAAAGCTGAAGGCCATTTGTGATAGGCAAGACAATCCCAGTCAATATTCTTTTTGCCAAGTTCGTTTCGCTCCGCCGCTAATTGATCAGTAGTCCAGTCGCTTTGCAGGTTTGGCTCGAATGTCAATAGACTTACCTTTACCCCCGCTTTTGCGATCTCCTGTAAATACGGGATAACCTGCGTCTGGACAAGTGGTTGGCGCAGACCGAAATAACATATATAAAGTGTGTGTTTTTCCGTGTCAGTCATCTTCAAATTCGGCCAGGATGATCGCCCTGTAGGCTTTATCTTTCTTCGCTTTTGGCAGAATTGGGAGCAGAGTACCAGCGTTGAGATTACCGATAAGGTATAAATATTTTGACCAAATCGACAACCTACGCAGAAATTGTGCAACCGAAAGATTTTCCGAATAGAAAACAGTTGTTCTTACTTTTCGGCCCTGCTTTTCGGCTTCGGACTGGATAGCCGCGATAACTGAATTTGTGTCTGGATACTGATTTTCCAGATGTTCTGCAAGCCAATCGGGAATTGGCTGACCTGCGTCGATCAATTTCTGATTGAAAGCCTCGTCCATCTTACGGCTGGTCGTGCCGGTGGGAAATGCCACCAATATCACTTTATCAGCTATCTTTACGAGTTGATTTACTGCGTCAGCGCGGATGCTTTCCGGCAGATGCTCTAGAACATCAACAGACGCCGCAACTGAGAATGATCTTTCGGCGAACGGTAGTGAAATGATGCTTGCGTGAATAAAGCGAAACCCATTGACTTTAGTGTCTGTCGGAATGACATCCACGCCTACAATGTTTTTTGACCGAACGAATGCGGACAATCCATGTTCACCGCATCCAGCATCCAAAACGCTGGTGCTGCTATTAATAAACGGTCGAAGGACGCGTGAAACATCGACATTCCGACACCGCGTGTCCCATCCCCATTTGTATAAAAATCTTTGAAGCAATCCGGTTGACATTATTACTTTGGAAAAACCTGTCTCACTTTTCGAAATGGCATACCGAAAAGCCGTGTTGCAGACCTCGGATTTTGAAAGATGCCTTTAAGCGCGCAAGCAGCGCTTTGTCCTGTTCGTCCTGCATAATAATACGAACCCGAAAGTACAAGATATAAATTGCCATATGCCGTCCGCCGTAATTTCTGAATTTCGGGGGCCGGGTCCTGAAAGGCCTTTTCAAACGCGATCTTCATCGCACGCTCCATTCGGTTTATGTTCGTATGTCCGCCCGCGCCATGTTGTCGATAATACAGCAACGGTTCTCGGACAAAACCAAGTTTACAAACTCGAGAAAGTCTGTAACAAAGATCCCAGTCCTCCGACGGATGTAGTTCCCGGTTCGTGTCAAAACCCCCGATCTCATTAAACACATCCTGCCTTATGACTAGTGTATTGGCGATTACAACCGGCTGAAATTTCAGCAGTTCGTCAGCGATCCAGCCTTCTCCACCAACTATATAGTCTTTGATGCGGTTACCATTTTCATCAACATAAGTGCTTCCGCAATGAACGAATCCGACTTCAGAAGCGGACGAAAATTCTCTCATCTGTGTTTCAAGTTTCTTGGGGTGCCAGTAATCATCTGCATCCAAAAAAGCCAGGAAGTCGCCTGAAGCAATTGCGGCTCCTTTGTTTCTTGCGGCAGCTACGCCAGCATTTGGTTGTTCAACAGCAAGAATTGAATGTCCAAAAGAATGCAGAATTTCCATGCTGTTATCAGTTGAACCGTCATCAACAACTATTATCTCGTGCGGCTTCATGGTCTGATCCAGGACACTCTGGATCGACTGCTTCAAGAAACGCCCATAATTATAGTTTGGGATTATTACGCTGACTTTTTGCATTCTAAGCTATCGGCTCCGCAATAATATCGAGGTGTCTCCCTGAGATCGTCGAGGCTGCATCAATCTGTTTTCCATTTATCGCATCTTTGATGATATACCCATGCGAAATTAGGAAATCAAACACCGCTTCCGCGCTGCTTTGTTGCCGTGCTAAAAAAGCATCGTCGATCTCGACAAACAACGTCGGCTTGAAATTGCGAAGAACATCAGAAGCTCCCTTCAACACTTCCATTTCAAACCCTTCGACGTCGATCTTGATCAGCGAAATGCTTTGTAACTTATTCTCATCAACAAAATCGTCCAAACGAACCACTTGAACCGAACGTCTCGGATCCTTGTTATTCTCGTAAGTCAGAAAAGTTCCACCTGAGTTATTTTCGTTGACCTCGCAAAATGAGAGTGATTCGTGCTTACTGGAAAGTCCTTTGTTGACCAGATCTATATTGTCAAATTTATTCAGGCCGATGTTGGTTTTTGCCTTGTCGTAAAGATACGGTACTGGCTCGAAGCCGATATTTCTTCCTTCTCGATTTATCTTTGCAAAATTCAACAGCGTTTCACCGATGTTTGTGCCGACGTCTATCACAGTCGTGCCGTTTTTAACCAAACTGTAAAGCGTGTCGCGTGGCTCGATCTCTATGCCGAAATATATGCAGTATTGCATATAGTCGCTGATGTCTAGCGAGTAACGAATGCCGCCACGCTCACATACACGGATTGACGGTTTCGGATATTGATAGTTGTTTGGAGCAATCTTTGCAAACAGGCTTCCAACGGATGGTTTTAATGCAAGATCGGCCAATATGTTTTCGACCGACCGGATCATTCCAATCAATCGGAATTTATTCAACAATTTCGTTTTTAGTTTTATTTGCTCGGTCTCGGCCATGTGATGTTATTTCTCAGATGTCCACCGATGGTAAAGTTCTAAATGACGATCAACAAGCCTCTTAACTGTAAATCGTTCGGTCACGCTTTTTTGTCCCGTCAGGGCTATCCTGTTTCGCTGTTCAACATTTTTGCAAAGCTCAACTACATTGTCTGCGATCGCAGAAATATCGTTTGGCGCGATCAAAATACCGTTTATGCCGGGATCTATCACTTCTTTAGCTCCGCCCACATCCGTTGCAATTACAGGAAGACCGACACCCATTGCTTCTATCAACACTTGACTAAAAGCTTCCGACAGCGAAGGCTGGACAAAAATATCCATGGCATTTAGGCAAGCCGAAACATCATCCCGCCAGCCCGCAAAAACGATCTTGTCACTCGAAAAATCAGCCGCGGCATTCTTTACTTCATCGAGCATGCCACGCCCGACAAAAAAGAGCTTTGCCTTCGGCACTTCGGCAGCGATCTTTGTAAAGGCCTGAATGAGTTGTATGTGCCCTTTGCCCTTTGCAAAGTTGCCGACGTATCCGATCACCAGATCATCGTTGTCAAAACCAAATTCAAGCCGAATGCGATTTCGCGCGTCCCTATTTGGAGACATTTTTTCAAAGTCAAAGCCGAGATAAACGACATCGATATCATTTCGGTTGATACCATCGACATCGTTCATGTAATTTCGGGCGGCCTCGGAAACCGTCATTACATGATCCGCCTTCTCGGCCATCCATTTATCGGCAGCAATGTGAAGGCGTGAGCCGAACATCCGCACGACACTTGTGTGATGCCGCATCATAGCAACCTTCATTGTTTTGTGTCTCCGTTTTGCGAAAATGCCGATCAGGCTCGAAAAAAAAAGATGCGTGTGCAGAATATCAACGTCATTCCCGACTAAATAGAGAGAAAGCTCTTTAACGGCCTTCGGATACTGAAATTTGTTTATCGCATTCAGACTCAAATACGAAACATCAGGGGTTTCGGCGAGCCATCTGGGAGGTGTCCCTGGGCCGAGTTCGACAAGCGAAACACGCACGTTGTTTTGTGTCAATCCGGCAGAGATCTGTCTGAAATAATCACTTTCGATTGCGGTGTCGGCAAAATGACAGACGTGCATACTTTATGACGGTAACAGATTGACGTCGAACAACTCAGGCTGTGAACAAAACCATTCTTTATCGACAGCTTTTCCTTCAAAGAGAATGTTGTACTTGTATTCAGACAATATCTGCCAGATATCCGCTAACGTCTGGTTATTGTTCACAATAAACGGCGGATGTAGTCCCAGTCGAGCTACGGGCCGATGCGAAAGAAAGGTCTCACGGGCGCCGACGAGTACATCAAACTCTGCCCCTTCAACGTCGATTTTCAGGCAGTTAACTTTCAGATTGTTCTTTTGTGTAAATTCATCCACACTAACCAGTGGAACTGTTATGCCATTTTTACTGCGCTCACTTCTGACAAGCGAATTGGCGTTTGATATGGCATCACCAGTATCAAAGAAAGTAGTCACGCCACTTTGCAATGAAACCGCTTCTCCGCGAACCTCTACAGTTTCCGAACAATCGTTCAGATCGACAATCTCTTTCAAAACACTGCGTGTAAAAGGCGTCGGCTCAAAGGAATATACTTTGCCCGAGTTGCCTACGAGTCGGGCGGTCACAACCGCAAACAGCCCGATGTGCCCGCCAATGTCTAAAACAACATCGCCTTTTTTTACATTTTCACGAAAGAATCGAAAAGTTTCCGGTTCGTAGTCTGCCTCATAATAGCGGCTCCAGCGCGCCGGAAATCTGATCCGTTCACCGTTGATACTGCGTTCGATACCACGTCCGGGAGTTAGAGCATCAAGAACTTTATAGACCGCAGATTTGAATACCATTATGCCGATTTTGCCTCAAACTTTTGTTTTCCGTCATTGACGCCAGCAAAGATATTTATGCCGATGACCGCTCTAAAAAGCGGAAACATAATGGTATCAAACGGCAGTATCTTTTCGGTTGAGCTGACGATTCTTACCAGCAATGCTCGTACGGCTTTTCTTGAAAGTAAGCGCTTAATATTTTTTTTAAGCCGCATGCCAATAAGATCAGTGTCGGTAGTTTGATTTACAACGAGAAAATTTTTGACTTCACTTAGTTCTTCGGCAAGCCGCGGCATTTTGACTGAGAGCTCGCCTATTCCCACAGCGTGTTTGTATTCGCGTTTACACGTTTCGGCTATACTCGTGGATTGAAGGTGTACGGCAGAGAGTCTTTTACCTAGATACACAGGAATCTTGCGGCGTCTGAGCTTAGCAATAACGTCAAACTCTTCTGCTGTAGGTGAATTCAGATCATCGTCATACAGACCATTCTCATTTTGAAACATCTCGCGCTCTATCGACAGATTGCCGCTGTTGACCGTGTTTATCTCCACAAAATCGCTGTCGGAAAACAAATTATTTGCTGCATGTTCAAGTCTTAACACATAGCGGGACGAAGGAAGCGATCTCTCCGACTCAAGACAAAAATATGAGCCAATAATAACACTTGATGGATATGCCTTATGAGCCTCGACATGATGCCGCAGCAACCGCGGCGAAACTAATACATCATCATCCAGAAAAAGAACAATGCTGCACGTGGCTTTTCGATATCCGTTATTCCTTGCTCTTGCCGGCCCTGCATTTTGCTGCTGTTCGTATTTAAGGACAAACGGTTTAGCCGCTTGCTTATTAAGGATCATAGATTCTGGTGAAACACTCGAACCGTCATCGACGACAATTATTTCAATGTTAGAAAATCCTTCAACCTCGCTTTTGAGCAGGTGATCTAGTACATCGGACAATTGCTCGATCCGATTGTATGTTGGTATGACGACGCTGATCTCCATGAGTTATTTCTGTAGTGAGTCCGAAGGTCAAGGCTTTATTGCCGATGCATAGATCGAGCCGAATCTTCTTGATTCCAGATCGATCTCCGGATCGAAATCACGCTCTTTCGCCGATTTGAAGCCGGCTATTTCTAAAATGTGGATCAGATTTTCCTCATCGAAAATGTGACGGTGTTCGCCGTCCAGATGGGCGATAAAATTGACAATATCCATTCGTTTATCGCTATACACAGCCGGTTCATAATTCAGGTAGTCTCTATTGAATTGGGCCGGATTTAGGTAGCCTTCGATGTAAATTCGTCCGTTTGGGACACAAACACTAAAAATACCATCCTTTTTTAGAACCCGGTGACAATCATGCAAAAGACGCAACAGATCCCGGTAAACAAAATGCTCCAGCACATGTGAGGAATAGATCATTGAGATCGATCCGTCAGGGAATGGTAAAGGCTTGGATAAATCCCAGTAGATGTCAGACCCAAAATCCCGATCCAGTGACAGCCATCCGGCACGGTTTTTTTCTCGCGTTCCGGCGCCGAGTTCCAATTTTATTTCCTGTCCGCTTCTTAATAGTTCACGAACTTTGAATTTGGTCCTAAAACTCCCGACAGCATTCTTGCCAAATCTGATCACCGTTCGAGGAAGGATTTTTTTCAAAAATCTAGTCATACAGTTATCAAATCATCAAAACCAACATTTTAAATCTTTGCGCTGGGCAACAATGTTTTGATAGGCAAAGATCTCCGAAAGCAGTGTGACGTAACTTCCCATCGCGACAAGTCCGTCCGGCAGCATTCTGAAAAAGTCATAATTCGGCAGCAGTTCGTAAAAGTCTTTCAGAAACACCCTGTCGATCATGCTGGTTTCGTTAAACTCAAACTGAATGAGGTCGACCATATTTTTGCCTATCGTTTTGGTCGCGCCTTGTAAAACTCTTAGTTCATTTCCTTCGACATCTATTTTGATCAGATTAATATGACGGATCGCCTGTTGTTCTACAAATTGATCGACGGTGGTAGTTTCCACGTCCCACGATGCAGATTCTGCGCCGTGCATATTCTCTATCACGTTTTGCAGCAACGACGCGTGTTCGCTGCCGTGCGAGCCTTCAACAGGCACATAGTCAAACAGCTTTTGCATGCCAGCGATATCGCTTACGGCACAGTTGAATGCCTGAACATTCAATTGTTTGGAAACACTCTTAAGCTGCTTGAAAGTCTCAGGATGCGGTTCGAAAGCATGGATAACCGCATCCGCATTGAATTCTCTAATGAGGCGGGAATAGTTACCGACATTCGCGCCTATGTCTAAGATCACCGGTGATTCAAAATATCCTGCAAAGCTCCTTATAAAATTTCTTTCACCGCTAATCTCCTGTGTTTGCCAGTTTCCGATACCCATGCCTCGAAGACTGGCAAAATATAGCGCCTTATTCAAGCGATAAAGCGACTTCCGACACATCACGCGCCGGTAAAATTCGAGGATCGTGGCAGTGCCAAATGTCATATAAACAATAGTAACGGTTATGAGCGGAGGCCGGACCTTTGCAGAAGCCATGTACGCTCTTCGGCAAGCAGGGCGTTTCGCCAGATAGCGAGAAAGAAAATTACTGTAGTTAGAGCAAAAACAACCCCTATCGAAACAAGAGAAATATCAAATAAGATATTTATAGCCAATACAGGAATGTAAAAAACCGCGGCAAACGGAATTGCATAGTTGCCATTTCTAAACAGGGCGCCAGAAACCTTCTCTTTTTTTGCCAGCCAGAAGAAAATGAGGCCGTCAAATGCCATACGCACGCTCCAGGCAAGGGCAGCCCCAACGACACCAAGAAAGTGAGTCAACACAAAGACCAAAACGGCATACGGTATTATTTCAAGCCAATACAACTTTGCAACGATCTCCGTCTTTCCCACCGAGATCAGCAGACTGTAGGGAACGAACGCCGGAATATTGATCAGCAATCCTGCAAGCAATATGTAAAACGGCAAAGTGCTTTGTTGTCCGAATTCGGTTCCTGCCCATGCCGTGAAAAAAGGCTGCGCGACGATGAACAAAAAAACTGATCCTGGAATTAGAGCGACGAGTATCAGCATCACGCCGCGGGCAAAAAGCGCATGCAGTATTGCGGCTTTCTCAGGACTTATCAATTGTGAAAATGCCGGGATAAGCGATTGCGTCATCGCTCCGGCAAATAATATTGTAATCGATGCGAGCATGAACGCAACCGAATAAAAAGCCAGTGCCTCAGTTGAAACCGTCGCAGCGAGGATCCCTTTTTCCGCGTTTGTCAGAAATCCCGCGGCAATGCTCGATAAGGCCAACGCGCCACCGAATCTTAACATCGGACGAACGGACGGCTTATCAATAGATAATGAAAACAGCTCAGCCAATAAATGACGTGACACTAACAGATGCCCGATAAGATTCAAAACGGCCGCTATCAGTAAAACCGTTGCCGCTCCGATCAAGCCATATCCGAGATAGATCACAATCGGAGTAGCGATAAGTCCGGCGATCCGCGATCCGGCATTTATCATTGTATTGAGATCCATTCGCAGCCGCGTTAATTGTGGCGTATTGAATATTCCGCACAAAAGACTTATCACGAAAGTCATAGAAGCCAGCCTTAATGCGACTACGGCATCGAAGCGGAGGTGTTCAGGTACTGTAAAAACGTCGAGCACTTGATCGGCGAATGAAAAGAGGAGTATCGCTAGCGGAACTGATATTATAAGAGCCAACAGAGCCGCAGTTCGCACAATGCCGGCCTCTTTCTCACTTTGTTCTGACGCGTAGGCCTCAGATGCAAACTTCGTCGAAGCCATCGACATGCCCATATCGGCAAAAAGAAGATAATTGGGTATCAGTCCCAGCAACACAAATGCTCCGTAACCTTCGGAACCGAGCAATCTTATTGTGAATGGAGTCGCAACCAATGAAACGGCCATCGGCCCGACTTGTCCCGCTGCTGTCCAGAGCGATCCCTTGACAACCTTAAAAGTAAGTCCGCTGACGGGCCGCTGTGAAAACGTCTGATCGTTTTCTGTTACGATAGGGTCAGGATGCATGTGTTTCAGTGCGTTTCACTCAGTTAGGTGAAATGAAACACTCTTAGTGATCGTGTTTTGCTCCTTCTGGCACGTTTCCGTGATAGATCTCGCCGCCGGTCGCAACAAATTCCTTTGCTTTTTCACTCATGCCGACTGCGAGAGCTTTTTCCGCTGCAACTCCTTGCTTTTCAGCGTATTCACGTACGTCCTGCGTGATCTTCATTGAGCAGAAATGCGGGCCGCACATTGAGCAGAAATGGGCGAGCTTTGCTCCCTCCGCCGGCAGCGTTTCATCGTGAAACTCTTTGGCTTTTTCAGGATCAAGGCCGAGATTGAATTGGTCTTCCCAACGGAATTCAAAACGCGCTTTGCTAAGTGCGTTATCGCGATACTGTCCACCGGGATGACCTTTTGCTAGGTCTGCTGCATGAGCAGCAAGTTTGTATGTGATTACGCCTTCTTTGACATCCTGTTTGTTCGGAAGGCCGAGATGCTCCTTTGGCGTTACATAACAAAGCATCGCCGTGCCGAACCAGCCGATCATTGCGGCGCCGATGCCGCTTGTAATGTGGTCATAGCCCGGAGCAATGTCGGTCGTCAGCGGACCAAGCGTGTAAAACGGTGCTTCGCCGCAAACCTCTAGCTGCTTGTCCATGTTTTCTTTGATAAGGTGCATCGGCACGTGGCCCGGCCCTTCGATCATTGTCTGGCAATCCATTTCCCAAGCGATCTTTGTGAGCTCGCCTAGCGTATCGAGCTCGGCAAACTGAGCCTCATCGTTGGCATCTGCAATTGAGCCCGGACGCAAACCGTCACCTAGTGAGAACGACACATCATATGTCTGCATGATCTCGCATATCTCACGAAAACGAGTGTAAAGGAAGCTTTCCTCGTGATGGGCGAGACACCATTTCGCCATGATCGAGCCGC
The DNA here is from genome assembly GCA_044230475.1 of Pyrinomonadaceae bacterium. Lineage (GTDB taxonomy): Bacteria > Acidobacteriota > Blastocatellia > Pyrinomonadales > Pyrinomonadaceae > OLB17. The sequence continues at coordinate 6,050 of JBGARA010000020.1, read as the reverse complement.
CTCGACTGACAATACCTGTCGTGCGTTTTGCCGTCAAAGGAATATACGGCAATCGCACGCCGGCATGGATGGTAAAATAATCAACTCCTTGCTCGGCCTGTTCGATCAGAGTGTCGCGGTAAATCTCCCACGTCAAATCTTCGGCTTTGCCATTCACTTTTTCTAGTGCCTGGTAGATCGGCACGGTACCGATCGGCACGGGTGAATTTCTCAAAATCCACTCGCGCGTCGCATGGATATTCTTACCGGTGGACAAGTCCATCACGGTGTCGGCTCCCCATAACGTTGACCAACGCATCTTTTCGACCTCCTCTTCTATAGACGACGCAATAGCCGAATTGCCGATATTCGCATTGATCTTGACGAGGAAATTGCGCCCGATGATCATCGGCTCGCTTTCAGGATGATTGATGTTTGCCGGAATGATCGCGCGGCCGCGAGCGACCTCGTCACGAACGAATTCGGGAGTAACAAATGCCGGTATCGAAGCTCCGAACGATTCACCTTTATGCTGATGCATCAGAGACGAACGGTCATTACCTTCGCCATTCTGTAAGGTCTCAAAAGCGATCTTTCTGCCAAGGTTTTCGCGTATCGCGACGTACTCCATTTCCGGGGTGACAATGCCTTTGCGGGCATAGTGCATCTGCGTAACGCACAAGCCATTTTTTGCTCTTAGCGGGGCACGGCGCAGGCCGGGAAACTCCTCCAATGCCCCGCGATCTTTAATACGCGCAATTTCCTCAGCTCCTTTTGTTAGATAGCCGTTATCTTGTGGCAAAACTTCGCGTCCGCTGTACTCTTCGACATCGCCCCGGCCGACTATCCAGTCTCGACGCAGGGTCGGCAAACCCTCACGCACGTTGCATTTCATTTGGGGGTCGGTCCAGACACCGCTTGTGTCATAGACTCGCACCGGAGGATTTTCTTCAAGATCGCCATCAAAATTCTTTGACGGCGACAGAGCTATCTCGCGAAAAGGAACGCGCAAGTTGTGACTGTTATGATTGTTAGTCGACCCGTTAGTCTCGACATAGATCTTTCTCGAAGCCGGAAGCCGGATCTGATCGCTTGTCTTTTCGTGATTTTCTGATTTTTGATCATCAATCGCTGGTTTTTGTTTCATTGTTTTTCTCCCTTCGTCGGTATTATCCGCATCAGGTTTTTAGGGTCTTGTTTGGTTCAAACAACTCTCAGCCTGGACCATAAATGGCTCCCCTGAAAACTGAACTGCAAACTAGATTGTATTCTATGTCCGTAGATTCTTGAAAATGTTAGGGTTTTTCTTACAACCTTTCGACTGTAGCGCTATACTAATAAAGTGTTAATCAATGATTAACATCACGGTTCTCGAATTATGAAATGGCCGCTGCTGGGAATAGTCGTCGTAATGTGCCTTCAAATGGGTTTTACGGTTTTTAACGCGATTGACCGTCCGATCGAATCATTGGTGGTGATTGATGAGCCTACGCGCGGCACTAATCCTGTTGCCGTAATCTTGGATGATCAGAGCAGCGGCGATATCATTTCGACGACTGCGAGGCGAATAAAATATCGAGCTGCTCAAGCGATCTTGATTCCTGTCAAAAAGGAAGCTAAGGTTTCGCGTATAGTTAGCTCTCCGCAAATTGCTTTCAAACAGAGCCCAATTGAGCCCACAGTGATAACTTATCCACGCGTTATCCGAGCTCGCAGCAAATACGAAGTCTCTAATACAGTCGCAACAGTCGCTCGGCCAACCGAAAAAAGATCATTTTGGGCTAAATCCGTTGCGATCCTTAAGAAACCCTATGGCTGGGTGAAGGCTGTCGGATCCCGCATCAATTAAACTGCCCTTTTATCGGCGGTGTCGTGTTCGCTGTCAGGTGACAAAAATGATCTCGGAACTATGACCAAGTTAGGCGTGACTATTGTTATTCCGCTAGTGATGACATTCATCGTCGCTTGTTCACCCGCGAGCCTTGCCGAAAATACGATCATTTCGACGACCGCAGATGATGTTAAGTTCCGGGTTGACGTTGTGGCACAGGGCCTCGAAGTACCATGGGCTTTTGCGTGGCTGCCTAATGGCGACATGCTCGTGACCGAGCGTCCGGGCCGAGTTCGCCTGATCGAAAAAGGTAAGCTACGACCGGAGCCTGTGTTTACCGTTCCCGATGTCGAGCCGAGCGGTGAGAGCGGGCTGATGGACCTCACACTTCATCCTGAGTTTGCCAGGAACAGTTTCGTTTACCTCGCCTACTCCTACAACAAAGACGGAAAGCAGGTTAAGGTAGTTCGATACGCATATAAGGACAACAAATTTACCGAAGACAAAGTCATCGTCGATCACATTCCCGGTGCGCCAAATCATTCGGGTATGCGATGCCGCTTTGGGCCGGACGGAAAACTTTACGTTACGACGGGCGATTCGACAGATTGGAATCTCGCACAAAAAACAGATTCGTTAGCGGGAAAAACGTTGAGATTAAATGACGACGGCACGGTACCGAAAGATAATCCGTTTGTCGGTAAAGAGGGCTACCGGCCCGAGATTTGGACTATTGGCAATCGCAATGCTCAAGGCCTTGCGTTTCAACCCGGCAGCAATCTTCTGTTTGAAACCGAACATGGGCCGAGCAGTTTTGAGGGCAAAGGCGGCGGCGGAGATGAAGTGAATATCCTCGAAGCCGGAAAAAACTATGGCTGGCCCGAGATCGCTCATAAAGAAACCCGCGAAGGCATGGTCTCGCCGTTGCTCGAATATTCGCCGGCTTGTGCACCAGGCAGTGCTATGTTTTACAACGGCTCGATCTTTCCGGCTTTCAAAGGCAATTTCTTTTTCGGCTGTCTCCGGGGAGCGAGGATTGTTCGCGTAGTCCTCGATGGCCGCAAAGTTGTCAGTCAAGAGGATTTATTAGAAGGCACCTACGGCCGTATCCGAGAAATGGCTGAAAGTCCTGATGGCTATATCTATTTCTCAACCTCCAATCGCGACGGCCGCGGCTCACCCGCCAAGGAAGATGATCGCATCCTGCGAATCGTGCCAGAAACGCAAAAACCGGATAAATAAAATGTCAAATATCAGTCATGCGTAACGGAGTGCTTTTCGTCCAAATGCCGCGTCGTGTTTTCGGTTACCGATGAAAATTGTGCAGGAGGTTCGGCAAGTCGCAGATCGCTTCGTTTACCTGTAATGCTATCAGGCTGAGACTGTCGGTCGGTTTCAAATTTGCCCCCTTTTGGTACGGTCAGGAACATCCCGTTGATAATAAAACCGAGGCCGATGAAGAAGTTTATGAACCCGAGTCCTGCAAGGAATAGAAACTCCTCCTTTCCGGTAGCAACGGCGACGAGGCCAAGAACGATCGCTGCACCAATTCCGATCGACGAAAGCGTCGTGCCAAGTCTGATCCGCCGCAGGCGTTTTTCTGCTGGCGATTCGAGAAATTTTTCGATCTCGGGCAGAACGTCCTCAGCGACTTTTTTTAGTTCGTAAGCGTCCTGCGTTTCGCGTATCTTTGCGGCGACGGCGCGGCCGATCTCGTCTCTTGCCGACATTGCCGAGGCCGTGATGCTGTCGGGCGTTTCAACGGCAACGCGCAGGCGACGCAGATCAATTCCGCAGGCACGGCAATACTGGTTCGACTGCCTTTCTTCAGTTCCACATTCCGGACAAAACACTGTGTATAATTCTCCTTGTGTCAGTATAACGAATTTGACGACGCGCAAGTTCGGATCAAAATTAGCCACAGATTAACACAGATGAACACGGATACTTTCAAAAAGCTTTCTATCGTAGCCTTTATGCTCTGCTTAGTGACAGCCTTTGCTGTTGCGCAAGGTAAGCTTGTTCCACACAAGGTCACCTTGAAAAACGGCAAGCAGTTCGAACTAAATTTACCCTCGGACTTTGAGATCATTCCGGCTGCCGAAGGGTTAAAGCGTGTGCGCTTTTTTGCAAAGGCGCCCGACGGACGGATTTTCGTTACCGATATGTACAACCTGACGGACAATAAACGCGGTGCTATCTATATTCTTGACGGATGGAACGCGACGACCGGCAAATTTGAAAAGGTCACACCGTATATGACCGGACTTCGCAATCCAAACAGTTGCCAATTTTACAGCGACGCAAACGGACAAGATTGGTTTTATCTTGCCGAGACCGATAAGCTGACACGCCGTAAGTTCACTCGCGGCGAAACAAAACCCACTGATAACGCGCCGCAGACACTCGCAACATTTCCCGATTACGGCCTCAGTTACAAATACGGCGGCTGGCATCTTTCTCGTACCGTTGCCTTTGCACCGAACGGCAAACTTTACATTTCAGTCGGCTCGTCCTGCAATGCCTGTGTCGAAAAGGAAAAAATACGTGCAAGCGTGATCGAGATGAACCCTGACGGCTCAGAACAACGTGAATTTGCTCATGGCCTGCGCAACGCAGTCGGCCTAAAATGGATCGGCAATTTCCTCTGGGCGTCCGGCCAAGGCTCCGATCACCTCGGCCTGCAAAAACCTGACGAGACATTTTACGCACTCAAGGAGAATACTGATTACGGGTGGCCATACTGTTACTCCTCAAACGGTAAGATATTCGCCGACCCAAAATTCAAACGTGCATCGGGCTGCAAAAATGTTGCAGTTCCATATTCATTTTTTCCTGCACACTCATCAGCACTTGGCTTTGACTATTGGGATGAGGCCGATTCGTCCGATACGATCAAGAACGCATTTCTAGTTTCGCTTCACGGCTCGACGGATAAAAAGATCGGCCACGGATATAAGATCGTCATCATGCGCAAAGGGCAAAAATTGCAGGACTTTATAACGGGCTTTCTCACAAAAGGCAACGTCTTGGGCCGCCCTTGCGACATTATGAGACTTGATGCAAACTCCTTCCTTTTTACGGATGACAATAAAGGCATTGTTTATCTCGTTCGGAAAAAAGCGTGATACCATATTCGATTGGCGCAAGAAGGCTTTATGAATATTGGGATCACAGTTTATCCAACATACGGCGGCAGCGGAATTGTCGGTTCCGAGCTTGGTCGCGACCTCGCCGAACGCGGGCACAATGTCCATTTCATTTCATCGTTTTTGCCTACGCGTTTGACCGAGCTGAATGAACGCATACATTTTCACGAAGTAGAAATGATGTCGTATCCGCTGTTTGAACATCAGCCGTATGATCTTGCGCTTGCGACAAAGATGGCGACCGTTGCTCGTGCCGAAAAGCTCGACCTGCTTCACGTTCACTATGCGATACCGCATTCGATCTCGGCAATACTCGCTCGCGAATCGATCAAGCAAAAACGTTACGTACCAGTGATAACGACGCTGCACGGAACTGACATCACGCTCGTCGGTGCTGACCGATCTTATTTGCCTATCACGCGTTACGGTTTGCAGCAATCGGACGGCGTGACCGCCGTTTCGAAATTTTTGAAACAGGCGACGATCGAGACATTTGATTTTGACGAGATCGAGGTCATTCCAAATTTCATCTGCCAACTCCATTACAAACGTCTCGAAGATTCGCCCCTGCGTGACGAGCTTGCGCCGAATGGCGAGCGGCTGCTAGTTCACGTGTCAAATTTCCGGCCCGTAAAGCGTCCTGCCGATTGCATCGAGATACTCGCAAAGGTTCGTGCGGCTGGCGTGAACGCAAGACTCGTGATGGTCGGCGACGGTCCGGAACGTTCGGCCTGTGTCTATCGTGCAGAGCAACTCGGAATGAACGGCCACGTATCTTTTGTCGGCAAGCAAGCGAACATCGCCGACTATATGGGCGTTGCCGATGTGTTTCTGCTGCCATCGGAACTCGAATCGTTTGGCCTTGCCGCTCTTGAAGCCCAAGCCTGCGAAGCGCCCGTTGTCGCAACGCGCATCGGTGGTATTCCCGAGGTCGTCACCGATAAAGAAACAGGCTTCTTGAGCGACGTTGGCGACGTGATGAAAATGACCGCTGACACCCTGTTGTTTCTCAAGGACGAAGAGCTTCGCCGCACGTTTGGTGAAAAGGGACGCGAGTCGGCCGTTCAGCGCTATTCTACGTCGAAGATCAT
>JBGARA010000019.1:0-49674 GCA_044230475.1 Pyrinomonadaceae bacterium | reverse complement strand
TTTAGCACTGTGAACATCAGAAATCTGGCTGTCATTGGTCACGGCGACGCAGGTAAAACCCAGCTTGTATCGTCGCTTCTTTATGTCGCCGGAACAACGCCCCGCTGGGGAAAGGTTGACGAAGGTTCGACCGTGACCGATTACGATGAAGATTCGATCGAGCGGAAGGTCTCATTAAATAACAATTTTGCCCATCTCGAATACAAGGACACCAAGATAAATCTCATCGACACGCCGGGATACGCGGCCTTCGTCTCACACGCTCGGCCTGCACTGCGTGTTGCCGATTGCGCCCTAGTCGTAGTCGACGCAGTTCACGGCATCGAGGTCCAAACGGAAAAAACGTGGCAGTACGCGAATGAATTTCTTCTGCCGCGTTTTATGGTCATAAACAAGATCGATAAGGAACACGCCGATTTTGGACACGCTCTCGAGACCGCGACGTCGAGCTTTGCACGCTCGATCGTGCCGTTCTCGCTTCCGATCGGCCAGGAAGGCAACTTCAAGGGAGTCGTCGATGTCGTCCATCAAAAAGCGTACTCGTATGACGAAGCAGGCAAGGCAAAAGAGATCCCGATCCCGGAAGAAGGCCGCGACGTTTTTGATCGAACACGCGAACGCCTCATCGAGATCGTCGCCGAATCCGACGACGCCTTGATGGAGAAATACTTCGCCGACGGCACGCTGCCAGAGGAAGATATCTATCCGAATCTTGCAAAGGCGATCGCAAGCAGCAAGCTTTGTCCGGTTTACGCCGTTTCGTCCTCAACACTCGTCGGGCTGCAGCTTTTGCTTGATCACCTCGTCGAGTTCGCGCCGAACCCTGCGACGCACGAGATGGAACTGCGGTTAATACTGACAACCTCAGGCGAGCATTAATCAATCCGCCATCGAATGACGACCGCTTACTAGAAACACGTGTTCCGCACCATCGCCGATCCTTTTTGCGGGCCACATCAACGTGATGAAGGTTGTCAGCGGAAGATATCATCGGATGCGACGGTTCGGGAGACCTGTTGAGATACAGACGAACGACTGGGAGCTCTTCATGTCATCACCGGAAAAACTCTGGACAAGACAAATGAGGCGGCAACCGGGGACATCATCGCCGTCGTTAAGTTAAAAGACGCAAACTGGCGATACTCTGTGCGACAAGCAAAACAGATGCGTATATCAAAGGTCGAATATCCTGAGGCCGCGATCGCGTTCGCCATCGAACCAAAATCGCCGACGACAGATACTCCCGTCTCTGCACCAGATCTTAGAAAAGACCCGTCGTTCGACCGCGATGCTGGAGACAAAGGAGTTCATCCTTTCCGGTTCCGGACAGCTTCACATAGAGACGGTCGTCGATAAACTCAACAATCGATTTCACGTCGAGGTGACGCTCCATCCGCCGAAGGTCCCGTACAAGGAAACGATCACACAATCCTGCGAGGTACAGGGACGCCACAAGAAGCAATCCGGCGGCCGCGGACAGTTCGGCGATTGCAAGGTGATCTTCGAGCCGCTCGATCGCGGTGCAGGCTTTGAATGGGTCGATAAGATCTTCGGCGGTGCCGTTCCGCAGAACTTTCGCCCGGCGATCGAGAAAGGCATTCTCGAAGCGGCCGCCGGCGGTGCCGTCGCGGGTTATCCGCTCGTCGATTTCAAAGTAACGCTCATCGACGGCAGTTACCATACGGTCGATTCCGACGAACATTCCTTTAAGGCCGCAGGCCGCAAAGCTTTCCGTGCGGCGATGGAGCGTGCAAGGCCGACGCTTCTCGAACCGATAATGGACGTCGAGGTTTTCACGCCGCAGGAAGTTTCGGGCGACATCATGGGCGATCTTAACAGTCGTCGCGGACGCGTCGGCGGCATGGAAATGCGCGGCAAACAGCAGGTCATCAAAGCCAAAGTGCCGCTTTCTGAAATGCTCGATTATCGATCGAAACTCAACAGCGTCACGCAAGCTCGCCAGCTCAAGCTGTAGCCAGCGACGCGTACCGGTTATCGCACTACGATCCGTTGCCGCACAACCTGGCCGATAAAGTGATCCAGGAAGCTGTAGCCAGCGGCCGCGTAAGAGCACACGAGGAAGATGAATGATATTAAAACTTGCAAGAGTATTGTCCATTTTGGGCCTAATATGTATCGGGGGCTTATTCTGTTGGGCACAGCAAGATGAACTTATTACTGGAACCGGACGGCTTGAAGTTCATGGAGACAGATCTATCATTTTTGGATTGACAGGCACTTCGCCATCATGGACAGCCTTTTGGTTTATCAACAAATCGGCAACGGGCCGCAAAATCCTGTCGAAATGCTCCAATGGCGAAACTTGCAAATTCACCGGGCGCGTTGGCTGGTATGGCGGTACCGGCGGACAGATTGAAACACGAGGACAGATATATTCAGTAAAACGAGTACAAAAAGTGCGATAAGACCCTCACACCTTTCGAGGGCGGGGAGCTTGTTTGCTGCACTCGAACCAGCGTGTTTTAGTAGCCGAGTTACAGATCAACGCAGATAAACGCAGATCGGAAACTATTTTTGTTGATTTTCCGTATCTGCGTCATCTGCGTTTATCTGCGGCTAATTTTTTCTTATAGGAGTTTTTATGAAGCGTAATTTAATTTCTTACATCTCAGTTATTACATTTTTACTGTTCACGACAACATTTGTTTCAGCGCAGGTGCGTCCACCGGTTCCGCGCGACAGCCAAAAGGCGAGCGTGATGCAGACCATTGGCACGACGGAAATTTCCATCACGTATAGCCGTCCTGCCGTAAAAGGGCGCGTGATCTATGGAGATTGGCCGACAGAAGCAAGAGGTGAAGCAACGCTCGACGACGGACGTGCTCGGCCAAAAGATGCTCCGATCGTTCCTTGGGGGCACGTTTGGCGTGCCGGTGCCAACGAAGCCACTCTTTTTGTCGTAGCCGATGACGTGCTCGTCAACGGCCAATTGCTCGCTGCCGGAAAATACAGCCTGCACATGCTTCCGGCCAAAGATGGCGAGTGGACGGTTATTTTTAACAAGGACGACGGCCAATGGGGCAGCTTTGCATACGATGCTAAAAAAGACGCGCTTCGCGTAAAAACCAAGGTTGAGACAACAACCGACAGCTCAGAATTGTTGACCTACGGCATCACTCCTGTAACGGCGACCTCAGCAAAGGTCAGTTTGCGATGGGAAAAGATCAAGGTTCCATTCACTGTGGAGGTGAAGGATGTCGTCGCTTCGACGATGACTCGGTTGAAGGCGTATGTCGCCGCCGCAAAGCCTGACGATGCCGGGCCTCGCATCAATGCAGGACTCTACGCAAAAGCCAATAAACAACCCGATCAGGCTGCTGCCTGGTTCGAAGAAGCCTTAAAGATCAACGACGCCCAGATCGCGAAAATGGAGACCTTTCAAAATCTCCAACGCAAAGCCACCATACTGCTAAACCTTGATCGCAAGGCCGACGCCATCGCCGCCGCCGAACGCGCGGTCACCGTTGGCAAAACAGCCGGCGTTCAGGCAAGCGACATCGAAGCACTCGAAAAACGCATCGGGGATATGAAAACCGGGAAAATGTAGTTTCACCGTCGGGCCGAAAGAAGATCTAGCCACGAATAACACAAATTGCACGGATCATTCGTGTTATTAGTGAAATTCGTGGCTAATCTATTCCGCCCACCTGTCCCACGCAGCTTTTGCGATCTTTGCGATCACTGCTTCACGATTTTTTTCATCGGCTCGTGAATCGGAAACAAAAATGGCGATTGCAATTGCATCTCCACCGCGGGATATCAGCCCTATATCGTTGGTAGCACTTGTGATGCCGTTTTGTGTACCGCCCGTTCCGGTTTTATGAGCGATACGTGGCGGCCAATCCTTGAGCTTTATTCCAGATGCCACCTTTTTAAGTCTGTTCGGACCAGTAGTTGAATTATCCATTTCACACCAGAGAAGGTTGTAGCCCGTCAAACAATTCTTCCATATCTCCTTTGGATCTGATCGTTCCGAAACTTCTCCGCGCTGAGCCGTCCATAACCACCGCAGCAGATCGACCGAGGCCCTCGGCGTCGCCCAATTCTCATATTGTGTCTGCCAATCTCGACCGATCTCTTTTTCGGTGTTGACGACTTTCATATCGTTGATGCCGATCTGCGTGAGATATGACTGCACGACGGGCGCACCGCCGAGGACTCGCATCAAAACATCACTTGCCGAGCCGTCGGATTCGACCAGCGCGAGGCGGATCAGTTCGCGTATCGTAAATTCACCACCGTCAGGATTTTTGTCACGCAAGGCTGATGCTTGTCCCTGACGAACCATCTCATCTTTCGTCACGCCGATCACTTCGTCGAGATCGTGATTGCCGAGACGAATCTGCTCCATCATCGCCATCGCGATCGGCAGTTTATAGACGCTCTGCATCGGGTAATGCTCATCCGCGTTGAGAAAAGCTGCTTCGCCGGTTTCGAGAACGACAGCCGCAACGCCAACTCTGCCCTTCGCTTCGTCAGCGATCTTTGCAAACTGCTTTTCGAGCTCCGCATCACGCTTGAACTCCAATTTTGCCGCCGGCTTTGCGGGTTCCGGCCCGGGCGGCGTCGGGAATTCTGTCGGTATTTCAACCGGCGATCTGCATCCCGCCAAAAAGGCGCAGACAAGTACTAACTCCATCAAGCAGACAGTTCTCAGCATAATAATTTGATCCCCGCTACGCCGATTTCTTATGGCACATTGTGCACTGCATCTGTGTTGGCCCTTTCGCTGCCGGCATCGTCTTTTTCACCTCCGTGTGACATCCGACGCATGTCCGGTGAAATGCCTGCATGTTCGTCATCGCCACCGGTGCAGCACTTGATTCATGTTTGATCTCAGGGATCTTGTCGATCAATTTCGGCTTTTGGTCCGCACGTGCATGACAATCTCGACACGATGCGACACCTGCACTCTTGGGGTCCTTCGCAAAAAGCTCCGCCGTCAGCGTCGTAGTTCTATCCGCAGGCCACGAAGTTTTGAGTGGCGGCAGTTTTGCGACTTCCGCCGCGGGCCGAGCCGTGTGATGACACGATACACAGGATATCGGCGTGCCGGGTGTGATGGTATAGGCACCACCGTTGTGCTTTGCGTGGCTAAATGTGACCTGACCAAGTTTCGCGTCGTTGCCAAGGGTTATGACTTCCGGCATCTTCGACACGTCCGCCTGCTGCGCAAGTCCGGACTTGACCGTGAGTTCGATCAACACAAGAACCGAGGCTGCCGTAAATGCCGCAGCCATCAAAGATAATATGGTATTTTTCTTCATAGTTCCTCCTTGTTTTAAGTATACTCCTCTGCCTGTTTATTAGGCTTTGTTCCCGAGCACACGTGCCTAAAATTATTGGACGATGAACTTTGGTTTTGTTAACATTTCGCATTATGAGAAACACCGCTGTTCGCTTCGTCGCCTTTCTACTCGTCCTGATTTTCACTTCGTCTCCGGTATGGGCAACATGTGGCGGAGGCGGTGGCGGCGGTGGCGGCGGCATGTCCGGCGGCGGCAATAATTCGGGTGGCGAAAATCCTGCCGTATATCACGTTCCGTGGAAAACGACCGAGCCCAAAGTCGCTCCGCAATCCGGCCTGATTCTTTATTGGTTCGTTGCCGCAAAAACACCGGAGGAGGCCAAGGCTGAAATAAAAACGTCCGGACTTCTCGAGTCGCGCGACCTGTCGCTTTACGCAAAGGAATGTGTTGCGATGCAGCTCGATGATGGCCATGCTCCTAATGCCAAAACCCTCATCGGCGAATCAAAATTACCGGTTATCGTCCTTTCGACTCATGATGGCAACGCCATCGGCAAGGTTGAAAACACGAACGGTAAACTCAAGTTATCCGATGTCGAAAAACTCGTCGGCAATGAGATCAAAAATCGCAAGTCCAACATGGACGCGATGCTGAAGGACGCAAAGGCAAAAGCCGCCGCTGGCGACAAACCCGGTGCGATCGCTCTGTATCAAAACGTCTTTGCGGAAAAATGTATGTTCGCCGACAAGGCAAAGGACGCGGCGAAAGAGTTGAAAAAACTCGGCGTTGAGAATATCGGAGAGGTTTTCCCTGAACCAAATTTTGATCCGACGGTTTCAGCCTCGATCATGAAACTCATGAAGAGTGGCCTTGTGGCTGAGAACGCCGGACGTTACATTCTCGCCGAGCAGTTTTACTCGCGTGCCCGCACGCTCGATCCTGCTGATCCGACGCCGCTGCGTTATCTAGCCGAACTGCATCGTCATCACATCGGCAACTGGATGAAGGCAAAACGCGAGTTTCATCAGATACTCGACATGCCCGCCGATCCGTTGTCGCGAGCGGTTGCTCTGCACGGCCTTGGCAAGATCACAATACACGACGGCGAATTCCTCAAAGGAATGCACATGATGGAAGACTCGGTCGCTGAATATCCGACCGCACTTGCCTATCGCAATCTCGCGGTCTATTGGACATCCGAGCACGATCTCGTAAAAGGAAATTACTACACCGACAAGGCCTACGAGCTCGATCCCGATGACGCTTACACTCACGTTTTCGTCGCCGTTTATAAAGCGCTGAATGGGCATACCGACGAAGCTATCAAGATCGCAGAAAAGAATATCGACCTGCTGCCTGCGTCGTACAATCTCGCCGCTGTTTACGCGATAGCCGGGCAAAAGAAAAAAGCCCTCGCATTGCTCAAACGTCACTTCTACGAGTACGAACGCTACCACGACGTCCGCACAAAAGAAATGATGGAAGCCCGCGTCGATGCCGTCTTCGATTCGATCCGCACCGACAAAGATTTTCTTGCTTTGACGAAATTTGCCGATGGCAGACTGCCAATGCCCGGAACGACTCCCGGAATGCAAAATGCAGAATAGCGATGCAAAAATTGTGCTAGAATAAACAAGGTATGGAAGCGAAAGTATTAGAAGAAGGTCATGTCGTTATCCCGGCTTCCCTGCGCAAGCGCCTTGGCATTAAGTCAGGCGACAAGTTAAAGGCCAACGTCAAAAATGGTGACTTGGTTTTGTCACCAAAGCGTCCGCGAAAATTCAAAACGCGCATAATTACCAGTCCGATCACAGGATTGCCGGTGCTGACTTCAGGACCTAACGCTCCAACATTAACCAATGAGATGGTAGCGGAAATGCTTGCGGACTTTCCATGAAATATCTTCTCGATGTTAACGCTCTTGTTGCGTTTGGCCACACCGAGCACCAGTTTTACATACGTGTGGCGGAATGGGCAGCAGATCTAGCCAAGAATGAGATTCCAACGTTTGCTACTTCACCCATAACAGAACTCGGCTTCGTCCGTGTAATGTCTCAAGCTTATGGTGTCAGCATCGAACAATCTCAAAGTCTATTGATCGGGCTTAAGGAGTCTGAGGAATACGATTTTACGTTTCTCGCCGACGATCACGATGCGTCTAAACTTCCGTCGTGGGTCGAACGGGCACGAGATACAACCGACGGCCATCTGTCGGAATTGGCAAAAGCAAATGGCTGCGTCCTCGCTACGCTCGATTCAAAAATACCGGAAGCGTTCTTGATACCGTAATTATGATATCCGGCGATGCTAAGAAGGTCATTGATGAGATCTTGACCGCAATGCGAGGATAACGTCGGAACGCAGGCAGCTTGCCTGCGAGTGGCTTCTAGGAATCAGTTTCCGGATGCTGCTCTGCTCCTTCTCGAAGCCATCGCTTATCCCAGTAACGATAAACGTAAACGGGTATCGCAAGGGGCACTACGATCCAACAAATCGAGTACCAATGCTCCCAAGCCCACGCTTCGTTGTTCAGAAACCACCAGAGAAGGCCGACAAATACCGTTAGTTCCAAAAGACCCAATCCTAGAGACAGTTTGCCGGTCTTTGCATAATAGCCAGGATACCCGTGTTCGCCCCCCATCCCCAGAAATATATGCCTCTGACAATGGATACCAGTCCTCCGAAGCCTCCCCATATAAGAAAAACCATTACTGCAATTCGAAACATCGGTACATAGTAACCTTTTGTTACAGGAAAGTAACTAGCGATTCGCCATCGAGAACTAATGTTAGAAATCATCTGCTTACGTTGTTTTCAGCATTTAAGGCTTATAATAACGTGCCTTCGATGCCGCAGGCGATGGAATAGACGCTGTCGCCGGTCGCAACGATCATTGCTCCGGCTCGTGTGAAGCACAGTCCGACAATGCTATTGCCGGCGACGAAATGCTCCGCTCGTTGACCGTCAGAGGAGATGCGAGCGATACCGTGACGGCCTTGGTAGCATCCGGCGACATAGAGATTGCCGCTTTTATCGAACGCCAAACCTTGCGGCCGTCCAAGTCCGGTGAAAAACTTCTCGTCGTAGCCTTCCTGGTCGATGGCGTGAACCGCGTCGTGGCTCGCGAGTCCCGGCGAAGTCAAAAACAATCTGCCATCGGGAGCGAACGCCATGTGATACGCCGCAACAGAAGGTTCCATCACAGTAAAAGTTTCCGGCGTCGCATCGTCACGCACACGAAAAATAATGCCCGATCGGTCGCCGACATACATTCTTCCCAGCGAGTCAAAAGCGATGCCTGTCGCAATTCCGAGACCGCTCGCATAAACCGTCGCACCGCCGTCGCGGCCAACAGCGTAAACTTCGCCTTCGGCACGGTTGGTGACGAACATCTGTCCTTCGCGGTCAAATGCGATCCCCGTCGGATTCAATATCGGTTCGGCAAATTCGTCTAAATAACCGTCGGCTTCGAGTCTGAATAATGTTGCAGGAAGGTGCTGCCCGCGCGAACCCGAACGCGTCAGAATGATCGCGTCGTCGTTCGGATCAACCGCCGGATTTGCGACGATGTGCATCCCGTCAACCAACAGCCGCCCGACATAAAAAGGAAACGGCTCGCTCATCGCTCCGCCGCTTTCAAGTTGGATATGAGTCTGCCCGTCGTCGGTTTCGTTTGTTTTTGGGACGTTCGCAAGAATGCGCTTTGACGAAGCCGCCGTGATGCGGGCCGGTTGTCCGCCGATCAACACACCGCCTGCTCTGGCAGCATCAAACCCTTCGCAAGCTATCGCGATCTCACCGCCGGGGATCGCAAACGTCGGCTCAACAGCAGTTATCTTTAATCGTTGGGACATTGTTGAGTTGATTCTATCATTGCCCAAGCCCGCACGTAAGTAAGGGCGTAACACGCACGTTGAATGTATCGCCCCTTGCTAACGCGCGGGCTTGTGCATATTACTCATCCGGTGCAACGGGATCAGGTTGATCTGACGACACATTCTCAGCCGAAACATCAGCCATAATAAAATTCTCAGACGGCACAGGTTGTCCGTGCAAACGGCGCAGCATCGCAAGCTGTCCTGCATGTGTCATCGCATCCGAAAAAGGCCCTTGCAGCATTCGCTCTTCGGTCGTGTCGATCAGTGGTTTGTTCGAGTCAATTTCATCTCGCAGATCGGCAAGGTTTTGATGAAACCGTTCGACCTCTTCATCAAAAGTTGTGAGCGGCTCAGGCCAGTAGCTCCCGCCGATAAAGAATGTCCGAGCATACCCAAGCACGCTCGCCATGTGCCGCACGAGTTCCTTTGGTGTCCTCACGCCGCCGCCCGCTTCAAAGAGTGCGAAATCTTCAGGAGCATCGCGCAGCGCCTTCTGCGTTCGATATGCCAGAGCTCCCAGAAAGTGCCTCAGCATCTGTCGCTTTTCATTCATCTCGTTTCGCATAGAAGTTCTTATTTTATTTTTTCAAAAGCTCTCGTTGAAATCTAAAAAGTCGAATTCTGAGATCAGTTCACCGAGACAGTCGCCACATCACGAAGAGGTCGATCCGAAAAAACCTCTGGATGTGGTGACAAGGCAAGATGCGGCCGAAGTAACTGACTCGACAGAAACGGTCGATTCGGTTGACGAGGTTAGCGCAAGCGGAATCCAAAATCTCAGCGACGAGCGCGTTGCGGGTTGAAGCGAGTCGGGAGCATAAGTGCCAAAAAAAGACCCTCAAAAAAAGTACTTTTTAGACACAAATCCGACCGGCACACCGGTTTTTAGACCCCTTACACGTATTTTTCTGGCAGGACTCTTCCGGGGCATCGCTGCAAACCATTGTAGATCATATATTTAGCCGAGAAATTAGGCGTTTTTTTTATTCGGCAAGTTTTCTCGTCATCTATCCACATTATCGCCAATTACATCCGGCTTTATCAGCTTTATTGGTGGACTTTTGGGGGGCAAAACGTGGACATTTCGGGGGAGTCAAAATGCCAAATAGGCAAAAAAATTCGATTGACCAGAAGTGTTAAAACAAATTAAACTAATAAAAGCCCAGTCCGGCCTGTGCGCACGCAGTTTATGCGCTAAATTTCATAGCAGTTTCTCCCCGTTTCTCTGTAATTTATGCCTACCCGAATTGATGATCTTCTGCGAATGGCGATGAGCTTTGGCGCATCGGACCTTCACCTGCGTGCCGGTTCTTACCCTGTGATACGTGTAACCGGCGAACTGAAGCCCTTATCAGGCGTTTCTCGGATGACTCAGGACGAGACGCTCGAAATGGCGTTCTCGATGATGTCCAATCGTCAAAAGCAGCATTTCAAAGAGGCGTTTGAGGTTGATATTGGTTACGGCGTCGCGGGTCTGGGGCGTTTTCGTGTAAATATTTTTCAGCAGCGAAATTCGATCGGCATTGTTGCTCGCGTCATCTCGGATACGATACGAGGATTTGCTGAGCTTGGTCTGCCGCCCATCCTCAATACCATTGCCGACGAAGAACGTGGTCTTATCCTTGTCACCGGCACGACCGGTTCGGGAAAATCGACTACCCTCGCAGCCATCGTCGATCACATAAATCAAAAACGAAATTGCCACATCGTCACTATCGAAGACCCGATCGAATTTCTGCATAAAGATAAAGAATCTTTCGTTACTCAGCGCGAAGTCGATGTCGATACACGCAACTTTGCTGAGGCTCTGCGAGGCTCATTGCGCCAAGACCCAGATGTAATACTCGTTGGCGAAATGCGAGACCTCGAAACGATCGAGACCGCCCTCGTCGCCGCCGAAACAGGGCATCTTGTTCTCTCGACGCTTCATACGCTCGACGCTCCCGAAACGCTAACTCGAATCATTTCAGCATTTCCGCCGTATCAGCAAAAATCTATACGCATTCAGCTCGCCGGTCTGTTAAAAGCAGTTATTTCACAGCGTTTGATGAAATCCGCAAGAGGCAACAGCCGTATTCCGGCGGTCGAGGTATTGACCTCAACGCCGCTCATACGCGATTACATTTTGCACGAAGATAAGACGAAAAGCCTTCGTGACGCGATCGCCGCCGGCACTTCGCAATACGGAATGCAGACGTTCGACCAGTCACTGTTCTATTTGTATCAATCCGGTTTGATCACGCTTGACGAAGCCCTTCGCGGCTCGACAAACGCTGACGAATTCCGCCTGCGCCTCGCCGGCATCTCAAATACAACGACAAGCACACGCGACGAAATGGAAAGAGTCAGCGGTGTAAGCAGCCTTCACAATTACGTTCCAGGAAGCTGACCGTGATGATCCTGCATTACAATATGCCTTAGGCCTATTTTACCACCCGGTTTCTTTCGGGCATGAGCACATTTGCGGGGAAACATGCCCCGTTCCTCGTTTTTTGATGCATCATATTTTTTTTAGCTCCTTTGTGCTTCTTACTTACCAGATCGTGTTAACAAAAGCTGAGGCCTGGATTTTTGGATCATTCGTGACGAGTTCCAGTCCCGCGAGATTTGCGGTTGCACCGATCAGTCGGTCGTGGAGTTCAGGAATGTCCGCGATTTTCTCCGCGTTTTGCACGATCTCGAAGCTTAAAGGAAATTGTTTGTAATTTGGAAAGTGAGAAAGGTGTTTTTGAAGGTCGGGCAATTTTAGTCCGATCCGGCCTTTTTTCGGATAGGTACAATATTTCGGCAAAGACTATTGTCGGCACATAAACCGTTATTTCGCCTGAGTCTACCGCTTTAAATATCTGCTTGACTTTTTCGGATGATCTTCTGTTCTCAAGATGCAGAACCAACGCCATCGTGTCGGTGACATACTCATTGGAGAGGATAGAGTTGGTCATAATTTTCAAACTCCATTTCCAAATGTGTTAATTCATTTTCATCCAGTACCGATAGGTCAGCATCAAACTGGTATTTTGCTCCGCTCTTTTCCTTTTTTGACAGGAACTCAGTAAATTCTAAAACCTCTTGTTTCCTGATTGGCGGAAGTGTTTTTAGATTTTCCAGCACGGCTTGTTCTATGGTCATCAGCTTCACCTCGAGCAAATTTTAACATATTTTGAAATGGGCTCGACATGGATAGAGAATCTGTCTTGGAAGGTATCGAGATTTCGTTAGTATGATTATTCTGCAAATATCCGTTTTTTAAGGGTTTTTACGCGCTCAAGTCTTGACACACAAGCACTTTAGCGTGTATTTTTTATTATTACCTCTTTGAGCGGAAAGATAGCGAACCATTTCTATCGTTGCGCACATTGCATCTGCTTTTGGGATGACGAAAGCGCATTTGAGAGACGGTTTCACATTGGCCGAACAAGGCGGTAAGTAATTGAAAAAAGTAATCTAATTAAGGAAGTTTAAAACACGCGTAAATGACAAACGAGTTAACCAAGGACGCTGAAGAGTCGGCAACGACTGAGAAAACAGCGATTGAACAATCAGAATCAACTACCGCGACCGCCGAGGCTGTCGCTATGCAACCCGAAAAAGCTCCGGCCGAAGAACAGTTGTTGGAAATTCCTCCAGCACCTCCTGTCGCAGCAGAACCGCAAAGCGTTCCGGAACCGCCGAAGGCATCCGTCGCGACAACTGTCGATGACGATGATGCTCCGGCTTCACAGGAGATCGACTTTGGAGCCATTCTCGAGCAGTTCGAGCAGGAGCAGACGGTTTTCCATCAGGGTGAACTGGTCGAGGGCACTGTCGTCGGCATAACCGACCGCGGAGTTTTGGTAGATTTTGGTTATAAGTCCGAGGGATTCGTGCCAGTCGATGAATTCACTGACTCCGAAGGTAAGATGACTGCCGTTGTGGGTGACAAGGTCGAGGTCATTATCCGCACGATGCATTCGGGTGACTCGGCACCGCAGCTTTCACGCACTGACGCTCTTGGCCGCAAGGTCTGGGACGAGATCGAAAAAGCTTTTGAAAGCGAGACGCCGATCACGGGTCGGATCGTCGATAAAACGAAAGGCGGGCTTCGTGTCGATCTGAACGGCGTTGAGGCTTTTCTTCCCGGTTCGCAGATAGATTCACGTCCGATATCCAGCCTCGACAGCTATATTGGCCAGGACATCGAGGCAAAGATCATCAAATTCAGCCGACGCCGAAACAACATTGTCCTTTCGCGTAAGATCCTGACTGACGAGGTTGTGAACGCTCAAAAAGCAGAAACGCTCTCCAAGATCGACATCGGGTATATTGTCGAGGGCACGATCAAAAACCTCACCGAGTACGGAGCATTTGTCGATATAGGCGGCATCGATGGACTTCTGCACGTGACCGACATGTCATGGGGCAGAATTCATCATCCGCAGGACCAGTTCAAAGCCGGCGAACATATTCAGGTCAAGGTTCTCAAACTCGACCGCGAGCGTGAAAAGGTGTCGCTGGGCTACAAACAGCTTTTGCCCGATCCGTGGTCAACGGTTGTCGAGGTTTATCCTGTCAATACAAAATTGAAAGGCATTGTCTCGTCTGTGACCGACTACGGAGTGTTTATCGAACTCGAACCCGGTGTCGAAGGGTTGGTTCACGTCTCGGAAATATCATGGTCTCGTCGTGCACAGAGCCCGAAAAAATTATTTAACAAGGGACAAGAGGTCGAGGTTCAGGTGCTCGGTGTCGATACCGTAGAGAAACGGATCAGCCTCGGCATGCGACAGTTCCAGGAAAATCCCTGGGACACCGTTATGGAAAAATACCCGGTCGGCACCAAAGTGCATGGCCGAGTTCGCAACCTGACGGAGTTTGGCGCTTTCATCGAGCTTGAAGAAGGCATCGACGGGCTCGTTCACGTATCCGATATTTCCTGGGCGAAAAAGATCAAGCATCCGAAAGACGTTCTGAAAAAAGATCAGGAAGTCGATGCGATCGTTACCAACATTGACCGTAACGGCCAACGGCTGTCGCTTTCGATCAAGGACCTCACCCCGAGTGCGTGGGAAAGCTTTGTTGCAACACACCGCCCGGGCGACGTGGTTCGCGGTAAAGTCTCGCGCTTTACGAGTTTCGGCGTTTTTGTTGAATTAGGCGAAGGACTCGAAGGTCTGTGTCACATTTCCGAGCTTTCCGAGGAGCGTGTAGAAACTGCTCAGCAGGTCGCCTCTCTGGGACAGGAAATGGACTTCAAGATCCTGCGTATCGAGCCATCTGATCAGAAGATCGGACTATCGCACCGTGCGGTTGGCAAGGACGAAGAACCGGTTGCGGATACCAGGATGTATTCGACCGAAGCTAAAGGCGGCATGGCCAGCCTTGGTGAATTAGCAAACCTGAGAGTGGGTGGTTCTGCGGAGGAAACTCCTACTGAGGATCCGGAAGCGAGGAAAAAAGCAAAAGAGGCTGCTAAGAAAGCAAAAGCTGAAGCTTTTGCCGCAAGAGAAGCCGCGGCGGCGGCTGAGGCTGAGGCTGAGAAAGTCGAGACTGAAGCTTCCGAGCCGGCAAGCGAGACGACTGAAGAAGTGGCAGCCGAAACGGAACCTGCAGAGGCTTTTTCCGACGTCGAACCGGTTGTCGAAGATCCTACCGCTGAAACCGAAGTGGCTCCTGAAACGACGGAAACTCCGGGTGAAGAAGCCGCAGCGGAGCCCGCGGCCGAAGCGACGTCTCCATTTTCAGAGGTTGCTGGTGAGATTGCAGAGGAAGCCCCGGCGGCTGAACAGACAAACGAGGCCGTTGCCGAAGTAGCTGCTGAAGAAGCTCCCGCTGAAGACGCCGAAAAGAAATCGGCTTAACATTTTTTTCAAGGGATTTACTGGGAGTTTTCGTTGGGAGAGTGAAGGATTGAAATGACAAAAGCTGATCTGGTTGAAAAAGTAGCCCGCGATGCCGACATGACCAAAAAAGACGCGGAAATGCTGGTCGAGATCATTTTTGACAGCATTACGGGCAGTCTGAACAATGGCGAAAAAATAGAGTTGCGAGGATTTGGCAGCTTTCGCGTTCGTGAACGCAACTCGCGAAAAGGACGCAATCCAAAAACCGGAGCCGCCGTCGACATTCCGGCAAAACGTGTCGCCTACTTCAAGCCCGGTAAAGAGCTGAAAGACCTGATCAATAAAAGCTAGAGGCAGAACGCGTGGATCTTTTGTGGAGTCCGTGGCGATATGATTATATAACCGGCAGCGGGGCCGTAAAAAAGGGCGGCTGTGTTTTCTGCGATATTCTAAACAGCCCGGCAGGCGACGAAAAAAATTTCATCGTCAAGCGAGCCGGGTTTAACTTTGTCATCCTTAATATCTACCCATACGGTACAGGGCATCTTCTGATAGTTCCCTACTCCCATATAGCGGAGATCGACAAAGCCGACAAACAAACAACAGACGAAATGATGGACCTCATGAAGAGTTCCCAAACCGCTCTGTCCGAAATTTACAATCCAGAAGGCTTCAACTTGGGAATGAACCTCGGAAGATCAGCGGGTGCAGGAGTCGCAGATCATTTTCATATGCACGTTCTACCTCGTTGGACCGGCGACGTAAACTTCATGACCGCCATCGGTCAAACGCGAACAATGCCCGAATCACTGCAAACTACATACGAAAAGCTAAAAGATAAGATTTAGGAGGCATCGCCTTAACCTTGTTTTTCTTTCTTTCGATGCTTTTATGATCATTTAAGAGCCTTCATATCTCCAACGATATCCACCCAAAAGATCTTTGGTTTTCCATTCTTACTGGAGAAATTCACGACCACTTTCATTTTGCCGAAGTCAGCAACCAACAGGGGTTCCTCTATGTCGAATGGAATGGTAGCCCAGAAATAGGATATTTCGGCCGTTTCCGCTTTTCGCACTTTGAAAGAATTGTTGCCTTTGACCTTCTCTATAAATAGTTTCCAGAAAGCAGTCGCTTGATCTGCATTTATGAAAGCTTTGCCTTCTTTTCGAATCGGATCGGGTTGTGCAGGAATAATGTTGATCATGGTCTTTCCGCCGCGGAGTACAGAATTAGCGCTATCTTTAATACTGTCCCAAAGCAGAGGGCCACATACTATTGCCGAATCAAAAAAGGCCTCGATATTCACAGCCTCCATCTTCTGAGCCAAGGCATCTTCTAATATGTGTTTTGCTTTCTCGTTAATTTCATCTGTGGTCTTTTTATACCTTACTCCTACTGGTATCTCCTGGGCACTCCCCAAAAGGACAAGAACAGTCGCAATACAAACTATGGCAAGGAATATGTTTGAAAGTTTGAGACCCATTTTTTCCTCTCCTTAACATCTCAGCTTCGGCAAAACCAACTTACGTTCCTCTTACTTCGACTTTATCAGGTTGATACGAACGGTCCATTGCTTCGTCTTCTATTTCACCGCCCCTGCTCACGGGAATGTCGGCAGGGTTGGCGTATTTCATGCGCCTCTCCTCACCTTTGTATTCCTCGGGCTCTATCTTGAACTGCCCGGTAGTCGGCGGCACATAGCCCGGATAATCGACACGCGAATGATATATCGCGACGAGCGATTTGATCATCGATTCGCGGATCTGAGTGAGTTCCCTTAGGGTTAGATCACACTCGCCAAGCTGATCGTCGGCAAGGATCGCATCAATTATTTTCGTAACTATGAATCGTATATTCTCCGGATTCGGCTCGGCAAGCGATCGTGCCGCGGCTTCGCACGAATCGGCGATCATCATTATTGCTGCCTCTTTAAACTGAGGTTTTGGGCCTGGATAACGAAAATCGTTCTCCGATATGTCACTCGCATCACGAGCTTCGGCCTGAGCTTTTTTCAGGAAGTAGTGCAGCGTTCTTGTGCCGTGATGCTGCGGGATAAAATCGATTATCCGCTGTGGCAATCCCATTTCCTTGGCGAGCTTTGTGCCATAGGTGACGTGACTGATGATTATCTTTGCACTTTGAGTCGGTTTGAGGGCGTCGTGCGGATTCTTGGCGAGTTGATTCTCGACAAAATGTTCCGGTGCGGCTGTCTTACCGATGTCGTGATATAAGGCACCGATGCGAGCAAGCAGTGCGTTACCACCCACGACCCGACAAGCCTCCTCCGCAAGCTGGCCAACAGCGTGGGAATGTTGATTTGTTCCCGGCGCTCGCATCGCTAGCTGGCCAAGCAACGGCAGGTCAGCATTTGAAAGTTCGAGTAGTTTTACATCCGTTAAAATTCCAAAAAGGGTTTCGCAGATGGGTAACAAGACTGCCGTAACAGCAGCGGTCAAGATGCCACTCGTCAACCCGCACGCTATCGCAAGCAATATCGTATTCGGGGCAAATGGCTGCTGCGTGTAAGAGATCATCGCGAGAGCAAGTATCGCGCTCGCAACGCCGATCAATGCACCGGCTATTGTTACTGTTTGGCGGCTTCGATAAGGTCCAATGCCATAAACCGAAACCGCAGAAGCCAGCGCCGCAAATATCGCAAACTCCAACCCCCGCGGAGCGAGAAACCCCGCAACGAATGAAGTAAATAACCCGGTAAGAAGAGCTGTCGGCCGGTCGGCCAGCAATGTCATCAGCAAGCTCGCCGTCGCAAAAGGTACCGCAACCGCCCACAGCATCGGATCATTTAGCGGAGCCTTGAGGTTCTGCAACGCCGTAAAATCCGCAAGCCTAAACGATATCGCCATTACTGCCGTCTGTACCACGACAATGAAACCAAACAGAGCAAACGTCTTCTCAGCTGACAAAGCGAGTCGCGGAAGAATACCGCGATGTTGGATGAATTTCCAAACCGTCCAAAACAAGCTCGAAATAAACACCAACAATCCCACAAAACGATTCAGTTGTCGTGAAGATGCGCTGTACTCGCGGATTGCGGCGATCTTAGACAGAACGTCCGGCGTTACAACATCCCCGTCGTTAGCAACCTTTTCTCCGCGCTTCAGAGAGATGATCCTGGGCTGAATATTCTCTGCGGCCGTTGTTCTCGCCGCATCGGTCGCGACACTGTCATATGAAATGCTTGGCTCAACAAGAATTTCACTCGCCGTGTAAAAGGCATCAATTTCTCGTGGAGACAGGCTTTTTATGGCCGCAAGTCTTGTTCGGAGTTTTTCACGCGCGGTCGAAAGCGGTATCCAATTGCTTTCCGGCATCGAAACTGTCGATTGTAGATTCGGTTTCGAGCGATCAAATACAGCGACCTGATCGGAAAAAAACTGCCGGTCGGCATCGTCGTAAATATAGCCCTCAGAACTTTCCCGCAACGCGCTCTGTACCGCGTCAAGCTCGTTCCGGCTGAACATGCGTGAAACAAATACTTTGCCAACTTCGGCACCACCTGCTCCTGTCCAAAATGTTTCGGCCTTAGTTGTTGAATTCGAGGGTTTGGAGTTCGAAGCCTCGCCGATGCCGCGTCGCTGGAGTTTTTCCCATGCTGAAAGAAATGTTTGAACAGCAGCGTCGGACTTTTTTGATTCGTAACGAAAGATCGGCTTTACGGCATTTTTCGCTGCCGTTCTTCGCCTTTCGGTTTCGTCAGTATCAGAAAAATAAACGTCGGACGGTGACGTGATCCTCTCGCGAACGACATCGCCTTCCTTATAGACTTGCTCACCGGATGCCCGCCAAAGCGGATTATTTATGAATAGCGTCGTCAGCAAACAAAGAACTGCAAACCCAAGCCAGAACCGCTGATCGCCTGATAACGATTTGAACGGTTTCGCGATAGCCGTCGAAACGGACTCGCGCCATTTTGTCGTCGGCGGTTTAAGGTCTTGTATTCGCTTGCTCATCTAGATGTTTGCAATCGAAGCACGAAACTCAGATGCTGGAACTTTGATCATCTCACCAATAGTTTCAACCATCGGTCGCAGCGTTTCGCGGCGAATAGCTGAAATTGACACGCATTTGATACCGCTGTCAAGCGTTATTTGCCTCATCAGGCTGTCAATAGCGTCATCGCCGAGCAGATCGCTCTTGTTCAAAACGATAAGTTGCGGTATCTGATTGTAATGGAGATCGCCGATGATCTTGGTCACCGACGCGATCTGCTGCAGAACTCGAGGGTTCGACGCATCGACGACATGGACAAGCAGATCGCTGTCAGCGATTTCTTCGAGCGTCGCGCGAAAAGCTGAAACAAGTGCTTCCGGCAAGTCGCGAATAAACCCTACAGTGTCGTTTATGATGACTTCCTGATCGTACGGCAAACGCAGACGACGTGATGTCGGATCGAGCGTCGCAAACATTTTTTTCTCGACATACACCTCGCTCTGCGTAAGCGCGTTGAGCAATGTAGATTTTCCCGCGTTCGTGTAACCAACAAGCGAGATTATCGGCAAGTGTTTTTGCAAACGATTTTTGCGGCGCTCCTGACGTTGGCGTCCAAGATTGTCAACCTGTTTCTCAAGCTGTGCGATACGGTCGCGCACACGACGGCGATCGGTCTCAAGCTTGGTTTCACCGGGCCCGCGCCCTCCGATACCACCTGCCAATCTTGAAAATGCCGAGTTCTGACCGATCACAAGCCGCGGCAACAGATATTTAAGTTGGGCAAGTTCCACTTGCAGCTTACCTTCGCGGCTCTGTGCTCGCTGAGCGAAAATGTCAAGAATAAGCTGAGGGCGATCAATAACTTTTAGTTCCGTCGCTTCGGAGAGTGATCGAACCTGCGTTGGAGTAAGTTCCGAATCGAACACTAAAATATCAGCACCCAAACGCATTGAACGAATAAGCAGATCATCCAGCTTACCTTTGCCAAGCACAGTTTTTGGATCTATCTGCGGACGGCGTTGAATGATCGTATCGAGAATCACCACATCCGCCGACTCGGCAAGTTCTTTTAGCTCAGCGATCGACTCCGCCGCCTCTTCAGAATCACCGGTCGTAACACCGACCAAGATCGCACGGTCACGTCCGGTCTGACGCGTTCTCGCGGTCAGCCGAATCCGCGCCATTTCATCCTCGAGCGATTCGATAAGTGAGACAAAATCTGTTTCAAGCTGCGAAGGAATGTTCGGTTCGAGAAATTCGTACGGCAGCGACTGAGCCTCAGACTCAAGACTTTCGGCATTTGTCGGCACCAAATGGGCCGAATAAACCATTCCCGGTAGCCCATCTTTGCGGTCAACCTGAATTATCGACATCAGATCGAGCCTCAGCAAAGCAAGGTCGGTAAGGTCGTCCTGAGTAAGTTTTTCGCCAAGAAGATGAGTATGCACACACCGAAGTCCGCGAAAACGATCTTCGGACACACGGGCTCGGCCAAAATCAGGAAGCTCGATCCCCTTCGCCGTGCCGACCATCACATAATCGACCTGTCCTTTTCGATTAATAAGAACGCCTACCTGTCGGCCCGTCTCATGCGAGATCTCGGTCATTTGTCGAGCCAATTCAGGCGAGATGATGCTGTCGGCCGGGACGCGTCGAGTGCCGAGCCTTTCGATACGTTTTAGTTGATTGTGCTTAAGACCGCGAGTAAATCCGTGAACGCTGCTAATAGAGATCTGATCCTCCGTGTAAGGTTAATTATAACAAATCAAGATCAAGAATATCGGGCGTCATCTTGAACCAGCCTTAAGAATGAATAAATTGGCGATTTTGTTATCACAGTTGTAAAACCATCTCGCTGTTGAATGCATCTCACAAATTATGATTCGACTACTCGGACTTACGATTGTCCTTTTGATCAGCCTTTCCTTAAATACACTGCCGCAGGAGATAAAGGAACATGAGATTCAGAAGCAGATGGAAGAAGTTCTTCCTAAAGGCGTGAATTTCGGTGAGATCCTATGCTTGGGTAAACGCTGCCCTCCAGCGATAAAAGACCTTAAGATCGGCGAGGTCAGTCCAAATGAGCTAGCAGGTTATCGTTTCTTTACCGAAGGAAAACTAAAGGATATGCGACTCGGCATTTCAACACGGGATGACATGAAAAAACTTTTCGGCTCTACTTGCGAAGGAATTTGCAATTACGACAAGGACTGGAATATTTGGGTCAACTACTTCGAACCACTTTCCCCGAAGACGAGTTCTTACTCAAAAGGAAATAAAGATGTGACCTATATTCGCCTCCAACCAAAAGAAAATGTCCTCGGCACACTCCGTTTTGTCCGTCTCATACCAAAGAAAAACATCTCCTTTGCAAAAGTAGTATTCCCCGAAAGCTTCGGTAGCCGCACCTCAATTGCATTCGGTGATTCATTCGACCTCAAAGAGGCAGTTCAAACTGAATCCCAAGTCTATGTCGATGGCTACGGACTTCAATATACTCTCTTGCTCCGCGAGACATTCAATAATCTTCCTAAACGAAAACCGAGAAAGCCAAAAAAAGTCGGAACTTTGCTCTACATTGAATATGGCTTTCCGAGGTCCTTACAAGACGCCTTGTACGACGAGATCAAAAAGTAACACTTCCCAACTTGTTTAAAACAATCTAAAAAACACTTGACAAAGTTCTGATTTATATATAACCTATATGTTATGGAACTAACTAGTTATCGACAAATGCCGTCTCGACAGCTTGATGTTACGTTTGCGGCGTTAGCAGATCCGACCAGGCGGGCGATACTTGGGCGGCTTGCTAAGGGTGAAGCGTCGGTTGCCGAATTGGCAAAACCGTTTAAGATCAGCCAGCCCGCGATATCAAAACATCTCAAGGTATTAGAAAAAGCAGGACTTATTTCACGCGGTCTCGATGCACAACGCCGCCCTCGGAAACTCGAGGCCGCTCCATTAAAAGAGGCGACTGATTGGTTGGAAGAATACCGGCAATTTTGGGAGCAGGCGTACAATCGACTTGATTCCCTGCTCGAAGACATGAAATTAGAAGGAAAACGTAAAAAAAGGAGAAAATAGATGTCAAATAAGACCATCATCACTGCCGAACCAGGCAAGCAGGAACTTTTTATCACCCGCGAATTCGAAGCTCCGCGTGAACTTGTTTTCCGAGCTTATACCGAAGCAGACCTTTACGAGAAATGGGTCGGGCCGGATGATCTGACCATGACGGTTGAAAAGATGGACGCCTTCGACGGCGGATCTTACCGCTTTTTGCACACCCGTGATAATAACGTTTACGCATTTCACGGCGTCTATCACGAAGTGCTCAAGCCAGAACGGATAATCGGAACTTTCGAGTTCGACGGGCTTCCGGAAAAAG
Organism: Pyrinomonadaceae bacterium; assembly: GCA_044230475.1. Lineage (GTDB taxonomy): Bacteria > Acidobacteriota > Blastocatellia > Pyrinomonadales > Pyrinomonadaceae > OLB17. Next base: position 27,365 of record JBGARA010000019.1, on the reverse strand, counting down.
GGCACGTTATTTTGGGAACAACAAAATTCGAAGATCTCGGGGGCAGCCGTAGCAGACTTGTTCATCAATCGGTGTTTCAATCGGTCGCTGACCGTGATGGAATGATCGCATCTGGTATGGAACGCGGCGTGACTCAGGGCTATGATAAACTCGACACCTTGTTGGAGCAACTCCTGGCAAAAGGCTCGGCGGCTTAAATAATATGAGAGCAAAAGCGGCCAATGTTGACGGTTACATCGCTGGCTTTCCGCCTGCTACGCGAGCAATGCTCGAAAAAATGCGTGAAACGATTCGGAAAGCTGCACCAAACGCCGAGGAGGGCATCAGTTACGCGATACCTTCGTACAAACTCAATGGAATGTTGGTTTCATTCGCGGGCTACGCCGGTCATATCGGCTTTTATCCGGGAGCGGGCGGCATCGCTGAGTTTATTGATGAAATTTCACATTACAGGTTCGCAAAAGGCTCGGTGCAGTTCCCGCTGGACAAGCCGCTGCCATTAAGATTGATCAAGTTGATCGTAAAGTTCCGCGTGAGACAAAATTTAGAACGGACAAAGAAAACAGAAAAGTGATCGAACTAATAAGAACCAACTCTGAGAACGAAGATTTTGTTGAACTTGTACGGCATCTTGACGCCGAGCTGGCAGTTCGCGATGGCGACGACCACGCTTTCTATGCGCAGTTCAACAAGATCGCGAAACTAAAACACGTCGTTCTTGCTTATGAAGATGGAAAAGCGCTCGGCTGTGGAGCGATCAGGGCATTAGACTCAGGCAAAATGGAAGTTAAAAGAATGTATGTGCCACCTGACAACAGGAGCAGAGGCATCGCAACGAAAGTCTTATTGGAACTGGAAAGCTGGGCTCGCGAGATGGCGTTTACGAGATGTGTTCTCGAAACTGGTTTGAAACAGCCTGAGGCAATTCATCTTTACGAAAAGAACGGCTACGAACGCATTCCTAATTACGGACAATATATCGACGTTGGGAACAGTGTCTGTTTTGGAAAAGAGATCACAAAGGAATAAATAATATGCAAAAGATAACAACCTTCTTAATGTTCAATGATCAGGCTGAAGAAGCAATGAACTTATACACCTCCGTTTTTGAGGACAGCAAGATCATCTCAAAGTTCCCCGGCCCGGACGGAAAGGTTATGGGAGGAACATTCGAGCTCGGCGGTCAGCGCTTTAGCTGTTACAACGCCGGGCCGCATCCTAACTTCAAGTTCACGCAGGCAATATCGCTGATGATCCGTGCGGATACTCAGGAGGAGATCGATCATTACTACGAAAAACTCAGCGAAGGCGGAAAACAGGAACCGTGCGGATGGCTCGACGACAAGTTTGGCGTCTCATGGCAGGTCACGCCAAAAATGCTTATGGATAACCTCACTAGTCCTGACCGCGAAAAAGCGAATCGAGTCACGCAGGCGATGTTCAAGATGACAAAGATCATCATCGCCGATCTCGAAGCCGCTGCTGCTTCGGAGTAAAAACTATTGCCACAAAAAGCGCAAAAGACACATAAAAGATTTTCTTACTTTTGTGTCTTTTGCGCTTTTTGTGGCTAAATCTATCCGTTTCCTAAAACAACTCGATCTTACCGTCCGTCAGCGAAACTTGTGGCTCGCCTTCGTTGAACATGACGCGTTCCAATGTCAGCGATGATGCCGTACCAGCCGCTCCGACAGCCTTGAATTTGAGGCTAAGTAAGACGCCGTTTTCGTCTATCGGAAAAGCTCCATAAACGACCACTCTTAACACTCCGGGTTCATAAGGATTGGCGACAAACGACAACCCTCGACTGGCCGTTCCGTTCACATCCACTACATCCGCGATCGGCTCTATCACTGAAGGGTCGTATCTCAGATTGAACTCGTACGAGATCACGTCTTTATTTGCCAAACCACGAACAGATACTGGAATGACAATATCTTTCTCAACACTCGTCTCGATCTGCGGCAGTTCCACTGCGATGGTATTCTCCGAATCATTTTCATTCGACACTTTCTTAGTGCCAGTTCGTCTTGCTCCAGTATTTGCCCAGTTCCCTGTAACATCTCCCATCAAAATGCCGACATAGTCTTGGCCGGTCTGGATACCAATTGGGTCTGTATAAGTTCGAGTGGTTGGCCACGCTCCTGCAGGATAAGGTGGGGGTGAAACAAAGAACCTCCAATTGCCTGTAAGGCCAAAAGGTGCACCTACACCCGCGGCATAACGTGCGATCAACGCCGCATCATTCGACGAAAGCGTACCGTTGTCGCTAACGTCAGCCGTAACTTTTTGGACATCTGTGGTAAAGACATTATTACCGATAACATGCTGAGCAATTCTGGCGGCGTCATTCGATGAAATACCGTTTTGGCCTGTCGTCTTTGTAACGCCGACCGTGTAGTTCCCTGCTCCAAAGCCGCTCAACGTGTACTGTCCGGCAGTTCCGCCCGGTGCCGCTGTCGTTGTCGATACAAGCACAGATCCGGTTCCCGTCAAAGTCGCGTTCGAGATAAACACTGGGGGAGCCGTCGCATTGGCATAAGTTATTGTTCCGCTAATGCACGGATTGCAGCCAGGAGTTGGCGTAAGATTCGGTGTCGGAGTGTTAGTTGATGTGCTAGTCGATGTCGATGTCGGTGTGTTCGTCGATGTATTGGTGGGCGTGCTGGTGCTTGTTGCCGTTGGCGAAACTCCTGTTTGTATCTCGACGGAACCTTTTTCACAGCCCGCTGCTGCCGGGCGTCCAAATCCTCGTTGGTCATTCGTGACTGTCGTGCCGCATCCGTTTGTACCGTTAGGAATTGTGTTCAACACCACACTTGCTCCGCCGGGAAGATGAGTAAACGTCAGCCCACCGTTATTTGCAAGAGCACCAAGAGCCGGATCGCTTCCCGTTACGTCGTGAGCGGCCGGCACAAAACCTACGCCAGCACTTTCAACATGGTTGTAATCCGCGGATGCAACGAAATCGCTGACATCGCGGCCTGCGGAAGCCGTGTTATCCGCAAAGATCGAGTTGGAAATAAGTGTCGAGCCGCCGGTCACGTCCTGGAAAACACCGCCGCCTTCGCCGCTGGCCGCATCGGCCGCGTTACTTGCAACGGTCGAAAAATTGACAGTGCAGGTAGCTCCGGCTCCGTCAGAATAAACTCCCGCGGCGTCATGTGCACTATTGCCGGAAACTGTCGAATTCTTAATATTTGTCGTCGCGATACCAGTAACCGTGCCGACATTCAAAACACCGCCGCCAACGCTTGCTGTGCCCGTAAGAACATTGGCATTCACCGTCGAACGCTCAATGATCAAAGTTGCATTGAAGGTCGAGCCGACAATATTGGCAACCCCGCCGCCCTGCCCGTCAACCGCCGTCGATGTGTTGTTACTGACAGTGCTGTCATTGATAGTGACGGTCGAGGCCGCTGCTGTTGAGGCGAGATTTCTGACGCCCGCGTGGAAACGGCTTGACGTATTAAATGTGACCGTGCTCGTATTTAAAGTCATGGTCGCCTGCTGATTCGAAATACCGCCGGCAAATCCGCTGAACGTTGCATTTAGGGCATTCGAACTATTGTTCGAGATCGTGCAGCCTGTAACAGTCACGTTTGCATTCAAAGCCCTAACAGCAATGCCGCCACCGAAAGTATTATTGACGGATGACTCGGCACGGTTGTTGTTGATCACAGAGTTGTTGATGCTGGCGTTCTGCCCGAGCACGCCGACGTTGTCTTCGGAATCGATCGAGATGGCTCCGCCTGAGCTTGCACTGCCCGCAACCGAGCTGCCAGAGCTGTTATTCGTAAACGTACAGCCGTTGACGGTCAGATTTGCCTTGTTAACGCCTATGCCACCGCCGCGATTTTCCGAATAGTTGCCGGTGATCGTCGAATTGTTGACCGTCAGATTCGCAGTCGAGCCTTCCACTCTGATGCCGCCGCCGCTCTGCGCACTTGGCGTAGCTCCCGCATATCGAAAAACACCATTTTGGATCGTCATGCCGGAGAGCGAAACGGCAGTTCCGCCTGACAGAATGTGAAACACTCTTTCGTTCGCCGTTTGAATCGATGCGTTTGCCTGGACTATTGTGTTTGCCGGTCCGTCGCCGTTTATCGTCAGCGGCGAAGTGATGTCAAGGTCGCCGCCTGCATTGGCGTCTTCGTTTGCCGCGGCCAGCGTCGTTGTATAAGTCCCGGTCGGCAGATTGATCGTGTCCGCTCCGGCAAGCGCATTCGCCTCGCTTATCGCGGCTCTCAGCGAACACATCCCGCCTGCATCCGCACAAACTCCGTTACCCGGAGCAGCATCCTGAGTATCGGCGGTAGTATTTACCGTAAAAAATGCAGCGTGAGCATTTGTCGAAAATGCTCCCATAACAAAAACAAGAGCAGCAAATACCTGAAAGAAAACTATGCGGCTGTAACGGCCGGTCGATCGATTATTCATAAGCTATAGTGTGCCGGAAATTTCACTTAATTTTGATTGATTGCAAAGCCTTCGTCAATATGAAAAAGGCGATGTTTTGATTGGTAAGACGCGTTGATTCACAAACTCAAGCTATCCGATCGCCAATTGAATAATTGAGTAAGCGGAAAAACGTGTTGGCTATCGAGAGTGAGCCCAATTTTTCTGAAATAGCTGTATTTGCCCGTGCGTCTCTTTTTCGTCATACTTTTATTGTTTTTATGGCTAATAAAGCAACACCAAATGCCAGCTACAGCCTCACGCTACGTGTGAGGATACAAAATCAGCCAGGCAAGCTTGGCGAGATAACAACGGCAATAGGCAAGGCTGGCGGCGATATCGAAGGCATCGATATCGTCAGCGTCGGCAAGGATTTTTTGATCCGCGACATTACGGTCAATGCGGCGTCCGAGACGCAGGATAAAGAGATCGTGCGGTCGGTAAGCTATATCGACGGCGTCGAAGTCACAAATGTATCCGACCGCACCTTCTTGATGCACCTCGGGGGCAAGATCGAGATAGCGTCGAAGATACCGCTCAAAACTCGCAGCGATCTTTCAATGGCATACACTCCCGGCGTCGCCCGCATTTGCGAAGCCATCGCCCGCGACCCCGAAAAGCGGTTCACGCTGACAATAAAGAAAAACACTGTTGCTGTTGTATCCGACGGTACGGCGGTTTTGGGACTTGGGGATATTGGTCCGGCCGCAGCGATGCCCGTTATGGAAGGCAAGTGTCAGTTGTTCAAAGAGTTCGGCGGCGTCGATGCCTTCCCTATTTGCTTGAACACAAAAGACCCGCACGAGATCGTCCAAACTATTAAGAATATCTCCGTTGCTTTTGGCGGCATCAATCTCGAAGACATCTCAGCTCCGAGATGCTTCGAGATCGAAGAACGACTGAAAGAAGAACTCAACATTCCGGTCTTTCACGACGATCAGCACGGGACTGCAGTTGTCGTCCTCGCGGCCTTGATCAACGCTCTCAAGATCGTCGGCAAGAAAATGGAGGACATCAAGCTTGTCGTCAACGGCATCGGAGCAGCTGGCGTTGCGTGTTCAAAGATCGTCATGGCCGCGGGCGTCAAGAACATTATCGGCTGCGACACGACCGGCGCAATTTATCAGGGTCGCAAAGAAAACATGAACTGGGTCAAGGACTGGTACGCTCGCAATACCAATCCGGAAAAAGAAGAAGGCAGCATTCATGATGTCATAAAAGGCGCGGATGTTTTCTTTGGGCTTTCCGCACCGGCTGCGATCACCGTTGACGACCTCAAAAATATGGCAAAGGACCCGATCGTTTTTGCGATGGCAAATCCGATCCCCGAGATCATGCCTGAGGAAGCCGAAGGCCACGTTGCGGTGATGGCAACAGGACGTTCGGATTATCCGAACCAGATCAACAACGTGCTTTGTTTCCCGGGTATATTCCGCGGAGCTTTGAACTGCCGTGCATCTCGAATTGATGGAATGATGAAGCTCGCTGCCGCAAACGCCATCGCCGAAATTATTTCGGACGAAGAACTTCATCCGGACTATATTATTCCGTCAGTATTCGACCGCCGCGTCGGTGAAGCCGTCGCAGCAAAAGTCGAAGAGGCGGCGTATGCGTCGGGCGTAGCTCGAAGACATCGCTCAACGTCGGAATCTGAGTTCGTAATATCTAAATGATAAAAGCGCACCTGAACAACTTGTCCGTCGAGGAACTTGCCAACACGATCACTCATGGGCTTGGACTGTTTCTGAGTGTGATCGGTTTCATTGTGCTTGGAATACTTGCCGGACTCCGCGGTGACGCTTTGTCAATTATCGGCTGTGTCGTTTACGGCATGTCGCTGGTGATCCTCTACGCGGCTTCTACGATCTATCACGGAGTCATCTCGCCGACGCTAAAAAAGAAACTACAAATAGCCGATCATTGCGGCATCTACCTTTTGATCGCAGGCAGCTATACACCCTTTGGCCTTGTGATCATCAAGGGAACATTAGGGCAGAATTTGTTGATCACGATTTGGGCATTTGCCTTGGTCGGCATTATCGCAAAGCTTCTGATGCGTGACCGATGGCCTGCAGTATCCGTTGTTTCGTATCTTGTAATGGGTTGGATCGGCGTCGTTGCAATTCAGCCGCTGCTTGCTGCGCTCGGTTCAACCGCGATCACACTGATAGTCGCAGGCGGCGTGGCCTACTCACTGGGCGTGGTCTTTTTCGCATGGAACCGTATACCTCATAACCACGCGATCTTTCATGTGTTCATACTTGCCGGTAGCATTCTGCATTACATCGCCGTTGTGATCTATGTCGTTCCCTATTCGGTAAATTTGTAGCCGAAACCATGCACGGTTTGGATGTAATTGGGATGACGCGGATTTTCTTCCAGCTTTTGCCGCAGCCAGGCGATGTGAACATCAACCGTTCGCGTCGTTGGCATCGCATCATAACCCCAAACAGCATCGAGAAGTGCGTCACGCGAATGGACCGTGCCGCGATTTTCGATGAGAAATTGTAGTAACTTAAACTCCATTGCGGAGAGTTCCACCGGCTTCTGATCTCTTACCACTTCCGCCCGTTTGAAATCGATAGCAACGCCCCCAAATCGAAAAGCCTCTGCGGTCGAACCGTTGGTCTGATGCGGCGAACGCCGAAGCAATGCTTCAACGCGTGCCAGTAATTCGATAACTTCAAAGGGTTTCGTCAGATAATCGTCAGCACCAAGCTTTAGTCCGAGAACCTTGTCTATGGTCTCGCCCTTTGCCGTGAGCATCAGTATCGGCGTATCGATTCCCTTTTGTCTTAGATCGCGAGCAACATCATACCCGTTCTTTTTCGGCAGCATAACGTCGAGAATAATGAGATCGAATTTGGTCGATGCGGCAAGGTCAAAACCTTTCTTGCCGTCATTCGCCGAAGTCACTTCAAAACCTTCGCTCTCAAGACGGTCGGTAAGCGTCATGATCAGGCCTTTCTCATCTTCGACAAGCAGAATGTGCATAACAAAGTCTTTGCCACAGAGGAAACAGAAATCACGGAGATATTTTCCTCTATGATCTTTGTGAACTCTGTGGCTAATTCAGAGGTAATTCGATCGTAAACTTACTTCCTTTTCCGATCTCGCTCGACACAAAAACACTTCCGTTATGAGCCTCGGCGATTTGTTTTACGAGCGACAGTCCGAGTCCGTTCCCGTGAATCTGTGCATCGACAACTTCATTCGCGCGATAAAAAGGCTCAAATATCGAACGCAGCTCATTTTTCGCGATACCGATGCCGTGATCTTCGACAGAAATTTTCACCTTGCCGCCGCCATTTTCAGCCGAGACACGCAGCCACGCATTTTCGTTACTGTATTTGATCGAATTCGCTATCAGGTTTTGAATGGCCTGACTTAATGCTGCCTTATCTACCTTTACCAGCGGCACATTCTCTTGAATATTCGTCTCGACCTCGACGTTCTTTTCTTCGATCAGCGGCCGACATTCATCAAGCGCATTCTCGACGACTTCGCTTATAGAGGCCTCGCCGAAAGTGAATTTCCTTCGACCCGAATTCGCACCTGCAAATTCCAATATCTGCTCAACCATCGCAGAGAGTTTTCTCCCCTCGCCTTTGATCAGATCGCCGTAGCTCTCGATCTTGCCGTCTTCCTTGGCGACGCCATCAGCGAGATTCTCGCCCGCTGAGTAGATCACAGCCAGCGGGGTTCGAAACTCGTGCGAAACAGACGACACAAAATCGATCTGCCGCTGGGCAAGCATCTTCGCGCGCTGCGCCGAAAAGAGTATTGCGATCACCGCCCCGGCCAGTAGAAGCAAGATCCCGAATCCGACCGCCAGATTTCGCCGGAGCGTACTCGCAATGAACGAATCAAGCGAACCGGAGACATGCTGTATTTGCAGGGTCCAAGGTGTCACTCTATCGCTCTTCGTAGTCGCCGTACTTGTAAAAACGGCCGTCCTTTTCGCAGGTGCGTCACGTTTGATTTCGATCTTCACCGAACCTTTCTCGTCGCCGCTCGCAGTCACGGTGTCATAACTGCGGCTTTCGACCCGCGAATTTAGTATGACGTCTCTTCTTCTTTCAGCATCGATCGATGAAACTAAGTCTTTACTCGCAAAGAACATGAAATTATCCGGCGAGAGATCGAACAGCTGTGCGGTTGCGTCGGTCGTGTCACCAGAAAGGTCCTGAAAGACCGGCGTTCCGTCTTGGTTGGCGATCGCGACACGGAAATCGCCCTCGGGAAAATACTTGCTTATCAACACCGGCACGATCTCATTTTTTATTGTGGCGGAATCAAGCTTTATCGCAAGATAGCCAAATTTTTCCGGCAGCCTAAGTTCCGCCGAATCAGGACGCAACTGCGTCCGGATCAAGACCTGCCTAATCTTATTCTCTCCTTCGTGGATCGGCAGGATCAGCGTATAGCTGTCGTCATACACTGCCTTGAAATTCTTTTCATCAGAAAGTTTCGTACGAAGATCCGCAAGTTCCGGGGTCAACTCAGCAGGCTCAAACGATCGACTCTCCCGGTCATAATGGAGAGGAGATACGTTGCCCTTCGCCTCAAAAAAGTAGAAATCGGTGATCAGATCAGGATATGTTGTTTTCTCGCGCCAGTAGTCGTATCGTTCGTTAAAAGCCGACCAGTCTTTCTTCTTCCAGGTGTCCGAATCCGTCTGAAAGTTGAAATATGCATTCTGGATCTCGCGATTAAAATCCGCGGCAAAATGATCGGCCTGTTCCTGGACTCGTTTATGCGCTTTTTCGCCGTCAGACTCACTGATCTGCGAGAGCCAGCGATATTGCAGCCCGCCGAGCAGCGCTAGTAAACCCAGCAAGCCGGCGGTCAATAAAATTGTCGTCCACGAACGTCGCATCGAATTTCATTCTCTACCTTACATTTTGCAATGTCCATAGTTTTTAACGACATTTTACATTCTTAACAAATTCTTTGCTTCCTCTTAATCACCTGCGAACAGGGCTAGCCTATCATCCATCATGAGAGTTGAGGTTTTTGCTATCATTGAAGGGAAGTTTCCTTGCAAAAAAGCTCGGCTCACTAGGAAATCAAATTTTTTTGGAGGCTACTTATGAAACGGTTTATTATTTCGATTTTGTTCGTGACAGTTTTTTGCGTCGGACTTGGCGCATTGGTTGATAAGGCCGGTGCAAAATTTAGGTCGGACGAAAAGGCGCTTGCCTTGATACAAAAAGCCCGCGTGGCGATCGGCGGTGAAGCCGCGATCACCAACGTGCAAAGTATGACGATCGTCGGCAAGACGACTCGCAATTTTAAGATCAATGGTACCGATCGTGCGGAACAGGGTGATACCGAGATCGCTATGATGCTGCCCGACAAGCTGATGAAGATGGTCAAGATCGGTGATGACAACGGAACAGGCGAAGGCATGAAAATGATCGACAAGCAGGTCAACGTTGTCGTAGCAGGTGCTGATAAAGGCACAATGGACGTCACCGTCGAAGCCGGCGATAACAACGTCGAACCCGTCAAGAAGATCGTGATCAAGAAAGCAGACGGAACAGTTCAGGAATACACCGGTGCCGAAGCTGACAAGATCATCGCTGAGGACGCCGCCAGCGGCAAAGGCACAAAGACGATCGTAATCAAGAAGGCAGACGGCACGACCAAAACCTACACCGGAGCGGAAGCAGATAAAGTCGTTGCCCAGGATGGCGGCAGTGCTAATATCTGGAAATCGAAAGATGGAAAGACGATCAACATTGACCGTGAAAATGTCGTCGGGGATCAACACGCTTCGATGCGGCACAACGAAATGCTTCGCCTAACGTTGAGCTTGCTGATCACTGCTCCACAGGGCATGGATGTCAGCTACACCTTTGGCGGCGAAAGCTCTGTTGACGGTACGGCCTGCAACATCGTCAATGCGGAATTTGCCGGCACAACTTTCAAGCTCTATCTCGGCCAGTCCTCAAACCTGCCCGTCATGATGACTTACACGGGAATGAAAATGCCGGTGATGATATTCAGGACCAAAGACGATAAGGCGGGTGAGCAGCCAAAAGATAACGTCATGTTCATTCGCAAAACAGACGGCCCGAAACCAGAAACCGCGGAGTTCAACGTTAAGTTCTCTGATTATCGTGCGGTAAACGGAATACAGCTTCCGTTCAAATGGACGCAGACGATCGGCGGAGCAGCTGACGAAACCTTTGATGTGACGAGTTACGACATCAATCCCGCGAACATCGCGGATAAGTTCAATCACCAAAAGGTCATGGTGAGAACCGCAAAACCCGCGGTTCAATAATTCGTTTTACCGCAAAGGGCACAGAGATCATGGAGCTAGACAGTAGCTTTCTCTGTGCCCTCTGTGTTCTCTGTGGCTAATCTATCTGCAAGTTTTGGGACCAAAGCTTTTGACGCATCTATCGCGCCTTTAATGTGCCTTTGCTGCGTGAAATGTCCGGCTACGTAAATCCCTGGAACGTTGGTCTCAAAAGTTTCCGGATCATAAACCGGCACCTCGCCGTATTTACTATCCTCGGTTTCAACGCCCAGTCCTCTCAGTATCGACAGGTCAGCATCCGAACCGATCAAAACAAAAACAACGTCGTTCGCTAGCGTCACCCGATCGCCGTTTTCGTTTTCAAGCTCGACCTCGTTCTCACGTATCTCGATCACCGTGCCAAGAAAAAAGAGATTTAGGCAATGCTCTTTCAGTTCTTCCACAAGCGGCTCTTTTACCCAATACTTGATACATCCCTGCTTCGGATCAGTACTTTCCCAATCATTTCGAAAGATCGCCAGCGTCGTCTCGGCCCCTTCCTGCGCCAAAAACAAAGCTGCTTCTCCCGCCGAATTGCCCCCGCCAACTATCAGAGCCTTTTTCTTAACCCACGGATACGTCTCGCGAAAATGATCGTAAACCTTCGGCAGATCTTCGCCCGGAACATTCAACTTTCGCGGATAATCCATCGCCCCGATGGCAAACAGAACGTTTCTTGCTTGGTATTCGCCAAGGTCAGTCGTAACCGTGAACGTTTGGTTTGCGTGCGGAAGCCCGCGCGTAAGCAAGGGCGTAACATTCAACGTATCGCTTACGCCCTTGCTAACGCGCGGGCTTGCGCAACTCACGCTCAGCACTCGTTCGCCTGTCCGCACATTCAACTCGTTATCGAGAACGAACCGAACATAATACGAAAGCAGTTCCTCGCGCGTAGGTTTTTCGCGCGCAGGGTTAAGGTCTCCCGGATTGAACTCAAGTTCATTGGTGGTTGAAAAAACCGTCAAGCCGACAGGATAATTGTAGATCGTATTGCCGATCAAGCCCTTTTCGATAACAAGATATTTTAGCCCAGCCTTCTTGGCTTCGTAAGCAGCAGTAATTCCCGCCGGCCCAGCTCCAATAATGATCAAATCAAACATCGATTTTTTTCTAAATATTTATCGTCGGGTTCAAACACTGCGCCAGTCTGCGGAGCAGATGAAATAACTTTAGCTACAGGTGCAGCGTAGCGAAACCTTTAGAAAAGAAGCCATGAAATATATAAGCGTGTGTAACACGCGAAAGAACCCCGAATCAATCTGCCGCGTGTTTTCACACGGTTGCTAGATCCTATCTGATCCTAACTACACGTTCCGGCTACGCCTTTACGTGTAGCTAAAGTTATAACGCCTGCAAGCAGGCTGATTGTGCCAAAGTTCTTTTCGAAAAACTCCATCAGCTATTTTGGCTATCAAGCCTCCGCAGCTCTTCAGTAAACTTCTCGATCTGAGCATGCGTGCTTTCGAAATTTCGTTTTGACTCTAAATACTTCTCCCATTCGTTCGTGCTGGTCAACGCTTTTAGAGTGTCTTCATCCAAAGCGTGCGACATTACAACGAGCAGGTCGCTGAGAGCTTCATGCCCGTCAAGCAGCGACTGAATAATAGTGTAAGCAAGTTTTGCATTCGGCAGATCGATGTCGAGTTCTTCCATATTGGTTTGAGCGATATTCATCTTAACCCACAAACGGCAGATCGGTAACGACAGTTTCTGTTTCACCTGCCATCAATTCTGTTCCGGCAGCAAGATAGTCGTAACGAACAAATGCAAGAGCTATGTCTTTATCGAGCTTTGGCGAATATGTGACCGATGTAACTCGGCCTGCACTTTTGCCGTCAGACGTTGTTAGCTCTGCTCCGGTCACAAACCCATTCGCTATCGCTCCCGATTCTGACAGGAGTCCCGTCAATCGTTTTGCAACGTGCCCGCGAAAATGAATGCGTGCGACTATCTCCTGGCCAATGTAACAGCCTTTGTTGTACGAGATCAGACCGTTAAGCCCAAGTTCCGGCACGATCGTCGTTTCGTCGATATCGATGCCGTATTTCGGAACGCCGGCCTCGATCCGCAATGTTTCATACATCTCGTCAGAGATAGAAATAGCTCCATTTGCGGCAAATGTATTTACAGAATCGGCCGCTGATTCTGACGGAACGTAATGAAGTGTCAGTAGCCCGCACGTAAGTAAGGGCTCAACATCGCAATTAAATACGTCAAAAAAACGATAGCTGTCGGAAATATCTTCGACAAAAAAATCACCTGCAAACGTAAATCGAAACAAGTTCTGAAAGACCTTCTCTCGTGTCGCCTCCTCGGTCTCGATCAAAAATTTGTCACCCTGCCGCAAAACACGAACAACAGCAAGCAGCCGCCCTTGCGCATTCGGAAAAGCTGCAAGCATCTGCTGGCCGTCCTCAAGCGTTTTCATGTCGTTCGTGATCATGCCGTCCAGAAACTGAACGGCTTCCTTGCCCCAAACAGCGATCAGTCCACGCTTTTGTTCAACCTAGATTGTAAGAAATACGAAGGCACTTGTCAGAACCAACCGTGCAAGCGAACGATCTGCGGCAAACATTATTTGCCCATCGGAAAACACCGTCATTTTCGGAAAGTTGCGTCCTATCCGGAAAATTGGCCTTTTAATCCATGCAGCAATGCGCTATTCTACGATGCATCGTTGTTTCATAAACGAGGCGGTTCTTTGACAATTTGGTTGCGTCGGCTTTTCTCCCCTATAACCGAAAAAAAGAAAATCGTTCCAGGATGGATCGCGACGTTTCGACAGCCCAATGCCGTAAGCGTATTATTTACAACAGTTAATAATTTGTGCCAAAAATTTGTAAAAATCGTGGAACGCGCGCCAAAAAGCGGTGTTAACTTCAATATATTGAATAACTTACAGCGTTCCATCCCCATGTGGAACGCTGCGGAACGCTCTACGAGTCAGTACCACCTGCGGCAGCGGGTGGTTGATCTCAGTGTCAGTACCACATCCGTGCCCTCCGCGTAAGCCTCAGCGGCCTCCGCGTGGAATTGAGGTTAAGGCTGAGACCGCCGGGATTCACGCCGAGTTCGCAGAGCAAATATCTACGCCAAGAAAAGAAAAAAAACGGTGGGACAGTGGGACACCTCGATTCGAGAAAAATCGTCACAAAAACGACGCAAGCGATGTACTCACAACACTTACAGCCGACCGTGCAAAACAAAGCCGTAATTATTTGTAAGTAACTTAATTACACATGACAAAATTTTGCCATTTGAAACGGTAGTAGTCGGAATCGTGGAACGTGAATGTTTTGAAGGCGCGGTCGGAAAGTAGTTTTCGTTTTGCTACAATCGATTTTTTACCAAAATGAATCAAATATCAGAAGCAATCGTATTGGAAGCTCTAAAACAGATCATTGACCCCGATCTGAAAAAGGACATTGTTACACTCGGGTTTATACATAACCTCGAGATATCGGGCGGTGATGTGTCGTTCAAGATAATGCTGACGACGCCCGCCTGCCCTGTTAAAGAGCAGATGGAATCGCAGGCGAACGAGATAGTCAGCGGTCTCGACGGCGTCACCAGCGTGAGCGTCACAATGGACGCCGAAGTGCCGCAAGGCCGTGGCCTGGCAAACAACCTCGCTATCGAGGGCGTCAAAAACATCGTCGCTGTCTCGTCAGGCAAAGGCGGTGTCGGCAAATCGACTGTTGCTGTCAATCTCGCCGTCGCTCTCGCCCTTGACGGAGCAAAGGTCGGCATTATGGACGCCGACGTTTACGGGCCAAATGTCCCGATGATGCTCGGCACCGGCTACGGTCAGCCCGATGTCGCGGATAACAAACTCATCCCGATCAAGGCCCACGGCATCAAGATGATATCGATGGCCGTGCTAGTGCCGCCCGATAAACCGATGATCCTGCGCGGCCCGATGCTGCACGGTGTCGTCAGGCAGTTTTTGTCTGATGTAAATTGGGGCGAACTCGATTACCTGATCGTTGATATGCCGCCCGGAACCGGCGATGTTCAGTTGTCCTTAGCGCAGCTTGTGCCTGTGCAAGGTGCAGTACTCGTAACGACACCTCAGGAAGTTTCGCTGTCTGATGTGCGGCGCGCGGTTAAAATGTTCGAGCAGGTCAACGTTCCCGTCCTCGGCGTTATCGAAAATATGTCATATTTCATCGCTCCCGACACAGGCAACAAATACGAGATCTTCGGCAAGGGCGGCGGCCAAAGTCTATGCGACGAATACGGCCTGAACCTCCTCGGCGAAGTGCCAATGGGCATCGAGGTCCGCGAAGGTGGCGACCAAGGCAAACCTGTCGTCATTTCCGCACCCGACTCGCCCCAAGCCGCAGCCTTTCGCAAAGTCGCCGAAGAGGTCGCAAGACAAGTTTCAATCGAAGCAATGAAGCCGGAGCTAACAATAATAACAAGGACAGGTGCATGATCCGCGAATATCTTGGTAGAAAAGCTGCTGAAGCAGTAGATCGCACAAAGTTCGGCGATACTAAGGCAGGCAAGATATCTGCACTCATACTTGACGATGAACGACTTGAAGATATTGGTTATGAAGGTTTGCAAACCGTTAGTGATGATCTACGCAATCCTTATTTAAAATACCGGTTGTTCTCTCTGGCTGTTGCAGTCAATGGTATCTCCTGGTTATCAGTCTTTTTAATTCCCTCCGCTGTCTCCAAACTTGCAACTGCTTGCGCGCTGATTCTTCCAAAAGGAGCAGTGTGGCTTGTTGCACCGGTGCTCGGATTTACAATATTCGGTGTCCATGCGTTGCTGCGAATTTGGTTTCCTGAACGAAATTACGGCCCCGACGATGGAGTTGTTATGCAAAGCTATGGTCGTGACACCGAATCGTTGCTTACATACAAGCTGTGGCTTGTTTCCTGCGGGATTGGCGGAATAAACGCGATCTTGTTGATATTTGCCTACCTTGCCATGACCGGTGAATGACGACAGGGCTTGTAATTTTGACCAAATCAGGCTAATATTGACATTAACGTAAGGATTCGCTTTTGCGGGTCCATTTTATCGAAAGGAGCTTTATTTTATATGTCAGCAGTTGCAGCACCGAGCGTAGAATTGACCGTTACCGACTCAGCTATCGCCGAGATCAAGAAGTTTATGGCAAGCGAAGATGACCTGCCGGAAACGTCAGGACTTCGCGTGCGTGTCGTGCCGGGCGGGTGTTCGGGTTTTCAGTACAGCCTCAACATCGAAGAAGAGTCAAAAACCGGCGATTTTATTATGGATAAGGACGGCATCAGGCTGTTTGTCGATATGTTCTCGGCACAATATCTGAACGGCATCACCATTGATCATACGACAAACATGATGGGCTCGGGCTTTACGTTCGATAATCCGAATGCGACCGGCGGCTGCGGCTGCGGCACGTCATTCTCGGCATAAAAGCATTTTCTGGAAGGCTGATTCGATTCGGTCTGTCTTGTTCTATCACAGGACAACTGAGGAACGCAGAAGGCGGAGTAGTAGGGCGGCGGGGTTAAATAAGCCAAACCCGTTCTCATGTAACCTACTCGATCTATTGCAGTTAACGCGTTTCAGCCCTTTCCGCTTTCCGCTCCGTTTGCGTTTGGCCTCCCATTAGGCCATAATAATGATTGGTTAGTTTCGAGTTTTAAATAATCAAGGGTACAAGTTAATTGGTTTGATCGAGATCGTTGAGATTTCGGAATGTAAATAGTGTTGTTAGTTTTTATAAATATAGGTGATCAAAATCACCGACTCTCTCAGGTTCCCACCAGAAAATAAATAATTGGAGTTATAATTTGATAGTTTTTAAGAAGATAACCTTCCTTGCGGTCTGCTTTGTGTTTGCTGCCGTGTGTTTAACAGGATCAGCATCAGCCCAAGGCCGCGACCGTGTAGTGAAGCCCACTTCGAGCCAGCCGACAAATTTGCCGCCGGTTGTTGTTGTTACACAGCCAACGCGAACCTCTTCGCGTCCGACGCTTACAAACGACATCGTTGTAAGAAAAGATTCGGCATACGAGCCGCCGACGGTCAAAAAGATCGTTTCGGCCAAACCGACCAATATGGCGGCAGCGATGTCGTCCGCCGGTAGAACGGTTTACGGTACATCGGCCAGCATAAAGATAGACCAGGCGATAAAAGAGCGTTACGGGCTTCCCTACAATTATGGCTCTACCGGCCCTTATTCGTATGACTGCTCAGGTTTTGTGTGGTCAGTATTTCAGGAGGCAGGTATCAACTTTACCCGCACGAGTGCTGCCAGCCTTTGGTCACAATCCATTCCGGTCGAAGGCGACGAACGTTTCAAATACGGTACGCTGGTATTCTTCAACGGCCTCGGACACATCGGGATAGTTGCTGACGAAAATGGTTTTTATCACGCATCATCGAGCAAAGGAATCACCTACTCACCCTTTGCAGGATATTGGGAAAATCGCATTGTCGGATTCCGACGATTTGTTCCTGCGCAGCAGTCAGCAAAATAGTCCTTTACTAGATAAATTAAGAAGTCCCGATGATCAAGTTATGACCATCGGGACTTTTTGATTTTGATTCACAAACTAAATAATAAATCCTGGCCGCGAATGCGGATCCTTGCATTCAGTAACCACTGCGATCTTATCTACCGCAACATACGCGACCTTGTCATCCTCATCTTTCAGATAAAGCACGCCGCCCTTTACCTCAACCACATCTCCACGAAATGCGGCGTTGGTGCCGCAAGTGACATCGATCTTCTTACCGAGCATTTGTTTTAATAGTTCTTCCATAACTTTGATCATATTGTACGATCTCCGCCTTAGATGCGATTTTGCATTCTAGCCTGTCGGCCCGCTAAAACCCATTTGCTTGGTTTTGGCGAACTGCCATTCGCAACAGTTGGCGTGCCTTTGTCTTTTCGCGTATACGCAAGTGCCGCAGCAATGATCGCCATATCGAGTGTCCTCTGACCTGTCTCAGCTGCTTTTTTCCGTTCGTTGAATCGCGGAATAAAACCAGTATCGAGTTTGCCATCGATAAATTCTTCGTCGACCATCAGGTCGCGAAAAAACGGTAGCGTTGTTTTGATGCCGCCGATCTCATATTCCATCAAAGCCCGCCGCATGCGGTCTATCGCTTCTGCCCTGTCTTTACCAAAAACCGCAAACTTCGAAATCATCGGATCGTAAAAGATCGAAACCTCGGCTCCTTCGTAAACGCCTCCGTCATCACGAACGCCGGGACCGTGCGGCAAACGTAGCCGTGTTATCTTGCCCGGTGATGGAAGAAAATTGTGGTCAGGGTCTTCGGCATAAACTCGGCACTCAATGGCATGTCCTTTTAGAATAACGTCGTCCTGCGTGAAAGAAAGTTTTTCGCCCCAGGCAACCCGTATCTGTTCACGAACAAGATCAATACCCGTGACAAGTTCCGTTACAGGATGCTCAACCTGCAGCCGAGTGTTCATCTCAAGAAAATAAAAGGAACGGTCAACATCCGACACTAGAAACTCAACCGTTCCCGCTCCGACATAATTGACTGCTTTCGAAACCATTACCGCGCATGCTCCCATCTCGGCACGCAGCTCAGCCGAATTTATCGGCGACGGTGCTTCCTCGACAACCTTTTGATGACGACGCTGGATAGAACATTCACGTTCACCAAGGTGAACATGATTGCCGTGCTTATCGGAGAAAACTTGTATCTCGATATGTCGCGGACGTACAACGCCTTTCTCTAAATAGACTTCGTCATTGCCAAAGCTCGAGCGGGCTTCAGACTGCGCGTTTTCGAGAGCAGATCTCAACTCGCTTTCATCCATCACCAGCCTCATGCCTTTGCCGCCGCCGCCGGCCGAAGCCTTGAGCATCACGGGATAGCCAATTTTCGCAGCGGTTTCCTTAGCGTCGTCATATGAAACGAGAGGTTCGGTCGTGCCAGGAACGACCGGAACACCCGCCGCTATTGCGATCTTTCGCGCCGACATTTTGCCGCCCATCGATTCCATCGCCTCGGGCGGCGGGCCGATGAACGTGATACCCGCCTTTGTCACCTCGCGGACAAATTCTGCGTTCTCTGACAAAAATCCATATCCGGGATGTATCGCTTCCGCACCGGATCTTTTTGCAACATCGATTATCTTTTCCCAGCGCAGATAGCTCTCGCTCGAAGGCGGCGGGCCTATGTGAAACGCCTCGTCAGCCATACGAACGTGCAATGCATCCTTGTCCGCGTCAGAATAAACCGCCACGGTTCCGATCTTCATTTCGCGACACGCGCGAATTACGCGACAAGCGATCTCTCCACGATTAGCAATGAGAATTTTTTTGAACATTATTCCAATATAGAGTTTCCCTGATTCTTCGGATGATAACGTATACCGACGTGCGCACCGGGCGCATATTTCGCAGGATTGTTCCGCTGTTCGGCTGTCAAAACATCAGACGATTCAAAATCGACCCCGTTCAGCGTATATAAATAGATCGCGACTTCCTCGCCTGCATCATTTATCTCAGTATCGAGAATGATACCGTCAGTTATCCGGCCGTTTGCGAGCAAAAATTTTCGACGGGCATCCGGGTCATCCGCTTTTCTTCGCAGTAGTTTGTCGATAATGCCCATTACTAATCAAGCTGAAGCGGCGGCTTGTCATATCTTTCCCGAAGCTTATTTACGGCTGCGAGCACTGTTGGCCGTTGGATTATTTTTGCTTCTAGAGGCCGCTTGCCGGGAATATCCATCATTATGAGCCCAAGCAGAATGGTCAAAATTCCCTGTCCCGGCACGCCCGGCAGCGACAAAATAATGCCGATAATGATCAAGATCAATCCTAGGATATTTTTCAATATGACGGCACTCCAGCGAACAAGCCACGGACTGTCGGGCAAAAAATCCTGCTTGTAATGCGTACTGAAATAATTAGCCGGTATCTTGACCATTACGACGCCGATCGCCGCAAAACTGATCAACAGTGATACCAAAAACAAACCTACGCCGAGCAGCACGTTGCCCAACGTCATCGATGCCCAGAGATCAGAAAGCCAAGTCGTCATTTGTCGGGACCGCTGACCTCAAGCGCCATCAGTTTTCCTCTTATGAACAAAAATCGTTGGATCATTGTCCAGAGCGACGCTGCCGCCAGAATTACAAGTACCTGGGGCATACGATTGAACAAGAAGAAATCGGAATTCCAGTCCCATGTTGACAGTGCTCCGATGATAAGCAGAACGATTCTTTCGGGACGCTGCAGGAAACCCACGTTAGCCTTAACGCCGAGGCCTTCTGACCGTGCCGTCGTGTAGCTGACCATAACCGATGAGATCAGGCCGAGACCCGCAAGGATCACATTCAGCAAGGAATGCTGCGGGCCTTCGCGTGCATAAAATATGAGTATCCCGAAAATTGCCGCCATGTCAGAAAGACGGTCCAGCGACGAATCGAGAAATGAACCGTATAGCGTAACTTTCCCTGTTAGACGCGCGACACCGCCGTCGAGCATATCGAAAAGGTTAGCGACGATCAGAACAACGCCCGCCCAGAAAAATTCGCCAAGGGCGAACAAAACGGCGCAGCCCATGTTGATGGTCACGCCGATCGTCGTCAGAATATTCGGAGGAACACCGGCAGACGCCAGTCCACGCACCATCGCGTCGATGATACGCATTGCCCCACGTCCTATTCCCGCACCAAGCATTCTCTTTACTTTGTTATATTAATCTTCCTGCTCGTGTATCGTCGTCAGCCTGCTGATCTCAAAATTTCGCCAGCCCGTCGGTGTTTTTACCTTCACCTCATCGCCTTCTTCCCTGCCCATCAATGCCTGTCCGATGGGAGAAACGGTCGAGATCAGTCCATTGTCCGGATCGCTTTCTTCGGACGTGACTAATTTGTAAGTTACTTTCTCTTCGCGGTCGGTATCAAAAAGCACTACTGTAGAACCATACGCCGCACGATCAGTCGGTATCTTGCTGAGATCGATCTCCTCGACCTCGGTCAGCCGCTGTCGCACTTGCGCTATCCGGGCCTGCACCATCGTCTGACGCTCCATCGCAGCTTTATATTCCGCATTCTCCCGAAGGTCACCGAATTCGCGCGCCTTTTGGATCTCCTTCGGCAGCGTTGAATGCAGTTCTTCCTGTAGTTTGTGAAGTTCGTCCTTTAATTTCTGTATTACAGCTTCCATATTTTATCCGTTAATAAGCTCCCGATCACAAATGGACCTTGCGAGTCTCAAAATTTCTCGATTCGCCGGGGCGTGATTCTCTCTGCGCGGCAAATGTGATCCCAATGTCTCTTGCTGTCCTGACAAGCTGGCCGTCAACCGGCACGGTTTTGATATTTGCACATGCCTCGTTCAGTGGGACTGTCACGATCTTTTCGGCCTGCAGGGCAACCATCTTTCCGGTCTCGCCGCTCGCCAAAGCCCTCACCGCGCACGCTCCGAAATTCGTCCCGAGCACGCGGTCGAACGCATTTGGGCTGCCGCCGCGCTGCAAATGTCCCAAGACAACACAGCGCGTTTCTTTACCCGTAATTTCCTGAACACGCCGCGTTACATACGGACCGACACCGCCGAGACGAGTATGCTCAGTGTCCTGATACATTTCCGATTTGCCGATCTCGACAGATCCCTCGGCGACTACAATGTTCGTGAACCTCGAGCCGCTTTCTTCCCGCTGCTGCACCTTTCGAGCTATCGACTCGAAAGAGAAAGGTATCTCAGGTATCAAAATTATATCAGCGCTGCCTGCAAGCCCGGAATGCAGAGCGATCCAACCAGTATTGCGCCCCATCACCTCTAATATCATTACACGATCATGAGATGCCGCGGTCGTGTGCAAACGATCGAGAGCCTCGGTCGCAATATCGATCGCCGTCATAAAACCAAACGTCAGTTCGGTCGCAGCAAGATCGTTATCAATAGTTTTCGGCACACCGATTATAGGAAAGCCGCGCCTATGAAACTGCTCGGCGATCGCCAACGTGCCCTCACCGCCGATCACGATAAGTGCCTCGATGCCTAAGATGTCGAGATTTGCAAGCGCCTCGCCGATAGGCATTTCCGGAAAATACGGACGGCCATCGACCATTTTCACAAAACTTCCGCGATTACGCGTACCAAGTATCGTTCCGCCGCTCGGCAAAATACCGCTTACACTTTTTACCGTTAGCTTTCGCGTATGCGGCTCACCGAGGATGCCCTCAAAGCTATCCTCGATGCCGATACAGGTCATCCCAAATTCGCCTATTGCCGTCCTGACGACTGCTCGTATGGCCGCATTCAGCCCCGGCGCATCGCCGCCGCCAGTTAAGATCCCGATCTGTTTGTACATCAAAAAATAGTCCTGGGAGCAAAATTTAGTTCATTATCCCGCCCAACGGAGCCGCCGCAACCAAAGTCCCTGCCTGAGGCATCACTTCGATCGCTTTCAATATTTGAGGATCGCCCTCGAGTAAAACTTGTACGCCGGCCTCGTTTGAATAGTTAGCAGTTGCAAGCTCTTCACGAAGGCGCATTTTTGCATATTCGATTTGCGATGTTATGTTCTGGGCGCTCAACCCGTTCTCTTGATCCGCAGCAGAGTAGTTGCGGAACGCTTCGAACAGCTTATCCGAAATAACAAATTCAGTTGGCATTACCAGCACCTTGAAATTTTGTTTTTCCGCTTTGTAGTTTTCAAAACCCGCGATCTTTCCGGCAACCAATTGACGCACAAAAAAGAAGGCCGCTTCATTTATTCGCAGCCGCAAAGGCGACGGCGTCGGAGTGTCAGCCTTGACATCAGGTTCAATGCCTCGCCCGCCGTATAGTACCCGGCCATTCGCAGTAGTCACGGGACTTCCAACTGGTTTCGGTTTTTCATCAAGATCCGCTACGCCCGGCATATCCTCGCCGTGAGTGTAATAATCGTAGATAGACCCAGTCGAATAATCGCGTTGGAGCGAGCGTCCAAAAGGCGTGTAATATCTTGCCGTAGTTAGCGTTATGCCGGTTCCGTAGGGTAAACGAAACACTCGCTGAACTAGCCCTTTGCCGAAACTATCACTGCCGACAATAACGCCGCGATCGTAATCCTGAATTGCACCCGCAACGATCTCGGATGCCGACGCCGAGCCGCCGTTGATCATCACAACCAAGGGGAAAGTTTCCGCACTGTCCCCGTTGGCCTTCAATTCGCGCTCTTTTTCTCCTGAACCTTTGCCTACCGACACTACGGTTTGTCCGGAAGGTATAAACTTGCTTACCACGCCAACCGCCTGTTCCAAGATACCGCCCGGATTGCCTCTCAGATCGAGAATGAGGCTTTTCATTCCCTTCTTCTTAAGGTCTGCAATAGCGATCGACAATTCCTCAGAGGTTGTCTGCTGAAATCCGCCGGTCAGGCCAACGTAACCGATAGAGTTTGGGAGCATAAAGGAATTGCGGATCGACGGAAGCGGAACCCCGCCGCGAACGATCTCAAAATCAAGTGGAGCCGAACTGCCGACTCGTTCGATCTGGATCTTGACTGACGTTCCGCGCTCGCCGCGAACATTCTTTGAAACCTCGCTGCTCGACCAATCCTTAGCATCCTTGCCTTCGACAGAATAAAACCGGTCGCCGTAACGAATGCCGGCTTTGTCAGCGGGCGTATTTGGAATAACTGATTGAACAAAAACTCCGCCGCGATGCTGGAGGATCGAAACGCCGATGCCGTAAAACTGTGATGACTGCTCCTCGTCCAATTTTCGCAGCTCCTCACGCGAAAAGAACGACGAATGCGGATCCAGCGTCCACAACATACTCTGCATCGCGCTGTCGGTCGCCTTGTCCGGATCGATCGAGCCGGAGTAGCTCGCCTTGATCAGATTGAGAGCTTCACCATAATCGGATAAAACCTTTTCCGTCGTGACTCCGCCTCCCGCCGAGGTACGGGCCGGCAACCGGCCAAAAAGCCCGCCTACTATGGCTCCGAGCAACACCAAAACCAACGATAATGCAGCAAAACCCTTGTTCATAACGCACAAAAATGGCTGACTATTAATATATCACAAAGAAAACTGCTCAAGGCCCCGCCGATCTACCTATTTGCCTCAGCGAAATTTACTTTTTGGCAACAAACTTTTACCATAGTTTTCGCAACATGAAACCTGACGTATCTATTGTAATACCTGCGTATAACGAGAGTGAACGCCTCGGCACGCCGCTCAAAACCATTCTCGAATTTGTATCAAACAAAGGTATGAACGCCGAAGTGGTCGTTGTAGATGATGGTTCAAGCGATGACACCGCAAAAGTGGCGGAACGCGCATTCGCCTCGATGCCCAACGTCCAGTCCAACGTGATCAGATACGAAAAGAACCGCGGCAAAGGTTTCGCTGTAAAAACCGGCCTGCTCGCCGCCAAGGCCGACGTTGCACTATTTTCCGACGCGGACCTTTCGACACCGATCGAAGAGATGTCAAAACTCGTCGATCCTATTCTTAGGGGCGAGTACGATGTGACATTTGGTTCGCGAGCCCTCGACCGCAGTTTGATCGGCACACGTCAGCCGTGGCGTCGCGAACAAGGCGGCCGCGTGATGAACTTCATCATCCGAACGATGTCCGGACTGCCTTTTACCGACACGCAATGCGGCTTTAAGGCATTTGATCTGACAAAATTCCGCCCGCTTCTCGACCTAATGGCGATCGACCGCTTCGGGTTCGATGTCGAATTTCTTTTCGTCGCTAACTATCACAAACTCCGCCTGAAGGAGATCGCCGTCCGCTGGAACGACGTTGAAGGTTCAAAGGTCAGCGTCTTTCGCGACACGCGTCGAATGATAAATGAGCTTTCGCAGATTCGTCAGAATGCGAAGCAAGGCGCTTATAATTTAAAGTAACTTATTCTACTTTGTGTCCTCTGTGTCTTTGTGGTGAATTTCTTCTCTTATGACCGCCAAGTTAAACGTTAATATCGACCACGTCGCCACAATTCGCGAAGCTCGTAAAACCATCGAGCCGAGCGTGCTCGAAGCAGCGCGCGTCTGCGAACAGGCCGGAGCCGACGGCATTACGGTGCATATTCGCGGAGATCGGCGGCATATTCAAGACCGCGACATTGAGCAGCTTCGTGAGGTTGTTACTACTTATCTTAACGTCGAAATGGCAGCGACTGACGAGATGGTCGGCATCGCCACTCGCATAAAACCGGATGCAGTCTCGCTCGTTCCCGAAAGCCCAAACGAGGTCACGACCGAAGGCGGCCTAAATGTGATCGGTAATTTTGATAATGTAAAAAACGCGATCGAAAAACTAAAAGCGGTTGGGATTTTCGTTAGCATTTTCATCGACCCCGACATCGAACAGATCACCGCCGCAAAAAATGCAGGTGCTCAACAGATAGAACTCTGCACCGCCGAATATGCCGAACTCTTTATCGGAATGCAGGCTGCCAGCCTGCGTCTTCCCGATGACTATACTGCCAATGCCGACATCGCAGCCGAACTCTCACGCATCACCGCCGCCGCAACTCACGCCCACTCACTCGGACTAAAAGTCGCTGCCGGCCACGGCCTCACGACAAAAAACGTCACGGCCCTCGCAGCGATCCCCGAGATCACCGAATTTAACATCGGCCACCATATTATTTCCCGAGCGGTTTTCATCGGCCTTGACCAAGCCGTCCGCGAAATGATCGCAGCCTGTCATAATCAGCGATAGTATGCAGAAGCCCGCACGTCAGTGAGGGCGTAACACTCAACGGTCAGAACCGGGAGCGATAGCGACTGGGTTCTTTCTAGCCGCGGATAACGCATATCAAGCGGATCAGAACAAGAGAGCTGTTCTCTGATCCGCGTTTATTTGCGTAAATCTGCGGCTAAAATTTCTTTAGTTCTTCAGAACAGTTCAACTTTACCGTCGGCAACCGTCACACGCGGCTCTCCCTCATTGAACATTATCCGCTCAAACGTGATCGGCGAAACCGAACCCGCCTCTCCGATCGCAGTGAATCTCAGATTCATCAACACGCCATCCTGATCTATCGGAAACGCTCCGTATAGGACAACTCGCAGCAACCCCGGCTCGCTGGCATTCGTAACTACCGAAAGCCCGCGACTCACCGTTCCCGCAACTTCCACAGAGTTATCAAGCGGTTGCATTACCGTGGGGTCGTATTTCAGATCAAACTCGTATGAAACAACGCCCTTGCCTGCTACTTCTTGAACATTCACCGGCACAACGATCTCTTTGCCGACATCAATGCTCACATTTGGTAGCTCAACCGCAATGTTTCTTTCCGGCCCCGCCTGAACGTGGGTATCCATTTCCGCACTTTCTTCTGCTTCCTGCCCGCTGCCAACTGATCTCGCGGCGCTCGGAGTCCAGTTCCCTGATACCTCGCCGATCAGTAGGCCGATATAATCTTCGCCCGTGATATTACCGGTGGCCGACGGATATGTGCGTGTCGTGGGTGAAGCTCCGATCGGGAAAGTTGGGTTTGGAACATAGAATCGCCACTGATTCGTGTTGCCGATCGGTGCGCCGAGACCGGCCGCAAATCGAGCTATGAACGCCGCGTCCTGCGACGAGATACTGCCGTTTCCGCTCGTGTCGGCGGCGATCTTTTTATTGGTCGACGTTATAGTCGCCGTTCCCGCTACATGAGCTGCGATCAGTGCGGCATCATTCGACGTGACGCTGTTCTGTCCCGTCGTTTTCGAAAGCGAAACCGTATAAGAACCGGCGCCAAAACCGGTCAGTATGTACTGTCCGGCAGTTGCTCCCGGTGCAGCCGTTGTCGCGAAAACATTCGGCGAACCTGCTCCGTTGACCGTCACGTTCGAAATATATTTTGGTGGTGCGGCTGCGTTGCCGTATGTCACGGTTCCGCCGATCGACGGTGTTGCGGCGCTTGTCGGCGTAAAAGTTGCCGTATTTGTAGCCGTTGGTGTCGGCGTGAACGTCGGAGTATTTGTGGGCGTGTTTCCCTGATTCAGATCGATCTCGTAAGCGCCGCGTCCGTAGGTTCCTGCCTGCATAAGGCCGCCGGGACGCGCATCTATCTCACTCACGATCACCGGCGGCAGCCCCGTATTAAAGGTTTGCCACGTCGTACCATCGACCGTCGAGCGGTAAATGCCAACGTCCGTGCCCACATATAAAGTGCTCGACTGTCCGGCACGCGGATCGATCAGTAGCGTGTTTGTCGGAATGTTTGGCAGATTTCCGCTGATGTCCGTCCAGGTCGCACCCGCGTTGGTCGTTTTGAAAACATGCCCGCTGTTGAATCCGGACACTGTTAGATAAGCAGTGCTTGGGTTCGACGGACTGACGATTATGCTCTTGATAAAACGCGTGGGCAGTCCTGCGGTTCTATCCGTCCAGTTGACGCCCGCGTTGGTGCTGACCATCACGCGACCGTCACTGGCTCCGGTGTAGATAAAGTTGTTGTCCGAACTGGCGACGCCGATCGCTGTCAGAGTTCCGCCGTTTGTAAGGTCGGTTGCTCCGCCGGGCGCCGTCCAAGTATTGCCTCTGTCGGTGCTCCGGTACAAACGATAGGTGCCAAAATACAAGTTCGAATTACCGCTTGTTCCCACAAATGGTGGATAAAACTGTACGCGATCATTGTTAAATACGGTGTTGCTGCCTA
>JBGARA010000018.1:0-50359 GCA_044230475.1 Pyrinomonadaceae bacterium | reverse complement strand
CCGGGCAGTGAACCTGGACAATTAAGCCGCCCACGCGGTTTGGCAACAGATAGCAAGGGCAATCTCTACGTCGCGGACAGTGGAAACGGCAGAATACAGAAATTCGACGCTGACGGGAAATTTGTTATACAGTTCGGCAACAACGGTCCTGCCGATACAAATCTTAAGGATCCAAATGGGGTTGCTGTCGATGCCGCCGGCAATGTCTATGTTGTTGATGTCGGCATTCATCGCCTGATCAAGTTTAACTCAGAGGGCATATACGAGACAGCGTATGATGGTGCCGGCACTGGCTTTTATGGGCCGCGTGATCTCGCGATAGGTTCGAATAACCGGATATATGTTGTAGATCAAGGTCGGGAGCGCATAGCGGTTTTCGACCCCGAAACCAAGCAATATCCAACCGTCTGGGGTGCAAAAGGTACAGCACAAAGCGAATTTGGCGGGCCGACCGGCATTGCAGTCAGTAAAACTGAAGTATATGTTGCTGATCAGGGTAACGGTAGGATCCAGGTCTTTGACCTCAATGGAACATTTCTTCGGCAGTGGGAAGTCCCAAGTTGGTCAAAGGCCGCCGATGAAACTCCCGACATTGCCTTCGACGAGAATACACAGATTCTATATGCATCAAGCTGCAAGGCGAACAGAATACTTGCTTTCGATCCCAACGGAACCCCGATGGCGGATCTAACCTTGCCGGACCCCGAAATGCTGAATGATCCCGGGGCGATGGTGATCACTGAGGCAAACGGTAAACGGTCGCTGAATGTCGTCAATCGGGCTACTTCGACGGTCGTAAGATTTGAGTTGGCAGCCCCGAAAGATCCAAAAAAGAAAAAGTGAGCTTATAAAAACTGTCAGGATTATCAAATCTTTTGAGCAAGTTAACACCCGGCCAGTTTAGGATCGCGATCCTGGCCGGGGCTCTATTGCTATATCCATTTTTCATTTCGGGATTGTCGACAAATCCACCCGGATTCTATGTTGATGATTCTTGTATGGCGTACAACGGCTATTTGATCGCCACAACGGGTGCCGATCTGAATGGCGTCAGTTTTCCGCTTTTCTTTCCTTGCTATGCTGATGAATTTGCGAATTGGCTGAGTACGGAGTTCGTCTATCTGCTGGCGGCGATGTATTTATTCCTTCCGCCCAGTATGCTCTCTGCGCACATTCTGTCCGCAACACTAGTTTATGTTGGAATGCTCCTGCTAGGGCTCTTGGCATTTCGAATATCTGGTAATCGGCTTATCGGAGTCATAGTTGGCCTTACCGCTATGTTCACGCCGTGGCTTTTTGACCTCAGCCGCCTTGTTCAGGAAACTTCAGTCCTGGTCCTCGCTGTGATCCTGTTTTTGCTTTGCTTGCACAATGCATCAAGACGTCAAAGTTGGAAACTGAGCGATGTTTTTTTTATCGCTCTCACACTTGCCATGATTACCTATGCCTATGCGGGAGGGCGAGTTCTCGGGCCTCTTTTTGCATTAGGGCTTATCATCTTTGCCGTCAATAAGAGCCAGTTTCTTGCAGTTTTTAAGACGTGGGTTGTCTACGGGATCCTATTTCTTCCAACGCTCGCCCTTTATTTCACGCGGAATGATGTGGTCGTAAAACGGTTTCGCGAGACCACCTTTTTCGACCCGACGGAGTCGATCTTTCAGAATCTTCTGAAGTTCGTCTGGGCATATCTTTATGACATCAGCCCGTCTTTTCTGTTGCTAAACGGCGACCCGCTTCTTCGACATCATACTCAAGGGCATGGCATGCTCCTGGGAGCTACATTCTTACTCGCTTTAGCTGGCATCGTCATTGTAATTCGCCGGTATCGTAATGAAGCGTGGTGGCGGTTCGCACTATATGGGCTGGCTGTTTCGGTATTGCCGGGGGCGATAACTTCTTACAGATTTCACACGCTGCGCTTATTAGGGATGTCGATCTTCTTGCTGGTTTTTGCGGTTCCGGCATTGTCACTTTTGGTGTACAAAGCCGATCAAAAAGAGATCGGTTTTCTAGCCGGTAGAAGGTTGATCTTGGCGACGCTATTGGCACTGACGTTTATCCAGGCCGCCTTTTATCAAATTGCGTTCCGAGAGGAAGGGCCGAAACGGCTGATCGATTTCAATACCGCTTACCCAGAGGTCTTCGAAAAGGCTCTCGCCCGGCCCGAACGGCCAATATACCTTCAGGATGGTTTTTATGGACCTCAATATATCCACGCTCTCTGGTACGGAACGCTGAAAGGGCTCGATCTGAAACAGTTTATTCGTATTCCTTCGGATGATCCGCCGCCGCCAGAATCTTTGGTGCTATCAAGCGCAAAAAAATGTACGCGATGCAGCATTGTTTTTCAGAGCCGTGACGTCATACTTTATAAGACTTGGGCATCGGAGAACTCCGACAATCCTGCTGAGGGGGCAAGAACGATCGTTCCTGACGTGATCGGAAAAGAAGGTTCTGAACCCGGACAGCTTCTCAAACCATCGGGCATTGCTTCCGCGACCGACGGCAGCTCCTACATTGCCGATTCACTTAACAGCCGGATAGAGAAATTTGACTCATATCTGGACTTTGTCAGGGCCTTTGGCAAACGAGGTTCTGGACCCGGCGAAATTAACAATCCGACAGGGGTCACCGCGGATGAGGCAGGCGACATTTACGTAACCGACGGGTCAAACCACAAGTTATTGAAATTTGATGCGGAAGGAAATTTCATCAACGAATGGAACGGCGGCGATCTCGCTCTTTATGGGCCGCGGGACTTGGTCTCCGGGCCGGATAATAAAATATATTTTCTGGACTCGGGAAGAAACCGTGTCGCAAAATTTGATCCCACATCCGAAGTGTTTACATACTGGGGAGAAGCGGGAAGCGGTGACGGGCAATTTGGGGCCGCCACAGGCATTACCATTGCAGACCAGTATGTTGTCGTTGTCGAATCTGGGAACAAACGAATACAGGTATTCGATCTCGACGGCAATTTTGTTCGGCAGTGGCCTGTTCCGCAATGGATAGACATGCAGCCAAAGTTACCGGATGTTATTTATGACGATCAGGCAAAGCTGCTGTATGTTTCCAACGACACCGCGAGAGACATTATTGCGTTTGACCTTAATGGCAATGTTGCCCCCGGCATTAAGCTTGACGGCGAAGAGCAATGCGTCGGTCCGTCCGCGATGTCTATTCTGACCGCGAGAGGAAAACGCTACCTTCTGGTGTTAGATGCCGAAGCATCGAGACTTTTCAAATTCGAGCTCGGGAACAATAATAACCCAAGCACTAAATAGTTCGGTTGTCAGCAAGATATGCTGAACAACGATCCAACCGAGGCTCTCTGCAAGCGTAAAACTGATAGAACGAGATAGCCTTCGCGATACCAAAGACACTTCCTCTTACATCGGCAAAAAAATAGTTCAACACTTCTTCGATCTCGCGGGCGGTATTGACGTGTTCGTGCTTCATGAGGACTTCGTAATCAAGGCCGTATTTGCGCTTGAATTCAAGTCCGGTCGAGAATGTGTAGCCGAGCTTCCACATGATAGTGCCTTCGCTCGGGATACCGCAGCGCAGGTTCCCGCCTTCGTTTAATAAAAGTCCGGCACGGGCAATAACTTCCGGCAGGTTGCAGATGTGTTCAAAAGCGGCGATCGAGATTATCCGATCGTATTTATTTTCGGCAGGTATTTCCGAAATATCGTCGTAAACATTTCTGATGCGGCTTTTGAGCGGAGAAGTTTCAAACAAAGAATGAAAGGGTTCGATTATGTCAAAAGGTTTTGAATTTTTCTCGTAGGGAAGTTGGTTGAGCGTTCCCGCACCTATTTCCAGAGTCGATTTCTCTTCGCCCGACTGAACATCCGCCGCGACTTTCTTGTGCATCCAGCTTTCGAGTTTTTGAGCGAGGCCGCTGGCTTTTGAGCCGCCGTCGCGGTTCTCTTTATACTGATCGGCATATATCACCTGAAACTCAGGCGGCAGCGTCGATCTGGTCTTTGGAAAATTCTCAAACATAACTATACGTTGCTATCCACTTCGAAAAGCGGCTGTGCCGGGCTGTCGCTTTTTCGCCTTCGCGGGTTGGCAGATTCTCTGGGCTCGATGTACTGCGAGATTACAAATCGTGGACGGCCCTTTATTTCGTCGTAAATTCGAGCCAGATAAATTCCGATAATGCCGAGACTGATCATCAGCAGGCTTCCGATCACGAGCAGCAGCAGAATGACGGTTGAAAATCCGGTAGCTGCGTGGCCAACCAACTGCAATATCAGCGTGTAGAGGCCAAAAATCACCGAAAATAACAGAAAAATCAGACCCGTAAAAGTCACGAACTGCAGCGGCAGCGACGAAAAACCCGAGATGCCTGTCAGCGCCAGTCGAACGCGATGCATTATTGACCAGCTCGTGCTGCCGCCTGCGCGAACTGCTACCTCGAACGGAACCTGCGCACGCGAAAATCCGAGCCACGCCGTCATGCCGCGAAAGAACACATTTCGCTCGTCCATCTGAAGATATGCGTTCACTGCCTGACGGCTGAGCAGTTTGTAATCCGAAGCTCCTCGCATCTCAAAGCCCGACAGCTTGTTCCACAGCCAGTAAAAAATACCCGCCGCGACCTTGCTGAACAAAGTCTCCTCACCACGGTCGATCTTTGTGCACTCAACAATATCGACTCCGGTCTCGCGCCAAGTGTCGATCACTTTTGGCAGCATTGTAGGAGGATGCTGGCCGTCGGCGTCCATTACGATCACCGCGTCGCCGCGAGCCATCTCAAGCCCTGCGCAAAGTGCATGCTCCTTGCCAAAATTGCGGCTCAGACGCGCGGCACGCATCATCGGGAAGTTTCGCGATTGCTCGACAAGTGCCTTCCAGGTGTCGTCGGGCGAGCCGTCCTCGACCAGCACGATCTCGAACCGCACATCGGCTTTTAAGAGGGAGTCGTGAACGTCCCTCAAAACCTCGCCGATATGAGCCGCCTCACGATAAACCGGCATCACTATCGAAATAAACTCTCTTTCGCCACTCTCGGCCATAAGCAACAATGATACAAAAAATCATAAAACGCTGCACGTTTCACGAAATGTGGTGTCCCGGGAACTGTCCCACTGTCCCATCGGTTTTTTTCGTCAGAATGCCGGCAGTCACCGTTCCGACGTTCCACAGCGTTCCACTCGTGGGTGGGACGCTGTAAGTTATTCTTTTTATTGAGGTTAATGCCACTTTTCTACCACCGTTCCACAAAATTTGCAAAAAAAACACATTGTGGCGCACAAAAATCGTAAACTAAGCAGTCATTGGGTTTCCGCCTTCCAATATTGTTCGGTGACCGTGATCCTCGGCAGAACAAAAAGTATGAATATTTCATACTTTTTAATACTGTCCCATTGTCCCAGCATTTTTTCGAAGCCTTCGTCTGGGAACAAGTCCGAGTATGAGCGATCGTGTGACTGCGGCGTTCCAAAGCGTTCCGCACCGTTCCACTCAAAGGTGGAACGCTGGAACTGTTGCAATATAACGACTTAAGTGCCATAAAAGGGCAGCGTTTGACGGGAGAGGAGATAAGAAAGGGTAGTGAAAGGCGATAAGGGGTGGAATTTTAGGCGACTGGCTCTCATTTGGTATTAAGATGTGTTGATAGAGTCAACTTTAAATTCCGAAATTTTAACCACCGATTCGGTATGCCGCCCTTTGAACTTCAAACATCCGTCACTACTACTTCGGCGTTGGGTCTGCTTTTTTCGAGCGCGTTTTTGGGCCGTCCTCTTTTAACATTTTTCGATACCCGCTTCGCAGTTCCTTCTGAACGGTTCCGAGTTGGCTTTCGACAGGCAGATCCTCTGGCGAGCGTCCGGTATTTGTTTGGACCATTTCCCTGACCTCTCGACCAACATCAAAATGCGTTTTTTCTAGTTGGGACTGCCCTTTTACCTGAAAGTTCTTGATTCGCTCCTCGGTCTGCGTTATGCGAAACAAATTAGCGGCAAGCTCCGTTCGTCCCATGCATTCGACAAGTTGTTTCGGGTCAACGTTTCGACGCTTAGCTAAAGATGTGTTCATCATATTGTAAAGTCCCAGATAACCAGCATTTTGGAAACGGGCATAATCGTGAACACCTGCCGACTTTGCTACTCCGGCCAGCGATTTATTACCGTCTTTGATCTCATCCCGGATGAGAATACGCTCCATTTCATTGATGCCTTGATTTTGGAGCTCGAACCGCCGAGTTTGCTCGACAAAATACACCTGAGCTGCGGCTACCTCTTCCTTTTTCGGATCCGCGTTCATCACGGTTAAATAGCAAGCAAACCGCTGCAGCTTAAAATCCTGTTCACCCGGCGAACTTCCAGGTCGAATTTCCGGAATGAAGATCTCGTAATGTGGTATTCCCAGGCTCATGCAGGCGCGAATTGCACGTTCAATTGCCTTGTGAAATGATTTCATGCTCGTGTAGCCGAGCATTTTCATCAGGTCAGAAGCCCACCAAAATACAATTCCATTTTCGTTCCGAAAATCTTCGAATGTGGGGTCTTTAGGGATTAAGGCGGTTTCGTCGGTCATATTGTTAGCACATCAAATATCGAAGCTCTCCCAGCGAAAATACGGGAGACAATTAAGAAAACGCGGGAGCAAGTCAAGCTTCGGAATGTTCTTATTATATCATCAGCAGCAACGAAAAACATACTTGTAATCACTGAAAGTCTACAACTTTGCTCTTATTTTTAGCCGAAATTACGCTGACCATTATAGACGATCTTCCAGCCGTTGTCGCTGACGGAGGCGATGGTGGATTCCTCGAACCAGTGTTCGGCCTCGGCGGGCGTGGCGAAGCCTTTGTAGGTGATGGGATGCTGCGGTGTTCGCGGATCGTGCCGGCTGACGACGTTCTGAATGGGCGTGATCGCGAGGGCTACGACGCCGAAAACGCCGTCCTTTTCGAAGATGGCGTAGCGGGAACGCAGGATATGTGGCTGGTTAGTGTGCATTTGACACCTCCGGCATTTCGTCCCAGGTACGGCCGTCGAGATCTCGGCCGGCTTTCTTTTTGCCTACTTTGAAACACGTCATTGCTCCTGGCGGAAAAAATAGCCTTTGTTCTCCGTTGAGTTGTAAGACTGTTATCTTTTTAGGGTCTTTCTCGCGGTGATCGTCAATGTAACCATCCGGCATCTGACTAATAGGCCACCACTCGCCCCATTGTTTGAAGAAGAAGGGGACGTTGGCAGCTTGGCATTGGTCGCGGATCGATCTAGCCCAGTCGGGGTGCATCGGGCGGGCGTCGGGACCGCTTTCTCCTCCCGCAATCACCCAATGAATACCGGGTTCAGGTGCGTAGGTCGGATCATTATGCGTGTTTGGTCCCATGAAACCGCCGCTCCAACTGTCATAAGCCCAGCCATTTGTTTCTAAAAATTCTCCATCGCCATTCTCTTCGTCGTAGGCTAAATAGTGACTCAAATCGAGTGGACCAAGAAGAGGTTCAACACTAAGGAAACGAACAGCGGCGGGCGTTTGTAAAAGCAGCGGGATGCGTTCGTCGGCGGTTTTTTGGTCTTCGACGGAGACGCCGAGCCATACATTATTAAGAGGAGCATTGGTTAGATATGCCGATCGTGAAATATAGTCGAGCATTCGATCGGGGCGCTTCGTCAATATCTGGTAGGTGTGCTGCGGTGTTTTGGCAATGATCTCGAAGGCTTCGTCGCGCCAGGGGTCGGCTTCCTCTATGAAGAAATCGCTCCAGCTACAGGTGAAGATCGTTTGGGGTTCCGTCCATTTGAGCGGGTCGTAGAATTTTGTTTTGGAGCGGACGACGGTGTTCGGATCTTGGCCGTAGTGCTTTTTGTCGCGGAACATGTAGCAGTTTTTGCATCCGGCGCTGACCTTGTGACAGCCGTGCCATGGGTTCCAGGTCGCCTCGGTCCATTCGATATTTGATTGTTTAGCCATTGGGTTGTTTCCTTATTTTTTAGCCACAGAGGGCACAGAGATCACTGAGCAGTCGGGGCAGGGGATGAAATCTACCTGCCAGTCGAACTGAGCGTTTTTGGGTTTGGTTGGGACCTCGCCGGCGTCTTTGCAGGTGGAGCATTTGGGTTCTTCGTGATCGGTGCCTTTGCTTCGTGCGGACCTCTGCAACGCGATCGGGGCGGCGGTCATGGGGATGGCGTCGCGCTCGCGGGAGAGCCAGTTCAATAGGCGCAGGCGGGAGGCGGTCTTGCCGTTTCGCCAGCACCAGTCGAGCATGGCCTTGTAGAGCGCGTAGACGTTGATGCCGCGATTTTCCTTAGCGTTTGAAAGGAACACGAGGTATTGCTCGTCGTCGAGGTCGGGTCGGGTTTTTGGTTCGTTTTTAGGCATTTTTCAACGCAAAGACGCAAAGACGCAAAGATCAAAAAAAAAATTAAGGCGCGATCAGGCGGACGACGCGAAGATCGTTGAACTTGATCAGTAATTCACCATAATGCGGATAAGCCATTTTTTCGCACGTTTTGTAATGATGAGCAATTGCTCGTCGGGCAGCATTGTAACCGTCCGATCCATCGGGAAAAATAGTGACTGCGGGGCGGTCGTTCTTTCCGTAAATGCCGCGATAGAATCGATCTTCGTGCTCAAGCCAGCGCAACGGCGTATCATCGCCGCCAACAACGATATATCCAATAGTTCGTTTGTTCGACATAAATTCTCCTTACGCGGCGGCTTTTAGGGCGTGCGGGTGATGAGTGCGTGTTATTTGAACGAACTGGCCGCCCGCTGACGCAGGCGGTTCTGACACGGCGGCTCCGGCTGCGGGGGTTTTTGGTTCGAAATAGACGAAATGGCCGTCGCCTTCGCGGTCGCAATGTTTGAGAGCATCTATAACATTATTGAAATAGGTGTATATGTGGGTGCAAAACGAATCTTCGAAACGTCCTGTAATAGTGTTCGGCTCGAAATATAGGCAACTTTCACATTTTTTAGGCATTATTTCTTCTCCTTCCAAGGTCGGAATAGTTCGTAGTCTCGTACGCTCATTCGTGCGACGCGAGCACGGCATGCACTGCACCAAAGCGAGTACGCGGGCTTTGGTCGTCGATGTTTGCACAGGACGCATTTTTTAGGCATTGGAGGCCTCCTTAACTTTGTAGAGATAGAAGCCGATGGTGAAATGGGAGCCGAGGGCGATGCCGATCTGGTCGTCGAGGATGCCGTAGGTCGATAGGACGAGCGGCTGGCAGCGCGGGTTTTTGGCGTTTAGGTTGTCGATGTCCTCGCGAAACTTTGCGAGGTATGTGCCTTTGTCGTGGACGAGGCGGTTGCTGCGGTCGGTGAGCAGTGTGATCGCCTGTTTTTGCAGGGCGTTTGCCGGGCTGTTTGTTCGGCTGAGATGTGCGAAATACATGGGTTGAGTTCTCCTTTTGAAAAATAAAAATTAGCCACAGAGGGCACAGAGAGCATTGAGATAAAAAAAACATGCCGGTGCCGTTTTATCGGGATGCCGTGGCGTCCTTTCGCGGGCGGCACCGGCGTGAGCAACCCGCGAACTTATGCCGCTCGTTTTCTGAACTTTGGTTCACTTGGTGCGGGAAAATACATTCTGGTCGCTATTGCTTCGCCGATGACGGTATCGTTGTCGAGCTCCTCTTTAGAGACACGCAGGGCCTCGTTGGCGATATTGCCGAGGGCGAGCGGCGTTTCGGCCTGCTGGCAGATCAGTGCGATGGCGTCCTGGTCAAACAGATCCTCAAGCTTGCGGCCGGCGAGGCGCAGACGATGTGCGAGATATGCCGGCGCGGAGGCGTGGAACTTTGGCATTTTAACCGGGACGATGCGTTCGTAGAGCTCACGAAACTGCGGGTCCTCGAGCGTCGTGTCGAATTTGTCCTGGCCGAGCAGGAGCACGCTCATGTAGCGGCGAAAACCACCGGAGCCCATCTCGAAAAAGTTTTTGAGAGAGGACAGTGACGACGCGTTCAGCCGGTGGCACTCGTCGAAGGCCAGACAGATGCGCTCGTTGTTCTTAAACCGCGTTTCGAGCGTGAGTTTTAGCGTAGAGCCGAGAGATTCGGCGTCGCGGGGCATCTTGTCATAGCCGAAATGTTTGAGGATCGCCCGGGCGATCTGCATCGGCGTGATGCGGCTCATGTCCATGAACTCCGGCCAAATGCAGTGCAGCTTTGGATCGTCATAAACGTAATCCTCGACGAGTGCACGCAAGGTCGATTTGCCGCTGCCGATCGGGCCGGTGACGGAGAGAAAGACAGGGTATTTTATGGCGTCGATGACGCGGTCGACCACAGCTCGCAGAGCCGGATCGATAAATACCTCATCGCGGTCCTGCGGCGGATTGCTGAACGGGTCGATATAGTCGCCGCGTTCATTCTTAAAGCCAAAAAACTTGCAGAGTTCGGGGTTGAGTTCGAGTCGTTTTGAGATCATGGATCGGTATTCTCCTTGTGTAAAAGCTATGTTCATTTCGGCGTCGATCTCGGATTTATCGAGGCCGCGGGCAATGAGAAATTTGGCAAGGCAGCGAGCGACGACGGGATGCAGATCTGCCCGCATCGAGTCGGAAAGCTCGCCTCGGACCATGCGATGAAGCGTGGTCGTGCCTGTGTATTTTGACTTTTCCGCCTTCAGGCATTTCGCGAGATCACGAAGGCTGATGCCGTATTTGTTCAGCAGTCGTCCGATCTGTGTCGAGACATGCGGGCGTTTGTTTGGGTTGGGTTGGGTCATAATATATTAGCCACAGAGGGCACAGAGTATTTAGGCAACCTCCTTCGTATCACCGAGCGAGAGAATGTCGTACAGTTCGTCCTTAATCTTGAGGATCAGATCGATGCCGGTGAATTTTCTGTCGTCACGCTGCCATTCGTCGATGTCATCGATAATTGACTGGACATCAGGTAACGCGGCTGGAATGAATTTAACGAGAAGACGGTTGTCACCATCATCGAGAACGGGGCGATAGCCGAGCTTTTCGTAAAACCAGATTGCGTCGTAGTTGTCCTTGTGAACATAAAGAGCAAGACTCTTTATCTTTTGGAGTCCGGCGACAGTCTCGATGTACTTCATCAGACCCGTTCCGACGCCCTGTCCGCGAAACGCCTCTTCGACGTGAACGCCACTGATGAAAGGTCGAATATCCGGCGTCTTTTCATAATTCGACCAGGGAGACGCTTTAGCTACTGCGACAATTTCATCGTCATGTTTTGCAACGAAATATGCGAATTGTTCTTCCTCGTGTGGAAGATCAACAAAGTGCATATCGTGTCCGGAAATCCAAATTTTCTCAGTCATGGGTTGGTATTCTCCTTTTTTAACTTGCTATGCGTAGCATTCCTCGTTCGGTAACGCTGTCGGTGGCTGCGTTACGGTTGTTGATGGCAGATTCGATGTCGGAGCTCGACACGCTGCCTTTGGTGTTCGGGAAAAGCCCGAGCAGGAACAGTTTTGCTTCGGCGACGGTGTCGAAGCGTGATCCGTATTCTTTCAGAGCCTGCCAGTACGTGAGATCGCGGCCGGCGTAGGCGGTTGAACCGCTCGCGATCGCTCCCGCGTCTGACACGGCTGCGATCGGAAGCGGGACGATGCGGCTGACCTCCTCGACACTGGCGATGCGTTCGGGGTGCGGGAACGCGGTGACGTTGGTTGCCGGCTGTTCGATCTCGACGTTGACGTGCGGTACGGGTGCTATCTCGCCGGTCTGTTTCTGTTTTTCCTTTCCGGCTTTTATCTCAGCTTTGCGGGTTTCGCGAAGCTGTTTTGTGAGCTGCTGTGCGTTCGACTCGGCAACGGATTTGAACTCGCCTGCCTTATCGGCGGTCGCGAGGACCTTGTCGATCTCGTATTCGCCGCCGTTGTTTGGCAGCGTCAACAAAATAACGTCGACATTCGGCGGAACGACGACCTGGACACGCTGGCCGACATAATCGACAAAGGTTGCACAAGACGGGATCCTGTAGGCGATCTTTTGATATGTGACGGTCATCGACGGGTCGAGTGTGCATTCGAACTGGTCGCTGAGGAGTGCGGACTCGATGATCTCACTTGGCAATTTGCGGACGACGATGCGTGTGTTGTGCCAGCGAACGAGCGGTGTCTGGTTTGTCGTCCGGTGTACGCGGTTGTTGTAAGCGATCGATATCCGGTCAGCGAAAAGATTGAGGGTGTCAAGCGTCACATTTTGGCCCTCGGTGACAGCGAGACCGACGAGGCGGTCCATCTTTTCAGCCCACTGGTGGCCGCTCTCGACCTTGCCGGTCGCCTGCGGATTGCCGGGCATGTGCGGAATGTGCGTGTAGCCGCCAGTGTCGCGAACGGTAGGCAGTGCGTTGAGGATCTTGGCAGCGATATTGTGGCGGCCCTTGAATTCGCCGCCCTGGTCGGTGTAGAGCTTTTGCGGGACTCCCAGCTCACAATACGCCTCGCACATAAAACGGACCATCTCGGTCGATGTGATGGCACGGGCGACAAAGTAACGCAGGAACACGCGACGCGAGTGATCGTCCTTGAGGAGTATCTGCCAGACCTGCAATTTCGTCGGGTCCATCTGCGGATGGTTCTTGTCGACGCCTTCGATCTTGAGGATGCGGCGCGTTTTTTCGTCCTGCCAGCGAACCTTGAGAGCGGTGACGTCGATCTGGAATATCTCGCCGGGAAACTCTGCCTCGAAACGACGATGAGCGGACCTTGGATTTTTACGAGCTTTTTTGCCGAGACCTTTTTCCGCAAGCATTTGACGGAAATATTCGAGCGAGGGCAGATTTGTTCGCCCGCGCGTCTTTGCGGTGAGCAGAGCAAGATCAGGATCGAGCTTGTCTACGATGACGAGCTGGGCCGCGTACCAGACATCGGTGCCGGGGACAAGGTCGAACGTGCGACGGCCGGCGTCGCTGCGTTTTTTTCTCGTTTTTGGCCTCAAGTGCTCAGTCATGCGGTAAATGTAATTCACGCTCACGGGATGAATCCCTGCCAGACGTTCGGCCTCGGCTTTTGCAGCCGCGCCGACCAACCCTGTCATGGCGTTTTCGATCTCTGCTGTGGCGATCGAGCCTAGTTTTTTATTCATCGTCGATTCCGATCAAAAAAAAGTAAGAAAATGCGAAGCGTGCCCGGGTTGGTGAGCACGCTCCGCGTACGGTTATGCAGCCAATAAAGCAGACTGCGGAGCGATGGTTTTCAGATATGCGACGAACTCGCCGAGCTGAGTGTCGTTAAGTTCGTTGCTGTTGATCACGCTGAAATTGTTGTAAAGCTCAGCCTGCCATTTGGTCTTGTCGTTGCCGCAGATCAGGCCTTTCTCTTCGCCGAGAACGTGAGCTTCGGATATGAGCTTTGCCCGTGTCGATTTGACCGGCATCTCGGCCACGTTGCGGTGCAGCCGCTGGTGATGAAGCTTTAGCAGATCGATGCCGCGATTGGTCAATGCACTGCGGGACGCACGAGACGTCGCGAGGCTCTGGATCTCCTGCCGTGACATCGGTTCGCCGTTCTTTAGCTCTCGAATGTTGGCAGCGCCGGTCGAACCGGCAAACGAGCCATCGGGAAACGTGATGCGATATTTGACGCAGATCGTGTCGTCGAGGTGTGACGGGACAAGGTCATCCTCAATGCCGACAGCATCGGTCAGTGCGTGAATAAGCACGGCGGTGGCTTCGCGGTCGAAGTGCGGACGCGGATCGTCGTTGAAGAAAATGATCTGGTCCGGTTCGAGGCCGTAGGTGGCACAAAGCTCGGCGATCAGTTGATGTTGTTGTTTTGTGTAGGTTTTTTCTTTTGTGTTCATAGTTCTCCTTTTGGGTTGTTAATACAAGCCCTTACTTACGTGCGGGCTACTGACACGGCCCCTTGCTTACGTGCGGGCTACTGACACGGCCCATTACTTACGTGCGGGCTACTGACACGGCCCATTTACTTACGTGCGGGCTGCTGATACGCCGAGATCGGCATAGTTATTTTTGCGGCCGAGGCCGGGACGTCCGAAAAGCCATGACATGTTGTCGCCATTCCAGCGGTCAACGTGAACAGGCCTGGTGTTGACCGCGACACGCCAGCGATCTACGATCAGTCCGGGGATCAGCTCGACAGAGCGAAGCGATTCGAGAGCGTCAAGTGTCCACTCGCGGCGTGTGCGGCGTTTGCCAAGCCGGTTGTGGATCTGACGCGTGCAGAGCGGCCGTTTAGCCGAGTGAATGATCAGCTCGATAGCTGCCGCGTAATCCTTGAACTCGTCGGTCACAAAATAACCGTCGAAGTCGGGAATGTCATTGGGGTCGTAGATGATGCTGACTGACTCGTTCATTCTTAGTAGTTGTCCTCCGCGTCGAGATCGTCGGGCTCGTTAATGGCTGCGTTCAGCTTTGCTTCAAAGTCGTCGCCGCTCGAGCCGTTTGCTGCGGCCTCGACAAAATGAAAGCCGATGGCATAGCTCTTTTTGACCTGAAGTAGTACGGACCAGAGCGTTTCGAGTGCGTTCGCGCCCTTTTTCGCCTTGGCCTTATCGTCCATCTGGCCTACGACCTCTGTGTGTTCGAGCAGAGATTCGACAACGCGTGCGAGCGAACGATCGTGCGGGTTGCCCTCGCGCATGGCATCGAGAGCACGCATAAGTTCGGCATTTTCGTCCGTGCCGCGAGCGATCTGATCCTTGAGAGCGTCATTTTGTTTTTTGAGCTTTTCGCGGTCCGCCATGAGAGTGCGTTTTTCGTCGAACATCTCGTTGAGAACGTCCTTGATCAGGCCAACGTTTGACATCTCGATCTGCTGATCGCCGATGACAAGTGCATCGCCCTTGATCGCGAGGTCGCCGTGGCCGAGCATCTTTTGAGCTCGGACGGAGATGCCGACACTGGTGAGCAAGTCGTAGATCTCGTCGCCGTGGCCGCGAATCAAAGCCAGCCGGTCGTAATACTGGCGTTTGCTCATCGGCGAAAATTCCGATTCGTCAAGGAATTTGTCAAACGTATCGAAGCCAAGAGCCTTGAACATTTTTTCCTTTTGAAATGTTTCGAGTGCTCGTACGGTTTGAGCATCGAGATTTGCAGAGATCGCCTGTGAAAGGTGATCGTTTTGCTTGATGCGGCCTAGAATGAAACCGGCCTCGATCTTTGCCCGTGCGTCGTGGTTGGACATTATCTCAGCGTGCGTTTCCGCAGCGTGAGTATCTTTGACCTCGTCTATCTTTTTGGAAAGTGAATCTTTCATATTTGGGTTGCGTCGACGATCCCATTTGTTGAATTCGCCGTTTCTCATGCTTTCTCCTTTTTAAATTCACGCGCGCAAGACGCGTTTCTAATGAAATCAATAACTTACGGAAAAAAAAGTTGCGCGCTGCGCAAGTTTTTTAGCTTTCAACGGTTGCCCATCGAATGAACGAATCGGATAAATCTCTGTCCGACTGTCCATTCGCCCTTATCGTTCTGGACGGCGTAGCCGCGCAGTCGCAGAGTTTTCAAAGTTCGCATAACAAGATCGCGGTTGAAGCCGGTACGCTGCTCGATGCGTTTTTGCGTGACAGGTTCGAAGGTGGTGCCCTCAAGAGCCTCAAGAACAGCGAGGCCCTTGCTCAATGCCTCGATCTCGTAATCTTCGTCGCTGCGTTTTGCCATAAGAAAAATTAGCCACAGAGGGCACAGAGAGCACAGAGAAAATTAGAAATTGTCGATACATTCTGCACAGCGTGGGTATTGTCCCGCATCGCATTGTTTGTTCGCTTTGTACATGGCGTCATCTGCTGATTCGGCATCGATGAGGATGGCGCTTCCATCGGTCATCCATACTCTGTAAGTTCTGATATTCATAATCGTTACTCCTTGAGAAAAATTGGCCACAGAGGGCACAGAGATCAGAAACCGTAGCCTCCGTCGAGATCGTCGTCATCCATCGTGAAAATGCTGTGCAAGATCGCCAACACGAAGAAGCCGATAAACAAAATAAAAATTGCAAGAGCCTTGCTCATAGCTAAAAAAAATGGGTTG
Source organism: Pyrinomonadaceae bacterium (assembly GCA_044230475.1). Lineage (GTDB taxonomy): Bacteria > Acidobacteriota > Blastocatellia > Pyrinomonadales > Pyrinomonadaceae > OLB17. The sequence continues at coordinate 34,406 of JBGARA010000018.1, read as the reverse complement.
CGGCACGATGGCATCATCAACCGACAAGATGACCACTCGATGATGTTTGACGACGTGACAATCGAAGTGTCGCGTTGTTTCGCCGGTCGGTTTCTTACATCGAGTCAAGCGGCGTGCCGCAAACTTTTCAAAGATCCAGCGAACTGGCCGCCCGCTTACGCAGGCGGTTCTGACAAAAGTTGCCGGATGCGTTGGAATCGAACTTTTCCACCTATCGACCTCCGCACATCCGGCGCGGCCGTCACGCAACGGCCTGCGGAGATGAAATCGACCCAGTCGCTATCGCTCCCGGTTCTGACACGTCGCCCATGTCACGCCAGAACTCCATCTCGATCTGCTCGGCGAAGACGGGAAAGTTTGCCTTGGCGTTGCGGTGGAGCATGGATAACTGGGTTACGGGGGACGCTTTGGTCGCCTCGAACCACTGTTTGTAATCGTCCTCGTCGGTGATGATCCAGTAGCCGTATGGCTGATGCTTGCGGCTGCCGACGGGCAATAACCACACGCTGCGAAGCTCCTCGACGGCGTGGTGCAGGTGGCGAAGCTGCTGGCTGCCGCCCCAGCCGAAGTATTTATCGATCAGCTTTTGCGCGGTGCACGGCTTTTCACTGGTATACCGGGTCAATGCGCGTGCGACGTTAAACGCGTGCTGATTCGCAGGGATATTGCGAAAGAGCAGGCTGCGTCCGGCACGCTGGATGAGCTTTGCGGCAGCGTTCGGCTCGGTATGGCGGTCGCCGCACTGGATGCGCGGGCAGACCTCGATACGGTTTTGCGGCGTGAGCCATACGCCGATATCGCGGCAGCGGCCGCAATGAGCCGGTTCGCCCGCAAACAGGGACATGCCGTCGAAGACGGCGGAGCCGAGAGGAGCCGTTGATAAAAAGCGTCCGGACATTAGCTGACCTCCTCTGCGTCGAGAACGTCTTCGTCGTCGTCCTCGAGATCGACGAGGAACATGTTGACGCCCTCTTTTAAGCCGATCGCGTAGCCGACGGGAATGCCGATCGACAGGCAGGTGATGACGAGTAAAATGGTTGTTAGCCAGTATGTGGTGAACGGATCCATTATTTTCTTACCTCCAAACTTTCTTCGATATAAGCTGCCAGGGTGCCGAGTGCGTAACCCACTGGGACGGCAACTATTAAACCCACCAGCGGAGAAATGTACGCGGTAGCCAAATACGTAATACCTAGGACCAATAAAATCGCGACAGTGATCGGAACAAACCTCATGCTTCCTCCTTTTCTGTGAGCTCGGATGAATCGAGCACGTCTGCATCGACAGGAAACTCGAAGGTTTCCAAGTAATTCTGTAGCGATTCTTCGGGCGTGCGTGTAGATCCACAGCCGAGAGCATCAGCCAAACGGTGAGTGATCTTGTAGATATCGAGTACCAGCCCTTCCCTTTCGTCAGCGGCGATCGTGTCGAGGGTCGCCGCCAAACACAGAAAATATGCCGTGCTATGGGTAAACTGTTCGTACATCAGATGGCGACGATCGTGCGGGATCATCGGAAGACGGTGTCTGCTCATGCTGCCTCCTTTATTCGTGAATCGCGGGCGTTCATGGCTTTTAGGGCTTCGACTATTTTGTTGCCCTGGGCGGTGGTGAGCGGGGCGGGCCGCTTGATCACGCGCATGCAGAGAGAGGCGAGACCGGCCTCGGACATATTGCGCCGGGCAGCAAGATCGCGGATGAGGCGAGTGTGCTTGGCGGTCTCGACCTGTTTGATACCGGCCTTTTGCCGGCGATGATTAAGCGTGCGCAGAGCGACGTGGCCGGGTGATGGGAAGGCGTCGCCGCCGAGACGCGTAACCATCTGGTTGGCCTCGTCGAAGCTGAGTTTGGATAAGCGGCAGGTACGATTATTGGTCACCTCGGCGGCGAGGAGCTCAAGATCTTCTTTGACGAGATCACGCTGTCGGCCTAAGCCAAATATGGCTCGTAACTGCTCGGTTGTTTTTTCGATGAACATGTTGGTTCTCCTTTTAGGAAATTTTTTCAACGCAAAGACGCAGAGACGCAAAGAAATCAACTAACTGGCGAATTTGCGGACGACATTGTCGCCGGCGTCGAGCTTGGCGAGCTCTTTGTTAAGTTCGGCGATGGCCTCGGTGATCTGTTTGCGACGCTCGGCACGCGGGGCCTTTTCGATGATCGACTGGATGGCCTCGCTGGTCTCTTTATGCACGGTGGCGGCGGTTGAGGGCTTTGCCTTGCTGCCGACGATGCGGTCGCAGCGGGCGTTGAAATCGGCACGGATGAGCTCGAGGCGGTCCGGGTTGAGGCGTCCGAGCGGCGTGAAAAGACGCCACGTTTTGGTATACGGGTTGTCGCGGCCGAGCATCTCGTAGAGGCGTTTGTCGCTGATGCCGAGCTCGATGGCGATCTCGCCGAACATGCCCTCAAAAGCCTCAGTCGTTACATTGTTTGGGTTTTGCATATTATTTGTTTGTCTCCAGATATCTCTGTAAATCTGCGAAAGCATCAATCACGCGTCGGCGTTGTCGTTCCGGTACGGTCTCATCGGTAATCGCATTAACCCAACGATCCATATCAATCTCGCCCGATGACGAACCGACCAGGGCGGCGACGCGCGAATTGAAGTCGTCGGCTATCATCCGCAAGCCCTCGGGATTGCGAAATGCCAATGCCCTCAACAGTCGCCACGTTCGTTCGTAAGGGTCATCAGTGCCGATCAACTCATATAGACGTGCCTGCGAAATGCCGAGGTCGTTGTGACATTTCTCAACGTGTCCCTTAAAAGCTCGTTGTAATATTGATTGTTTCGGCATATTTCATGAGGGCTGGAAGCCCTAAATTCAACTGTAAAAAGCTGACAAAAAAAGATAGGCTTCAAGACGGTGCTGAAACCTATGGAAAACCTAGGCTGCCTGACGCAGGATCTGGCGAACGCTCTCCGGTTTTCTGAAACGAAAGCCGTAGGTCTCGTTTAGATAATTGGCGTAGCGAGGGTAATAACCGCGTTTGTAGATCATGTTCCAAACCATCGTTTGCATGCTCTTGTCGGTCGGTCCCGGAAACTTTTCCCGAAGTTCGTCGGCAAGGTCCTTCATAGATTTGCCGATGTCCATCAATTTCAATTTGTTTTGTCGTGCTGTCATGTTAAAATTCCCCGTTTATTGGTTTGGGAAAATGAACTAAATTTCCCAACGTGGAATGATTTTCCCTAAAATGGAGAAAGATGTCAAGTGATTTCGCTAAAAAAGTGAAAAATAATTCTGCGACCCCGCTAGGAGTCCGATTTTTACGGGCTTTTGCGGAGGGTGCAAATATCACTGATAAACGAGAAATGGCTGAAAAACTTGGCTATAAATCGGATAAGGTCATTTATAAGATCGTGAACGGCGAACAGGAAATGGGGTTCGAGAATCTTCTCCGTTTTCGGGAACTTACGCATCATCCCATTGGATGGCTGCTGCACGGCGATGACTGGCTGCCGGATCAGGACGAGGCGATCCACTTTAGGTTTTTGCTGGGCAATCTTTCGAGGAACACGCTGGAAGATCTTTGGCGGACAGAAACAAAGGGAAATATCGATTTCAAAACATATTTAAGCCTTTTGCTGGAGCGTGGCGTGGAAGCTACGCGCTTTGGTAGTGCGGCTTCGATGGAAGACCGCATAAGGCAGATCGTAAGGCAGGAAATGGCACACAAGGATATGCCCGTTGCCGATCAAGCAGAGGAAAATGTACAGATCAAGCCGGTGAGCAGCAACGACGTTATACTGGCGCCGGTGATCGCCAATATCAGCGGCGAAGATCCGAAGGACCAGGTTCGCGGGATGCTGGTCAGCGATGAGCAGATCGAGCAGATACAGAGGCAGTTAAAGCCCAGGAAGCGGAAGACGGGATAGGAATTTTTTAACGCAAAGGACGCAAAGATCGCAGAGACGCAAAGGTAATTTTGATGGACGATGAGCTGAGACAATTTTCTCACAAGCAGCAGATCGAGGTTGAGCATCTGGGGCATGTGGCGGCGGGGACGACGGTCGAGTTCTTTGACCATCCGAGGTCGCAGCTTATACTGAGGCCGCAGTGGGTGCGTGATTTTAAGGAGGTCGGGACGGTGACGGTCTCGGGCGACAGCCTGGTCGATGAAGGCATATTTGATGGTGATATATTGATCGTCAAGCGAATATTTGACGCGGCGGATATACGAACCGGCAAGCTTGTAATCGCGTATTTACCAACGGGAAGGTCGGTCGTGAAGCGGATATATTTTGAGGGAGAGAATGTTGTGCTGCGGTCGGCGAATGCTCGGTATAAGGATCTAGTTTTCGGGCAGAACGAGATCAGGGTCGATGGAATCGTGAAGGAACTGAAACGCGTGGTAGAATAGCGGCTGACGGAAGAAATTCACCACAAAGACACAGAGGACACAGAGATGAGAAATCTATTATTTTTGGTTTTGATCGTTGTGATGGCGGGGAGTGGTTTTGCGCAGGAGGCGACGTCTACTCCGCTGTCCGAGAAAGAAATCAAACGCCAAAAGAAAGAACAGGAAAAAGCTGAAAAGCAGCGTCAAAAAGATGAGAAAGTTAGGAGCGAATCTGAGGCGGCAATGCGAACCGTCAGTCTGAAAGCGCTACAAACTTTTCCGAAGGATTATTTGGACAAGCCGCTACGTGTCGAAGCTGTTGCTCTTGACGAGATAAAAGCTCATACGGAAGGCAATAACACAGCCTACATCATGGCGCTTGAGAGTGATAACGCTAGGACTACAGCCTTTCTCTTGTACGGCGAAGTGACTTTTATTGTCATAGAAGAGGCACTCGCACGAGCGGTGTTTGCACAAATTGCCGAAATCCCAGAAGGTTATCGCAAGATTGTCAATGTGTGGTTTATGATGAAGGTCTTTTCAGATGCGGACGGGCGTCCGTACTACGCTGCCAAAGTCAACTGCGTAGAATTCAGAAACTGGAAAGGCGGGGTTTCGAGAACTATTGGAACCTGTCCTAGCTTTTGAAGCTATGATGCTATTATTTTTCACAGCAGACGATGTGGGAGCAGCGTTGCTGCTGCTGGTGATCATTGTGGGCGGGCTGTTGTCGTTGGGCTTGTATTTTCTCCCGACGATCATTGCAGTCAAGCGGAATCATCCGCAAATGGCGCCGATCATCGTTCTCAATTTTTTGGCGGGTTGGACGTTTGTTGGGTGGGTCGTGGCTATTGTGTGGGCGGTGTCGAATTTTGAGAAGAGCTATGCGACCGCGAGCGTGCCGGCGAGCCAGCCGCCGAGAGATTTTCATTACAAAAAATTAGGGTGATCGGTTGCGGTAGGCCCGCAACGCGGCGGGGTGGTGATCTGTTACCCAGGGTTTCGCAAAGCCTACACCCTGGGCTATTATCTGCCGCCCTTTCAGGGCTTAAGAGTTAGGCGGCGAGTTTTTGTTGACAAGGTTGGGTGGCGCGTATAAAGTTATCGAGGCTGGTTTCGTAGACGAACCAGTTGCGGCCGCGGCCTAGCTGAATAGCTTCGAGAGTGCCGTCCTGGCACATCATGATGAGGGTCGGACGGCTCGGGGTTGATTCGCGAAAGATCTTTTGCAAAGCGCGTTCAACCTCGCCAAGACGTAGCAGGCGTTCGAGATTTGGGAGCGGCGGCTGATAGACATTCATCACGCATTCAATGAAAAACTAAAAAATCATAAAAGTCAACAGGTTTGTAAAGTCCGTAAAAAACGGGCTTTTTTTGTGCGCGCGGGTAAAGCAAGATGATCATGTTTGCGAAACGGCTGCCACGGCGCCGAGAGGCGCCCGGCAGGTTTGCAATATCCAAAAATGGCAAAGCTCACTCTGGAAGAAATAAAAGCGAAGGCTGATGAGTACGCGAAGACGGTCAGGCAGCTAAAGCGTGCACAAGACGCGTGCGAGCGTGAGAAATCGCCGGTGACGGAGAAATACGAGAAGGCAATTTCGAAGATCGATGAGGCTCACTCGCGGAAGATCGGACGGCTATTGGCTAAGGCTGAAGAGCTGAAAGCGGAAGTGCTCGCGTTCGTTGCCGATAAAAAGAAAACGTACGAGGCGGAGTCGGAACATGCGGTTTTTGGTGTGAAGGTCGGGACTAAGGAACTCGAACGGCAGCCGGATAAGGCGAAGCTGTGGGACCTGTGCAAGAAAAAGAGCGTTGAGTTTTTTGATCTGATATCGGTTTCGTTGGGGGCTGCGGACAAGGCTCTCGGGAAAAAAGAGGTCGATGCGATCTCAACACGCAAGAAGAAGGAGACGCGGCTGGAGTATGTGGGGCTGAAGGATTAGAAGTTTTCCCGGAAAGAAAAATTTTGCCGCAGATCAACGCGGATGACGCAGATCAGGAATTTTATTTAGCCACAGAGGGCACAGAGAGCACAGAGAAGATTTGAAACAGGTCGGGCGGATGCGGTTCATGCCGTCTGGTACGGGGAGTGACGATCCCACTTCACAACCGGCCGTGACGCCCGACACGCTTTGAATGCGGAATGTGGAATTCGGAATTCGGAGTTCGGAGAGTATATGAGCAAGATGCAAGTTTCGGCAAAAGGAAAAGCTTTTATCAAATCGTGGGAAGGCGAGGTGCTGAAAGTTTATTTGGACGCCGTAGGCTTGCCTACAGCGGGCGTCGGACATCTGCTGAGCCCTGCAGAGAAGAAGCGTCTTAAAGTTGGCACGCCGATCTCCGCAGCTCAAAGCAATGAGTGGTTTGACCGTGATGTCGCTGAACACGCAAAGCCAGTTGACGATCTTGTAAAAGTCTCATTAACCCAAGGCCAATACGATGCTTTGGTTTCGTTGGTCTTCAACATCGGGGCTGCAAACTTTGCAAAGTCAACCCTGCTGAAGAGGTTGAACGCCGGGAACTATTCGGCAGCGCATGATGCATTCGATTCCTGGGTATTTGCAGGCAGAAAGAAATTGCTCGGTTTAATTCGACGGCGTAATGCCGAACAGATCTTGTTCAATAGCTGAACCTTTCTGATCGAGGAATAGGAACGATTTGCCACAGAGGGCACAGAGGACACGGAGAGACAAATGCAAGAGCTTTACATGATTTTTGTACTGATCCTTTTGGGGGCGGCTTTTATTTTTTTTGTGAAGGGTGTCTGGGAAGTTAATGCGAAGCCGGACGATTTTCGGTTTGTGCATTTTGTGGGTGAGAACGCGAACCGGCTTTATCTGCTGGGGTTTGGGTTGATCGTTACGGCGCTCATCCTGTTTCTCGATCCGGGAGGTTTGGCTGAGATCTCGGAGACGCTGCCGGTTACGCTGCGGCTTGGGTCGCCTTTGATAGCGGGTGCGGGGCTTGCGGGCATGACGCTGATCATGCCGCGAAAGGAAGGTAAATAATGAAAAATTACGGAATAGCAAAATTTGTGACGGCGGCGATGTTGGCTTATTGCCTGGTGTTTTTGAGTGTGATCGGGGCGACGGGATGTCCGAAGAAGGACGTTGTCAGAAAAGCGATCGAGGCCAGTTATCGGCTGCCGGCGACGACGAATGACGTGATCGCTGCGGTGAAAGATGCCCGGGACCGGAACATTATCACGCTGGAGCAATCGAAGAAATTTGGCGAGATACTGCTGCGGCTGTCACAGGCCGAGGTCGTTTACGTCAAGGCCGTCAAGTCGATGTACGCGGCTGTGAAGGCTAATGGCGGACAGGTCGACCAGGCGAAGCTGCTGCAGCTCAAGACCCTGTTCGATGAAACGGTCGTGAAGCCATTTCTGGAGATCCTAGAATTTGTCGGTGTGCTGTCAGGCGAGCAATCGCGAATGATACTCGTCGCCGTATCGACGCTGCGGATGCTGCTGGTTACGATCGGCGGCGGGCTGGGATCTTCGCTGCTCGGGCATTTGGTTGGCAGCAATATTCCCGGAGTTCCTGCGATGCGTGAATCGTACGGGTAGGAATTTTTAACGCAAAGACGCTAAGTGGCAAAGACGCGAAGGAAAACAAGGAGTTTTTGAAATGGCTGAGACGAGTAAAAAAGAACAAGTAATTTTTTGGCTTGAGACGCTGGTCGATCTGATCAGAAAGGACCGCGTGCACGTTGACCAGATCAACGGCCTGACATCGGAAGAGGTGATCGCGCTGGCAGAGCAGGAATCCGCGAAGGCGGTCGAGGGTGCACAAGAGCTGAAGGACGGCGAGTAGTTTTTGACACCGGGAGGATGGTCGATATGGATCTCTCGCTGTGGTTCACGCCGGGAGTTTTGATAACGCTGGTATCGGCGATAGTCGGGCTGATCGTAAAGGCGGTCAGGCTGCAGACGAAGGTCGATGCTCTGTCGAACGACGCGGTTGAACGGGATAAGACGATAGCCGCACAGGGTGCTTTGCTCGAGGCTCACCGAACGAACGGCGACATCCATTTTAACCAGGAAGTCGCACGTCAGATCGAGAAAAGGTACGAGGAAAAATTTCAGATGATCATCGACGACCTGGACGAGATCAAAGAGCTGGTGAGGGAGATCGGGAAATAGTTTTAGCCATAGAGGGCACAGAGGAAGATGAGAAAGCTGACAGGAATTTTGTTGTTGATAGTGGCGGTGAGTGCTCTTTGGGGCGTTGATCGTTACGCCCTTACTAACGTGCGGGCTTCTGCACCGGCTGTGACGCCGACTCCTGCAGTGGCGGCGGCGGATAAGTTTGTGGCGCTGAATGTGGGCACGCGGAACCTGTGGACGCAGATCAGGCAGGCAAAGGCGCTCGGGTTTGAGTGGTGCAGATTCGATGCGAACCGCGACGGAACGGTCAACATTACGTGCCAGAACTTTAAGGAAGACGCGACGCCGACAGCTACGGCAACGGCAAGCTCGACCGCCACGAATACCTTAACTGCGACGCCGACAGCGACAGCGACGAATACACCGACTGCGACAGCGACTAATACGGCGACTGCGACGTTGGCGCCGACTTTTGCGGGGACGGCCACGGCTACGAGCACTCCGACAGCTAATGCTACGCCTGCATCGGGTTGCGATCTTTATGCGGCGACGAGCGGAACTGCGAACGGTGCCGGGACGTCGGCGAATCCGTGGAGTCTGCAAGCCGCGTTGGGTAAGAACATCGCGGGCAAGACGCTTTGCCTGCAAGCCGGAATCTATCGCGGCAAATTCCGATCGACGCTGACGGGTGGAACGGTTCGAGGGTTGCCGGGTGCGGTAATTGACGGGTACTTGACGACCACGTTAAACAGCGCGATGACGGCAACGCAGAATACCCTTGTCGTTGCTGATGCTTCTGTGTTTATCACTCCGTTTCAATCGGGTGCAGCGAACACGCTGATAGTTGACGGTGAGGCACTTTACATCAACAGCATTAGCGGCAACACGATCAATGTTAATCGTGCGGCAGCCGGAAGCTCGACCGGAGCGGTTGCTCATAACGCCGGAGTCCTGGTCAGGCTTGCCGGAAATCAGCTATACACTGCCGGAAGCAATACGACCTATCAGGACATCGAGATACTGAACTCGGACCCGAAACGCGACTGGAGATATGACGGAGCGGAAGGCCTGCGCGGCTGTGGGATATTCAACACCGGCAACGGCAACAGGTTTATCAACCTCGACATTCACGACAACCTGAACGGCATATTTTCGGGAAGCTCAAGCTCGAACACTGAAGTTTACGGCAATCTCAGCTACAACAACGGAATGTTTGACGGAACGACCGAGGGCAAAGGGCATGGAATGTATCTGGAGAACAGCTCAGGCTTTTCGAAGATCCATAACAACATCGTCTTTAACAACTTCGGGAACGGAACGCAGCTCTACGGCCGGACCGCTTCATACGTCGGTGGCGATGTCCAGGGGAATGTGTTTGCAAACTCGGGCTCTCCGATCGGTGCAGGCGTGAGGCATCAGAACCTGATCGTCGGAACCGAGACGCAGCTTATCTCAGACATCCTGCTAAAAGACAACATCTTCATGCACCCGATGAACGCGAACGGCTACAACTTTAAGGTTGGCTACGGCGCTGGCGTCGGCAATGCTCACGTTTACGACAACTACCTGATCGGCGGGACGGCTATCGGACTGGAGATCGTGCAGACGAACGCGATAACGGCGACCGGCAATAAGTTTTACTCGTCGGGCATCAACATTCAGACGACGCAGAGCGGCTTTACGATCAACAACAACACCTACTATGCGACAGGCTCGGCCGCCGAGAAGTTCGGCAACATCACCGCACATGCGAATCAGACCTTTGCGCAGTGGAGATCTGCTACGGGATTTGACGCTGCCAGCACCGCCGTTTCCACATCAATGCCTGACACGGTCATGGTCAGACCGAACGCATATCAGCCGGGACGAGCAAATATCATTGCGATCGTGCCAAGCGGAGCCGCTACTATCGCCGTCAATTTAAGCAACGCAGGCCTCGTGAACGGGCAGCAGTTTACGATCGTCAACGCCTTCAACTACAACGGAGCGGCGGTCTATACAGGCACATACAACGCCGCGAGTCCGACGATCACGCTCATACTGAGCAACGCGGTTACGCAGCCGATCAGCAGCAGTTACAACATCGCTTCGACGTCGCCTTTGTTTGGCGTGTACGTCGTGAAGCCGAATTGAGGATTTGAAATAGGTTTGCCGGTTCGGGGTTGGGGCCGGTGAACGTGGTCCGTTAAGAACGGCCGTGAGAGGCGGTGAGTCGCGGGCGTAAGGGCCACGAGAATTGAAAGGGCAGAAAGGGAAAGAAATTTTGCCGCAGATAAACGCAGATAACGCAGATCTGAAATTTGATATTTGAGAGCAGGAAATGCCGAAGCCGTACGACAAAAAAGCGATAGAGCAGTGCCGTAAGTTCTATTGCGAACGCGGCGGGAAGAACCATGAGCTCATCGAGCAGGACATGCGACGGGCCGGCTACCCGAACTGGCAGAAAGCGAACCTGTACGATCGCGGCAGGAACCACGAGCGTATGGGCTGGATCACGCGGTACGGATTTGAACGCAGCCTCGAGATCTACACGCAGGGTTTGGTGGCGGCGGTCCACTCGGACGAGCAGGACCTGTACCAAGGCATAAAGCGGGTCAGGAAAACGCTGCAGAAGGCTGTGGACGCGGGCGAGGCGACGAAAGACGAGATCTACCAGTACAGGGATTTTTGCAAGCTGGAGATCGACGCGAGAAAGAATCTGGACCTGAGCAGGGACAACCTGGAGACGTTCGTTGCGGGGTTTGAAAAATTGGTGGCGTGGCTCGGCGAGATCGATCCGAAGGCTGCGTCATTCGTCGTAAAGCACGGCGAGAAATTAGCTGAACTGGCAGCTGCTCACTATGGCAAAGACGGCGAAGAAATCGACAGTCGAGCAATCGATCGAACGGATGAAGGCGGCGACAAACCGTTTAGCCTCCTCGATCGCGACTGAGGGCGACGACATAAGTTTGAAACCACTGTCATGGTGGCGTGCACGCTGGCACGATAAGCAAACACAGCGGCTGTTCATTGAAAACTTTATCTACATTCGCGATGCGTTCGATGAGAACAAGCTGACGCTGCTGAAATTTAACGAGATACAGCAGCACCTGCATGAAAATCTCACGGGCAAGGACGTGGTCATAAAATCTCGCCGGCAAGGTTTGTCGACGTACTTTAAGGCTTTGTTCTTTGCAAAGTCGGTCGTGCTGTCGGGGCGGAATTTCAGAGAGGTTCCGCACGATCCGGACACGGAGGCGCAATTCAGAGCGGACTTTCGGGTGATGTACGAAAACCTGCCGGCACATTTGAAGCCGGCGACAAAGTACTACTCGGAAGACCTGATCGAATTTAAGGACACGGTCAAAGGGACGATCAACTCTCGCGTGTCGACGGCGTCGGTCCAGCCCGGACACGAAGGCAAGGGACGCGGACAGACGATCACGGATCTGCATCTGACGGAGCCGCCATTCTGGCGCGGAGATGCAAAGAAGGCTGCGACGTCACTGATCGAAGCTGCGAGCGGCGGACAGATCGCGGTGGAATCGACGGCATTCGGCATCGACTGGACGCATGCGATCTACACGCAGGGCAAGAAACGCGAGGGCGGCTGGGCGTCGTTCTTTTTCGAGTGGTGGTGGAAGCGGTCGTACCGGATCGAGGGTGCACGGTTCGCTCAAGGCCGGAAAAAGGAATGGGTGCTGCTGCTGCCGGGCGAAACGCTGAAGGATGTCTGGTCGGTGCCATCGGGTGCGATACCGGAGGCCGAAGCGATCGCAAAGCGGCAGCGGTTTGAAAAGGCGAAGGTCACGGAGGAAGAGGTTGCGGTTTGTGAGCTGATCGCCGCTCATCTTTCTTCAGCCACAGAGAACACAGAGGGCACTGAGAAAAAGAGCCGAAAAAGGTTCAGCCCTATCGCGTGGACGGATGACCGGGTTGCGGAGTATCTGGCCTGGCGGCGGGCGAAGATCGACGAGCTGCCGGGTGGCGAGAACCAGTTCAAGGTCGAGTATCCGGAAAACGACGTCGATTGTTTTGAGCAGACGGGACGGCCGGTGATACAGGCCAGATATTTGAAAGTCACTTGTGAGCCGCAGGAAGAGGCCATCGACGGGCACGAGTACATCATCGGGTGCGATACGTCGCTGGGGCACGAAACGGGTGATCCGGCTGCGATCGAGGTGCTTGACATTACGAGCGGACGGCAGGTGCATTCGGAGATATTGAAGCGTTCGCCGGACCTGATCGCTTACAGGCTCGAGGAGCTGCACGAGCGTTACGGTTACGCACTTGTGGTTGTTGAGAGAAACAACACCGGCATCGCGACGATACGCGAGCTGCAGCGGCTGATACCGGATGAATTTATTTTCCGGTACATGGACAGGTCGCAGCAGCGGAAGGTCGAGGATGGTGAGTTGACATTTGAAGAGGCGATGGAGCTGGCAGAATTTGGCCTGCCGACCACGTCGATGAACAAGGCCGATTACGCGATCGCACTGGAGCAGTCGATACGCACGGGAGAGATCGGTTTGTCGTCGGAGGACTGGTGCCAGGAGGCACGCACCGTCGTTTGGTTTGACAACGCGAAGTGGGGAGCAATGTCGGGGTATCACGACGATCGGGTGATCGCCCTCGCACTGGCAAATTACGCCTGGGTGAAACTGGCCGGGCAGCGAGTCGGGTTTGTGGGTGCGATGCCGGTGGCGGCGAATGCCAGATAGCCACAGAGGGCACGGAGAGAAAGAAATTTTAGCCGCGGATAAACGCAGATAACGCAGATCAGGAATTTGAAATTTGAAAGGAGAAAAAAATATGAATGCAGTTACACGATGCAAGGTCAGGGTTGGTTCGGTGATCGAACACAAACGTCAGGACACGGGCGAAAAATATCAGGAGCAGATCTCCATACACGGCGTCTATTCCGACGATCCGAACAGCGAGAACAGGAAATGGGCGATGGCGACACCTGCCTTCAATCTCAATATGACGATCGATAACCCGGGAGCTTTCGACAAATTAAAAACCGGTAAAGAGTTCTATCTCGATTTCATTCCGGTCGAGGAGTCTTAAATCGGGCCGTTTAGCCGCTCAGGAACAGCGAGGAACAGCGTTGCGGAGAAGATGCGGGGGTTACGGCGGGCAGGAAGTTTTTGAGAACACAGGGCGTTTATTGAGAAGCGAAATTACTTACGAGGGAAAAAATAGATGAGCCAGCAAACAATTAGAGGCAAAGTGGTCGATGGAAGCTCGAATCCGGTCCCGCAGGTGATCGTCGAGCTGCAGTTTTCGTACGGGTCGTCTCAGGTCACCGGGCCGGGTGTGAAAGCTCAGACAGATGATAACGGGGACTTCACCGTCGATCTGCTGAATGATGCGCCGGGATTGGATACCTGTGCGGTAACGATCTTTGACCAGATCGCTCACACGTTCGAGCTGGATCCGGAGAGCGAAGTAGTTAACCTCGGAAGCATCACTGCTCCCGGAACCGGAGCGTCACGCCCACGCCTGACAGCCCTGATCCCCGACATAGTTCCGCGTGATCCGAAAACGGCTGCGGTCGTGATCGGGGCAACGCAGAAAATGTATCTCCTTCAGTCGGACTTTGAGGTTACGGGGCTGAACGCCAACTATTCAGAGGCAGAAGGCAGATACACCTATCGCGGCGAGCTGGACGGCAAGGCATTTTTTCTCATCGAGACAGAAACCGGAACCGGGGATCCTGCGGCAGGCACGGGATTTCGAAAGGATGCCAACGACGGGCTGCTGAAATTTTACTTCAACGGAAGTCTTATTTTTTCGTCCAACGACAGTGTCGATTTCCCGTGGGAGGTCGTGAACTGGGATCAGGAAGGGCCGCATGGAGGCCCTCCAACCTGTACAAAAAGGGACGAGGTCAAAGAGATCACCGTCACAGAGCTGGCGACGGCAATTGACGCGATCTTAAATCCATAAAAAGGAGAAGGCAGATGATAAATCAAGCGATCATTGAGGACGCGGCGAACCAGATCGCGGCTTCGCACGAGACAGTAAAACGTTTGGCACAGGCGGTACGCAAGGAAGAGATGAGCGATGAGCTTCTCGATGCGGTCAACGCATCGGAGGCGGCCAGCCTGGACATTGAGGCTCAGCTGCAGAACATTCGCACCGAGATCGAACATCCGACAGGGTGACTGAACGCGGAACTTAAACAATGAACTTTACGGACAGAGTCAAAATTGCGTGGGCGGCGTTTCGGGGGACGGGCGGTGTTAATTTGCCGATGAATGGACGTTCGTCGGAGGAGACGTTCTCGGGAATGATGTCGGCATATCTGGCGGCATTCTCGACGGTCAGTCCTCTGATCAACCCTGAGATGCTGAAGACGCTGAAGCATTTCTGGCTGTACAATCCGGATTTTTCGCAGTATGTGGCGAATATCGTAAACCTCGGGAATCCGGGGCATCAGCTTTCGGTCGAGGCCGCGACGGATGCGGCGGCGGAGTCGGCTGTAAACAGGCTGAACGAGTCGGCGGCGAGGATCTACGATCACGGGTGCGGAGTCGATGGTTTGCTGAACCAGTACATGACATCGGTCGCGTGGTCGGGTGCGGTCTCGTCGGAGGATGTTGTGAATCTGGCGGCAAGGCGGGTCGAGAGGGTCGTGCTGGTTCCGGTCGAGCAGATCGTTTTCAAATACGATAAAGACACCGACAGCTATAAGGCTTATCAGCGATCGTCGAACTATACGCGGCAGGCCGGAGCGTTCGGGCTGGTCGAACTAAACCCGGAAACTTACAAGTACTACGCGCTGCAGACGGTGGAAAATTCGCCGTATGCGAAGCCACCGGCGACGGCTGCGGTGGAGGCGATACTCACGGGACAAATACCGATCATGGAGAACCTGCGATACATGGCGCAGAAGGTCGGGCTGATGGGCTTTATCGATTATTCGACCGTAGGGCCGCGTCGCAAGGGCGGCGAGACGGAGGAAGAATATCAGGCACGAATGCAGTCGCACCTGACGCTGCTGTCCAAGGCCCTGGACGGAAACCTGTCGAAAGGAATGCTCATTCATCCGCGCGATCAAAAGGTCGAGCACACGCCGGTGGCAACGGGTGCGGTCGGTGTGGGCGAGCTGAATACGGTTTCGGAACAGCAGGTGTTCTCGGGCCTCGGCGCACAGCCGGGATTTCACGGCAGGACGGACAGCACGACAGAAACGTTTGCGGATGTCGTGTATTACCTGCTGACGGCACAGGTTGCAAATATTCAACGCATCGTCAAGCGCCGGCAGGAGCAGACGTATCGTCTCGACCTGAGGCTTGGCGGGATCGATGTGGACTCGGTCAGCCTGCAGTTCGATAAAGCTCACTCGCGAAACGCGAAGGCCGAAGCCGAGACGGAGGAGATCAGGCAGCGGGCGGTTTTTGACAGGGTCAACAAAGGTTTGATCTCGCCGGACGAGGGTGCACAGGAATTGGGTTATGAGGCTTGGTTTGATGAGACGCTTTTGAGTTCTGAGAGTTTTGCGGGTGCGGGGAGTTTGTGGACGGGAAAAGAGTTTTCAACGCAAAGACGCAGAGACGCAAAGACGCAAAGGAAAACTCTCAATTTAAGTTTTGATAAGCGGTCACAAAAATACCGCTACCAACCGGAGGTCATTCAATTGGCGAGTGGAGATCACGACGTGCAACCCGGTCAGACGGTGGTTCCATTCATAAAAAAAAAGGCTCTACAGCGAGCCTCAAATTAACGGAGGAAGAAATTGATGCGCTACTTGAACAGTTTATCCAGGCATACCTTACTCGCATTAGCGGTGATCGTGATGCTGGGCTCGACAATGTGCTTAACCGCCTACGGGCGTTCTTACACGAGCACGAATTTGCCGATTTTGGAGACGCCGAATCTTTTGCAGACGTTTTGCTCGAGGAACTTGAGCAAGCCTGGGGACGCGCGTGGGCCTCGCGCCGATCGCGAACAACGATCAGCAAATCAGTCAGATCAATTTACGAATATTACCGGCTCAGAGATGTCACGGTTTTTGGCGACAGCTCTCCGCTCAGGTTACGGCTCGGCGGGCCAGACAAGGTATCGATCGAATTTATCGGAAGGCTCGACCATTTTTACTTTTCAAAGTTCGCCGATAACACTCGCGAGCCAATGCGAAAGTTCTTTGTCAAGCAATATTTCGAGAACGGAGCAGCTCTTTTCGGGCGTGAAACAACCGAAGAAATGGCAGCTTTTCGAGAGGCCTCTGGCGAGAAGTTTAAAAATCTCACTAATCGCCAAACGATCACCGTTGTACAGACCGCAGTTCAGAGAACGCGCAACTGGGCCCACATCGGGACGATGGCTCAGGCACAGATCGAACTGGCACGGCTGGTTGCCACGCTCGACGCACGAACAACGCCGCTATGCGAATTTCTCGACGGCAAGATCATACGCGTCGGCGTCGCTCAATCGACGATCGAACGGCTCAATCAGCTACCTCCAGCGGAATTTGAGCAGGCTCTCTACAAAAGCGAGCTGAGCAAGGGGATAGCGAAAAACCCTGTAGATACTTTGAAACGGTATCTCGAAGAAGATGGGGAAACTTTGAGCGATGAGATCGTTAAGACCGGTCGAGGTTTCCCACCTTTTCACCCGAATTGCCGGACGAGGATGGAAGGGGTGATCGAGGGAGTGGAGGATTAGGAATTTTTAGCCGCAGATTTACGCAGATGACGCGGATAGGAATTTGAAATTTGAAAATTTTTCGGAAAGGACGGAATAGGCAGTGCTGAGAGATTTCGAACGAAGGGTTACAAATAGCGACGGCACCGTAAGTCGGGAACGCTTTGTTGATGACCATCTCGTAAGAACTGAAATCTCCAAGCCACACATTTTTAGAGGAGACCAACCCATGAGTACGAAGGCAGCTGAAGCGAAGGACGGATTTGAAAGTATTGTGTCGAGTAATTTGCACTCGGCGAAGTTTGAAAAAGAGAGCGGTGCGATAGTCGTCAGATTTCAGAATGGGACAGCGTATCGTTACCCGAACTGCAGCGATTCGCTGTGGAAGGATTTTCAGAAGCAGTTCGACGGGCAGAAAGGTCGGTCGGCTGGAAAGTTTTTACATGCTCAGCTGAAGCCGCGGCCGTACGAGCAGCTTGAGGATTGGAAGTAGGAAAGATTTAGCCACAGAGGGCACAGAGAGCACGGAGATGAAATACATAAAACTGCCAAACGGAATTATTCTGTCGAGCCTGGATGCGATGCAGGGTCGGGTGCGGATGCTCAGCCCTCTGGCGGCGGCGGATATCAGGCCGGATGAGAAGCTGCGGGAGCGATTGAAAGAGGCCGGTGTCGTTTCGCAGTGGTCGCAGCAGTCGAAGAATGACAATTTCGATTTTTCGAAGATCGACGATGTGATGCCGCGCGACGGTGATTACATCCAGGTCAATTTTCGGGCTTTGTCGAAAACGCTTGTGCCAGGGCACTGGATCGATTGGACGAAGGACAACGTGTTGGAAGAGTCAACACAGCTTCTCGCGGGTGCGACGGTTTACGCGAACCATGATTTTTGGGATATCAACGGCTGGCTCGGTGCCGTGTCGGGTGTCGAGTGGGACGCTGCCGGCAAGAACACGGGCGGCGTGCCCGGCATCAACGCCCAGTACAAGATCGATGCGCTGATGAACCCGAGAATTGCACGCGGGCTGATGATGACGCCTCCGGCAATACACTCGACGTCGATGACGGTGCTGTTCGAATTTGAATATTCGCATCCGGACATGGCTGCGGAAGACCGATGGAAGTTTTTCAAGAATCTGGGTGAAGAGATCGACGGCGAGATCGTCAGGCTGATCGTCACGAAGATCAACGAGTATTGGGAAGCGTCGCTTGTTTTCCAGGGTGCAGATCGCTTAGCGAAGATGCAGCCGGCTGACGACGAGGAAGAATACGACAGCTTTTCGGCGGATGGGAAAGTTATTAAAAATTTGAGATCTGAGATCTCAGACACGGCTGCGGAAATTCCGCCGCCAAATTCAAACGAGGAGAAAACAATGAAACTAACAAACGAACAAAAACGATCGCTCGGCATTGAGTTTGACGGCGAAGACGTTCCGGAAGCGGAACTTTTGAAAGCCGCCGAATCTCTTGCTGCGAAAGCGGCTAATGTACCGGAGAACCTGACCGAGCTGAACGCTCAGGCAGAAGCCGGCAGGAAATTTACCGAGCTGCAGCGGACGAAGGTGATGTCACAGGCAAAGCTTGCGGAGCTCGGTGCGGATGAAGGCGAACTCGATGAGGTCATCGTCAGCCAGATCAACGCAGCGGACTTTGACACGCTCGTGAAGCTCGAGAGCTTTTACGACAAAAAGGTGGCTCAGCGGTTCCCGAAAGGACGATCGTCGCAGGAAGCGGAAGTTCCGGGTGCGGGCGACGAAGAGCAGGAAAAGGACAACATCCCGGAGGTCAGCACGCTGTAAAGGCACGGGCCGATTAACAAGACAATTTCAGGAGAAAAAAATATGAAACTCAGATCGACAAGAGAAGGACTGGCCGTTAAGGCGTTATTCGTTGCCCTGCTGGCCAAGGACACGCTGGTGAAGATCACCAGCACAAATTACACGGTCGACAAGGCCGTGGCGAACGACTTTCTGGTCGGGCGTGTGAGCGTTCCGCCAAAGACGGCAACGGGCGAAGGCACCGTCGAGCTAGCGGGACGATTTAAGGAGCTGATCGAGATCAAGGCGGGTGCCACGCTGGCATCGGGTGCGATCGTCAAGATGGCTGCGCCGGACGGAGCGACCGGCGAAAACGTCGCGACGACATGGGTCTCGGGCACGGACGCCTGGGAGCGAGCGATCGGCGTGGTGTGGAAAGGAGCTTCGTCGGGAGGCACGTTGGAAGTTCTGACCTTTTAGGTCAGTCGGCAGAAGGTCAGAAACAGGAGAGAAAAAAATATGTACGGACTGAAAGGAAAAGTCAGACAAATGGTTTCGGAGATGAATGCACTCCGTGACCCGGGGCCGGAGAAGATCGGCCGCGATATCAGCCTTCGCGATCACATTGCGGAGAATTACAAAAAGCCGAGCGGCGAACCGCTGTCGGTGAAGCACCTTTATCACGAGCTCGGTATCAACGAGCACGCGACAACGATCAAGCAGGTCATGGAGGATGAGGACACTCGTTTTCTGATGGCTGAGGTGATCCGTGAAGGCGTAAGGCGCGGCATGGGCCTCGCACAGCGTGAGCAGATGGAAGCGGCGAGAGCCTCGATGGGGCCCATCACGGGTGAGCAGGCTGGCGGACAGCGCTTTGTGACGCCGGATGCGTTTCTCGATCCGGTAAACCGCGGTGTCGTGCAGAACACGTTCTACCCGGACCTGGTCATTCGCGAGATACCGGTCCCGCAGCCGAAGGTCACGGTGCCGAAGATCGATCTGTCGGATGCTGCACTCGCAGCTTCGAATGAAGCGGCCACGATCGAGGAAGGATCGATCAGCTACGGCACGAAGGATGTGACGATCGCAAAACGCGGCCGCGCTATCAAGATCACCGATGAGGCGATCATGTTCTCTTCGCTGTCGCTGCTGCAGATCTTCTTGCAGGATTTCGGACGGCTGCTCGGCAATACGCTGAACAACGATGCGGTCAACTGCATCCAGAACGGCGATCAGGCTGACACCTCGGAATCCGCTGCGGTCGTCGGTGTCGCATCGACAGGCAACGGCCTGACGTATGCCGATCTTGTGACGGTGGCGATCCGCCTCGGGCTGATCGGACAGACCGGTGTGCAGGTCATCGCGAACGAAACGATGGCGAATGTGTTCCTGAATCTCGCTGAGATCAAGAACCGCTACCAGGGCACGCCGCTGGCACCGGTGATGATCAAGACGCCGTTCCAGCTGCCAACGGAGCTTTATGTTTCGTCGCAGGTTGCCGCGAACAAGATCATCATCAACGATCCGTCGAGCTCGCTCGTTCAGCTGACAGCAATGCCGCTGAAGATCGAGACAGAGCGCATCGCGATGAAACAGCTGAACGGCACGGTCATGTCGATCTACACGGGCTTTGCGAAGATCCAGAGAAAGGCGTCAGTCGTGGTCAACCAGGCTGTGGCGTTCTCAGGCAACGGATTCCCGTCGTATATGACACCGGCGTAGTCGGAGGACCGGAGATCGGGAGACCAGAGACTGGAGTGGCGCCCGTGGCGTCACTCCAACGACCCAAAAAAGGAGAAATATCATGGCAACAGACAAGCCGAAAGCAGTTGAAGAAACACTGGCGAACGTGCACGGATTCAAGGAAGGCGATCACGTTCAGCTGAAGGACCAGACGGGTGGCTTTACGGACCCCGAGACGAAGTTTGACATCTCGTGTGACGAGATCGTCGAGCTGACACATCCGATCGGTGTGAGAACCACACAGGCGATATTGAGCGGCGGGCTTTTGATCGTGGATGCGCCGAAGGGCAAGAAGAAATCAGCCGCAGAGAACGCAGAGTAAATTCAGCACATGCCGAAACTCATTACAGCAGACGAGATCCGGGAACGCTTTGATATCGATAGC
The DNA here is from genome assembly GCA_044230475.1 of Pyrinomonadaceae bacterium. GTDB lineage: Bacteria > Acidobacteriota > Blastocatellia > Pyrinomonadales > Pyrinomonadaceae > OLB17. The sequence goes on along the minus strand of JBGARA010000018.1, from coordinate 13,439 downwards.
GAAATCGATGATAAACGCATCGAGTGGCATATCGGTTCGGCGTCCCGGCGTTTGCGGAAATGGGTAGGAGCTGCGGCGTATGCGGATGCTGTTTTGGACAATCCGACCGACGCTGACCGGAAAGAAGATCTCAAAAATGCGGAGTCTCATCTGGCGATGCACTTTGCGATCATCGGTCTGAATTCGCCGCTGTCGGGCAAGGGTGTCGTGGCGACGGCGATGGCTGCGGAAGGGCGTGAGATGCGGAAGTATCTCTCACCAAAGGACACGGCGGAACTTGCTCAAATGTACCTTGACATGGCGGACGAGATAGCACGGCCGTACAAGCTAGCGTCCGATGATGCGACGCCGGTCGTGAATGAGGAAGTGGACGATATCGCGTGGCCGACATCGGATCAGCTTTAAGAATAATTTCAAATTTGAGATCCCGAATCTGAAAAATGGCAGAAATAATCGTTGACGCAAAAGAGATCGATAAGCTCGCGAAGGATATTGTCGCGGCGAAGAATGCCATGCTCGGACAGCTTGCGGAACGGGGTTATCAGCTTTTACGCAAAGAGGTGCCGTATGAGACGGGCAATCTGAGGCAAGGTGTCGGTGCTCCGGAGGTAGATTACCCGAACATGGAAGCGACGTTGACTGTGTCAGCACGTTCGGGTGCGAGAGGCGGCGGACAGGCTGAGGTTTTTGGGAAAGATGGCAAGCCTACGGGGAAGAAAGTTAGTTTACGGCCACAGCCTGCGAGGAATTATGCGGAGGATGTTGCGCTCGGGAATAAGAAAGCGACTTTTAGGCCGAAGACTGCGAAGGCTTTTTTGATACCGCTGGCGACTGCTCCTACGGGTGAAGGTTATTTGCTGGTGGGCGGGAAGGTTTTTATCGTTCGCACGACGCGGAAAGGTATTCAGGGAAATCGGTTTGACCTGCGGGCAGTGAGGGGTTTGGAGAAGGAAGCTCCGGCGATCGGTGAAGCGGTTCTTAGGAAGTTTGTTTAGGATTTTTAACGCAAAGTGGCAAAGGTGCAAAGACGCGAAGGAAGAAATTTGAGAGATAAGAAATGACTACCAGGACAGTCAACATTGCATTGGTCGAGGCGGTGCCGCAGGTGCGGACTTTGGTTTTTAAGCCGAACCTGACATCGCTTTTGGACGGCGGTGTTTTGCTGCAGCAGCAGTACACGGTCACGACGAACGCCAGCGGGGTCGGTTCGATCAACCTGCCGGTGAAGGCGTCGGGCAGTATCTACTACAAGGTCGAGATACCAAAGGTCGGCGGTAAATGGCTCGGGCATTTTGTGCTGGAGGCAGGTTCGGCGATCACGCTGGATGACCTGCTCGCGGCGGGCGGCTCGGTGACGCAGAGCGTGATCGATTACATCAATACGCATGGCACGGGCGGCGTAACGGATACGGCACTTGGGGCGACGACGCACGCCTCGGGAGCGAAGACCACTCCGGTGGATGCGGATGAGATCGGCATCGTCGATTCGGCAGCCTCGAACATCTGGAAACGTGTTACCTGGGCGAACGTCAAAGCTACGCTGAAAACTTACACTGACACGCTGTATCAGCCTCTGCAGGCGGCACTGACGCAGATCGCAGGGCTGTCACCGTCGAATGACGACATCATTCAACGAAAAGGCGGCGTCTGGACAAACAGAACGCTTGCTCAGCTGCTTGCGGATCTTGGGCTGGGTGACGCGATGGTGTTCAAAGGTGCGATCGACTGCTCGGGAAATCCTAGCTATCCGTCCGCGAACGCCGGCGACACTTACAAGGTCTCGGTTGCGGGTAAGATCGGCGGTATTTCAGGCCCAAAGGTTGAGATCGGCGACACGCTGATCTGTAACGCGGACTCGACTGCTGCGGGATCTCACGTTTCGGTCGGAGCGAGCTGGCACATCGTCCAGCAAAACATCGACGGTGCGTATTTCACCGGAGGAACGGACGTTACTGTTGCAGATGGCGGAACGGGTGCCTCGACGGCGGCGGGTGCGAGAACGAATCTGGGCCTCGAGATCGGTACTGATATTCCATTGGGAGTAGGCAGCGACCGCGTCAACATCAGGCAGGCTTTGGGAAGCGCGACAAAGGCCGAGACGCATCCGCTGGAAAGGTTTGCGCAGGTGATCACTCTCACGGACGCTCGCATGGAACTGCAAGCTATCTGGCTGCCGAAAGCTGCGACACTGACAGGCGTCAAATGGTGGCAGGCCGTGGCCGGAGTTTACACGGGCGATAACAACAACAAGGTTGGGCTCTACACCTACAACGGCAGCGGCACGCTCACACTGGTTGCGTCATCGACAAATGATGCAAATATCTGGAAGGCCGGAACACAGTCTTTTCCGTCGAAGGCATTCTCGTCGACGTATGCGGCGGCGGCGGGGCTTTATTTTATCGGGCTGCTTTATAACAACGATCAGGTAACAACGCCTTCGCCAACAAACCCGCAGCTCGTGGCGGGTTCCAGCGCATACGTTGCGACGGGAGGTGCTGCGGACTATCCGAACAATGCGAAGACGATGGGGTTTGTTACGGGGCTTACTGACCTGCCGTCAACGCAGGCGATGAGCGGTGTATCTCCGCTCGGAATCCCGATCTACCTGGCACTTTACTAAAAATGGACAACACGAAGCCCATTGAAATTTTGGTGTATGAATTCCTGCAGGAAAATGTCGATGCGGCTGCGGACGGAAGTGCTTTGTCTGGGATCGATGTGCATGACACGGTCTGGCAGGCATTTAAGAAGGACATGCCGAAGGTGTTGCGGGTGTCGGATGCTGTCGGCCGCATGGTTCCGATCGGCGAGGGCCAGATCAAGGAATTCGATGTTGCTGTCGAGATCGCTTGTGCGGTGAAGATCGAGGGTGTTGATAAAAAGGCACGGCAACAGCCTTTGTGCGATGTCTTTAACATCCAGAAAGCGGTGGTCGGGCTGCTGTTTGCAGATCAAACGCTGGGCAACAGGGTTTGTGACATCTTGATAAATGAAATGCCGCGAAGCTACGACAGTATCGACGGCAATCCGTACGCGGTGGCGAATATTGGACTGATCGTTAATCCATGGGGACCGCAGTAGGCAATTTATTTCAGATCTGAGATCTGAAATTTGAGAGATCGGAAAGGAGAAAGTTATGTCAGAAAAAATCTATTTGAAGGTGCCGTCGAAGCCGGCTGCAAATGAAGCGAGTCACGGGAATCACTCGGCGGTGCTGACGCCGGGCAAAGTGATCGAGGTCAAGGACAGGAAATTTGCCGACTGGCTCGTGCGTGAGTTTGCCTGCGCCGAGGTCGATGGAGATCAGCAGCCAGCGGCAGGCGACAGCGGCAGTGAACTAACGGAGAAGAAAGCCCAGGGCAATAAAATCGGAGGTAAGAAATAACTATGGCTAAAGTAGGACAGGACCGGCATTACGCCTGGGCGAAACAGGTAGATTATCAAACGGCGAAAGCCATTTCTGCGGGCAATTACAAAGAGCTGATCTTGCTGGATGAGAACATGCTCGACTATAACGTCAACACCGGCAATGACAAGGGATGGTCGACCGGTGCGAACCAGGCAACCGACCAGTGGCCGGAAAGCCATGGCAACAGTGTCCAGCACACGATGCCGCTGTTTGCACAGCAGATCGGCGAATTGTTCGCTCTGATGCTCGGCCAGTATTCGGTGGCGACGCCGGGCGGCGGAACGCTGTCGCGCAACCATACGTTTAAGCCGACAGATCCGAATACGACACGTCAGAATCCGGCAGTTTCGTTCCTCGAAAATATCGGCGGGACGGGAGGACAGCACAACATCCAGATCCGCAGCATGGTCGGTACGGGATTTTCGCTAAAGGGCAGCGGCCTCGGGGTTGTGACCTGCGATTTCGAACTGCAGGGTTCGGGCGATATGCTGACGGACTCGGCTGCAACCTGGTCGCCTACGGCAACGCCGACTGTTACGACCCGAACGGGCCAGCACAAGCTCTTTAATACGCAAGTCGGCCTCGTCGCGACAGACGCAACGCTCGGTGCGATCACATACGGCTGTCGTTATCGTTCATTCAGCTTCGACTACAAGCAGACGATGCTCGATGACGCGAGCCTGCAGCCGGGCTGTGCGAGGTTTCTGACCTCGGGCGACCAGACATCCGGCGTGATCCGATCGGCTCACGAATTTAACGAGCAGATGCTCGATTTCACGATCGAGGTGGACATACTCAACCAAAACGAGCTCGTCCGACTGCAGAAGCAGTACTCGACCGCTGTTGTACTGACCATCACGGGCGGACTGATCGAAGGTGCAATTCCATACAAGCTCGTGCTTACCGTGCCGGTCGGAAAATGGACTGCGACAAAGCCGGTGCTCTCCGGTGATATCTGGAGAACGACGATCTCGGGCAGTGCTTTTTACGATAGTGTGACCAGCAAGCTGTTCGACATCGTCCTGACCAACAACACGACCACCTACGCGTCAGGCTGGTAAACAGTAGTTATTTCGCTCCCGCTCGCACTCGCGGGCGGGACATCACTTCAAAAAATCCAAAGGAGAACCAACCCAAATGTTAGAAGAAAAAACTCAGGAAAAATCGGAGAGCCAGCCAACGAGCGGCTCTCCGAAAGCAATTTACGACGCCGAGGCGAAGAACCGTTTTGAGTACGAGGTCGAGGGCGGAGCGGAGATCGCTCATGTTTTTGGGCCATTGTCGGACGAGCGGTATATGCAGTGGAACCGCGATTTCAAACTGCGAGGCAGTGACGAGAATAACGTCAACGAAGAATCGCGAGAGGCATCGGTCAAACTTTACGACGACATCATTGTCGAGGTCGAGAACATCGACTATCCGGAAGGTGCCGACTGGAAGGCTCTGCTCGACAGCAAATACAAGATCGAAGCTCTCAACGATCTTCTTGCCGTCGCGATCTTTGAACCGGAAAAAGGCGACGGAACGAAGTTAAAGCTCGGTACCGAAAACGACACGCAGACAATCACCACGGAATGCTGGTTCAACGGCGAGGCTGTTCAGCAAACCCACACACTCAAAAAGCGGTCGTTCGAGCTCGAGAAAAAGTATGACCGCATCCAGGCAAAGCGGGCGAAAGTCGAGCAGACGCGTGGGCTTAGCCGTAAACCGAAGGTCGAATATATTCCGCAGGATGACAAGATCGGCGCAATGTACGACGAAATGCTTGTGTCAGCGACCGGTTTTGCCAACGATACGATACCGCTCAGGTTCAAGGTCAAGGTGATCCACGAGATCTTCGGCACCAAATCGAAGGCTAAGAATCTGGGAAAGTAGCGGACCGCATTCGTCAGCGGGTATTTGAAGAAGCCGGCGAGGAGCACGGCGGTTCGGCATACAGCCAGTGTCCGGGTGACAGTTGTTCACTCTGGTCAGCTGCTGCCGGCACCTACGAAGAAAAGATCGAGGCGAGGATCTGCGAGGGTTGCACGCTATGCGGAGGCTGCCCTCCACCGGACCCTGAAACGGCAAGCCTCGAACCGGATGACGAGGAAACCGAGGCCGAGATAGTTGACCTGGTCAACGACATTGCCGATATCGTCGCCTGGGAACACGCCGGTTTCCGGACCGACTGGTCGCTTTACCCTTTTGAAACTAAGAAGCTCGTCCAGCTCTGGCGATCGACCGAAAGAGAGGTCGCCGCGATCCAAAACACACGCATGCAGATCTTCCTGAAAAGCTGGTTCGAGAAAAAATAATCACACGACAATTTAATGGACGGCAGAGACGTAAAACTAAAGATCAAGGTCGATGATTCCGAAGTAACACAAAGCACGGAATCGATGAAGCGTCTCAAGGCTGCGGCATCTGACACAGGCAAGAGCGGATCTGCAGATCTCGGCAAATTGGAGGACGCTGCGGCAGGAGCTTCGGGACGTGTTTCAGGTCTGGTCGGAGGCCTCGGAGAACTCGGAGCGGTTGCCGGTGCAGTTGCGGCCGGTGCTGCCGCGATCGCTGCTGCTCTGGTCGTCACGGGTGTTGTTGCCGTTGCTCTTTTTAATAAGATCGTCCAGGTCTCAAAAGCCTTTGCCGATTACGTGCTCGATGTCGGAAACGCTGCCGAGGCAAGCGGGCTCGCGACGGCGACGATGTCCGCTCTGACAGCGGAGGCCGATGCACAGGGACGCTCGATCTCCGGGCTTGACGGCATTGTTTCGAATTTTCGCAAAACGATCGGCGAAGCTGCTGCGGGTTCCGAGGATGCGAGGGCGAAACTCAAGCTGCTAGGCATCGACGGCTCGAAGGCAATTTACGATGTCGACAGTGCTTTCAAATCGGCGCTCGTGACGATCCTCAAGGCTCCGGCCGGCTTCGAACAGATGCGGCTCGGTGCTGCTGCATTCGGCGACGATTTTTACAAGCTGCTGCCATTCTTTAGTGAGTTTCGAGGTAACATCGACGGCCTGATCGCAAAGGCTGACGAGCTAGGTATCGTGCTCGGCGGCAAGGATGTCGCGCAGGCACGCGAATTCACGCGAGCATACGAGGAAATAAACTCCGTCATTAAAGGCCTGAAAACTACGTTCGTACGTGACTTTCTGCCCGATGTGATCAAGGTGCTGAAGGAATTTGTCTCGTGGCTGCACGACAACAAAGACGAGATCAAAGAGTGGGCCGTCTGGGGCGGAAGCTGGGTATCGTATTTCCTCGACAAACTCTCACTGCTTGCAAACAAGCTGGCCCAGATACGGCGTGACTTTCAGGAAATGGCCGACATGGAGGCTCGCAATCGCGGCGATTATGTTCCTCCCGCACCAACCGGCACTCCGGCAGGCGGACCAATTCAGCCGCAGAGTTTTGGCATCACGCCGAATCCTGCGTCAGCGATCCCGGATCCGCAGGCGATGGCAGCCCTCGTTGAGCAGGCTCAGAAAATGCAGGAGGAACGCGAAAAGGCGGCAAAGGCCGAACTCGCTGCGCAGATCAAGCTTTATGAAATGTCGGCGTCGAACCTCGGCAAAGCATTCGATGACGCATTCGGCAAGATCACAGAACGCTTCAAAGAAACGCTCGACATCGGACAGTATCAGGCGAACTGGGACCAGCTAAAACAATGGTACGGCGCTCAGATCAACGATCTCGTTCCAAAATGGGAAGCACTCGTCGCCGCTCAGACGGCAGCCGAAAAGAAAGGTGCGACGGAGCAGGAAGTCATCAAACGCGAACTTGCTGACAGAGTCAACAATCTGACGAACAAAACCCTCGACCACGATGCGGCGGCGGCAAAGGCTATCGCAGAAGTGCAGAAAAAACAGTCTGCCGATTATCTAAAAAACCTCGAAGCCGAAATGAACCGGGCGATCGAGATCCGCGATGAACGCAATCAGACCGGCATTGCCAATCAGCAGCGCGATCTTCTGACCGGGTTGAGTTCTGAACGTGCCGTGATCGAGCAGACCAACAAGCTGGAGATGGATTCGCTGACGTTTCGCAAGGCCGAGATGGAGAAATTCCTCGCTGCTGTGGTCGGAAACAAAGATAAAGAAGCCGAAGTTAAGCAACAGATCGCCGTTCTGGACGAGAAGATCGCACAGCAGACGATCACCAATAATAACCGAATTACCGACTCGGAGATCAAGAAACAAGAGGCTCTGAATAAGATCCTGAAAGCGTACGAGGATTACAAGACCTCATTGGAAGACCAGCTCTTTGTTCTGCAGCGCGGCGGCCAGCCGCTGACGGTGTACGAGCAGACGATGCGGGATCTGCAGCGGGATTACAAGGATCTCGACCCGGTGCAAAAGCAAAACCTGCTCAACATCGCGGCAGAGATCGACGCCGTGACGGAACTTAACAGACAGCATGCCGAGCTGAAGGAGTTTTTTAAGACGTCGCTCCGGTATGTTTTTGACGGGAATTTCAAGGGACTTTTCCAGAATATACAGGACCGGTTTAAGGACATGTTCGCCGATAAGCTGGCTGATATTTTTGCGACAAGCGTGCTCGGGTTTAATCCGAACCAGACCAACAATCCTGTCGCAAAGCCGATCGTAAAATCTCTCGACAAGACCAACGAAATTCTGAATTCTATCCTCGTGAAAATGGGCGGAACGCCTGTTGCCGGAGCCGGAGCCGGAGCAGGAGGCATCGGCGGAGTTTTTAACTCGATCCTGGGCGGATTCGGTGGCGGCAACGGTCCGGGCGGAACTCCGAACTTCAATTCGAATGCTGGTGGAGGTATACCACCTACAGGGACATACGACGCAGACGGCAACTTCGTCGTGAACGGAAATCAGAGTAGCGGCGGCGGCATCCTCGGGAATCTGAAGAACTTGTTCTCGACCGGTCCGGGCGGTATTTTCGCACCGCAAAAGAACATCCTGACAGGCAAAATGTCCGGTCTCGGCGGCATTATTGGCGGCATCGGCTCGCTCGCTTCACTGGCAGGCGGACTGATCGGAGGGCGATTTGGCAGCGTTCTTTCACTGGCCGGAACCGGTGCCTCGCTAGGAGCGATGTTCGGCCCGATCGGAGCGATAATCGGCGGCGTCGGCGGTGCAATTCTGGGGCTTTTCGGCATCAACAAACAGCGTCGGGCCGACGAACGATCGCGGGCACAGGCTCTCGCCAGTGCCGAGTCAGCGATCAAGCAGGAATTTGAGTCGCTGATGACGCAGCTCAGGTTTGGCACGATCGACTCTGCGTCAGCGATAAACCAGGCAGCGTCATCGAGTGCAAGTATTCGTCAGCAGTACATCGACGCCGTTTCTCAGTTGAAGGACGGCAAGACGCGACGCATCGCACTGTCGGAAGTGCAGCAGCGAATAGACCCGCTGATCGCGCAGAAAACTGCGGAGCTGAAGGGGCTTGCGGAGATCGCAGCGGCGTCGGCCGAGAGGTCTAAACGCATCCTTCCGGAGTTTGCTGGCGGAACTTACATCGCAGACTTTTTCCGTCCGAATGGCTTGATACCGGGCATTTTCGACGGCCGCGACGATCTCATGGCCATGCTTACGCGTGGCGAAATGGTGCTCAATCCGATGCAGCAGCAGAACGTCCGGGCAAATGCTGGATTTGACGTTTTTGCAGGTGCCGGCATTCCGAATTATCCGAGAGCGAACCCAACTGCAAAGCTAGCTGTCGGCGGCATCGCAAACACGAGCCTCGCTCTCTCAGCAAACGCACAGGCTCCGACCGTCGTTGTCAATCCGACGATCGTACTCGAAGGCGTGGCGATGGATGACAAGATCGACGCGTACCTTATCAGCGATCGCGGCGAGCGAACGCAGATAAAAGTGCAAAAGAAACTAAAGAAATCAGGTGACATATAGATGGGACGCTCGCTGACAGGCTCAATGCCGACGATCCTCGCCGGCGCGAAACGTGATATCGATTACACGATCGATCTCACGGTCGGCAGCGATGAGTTTCATTATGCGACGTCAATACTGACGGCTATAAACGGGCACGACTACCAAAACTGCCTCGAAGAGGTCGGACAGATCAGGCAGACGCTCGAATCTCCAACTGACCTGGTCGCGGTTCGTATTCAAAACCTCAACAGCGATCTCGGCTGGCACATTGCGGCAAATTGGCAGGCTTGGAGAAAAGCCGAGGCCGTGATCGGACGCGTCTACTATCAGATCAACGCAAATACGAACGTTCGCACAGGCACCAAGCAGTGGATAGAGCTCTTTCGCGGCAGCGTGCAGCAGCCAAATGTGGACGATCTTGCAGTTACCTTCGACGTGATCCCTGACACTACGTCGCCGGGCCAGATCGTCTGCAACCGGACATGCGGCGCATTGTGCGGGTTTGTCGTAAACGATCCCAAAACGTGCGGACTCACCGGCGCAACATGCAATCACCACCTTAAATCGAAACAGGGATGTGACGGCAACGGCAATTCTCATCGTTATGGCGGCACCGAAGACCGGTACCAGCCGACTGTCGTAGTGCCCGGCACTGGCGGCAACGATCCGGGCGATCCCGAAGATCCGCCATGCCCGAGAAAAGATCAGTATGTACGCGTTCGCGGAGCAAATGACAAGGTCATAGCGAAGCTCGCCGGCTCAGTGACGACAGCAGACTGGATGTGGCACTCGGTCATGAGACGTTTTTATCCCGTTGCCTCAGCTGAGACCGTGAAGGGCCAGCCGATCTGGGAAACGCGCGGGCCACGCGGCATTCGCGGCTTTTCCTCGCAACGGCATCCTGTTATTCGTGACGCGTCAGACCATACCGGCACGGCGGTCGAGGAGCTTTCCGCTGGCGAGTATTTCCTGGCTGAGGATGAAAACCTTTCACTTGAGGCAGTGAAATGCAGAGCAGCACGAAACACCGGCCAGATCGGCGACGTTGTCCGCATCGAGATCGATGCGCCGACAGAGGCCGAGAAAATTTATTGCTGGAGCGATAGGCCGGACGGGCCGTTCATCGTCTGCCACAACACGAAGATCAATCCTGTATGACATACGTCGACCATTTTAAAGGAGCAAAGCCCGAGAACCTCATGCTTGAGGTCGCGATCGGGCTGCACGTCGTTGAGGGCGATCTGGCAAAGTCGATCGTAACCGGCTCGTCGCCAACTCATATCGTAACGGTGCAGAATCTGCTGGGCGATGCGTTTGGCAAAGGATGGGGCGGCCCGCTCGGCGTCTGGTACAAAGGAACCGTCCGCGACAGCACAAAATACAAGTTTCATCCCGGCATCATGTCACCCGGCAACGGCGACGCCACACAAGGCATCGACAGCGTATTCGACCAGGACACGCCGCATTCAAACACGGCGTGGATCCGCGTCGAGTGCCCGAGCGGTTCAGAGGTCGGTATTCCCGACTTTGACACGCAAAACAACCCTCCGTCCGATCTCTCGACGATAATGAAGTGCCAGCTCGGTGACATTTACGACGATACAGGCTCAGTGGTCGCCACGGATACATTTTTGACCAATCCGGCCGATGTGCTCGCGTTTGGCTGCAAAGAGATCCGGCGCTATGCAAATTCGAGGATCGATTGGGCTGCTCTCGATACGCTGCGTGGTATTTGCAATGACACTGAAATTCCCGATTACACCACGCTTCCGCAGGGCGTCGGACTGACAGGAAAATACTACGACGGCAGTGCTTTCAACACTTTCAAATCTCAGCGCGTCGATCCGGTCATCCAGTATGATCTCTCGACCGGAGCTCCTGCTCTGGAACTGACGCCGACAAGCTTTAGTGTCCGTTTCGAGGGCAAGATCAGGTTCAAATATTCAGAAACCTACACGCTCACGCTGGTTCATAACGACGGCGGCAAACTCTGGATCAATGATCTTGTCACGCCGATCATCAACCAGGCGGCTTCCGGTACGCATACGGCGACATTCGCAGCGACGGCCGACCAGTGGTACGACATTAAAATGGAGTGGACAAACTCCTCGGGCAACTCGGAGTTTACGTTCAAATGGAACAGCACATCCCAGCCGATACAGGTCGTTCCGCAGGATCGCCTTTACCAAAAAGCCGAGCCCGTTCCGAGATTTCAGACGCATGTAAAATTCACCCAGCGGAGCACGTTTGACGAGTTTCTGAGGTCCGTGCTGTTCACCTGCAATGGCGGTGTTCAGGACGTAAACGGCCAGCTTGTGTTCTTTTGCATCGACGACCTCGACCCGAGCTTCGATTTTACCGAATACAATATTAAGAAGAACACCTTCAAGTTTTACCCGAGATTCACGCAGCAGGAACTGCTGCAGCTGCCAAACCGCTTCATCGCTGACGGCCGCGATCTCGATTCACGGTACCTGCAGGCTTTCGATCCGCCGCTTTATTACGACCTGCCGGAGCTGCAGGCGATCGCCGGCCGCGTGATCGAAGAAACCGTCATCGTAGGCAATACGACCCGATGGCAGGGCCTGAAAAATCTCGCGCACTACGCAAAGCTCAAAACGGCTCCGCTCGTTGCGGAATTTGAGGGGCTGCCGGCGACATTGGCCGTGCTTCCGGGCGATCTTGTTACAGTGACGCAGTCGATACCGGACTGGGACAGCAAGCAGTTCCTGTGCGTGGAGGCAACCGACAAAGCGATCGGCAAAAACGCCGATGAGAAGATCTTCAAATTATACAGTTGGGACTAATGGCATATCCTTGGAAAAACATGAACGTAATTCCGTTCGCGGACCTCGAAGCCTGGCACATGTACGAGCCGGGCGTCTCGGGCGGAACTCTGGCCAAAGACTATTCCGGCAAAGGCCGCGATCTGACGACATCGGGTACTCCTGACGATCCGATTATTGTGCCAAACGTGCTCAACGGCGAAGCAGGCTGGTATTTTGACGGAGGCTCGACACCGCTGCAATGGGCCGGCAGCGTAAATCTGAAGCATTTTTTTGTAGTATGCAGTGCGGATGAAGCGACGTTCAGTATCTATCGAGGCTTACTCTCAGGCCTTACGACTGGCGACGTTCTGACTGGTAAGATCAGCAGCGGTTACTTCTACGACCATGTTGCCTCAGACTATCGCAAAGCCGATGTTCAATATATTGCTGCGGCACAGCAGGCACCGATGTCGGGCGAATTCGCCGTGATCGAGATCGTTTACAATAGCGGTGTCGCAATGGATGGTATTCAGGTCGGACAGCAACGAAACCTCTCAGGCCCCGTGCGTTCTTGGCTCGGGTACTGGTTTGAGACGATCGCTTACTCGGCCGTCAAAAACGACTGGGAACGACTGCAGATCTATAAGTACATAGCAATGCGACGCTGGCTCTGGCAAAAGAAAACTACGGGCGGCCTCGACGTGTTCCCGTTTCCGGCCAACAAGACACGAGCTTCGCAGCTTGACCAGGAACATTACTTGAGCGAACCTTACATGGGCGATCCGGCTGCTCTCGTCCGTGGCGATTCGAAGGGAGCTTTTACGCTGCCATTCTCGACACGTACCCAGGCCGAGTTCGAAGCTGCTGAACAATTTGTCAAGACACACTATCCGGTCACGCATTTCACTTATCGCGATTTTCGCTTTAATCCACCGCGTGACACAGAATGCTCGATAGTCTCGCCCTTCCGAGAACAAGGCAGCGATGTCAGCTTCAGGTTCAACTACGCCTTCGACATCGCCGAGACCGACTAATATATTGTAAGTGTTACTGAGTAGGAGTAAGGAGTACGAAGTAAGTGTCGTCGATAATGAGCACGTTGACAGAATCAACAATCCAAGGTCGATATCATATCCAACACGTTGACACAGTCAACTTTAAATTCCCGAAGTTATCGACTTTGAAATAACCAACTTATCGCATTTGCCCGCACTGCGCGGCGTTTCTGCTCGTGATGATCCCACTTGTCGTATCAAACTACTACTACCGAACAATCGACCCCGACCGGCGATTTGGTTTTGGTGTCGCTGAGCGACGGGTTCCGATTAGAGCGATGGAGTTTGTCGAGAAACAGGGCCTGCCAAGACCTGTGATAACCAGCATGGGTGCGAGTTCTTATGTTCTTTTCAA
>JBGARA010000118.1:0-6909 GCA_044230475.1 Pyrinomonadaceae bacterium | reverse complement strand
ACACTTTGCCCTGAATTGGGTTTGCGGGTATGCTCCGGACCACCGGTGGGATGAAACTCCGACGGATACCTGACTATGTCGCATGCTTCGCACGCTCGTTTGTTTTTGTTTACGGTTCCACACGTTTGCACGTGTGGCTAAAGTTATTTCGCCTGCTTTGCAGGCTAAGCAAAAACTCTTCGCAGTCGTTACCTGCTAAAGAACGTCACGCACCGGCAAAAACCTCACTCGAACTTTCGCCGGATGTGCTGGACGATTTTTGGGATCGGTATTATAGTCGGTAAGAGAGATACGATGTTGCACTTGTAAATAAATTGAACGGGATCCTTTTCAATGGGCTGGTTTTCGTCAAAAAAAGAAAGACCAACTGCCGAGGATGTTGCTATTCGGGCGATCATCCTGCGATCGGTGGTTTCGTATTCGGCTGCGCTTCCGAGTCCCGATGCTTTTTCGGATGCAAAAAAATGGTGGACACCTGCAGAGGTCAAGGCGTTCGCGATCGAGTCCAAGGTTGATCGGGATAGAATATGGTCAACGCTCGGAAGCAACCGGCGATACCTCTCTCCTATCGAAAAGAAATTCAGTCAGACCACACCCGAAACCGTTACAGAAAGAGAACTTATTAACGGGACATGGAGAGCCGAGGCTCTTGGCGTGATTCTTTGGACATTGAGCTTTGTTGATCGAGTACTTCCGTACGACGAATCTACCTCCCCGCAATTCATCGGACACTTTTGGAAACTTGATGACAAGGAGTTTGTCAAAACGGCGTGCCTGCGTCCCAAGGAAGAAATTGACGCTGCTCGGGATACTGCCGAATTATGGCACTGGCGGAGTCGGACACGACAGATCATTGAAGATGGCACGCCGTTCCCTGACGATCCACATTTTCGAGAAGCAGGTTTCTTCTCGTTCGACGACATAGTTAGAAAGACGGTGTCCGTGCACGAACGCACAGGCACATTCGTCGCTATTGATGAGGATTATCCGGCTTTTAACAAGGCCTATCGAGATCTATCGAATGAAGAATGGGCAACCGTGCGTTCGATAACGATGGAACGACACTTTGCCCTGAATTGGGTTTGCGGGTATGCTCCGGACCACCGGTGGGATGAAACTCCGACGGATACCTGACTATGTCGCATGCTTCGCACGCTCGTTTGTTTTTGTTTACGGTTCCACACGTTTGCACGTGTGGCTACAGTTATTTCGCCTGCTTTGCAGGCTAAGCAAAAACTCTTCGCAGTTGTCGTCCGAAGAAGGCCAACACGCCATCGCCAAAGCCGCACTCGAACTTTCGCCGGACGTGTTGGACGATTTTTGGGATTGGTTCTATAGTCGGTAGATGAATGATAGGAGTCATATGCAAATAAGACGAATCTGTGCTTTGGTTTTCATTCTGATGCTCTCAGTGATCGCGGTGTCGGCGCAGGACGGCGAGCAGAGCGGAATGATCAAGTCCGCCAAGGGTGTTTTGGTGGTCTGGAATGAACCGGGAAATTACTTCACGATCGAGGTCGTCGGCAACTCGATAAAACCGGCAGGAGAGCCGCCGCCGATCTTGTTTCAGGTTGACGGAATGTTCCTGCAGATCCAGACGACTGAAACCGAACCGTTTCTTAAGGACTCGAAGATCAAGAATCCCGATGATAAAACGATCCTATCCGCGCATCGCGATTGGGAGGCAAATTACAGCGAGGGCATCTTCGGCAGTAAGGTCAAGGTCGACTCCGAATGGATAAAACTTCCTAATGGCAGCGACGCACTCGCATGGGGATTTGATATTCCGAAGAAATTCATCGCAGATAATAAAAGCTCGGCAACAAGACAGCTCTTTTTGACCGTTGTAAAAAGAGGCCGCGTCTTTGTGCTGAACAGCGCCGTCGAGGCGAACAACGATGAAAAAAAACTTCGGAAGCTAATGGGCGACACGTTGAACACGATGAAGTCCAGCGACAAGCCATTAAGCCTGAAAGCGGCTGCGGAACAGGTATTGAAAGAAAAATAGATCAGCGGGGTATCTACTTAGCGGTGAACGTGCCGTCGTCGGCGATCTTTGGAGCGGTTGCGGGGAAGTCGGCGAGCGAGAGTTCACGTATTTTTCTGATCGAGTTTCCGCTATTGTCCAGAACCGTAATGCCGAGGCCTTCCTGGCGTGCGTTGTGAATTTTTCCGCCGACGAATTTACCGTCCGTGCCGAGCTTTACTTCGAGAATTTCGGTCAGGGCGGTCTCCGCTTCGAGCTTGAACCAACCGTAAGTGCAAAAATTACCTAAGCTGTAGGCGATGAGGCGGTCCTTGTAAATTTCCATTCCACGCATGACGTGCGGGCCGTGGCCGAGGACGAGATCGGCTCCGGCATCGATCACAGTGTGTGTAAACAGCGGCAGGTTGCCGCGATTTTCGCCTAAGAAGATCTCCGACTGATTGAGAACATGCTGGCGATCGGTGCCTTCGCCGCCGCCGTGAAACGAAACGATGACGAGATCGGCTTTGGCCTTTGCCTGTGCGACCAGTTGGCGGGCGCCCGCGATGTCATTGATGCTCGGCATGCCGTTGTTGTGTCCAAAACCGATCACGGCGATCTTTTTACCCTTTGCTTCGAGATAAGCGGTCGTCGCCGGCGGTTGAAGACTACCGGCATATTTGATGCCTTGTTCATCAAGCACTTTTTGCGTACTGGCTCGCCCTGCTTCGCCAAAATCACCGGCGTGGTTGTTTGCGACGCTCATCACATCAAACCCGGCTTCTTTCAGATATTTGCCGTAACGCGTCGGTACGCGAAACGCGAAACACTTGGTAGAGTTCGGCGAGCATTTTGCCGATATGCCGCTATCGATGATCGGCCCTTCGAGATTGCCGAACGCGATGTCGGCGGCAGACAGGATCGGCGTGACATTTTTCAGAAGATCAGCTCCGTCATTCGGCGGCATTCGCGAGTCGTTTGGAAATGGCGAACCGAGCATGATGTCGCCTACTGCGGCGATCGTTATCGGTTGGTCATTCTTTGGTGTCGGTTTGGGTGTTACGTTGGCAGGTTCTTCGCTGCTGACGATCTTGGACTGACAGGCGATCACAAACAGCAACAGTGCAATTGTGCCGAGCGTGGTGAAAAGCAGTTTCATTCGAGCGTTCATGAGTCTACAACCTGATCGTTGTTACCGTCGGTTCTTTTGTACGAAGAGCCGCATCCTCTCGGTTTAAGATGTTAAAAAGGATCGATCCTTTTGCCATCAAATAAAATGCGACACCGCCATACAGTCCGGTCAAAAAAAGATTCCACAACAGCGTTTTGAACGCTTCGCTTTTTGCTTTTTCAGACACCGGGTCGAGCGGTATTGCTGGTTTACGTTCATTTTCAACACGAGCAGGAGGAAGTCCCGGAGGAGCAGTTTTTGTTGTTTCAACTTCGGGCTTTGTTGATTCTGATAGCGAATATAACGCCGAGACAGAACCGACGAGCGTAAACGCGCTCACTATTGCCAGATAGGCAAAATAGACTCCTATCAATCTGACCAGCAACCAAACGACTTCACGCTTATTCATGATCTTTTGAAATTACGCTCCTGCGGGAGTGCCGGTTTCGGCCGCTAAGTTTAATGATTCGCTGATGAGTTTATTCTGCTCAAGATTGTGTATCGCATACGAACCCGTCGCAGGCGAAGCACTTGCTGCACGGCCGATATATTGCAAAGATGCGTTGTCCGGCAGGATCGTTCGCAGACGCGGCTCGACAAAGCTCCAAGCACCCATGTTGTGCGGCTCTTCCTGCGTCCAAACTATTTCAGTCGTATTTGGATATGAGGCGAAGATGTTTTTCAATGCCTCGGCAGGGAACGGGTAGAACTGTTCGAGGCGAACGATCGCGACTTGATCGGTGGAGATGCCTTCACGCGCTGAGTCCAGATCGTAGAAAACCTTACCGCTGCACAGGACGATGCGTTTTACTTTCGCACGGTCGCTGATGCGAGTGTCGTCGATAACTGGTTGGAATCCGCCTGATTCTAGTTCGGCCATCGTGGAGCTTGCCGCCGGAAGACGCAGCAGACTCTTTGGCGTCATTACAATGAGCGGACGAACGATGTCTTGCTTGACTTGACGTCGCAGCAGGTGAAAATATTGTGCGGGCGTCGTCGGATAAGTGACCTGCAAATTGTTCTCGGCACAAAGCTGAAGGTAACGCTCAAGCCTCGCCGACGAATGCTCGGGGCCCTGTCCTTCGTAACCGTGCGGTAAGAGCATCACAAGGCGGCACTTTTGCTGCCATTTGTCTTCGCTTGATGAGATGTACTGATCGATGACGATCTGCGCTCCATTTGAAAAATCGCCGAACTGAGCTTCCCACGCAACGAGCTGATCTTTTGCAACAACAGAGTAACCATACTCAAACCCGAGCACGCCGTATTCAGAAAGCGAGCTGTCATAGATGTATGCACGAGCATTAGGATTGGCTTCGCTGCGAAGTTCGTTGAGCGGAGCCCAGCGGTCGCCGGTCATCGTGTCATACATATTCGCATGACGCTGTGAGAACGTGCCTCGTCCGGAATCCTGACCGCTAAAACGAACGGGGAAGCCCTCGAGCACGAGCGAACCCATCGCCATCGCTTCGCCAAACGCCCAGTCCATCGGGACTTCGCTGTCGCCCATCTTTGCACGACGAGCAAGCTGCCCGACCATCTTCGGATTGATGTGAAAATGCTCGGGCACGAGCGAGATCTTTTCCGCAACCTGCTTCAGGATGTTTGCTGAAACGCCTGTTTCCAGAATTGCCGAGCCGTCTTCTTCAACCGGCGGAGCTTGCAGCATTGCCTTTGCAGGTTTCTTAGCGGCGATGTCTTTCGCGCGGGCGAGAATGCCTTCGTACTTTTCGATCACCTTGTCAGTCATTGCAGTGAGGTCTGCTTCAGTGATCACACCGTCGCGGATAAGATGCTGTGCGTAAAGGTGGCGTGTGCCAGGATGAGCTTTGACGCGAGCGTACATCACCGGCTGCGTGTAGCTTGGCTCATCGCCTTCGTTATGGCCGAGGCGGCGGAATCCTACAAGATCGATGACGACATCCTTGTTAAATTCACGTCTATAATCGAGAGCGATCTGCACGACACGAAACGCTGCTTCGGGATCGTCACCATTGACATGAAAGATCGGTGTCTGAGTGACGTGGCCTGCGTCGGTCGAATAGATCGAACTGCGGCTCAATCCGGGCGATGTCGTGAACCCGATCTGGTTGTTGATAACGATGTGGATCGTTCCACCAGTTCGGTAACCGGGCAGGCCGGCAAGTTGGAGCGTTTCCATAACGACGCCTTGGCCGGCAAATGCCGCATCGCCGTGCAACAGCAGCGGCAGCACTTGGTCGTAAACTTCTTCGCGAGGTTTTTCTCCTCCGAGGCGAAGCTCGTCTTGACGTGCACGCACCATACCTTCGACGACCGGGTCGACCGTTTCGAGATGGCTAGGATTGCAGGAAAGCTGGATCCTGAGATCTTTGCCAGCCTTTGTTTTACGGCTTCCGATAGCGCCTTGGTGATATTTTACGTCCCCCTCGTCAGCCGGGAAGTCGGGATGCGAAGTGCCCTCGAAAACGGTGAAGATGCGTTCGGCCATGTCGCCCGTCTCAGGGTCGCCTACGATGTTGGAAAGCACGTTCAAGCGTCCGCGATGCGCCATGCCCATGTAAATTTCATCGACGCCTCTTGCCGATGCACCTTCGATCAATTGATCGAGCATCGGAATAACTGTTTCGCAGCCTTCGAGTGAAAAACGTTTTTGCCCGAGGTACTTTTTGTGTAAAAACTGTTCGAACTGTTCTGCCTCGATCAGTTTTTGAAGCAATTCTTTTTTGACCTCCGTACCCAGCGGTTGAGTGTCTACAAACTGCTCACGCACACGCGCCCTGATCCAGTTTTTTTCCTCGTTGCTTTGTATGTGGCGATATTCAATACCGACATGTCCGCAATATGCACGCCGTAAGATCTCAAGTATCCGTCTGAGAGTTGCCGTATTCTCGCCGTGCAGGCCGCCCGTGATAAATGTGCGATCGAGATCCCAGATCGTTAAACCGAAATTCTCAAGATCGAGCTCGGACGCCATACGTGAGGTCATGTTGAGCGGGTCAATGTCCGCGAGAAAATGACCGCGAACACGGTATGCATTGATAAGCTGAAGGACATTAGCTTGCTTTTCAACCTTTTCATGACTTTCGCCTAACAGCGACGGGTTGTTGTCTTTTGCCCATCGAAGCGGGGGATAATTGATCTCAAGATCGGCGAAAATGTCGTCGTAGAATCCACTTTGCCCAATGAGAAACTCATGCATCTTGGCGAGGAACATCCCGCTTTCCGCACCCTGGATAACACGATGGTCGTAGGTGTTTGTTACCGTCACCGTTTTGCTGATTCCGATAGAGGACAGCGCGGCTTCGGTCATTGCCTGATACTCGGCCGGATATTCGATCGCACCGGTCGCGATGATCGCACTTTGGCCGGACATCAGGCGCGGATTCGATGCAGCAGTGCCGATGGTGCCGGGATTGGTTAGCGAAATAGTCGTTCCCTGAAAATCTGCGATCTCAAGTTTGCCGTCGCGGGCCCGTTTAATTCGATCGTTATACGCGGAAAAGAACTCCGCAAAATTCATCTGGTTCGCAGCTTTGATATTTGGAACAAGCAAACTGCGCGAACCGTCTTTTTTCTCAATATCGATCGCTATACCGAGATTTACATCTTTGTGTTCTAGCCGTGAGGGTACGTTATTAACTAATCCAAACCCGACATTTAGGTGCGGATAAACATTGATGGCCTTGACGATAGCCCAAGCTATGATGTGCGTGAACGAAACCTTGCCGAGCCCCTCCGAAGCGAGATGCTCGTTGATAATGCGGCGATTTTCTTCGAGAACCTTCACAGG
>JBGARA010000117.1:0-7122 GCA_044230475.1 Pyrinomonadaceae bacterium | reverse complement strand
AAATCTTACGTACCATGTTCAACGTGAGCGATGATGACTATGTTGCGTATCTTTTCTGTGGTCAGCACAGTCGAAAATCCTTGTACAAAGAAAAACGTATTATGACTGTTCGAGGGTGAAAAGCAATTGAGAACATTGAATATGCGTTTGGCAGCCACTACGTTAAGACGGTCTTAAACCCGGAGAACATAAGGTGTTAGTTAAGAGAATTTACATCTTGGTTATTTTAATAACGCTGGCAAGTCTCGGTCTTGTTTTTATAAGCAAATGGCTTCTTTTAACTTTGTATGGATACCCGATTGACATTATTGGATCCTCAAAACCCGAGGCATTCCAAGCCGCTCGTGAAATTTCTCCAATGAGTTATGTCATATTTTACGCGGCGGTTATTGTTAATTTTATCTGTTTTATCTTTTCTTTGGTGCTCATTTTTGTGCGGACGCACGTGAATCGTGTTGTCGCTTTCATCACTTGTTGCTTTAATCTATTCCTTTTTATTATTTACGCAATGGGTTATATTGCCAGTTCGCTTGTAGGTGCTATGTGCTGTTAGATAGCATAGAAATTATTAACTATTCACATGACATCTTACTCATAGTTGCCAGCGGCACTAAACGGTTTGCTAGGAAAAATGAATGATCGCTTGGATGACAGAACTTGCTATTTAGTGTATATACAATAATGTATGTTTAGTTGGGACATCCGAAAGGCGATACTAAACTTTGACAAACACGGAGTGTCGTTCGAAGAGGCTGTCACGGCTTTTAACGATGAGAATGGCCTTGACTGGGAAGATCAAGAACACTCACAGGTTGAGAATAGGCGAAAGCGATTGGCAAGTTCGGCACTGGACCGCATTTTAATGATCGTTTACACGACAAGGAGTTTGAAGAATGGCAAAGAAACAACCCGCATCATCAGCGCGAGGCGTGCGTCCGAAAGAGAGCGTAAAGCATATCAAGGATAGTGAAATAGACTTTTCTGATATTCCCGAATCTACACCCGCAGAACTCAAAAGAGCGGTCCGGATAGGGCGTCCGGCGACTGGAAATGCAAAGCACTTGATAGCTTTCAGGATCGCCCCAAGCTTACTGTCGAGAATACGCAAATTGGCCGCAAAACAAGGCACTCCGTACCAGACGCTGCTACATGAATTACTTGAAGATTCAGTTAGCAAGCGAGCTGCATAACCCGCATAAATATGAAAGTCCTACTCATCGGTGCCAGCGGCACAATCGGGAAACGAATTCACGACCGCTTTGCTAAGAAGCATGAGGTCATCAAAGCGAGCCGCAGCGGCGGTGATGTTTCGGTCGATATAACGGACGCGGCTTCGATACAAAAAATGTATGAAGCTGTTAAAGGCATCGACGCGGTTATTTGTGCTGCCGGGCCGGCGAAGTTCGGTGCGTTTAGCGAACTGACGGAAGAAGATTTTTACATCGGCATTCGCGGTAAGATGATGGGGCAGGTCAATCTTGTCCGCATCGGGCAGAAATATCTTAATGACGGCGGGTCGTTTACGCTGACGACGGGCATTCTGGCAGACGAACCTGTTTTTGGATCGGTTTCGTTGGCTCTTGTGAATGGCGGCGTGAACAGCTTTGTAAAAGCCGCTGCTCAGGAATTGCCACGCGGCCAGCGAATAAATGTCGTATCACCGACCGTGGTCGAAGATTCTGCCGATAATTACGAAGACTTCTTTCCGGGTTACGTTCCTGCCTCGATGGACCGCGTCGTCGCTGGCTATGTAAGATCTGTCGAAGGTCGAATAACCGGCGAGATCATCCGCATTTATTAAAAAAGCCGGGCATTTCGACCCGGCTTTTCCACGTCAGAATTAATCGGCATCACATACTCGCCTCCTTGCCAATTACTAGGTTATTTTGAACGCTGAATACGCCGGGTATCCCGTTTGCGAGTATGTTCAGCATATTGGAAGAGCCCGGATTCGAAACACGGCCTTCGAGAGTCAGTCGGCCGTTTTCGACAATTATCCTCACATCGGGGCGCGGACCGGCCACATGCCAGGCAGGGCCTTTTTCCATGAATGTTACCAGCGCCTGTCTTCGGATAGCATCGTCATAGGGTGACGGCGGCAGCTGCTCGATGTTATTAACGACTTTCGTTACGCCTGAGATCCGCGATACCGTTCTCTCAGCCTCGTCCTTTACCGCGATCGAATTCACCTTACCGTCAAGCGTTACGATACCGTCGGCAACCTGAAACGAGATGTGATCGAACACTCCGTAATGTGTGAGGTTGATCAATTTATTGTTGATCTGTTGCTCGATGGTTTTTGCGGAGCGCGTTGATTTGTCCGTAAAGTTCTGGGCGTTAACGCCTGTGATAGAAAACGTAAAAAGTGTGACTAATATGAATAAAAATTTGTATGATCTCATTACCTTGTACCTCCTTGATCGTCATATCGGATGACAAATCTTTAGACGAAATTAAGCGACTTAAAGGTGGCTTCTATTTTGTGTTTAAACTTGTATATCGGCTGGAAAACCATGTCATATCGGGAAAACCATGTCATATCGGGAAAGTTATGCTTCCAATGCCTGATAGAATGCGTTATTCTGCAAATGCATCACTGTTTCATGAATGGTGAGGCTGTTTGACAATTTGATCGCCCTTGAAGCAACTCTGCGGTCTCCGCGTAAGCCTCCGTGTTCTCCGCGTGGAAATTATCTCTAACGCGGAAGCTGCTGAGATTTACGCTGAGAACTCAGAGAAGAAACAGATTTCGCTCGCCGCCCGCATTCAGGTTTTCGCCAATTAGCGTTCCAAGTTGGATTCGGTGTTTTCAGACCAAGTTTCCGTAAGCGTACTATTTGTAACAGTTAATAATTTGTGCCACAGTTTTGTAAATTTCGTGGAACGCGCCCCAAAAACCTGTATTAACTTCAATAGATAGAACAACTTACAGCGTTCCACTCCCATGTGGAACGCGGTGGAACGCTTGGAACGCTGGTCAGGACGACCTGCTTCTGCGCGGTGGTTGAAGATGGACAAAAAAACTGTCTGTACAGCGAAGTTATTTATGATTTTTTTGACGTTTGCCGGATGGCTTCGCAGAGCACTATTCCGACGCTCGTCGCGAGATTCAGGCTGCGAACATTTGTATTGGGCATCGGGATCGTTAGGCAGCGTTCCCAATTTGACCGCAGCAGGTCTTCCGGCAAACCACGCGTTTCTGGCCCGAATACCAGACAGTCGTTCTCCTGAAATTGCCAGTCGGTGTAGGAACGGGTGGCTTTTGTTGTTAGAAATAAGAACCGCGACTCAGGCAAACTCGAAAGAAGTTCGTCGAGATCGATATGGCGATGCAGTTTTACTTCGTTCCAATAATCGAGCCCGGCACGCTTTAGCTCGCGGTCGTCCATTCTAAAACCGGTAACTCCGACGACATGCAGGTCAGTGAAAGTTGCCGCGCAAAGCCTGGCAATATTGCCCGTGTTTGGCGGTATCTCGGGTTCATATAGAGCGACGTGAAGCATCGTAGAAAGGTAACTCTAACATAAGATAGCCAACTAAAGTTGGAAGTCAAAACTCTAACCTGTTACAATCCGCTTTTGCGGATCCCCCGATATTATGGAGAAACAGTTCCGGCTAACAGCAAGTGTTTTTGTGCCAATTTTCCTGATGGTTATCCTGTCTTGCAGCATTTTAGCGCAGGAAAAAACTCCAAAGCCTACCCCCGCTAAAGCTCAGCCAACGCCTACGGCTGCCAAAGGTGTAGTGAAAATAACTGCACCGGAACAGGTGGCCGACACCGCTCTATTCTTCTATTCCGGCGGCAGAAATACGCTTGACCAGCTCAGGAAAACGACATCAGAACGCGGCAAGATGCTGTTGACAACACCCGGCGGGACGCAGCAGATAAATTATCACCGTTTTGCGATACGCGGGGAAACGCTTTCGAAAGACAAGATCCGCCTTGATCAGGAATTACCGACCGCCAGCTTCTCGCTTGTCTTCAATGACGAAAAGACTTTAGGCAGTGCGAATAATGTTGTGTTTACTCCGAGAGAGGATACGGTTAACGGATTTGAGGATCAGATCTTTCACAGCATCGACGCTCTTTTGCGCTATAAGGCAAACGAATCCAAGATCGAGCTTGCTCCAAATGAAAAACACTACGGTGTCGAGTTCTATGTTGTGGACGTAACTGATAAACAAGGCCGGAAAACGCGGTTCTTTGTCAGCGCGAAAACGTTCCGCATTATGATGCTGACCTACGAGAATAACGGCGTCAGATACCGACGTAAATTTTACGATTACAACTACGCACAGGGCACTCTCGTGCCTTTTCGGTCTGTCTTATGGGCTGACGAAAAACAGATCGAAGAAACCGAGATCGGCACTATCACCTTCAGCCAAAAAGTCGACGAAGGCCTCTTCAAATTAAACTAGTTTCCGGATCAGTTTCCTGTTGCCGTTTCTGACGAAAGCTCGATCCTTCCGTCTGTGACGAACGTTGGCAATTCGCCATCGTTTAGCAGCAGTCGTTCCCACACGAGCGACGATGCCGAGCCTTGGGCTCCAACACCCACGAAACGGAGCTTGATCAGCAAACCATTGCCGTCAATTGGGATCGGGCCGTACATTACAACCCTCAACAGTCCCTCTTCGCTTCGATTTACTACATCGAAAAGCCCTCTGCTCGCGGTATCCGTCAGATCAACGGGCTCAGCCGCGGGTTGAATGACCGCCGGGTCATACCTTAGATCGAACTCATAGGAAATGATCCCTTTGCCTGCGGCACCCTGTATCGTGACAGGTATCGTTATCTCGCCGTTTACGGGCGATGCTATGGTTGGAGCGGTGATCGCAACGGCGTTTTTCTTGCTCGGGCTTCTATCAAATGGCCTCGGTCCTGAATTCGTCCAATTTCCCGAAACCTCGCCCATCAGCAGAGCCGAATAATCGTCTGTAATGCTTGTCGTAACAGATGGGTGCGTGTAATTAACCGGGTTAAATATCCAGGTTCCTGTGTTTCCAAACGGTGGTCCAAGGGTAGCGACATAACGAGCTATCAGTGCCGCGTCAAACGATGATACACCGCTGGTTCCGCTTACGTCAGCAACGATAAGCTGCGCGGCGTTAAGTTGCGGCCCGCCGATCACATGCTGTGACAGCTTAGCCGCGTCGAACGAGCTTATAGAATTATTGTCGCCGCCTGACTTAGATGGCGTTATCGTGTATGATCCGCCGCCAAATCCTGTTAACGAATAGGTTCCCAGACTGCCGGTCGTGTCAGACAAATTCGGAGACCCCACGGCACTCACCTGAACGCCGGACACAAACCTCGGCGGGGCGGGCGAACCGACCGCATTGCCGTAGGTAACGGTTCCCGAAATTACAGCCTGCGGGGTAGGTGTAAATGTCTCAGTCGCGGTCGCCGTAGGTGTATCTGTAGCGGTATTTGTCGCCGTGGGCGTGAATGTTTCGGTAGCCGTAGGTGTCGGGGTAAAAGTATTTGTCGAAGTCGCGGTCGGCGTAAATGTATTTGTTGCGGTCGGTGTCGGTGTGAATGTGTTCGTCGATGTTGCCGTCGGCGTGAACGTGTTCGTCGCGGTCGGCGTCGGCGTAAATGTGTTGGTGGACGTCGCGGTTGGTGTAAACGTATTAGTTGACGTAGGTGTTGGAGTATTAGTATTGGTTGACGTCGGCGTAGGGGTAAATGTCGAAGTCGCTGTCGGCGTCGCTCCTGCCGAACACGACGGGAACTTGAATGAACCAATACGAAGGCGCCAGCCAGTGGTTGCCGTTGTCGGAACGTATTCATTGACATACCAAAACGTACAGTCGTCGGTTGGGTCGATGTTCATGGACGTATAGTCTCCCCATCGATTACTGCCGGTTTGCGAGCCTGTGCCGACGACAAATGCATCTTCCCCCTGCGGCATACTGCCCAAAGCATCCCCAACCAGGCGGCCTGTGTATCTCACACTTGGGAAAATTGTCGAACTCGACGCGCTATAGCCGAGTGCCATATTACCGCTGGCATCCATAGCGATCGAGCCCATCCAACGATGGATCCCGTCCGTTGTGCCGGGGGCATACGTACCCTCCTGATAGATGGTTGGGCTTGAGTTGGGACTGCGAATTTCCCACCAGCGAATGCCCGACATTGTCGCCGAGGCTTCTACAGATTGATTAGTCACAATTGCTTCGTGGTCGCCAAAATTGCGATATGCCGCCCTATGGAGCGGACGCTGTCGGTATCCAAGGTGATCGATCTTGGTAGTCGTGCCCGACTGCGAAATGCAAGCTCGGCCGCTGCAGAAAGCCGGAATCGTGTCATACGAGGCAATAGGAACGGTGTTGGCAAGTGTAAAAGACGAACTCGCCGGGACGGCAAAATTTGCCGTGAATTTCCAGATTGTCAAAGCGTCCTGTGGTGCTCCGTACGGGCCGCCGTTGTCCATAGAACCGATGAAGAAATTCGGTGAATTAGCTGGCGGCAGCGTCGAGCCGTCTAGATCAGTCGGCAGCAGACCATCGCCGACGTTATAGGCAGTGCCTCCGGGAGGTGCCAAAAACGAGATTACCTGCGCTGCGGGATTTCCTGCGACCAGTTGTGCTCGATTGACCGCATACGCACCCACGCCGGCAAAGGGCGTACCGGCAAATTCGCGTGTGCTGATGTAAAGAGCGTCGCCCCACATTCCATATTTCGGATAGTCCGGGAAATTTGTCCCGGTCGTAAAAGCGTAACGATAATATGTTCCGGTCGGGTCTGGGGAAGTTGATATTGCAACACAGTTGTAATAGGTCGGCCCGGCGGCGGTGAACTGCGTAAGGATCCAGCGATCATCAAGTTGATCGTAGATAACTACCGGATCACCGGCGTTTTCCGTCTGACATGCTCCGCCAAAACCGGACCAGAGTGTATTGATGTTCGCCGGACCAAGTAGAGAAGTACCGGTTTTATTGAAGATCTGATATTGGGAATTTCCCATTGCGACATAATGATTAGGTCCTACATCGCCGACGGGATCCGGCGGTGAACAAGTTGT
Source organism: Pyrinomonadaceae bacterium (assembly GCA_044230475.1). Lineage (GTDB taxonomy): Bacteria > Acidobacteriota > Blastocatellia > Pyrinomonadales > Pyrinomonadaceae > OLB17. Next base: position 94 of record JBGARA010000117.1, on the reverse strand, counting down.
GCATCCGAGGGTTGATAGAAAGCTAATGATTGGCGTCGGCATCGTGAGAGGAGCGAATGGTGAGGTAGTCGACTGAACGGACAAGTCGATATCC
>JBGARA010000116.1:0-7129 GCA_044230475.1 Pyrinomonadaceae bacterium | reverse complement strand
TGTTATGGCATTCTGCTTTTTATCGCACAGTGATTTTCCGTGGAACGCGCAGGATCAAACCAGCCTTCTTATTCGTGAATTCGTGGCTATTCATCTGATAGTTTCAGCCACCAATGCATTAATGAAAGAAATGGATGATCCCTATTCTTGATTCGCCAAGAACGTCTTCCAATCTGATTTTCAAAGAACCAATATTGTCGCATTTCTGCAACGCGCACAAAACTTTACCACATCGCCGATCAGATTGGAATACCGATTTTCCGGATATGACGTGGTTTTTCCACCGCGAGCGGTGACGAATCAAAATCTTTAGACTAATTTCAATTTGGGCGCGTCAAAGATGCGACGGGCAAAAGCCTGTGTAAATTTATAAGGGGTACATAAACATATGTCATTAATAAACAGATTTTCTTCGATATTAACGGTTGCGATAACGGTTTTTGCGTTCTCTACCTTTACATTGGCACAAGAGGACAAGGCGGCCGCTCCGGCTCCTGCTAAGGACAAAACGGAGAGGCATTTTAGGGGCGAGGGCCGGGGACATGGCAGACATGGCGGTTTTGGGCGTGGGGTTGGACATCGACGCGGCGGAATGATGCGGATGATGCACGGGCTAAACCTGACCGAGGCTCAAAAGACGCAGATGCAATCTATCAGGGAAGCGAACAAACCCGATCAGGCGATGCGTGATGAAATGCGAACGCTGTTTGAAGCAAAACGCAGTGGCACGATCACCGCCGAACAGCAGGCACGGCTTGATGCTATCAGAGAGCAGGGAAAGGCAAAGATGAAAGCTGTTCATGAGCAGATCATGAATGTTCTGACGGCGGAGCAGAAAGCGCAGCTTGAGCAAAAGAAAGCTGAAATGAAACAGCGACACGAAGAAATGCGTAAACAACGCGAACAACGTCGTCAGCAGCAGACACAGCCTGCCGCGACGACCGAAACAACAAAAGAAAATTAATTTTTTCGACCAAGGGGGACAGAAAAGGCGTGAGGGGGCAATCCTCACGCCTTTTCTATTTCACTTTATTTGTTATTTAAGCTCTATCTGTCCGTTGATCGCGTTCACGATCGGGTCGCCTTCGTTAAAAATAATGTGTTCCCACGTAAGCGGAGAGATTGAACCGTCTTTTCCAACAGCCTGAAAGCGGAGATTTAACAGGAGGCCGTTTTCGTCTATCGGCAGCGGGCCATAGACGACGACTCGCAGCAATCCCGGTTCGCTAGTGTTTGTGAGAGCGATCAATCCCCGGCTGACGGTTCCGATCATATCAACCGGCTGCGCGAGCGGTTGTATCACGCTCGGGTCATAGGATAGGTTGAATTCGTAAGAGATGATGCCTTTGCTAGCCACACCCTGAACGTCAACGGGAATAATGATCTCTTTGTCCGGCGCGGCTTCGATGGTCGGGAAGGCAACTGAAATATCTTGCACAGGTCCGGACGTATCATATGTGGACGATGAGCCAGCACTTACATGCCGTTGACTGTTGGCAACTGATCTGGCTCCGGTATTGGTCCAGTTTCCTGAAACTTCACCCATCAAAAGCGCCGAGTAGTCTTCGCCGATCTGGCTGGATGTGACAGACGAATATGTTCTACTTGCGGGATTGAAACGCCATGTTCCTGTCGAGCCATACGGCGGTGAGCCGACCACAAATTTGCCGATAAATCCGGCGTCAAATGACGTAACCGAGCCGTTACCGCTGACATCAGCCACGATCAACGGGTTTCCGGTCAGCAAAACAACACCTGCGGCGTGCTGCGCGACTTTTGCAGCGTCGAACGATGTTATGCCGTTTGATCCAGATGTTTTGGTCGGCGTAACCGTATAGGAACCAGACCCAAAACCGGCGAGCGAGTAGCCTCCGCCCGGGAAACCGGAAGTCGTGGAAACATTAGCAGAACCAACCCCGCTTAACAGAACATTTGAAACAAAGCGCGGATTTGGTGAGCCGATGGCATTGCCATAGGTGACTGTTCCACTGATCGGGCCGCCAGCGACAACAGTGACGCTGCCGTTGGTTGCCGTGAGGCACGATCCTTCGGGGAACGTTAAGTTCAGCGGGCTCGATGTGCCCGGTTCACCGATAACATTAAAATGCAGGTCAACTAACACGCCCGAACCTGACATCGCGTTTGCCTGAAAGAGCGAAATTATGACCGTTCCCGACGATGCGCAATTCGCTGTCAGCGAACTCGAACCGGCAACCGGGCCCAGTGTGACGCAGGAAGCCATTGGAGCAAGCACTGCTGGATCGTATGCCACCTGCATGTCGATCGAAAACAAACCGCTGCCAGTCAAATCGGAAGTATTAACTGGAACCGTGACAACCACTCCTGTGTTTGATTGAACATCAGGTATTGATAACGACACCGGGGAACATGACGGTGTCGGCGTACCAGTCGCGGTATTTGACGGCGTATTTGAAGGTGTCGGTGTAAACGTCGCAGTTGCTGTCGGTGTATTTGTCGAGGTATTCGTCGGCGTACTCGTTGACGTGTTAGTTGGAGTATTCGTCATCGTGTTTGTCGGCGTCGGCGATGTTGCGGCGCAGGTGCGCAGCAATACAGAGATGTTGCTTCCGCTGTGGTTGGCGGCGACGAGGTCCTGTCTGCCGTCACCATTGAAATCACCGACCGCAACTGAGAAAGGCTGACTGCCTGCACCGAAGTTTGTTGGAGCAGCAAAACTACCCATTCCGTTACCCTGCAAAAATGACAAGTTAAACGCACTAAAATTGGAGGAAACAAGGTCCTGATGGCCGTCGCTGTTGAGATCGCCGACCGCGACGGAAAAAGCGCCGCTTGCGGCGGCAAAGCTTGTTGCTGCCGCAAAAACTCCCGTGCCGTCACCCAAAAGAACCGACACGTCATTTGAGAAATCGTTAGCAGTAGCGATGTCCTGTTTGCCGTCTTCGTTAAAATCGCCGACGGTTATCGAGGCGGGTTCTATGCCGACCGTGAAATTTGCAGCGGCGCCAAAAGTGCCGGTTCCGGTTCCCAAAAGAACCGATACCGTACCGGCATTTCTGTTAGCGGTCGCGATATCCTGTTTGCCGTCAAAATTAAAATCGCCGAGTGCCAGAGAGAAAGATGTCACGCCGATGCTGTAGTTCGTAAGAGCGGCGAATGTGCCTGCACCATTTCCGAGTAAGACGGAGACGCTGGTCGAGCCTAGGTGAGAAACCGCGAGGTCCTGATAACCGTCGCCGTTGAAATTACCGACGACAACTGCGGTAGGATTTGTGCCTGCGGCAAAGTTTGTCGCGGAGCCAAAGCCGCCTGCTCCGTTGCCGAGTAGGATCGACACGTTGTGCGAAACCTCATTGGCGGCAACCAGGTCCTGTTTCCCGTCGCCGTTAAAATCGCCGACAGCTACCGAATAAGGGAAAAAGCCGACGGCAATATTTGTCGCCGCACCAAAACCGCCTGCGCCGTTGCCAAGCAAAACCGATACGTTGTTCGCGTTGTCGTTGGCCGAGGCAATGTCCTGATTACCGTCGCCGTTAAAATCACCAACTGCCACAGATCGTGCTCCTACGCCGACACCATAGTTCACTGCCGGAGCAAACGTCACGGGATTGCACTCCGGTGGCGTTGTTACGGTCAGGCTGAAGTTCTTACTCGTGCTCGCCCCGCCGCTCTCAAAGCTCGTGATCCTAACGCCGTAGGTTCCGGCGGGATGAGCGTTCGTGACACGAACTGTTCCCGTTACCGGGTCGGCTTCGAGCTTGCCCTTGAAGCTGCTCGAGGCGGAAACGATCATCCTTGTCGACAGTGTAGGAGCGGCATCAGGAATAACCGTCGTATCCCCACTCAGGGGAACGGATGTGGCAGAGTAATTGCCGAGTGTCGGATTATTGCTGCTCGTCGGCGTCGCCGTCGGCGTGGAACCCAGAACAGTAATGTTCCCGGTCATCGCGGAGTGAATGGAACAGTGATATGTGTACGAACCGGCACTGGTGAACGTAAAACTGAAACTCTGCCCGTTTTGCAATGTGCCCGAGGCCCAAAGCGAGCTGGGGCCTGTTGTCGTGTGACCCGAGCCGTCAATATTTGTCCATCTGACAGTGTCGCCGATGTTTACGACAGCGTTTGGAGGGTCGAAAGAGAATTTAACGATGCTTACATTTACAATTGCCGCCAATCCTGGCTCGGTAATTAGCCTTTCAGGCTGCACTGGTGCAGTGGGTTGAGACGGATCCAGGATCGGATTGCCGCAGAATACGTCATTGTAATAGGTAAAGGAAGGGCTGTTGGTTCCAAAATCTGCCGCACCGACATTAACTTCTGTCAACGCCAGCAGAGCTAAACTCAAAATGAAAAAAAGCGGCCAACGCCGCACACAGATCGAACGCAACATGCCAATCCCCCGAATAGTCTAGATCTTGATATAGCCGGACCTTTTAAAATGTGATCAACCGATGAACATTTCGTCGTCGGTGTAAGCCCGGTCGATCTGTTTTGGTGCCGGGGCAAATAAAACTTCGAGACCGCGTTTTACGCCGGCCATTATTGCGGCGATTTCACGAGCAGGAACAACTATCTTCTGCTGGACAAATTCCGTGGTGTCCATCACTTGCTCATGAGTGCGGTCTATCGAGCGGCTGACCATTGCGACTTTGTCTTTAGCAGTGACGGCCGTTTCGCCGACAAGCTGTCTTAATTCTGCAACTTCTTCTTTGATCAATTCGGTCGACTCGGCAAGATATTTTGTCGTCAGCGAAAGGTTGGCAGAGATCTCGTTAAAGTGAACCGAGATCTCACGTCCTTGAGCACTTATCGCATCAACTTTTGTAATTAACGGAGTAACACGCTCCTCGATGTTGTGAACCGTATTGACGACGCGTCGAACCGTAACCGCGATCCACATCAGGGCAACCGCCATGACCACGAACATGACCGCGATTATGATCGACGAGATCATTTGCCAGAATTGTGCATCCGCGTTACTCATCGCTTTTATTTTTCTTTATCTACCGGATAGCTTGCACGGCCTTCGGTGATAGATTTTGATTCACTTTTGCGTTTTTCCTGGGTGTAGGCGCTCTTTCCTGCCTCGATAGCGGCTGAGAAGGGATTTGCAGCATTTGCCGCTGCAGATTTTGCCTTTTCACTCAATTCGCCTGCTTTCTCGGCAGCCGTTTGATAAAGGTCGCTCGCTCTTTCGCGGGAAACTTCGTAATACTCGCCTGCTTTTTCCTGCAATTGAGCGGCAGTTTCCTTGCTCTTTTCGATACCTTTACGGGTCGCATCTGCGATGTCCTCACGCAGTTCCACTCCGGATTTGGGAGCAAATAACAGCGCAATTATCGCCCCGATGCCACCGCCGACGATCAAATAAGTTAGTTTTGTTGCAACGCTTGTCTCTTCTCTTTCTTGTCTCATAATATCCTCCGGCGCGTAATAAATTACGCCAAAAAAACAAAGGTTCTCCCAATTACATAAGTATAGCAACATATTACAAGACGGGCAACGAAATAATCACCGCAAATGCGGCATTCCATTCGATTTGTTACAATTTTGGATTGCTTTTGCGTATGGATCAGGCTCTTATACGAAATTTCTCCATTATTGCCCATATCGATCACGGCAAATCGACGCTTGCTGACCGCATTTTGCAGTTGACAGGTGCAGTAGCCGAGCGCGATATGGAGGCCCAGTTGCTCGATGATATGGACCTCGAACGCGAGCGCGGCATCACGATCAAGGCGCACGCCGTCCGGCTCGATTACAAGGCAAAAGACGGCAAACAGTACGTGCTGAATCTCATCGATACGCCCGGGCACGTCGATTTTTCGTATGAGGTTTCACGTTCGCTGTCTGCGTGTGAGGGGGCTTTGCTCGTAGTTGATGCATCGCAAGGTGTCGAGGCGCAGACGCTGGCGAATACATACCTCGCCATTGAGAACGACCTGGAACTTGTTCCCGTTCTCAACAAGATCGACCTCCCATCGGCCGAGCCTGACAGGATCAAAGAGCAAATTGAGAACATCGTCGGGCTTGATACGAGCGATGCAGCGTTGACGTCAGCAAAGACCGGCCTAGGTGTCGAAGACGTGCTCGAAGCGATAGTCGCAAAGGTTCCGCCGCCAAAGGGCGAGCGAAATGCCCCGCTCAAAGCGTTGATCTTCGATTCTTGGTACGACAGCTATCGCGGCGTTATCGTTCTGTTTCGCGTTATCGACGGTGTTCTGAAAAAAGGAACAAAGATCAGGTTTTTTAACACAGGGCGCGAATATCTGGTCGAAACCATTGGTGTAAATCGTCCTCGTCCGACCCCTATCAACGAACTTGGCCCCGGCGAAGTCGGTTTCATAACTGCGTCGATCAAGACCGTTGCCGATGTGCAGATCGGTGATACGATCACCGATACTGCAAATCCTGCGAAAGAAGCATTGCCCGGATTTCAGGAAGTAAAGCCGATGGTTTTTGCAGGGCTTTATCCGACAGACTCGGCACAGTACGAGGACCTTCGCGATGCGATGGACAAGCTGCGGCTCAATGATGCGTCTTTCTTTTATGAGCCGGAAAGCTCGACGGCTCTCGGCTTTGGTTTTAGATGCGGTTTTCTTGGGTTGCTCCACATGGAGATCATTCAGGAACGGCTTGAGCGTGAATTTAACCTCGAACTGATCACTACCGCACCCGGAGTGCGTTACCGCGTGACGACGACCGACGGCGTTGTTCACGAGATCGACAGCCCGTCACAGATGCCTGATCCTGGCCGGACGCAAAAGATCGAGGAGCCGTTTATCGAGGCGACCATCCTCACGAATGATGAATTCCTCGGCGGTATCTTGCCCCTTCTCGATGAAAAACGCGGTATACAGAAAAAGTTTGAGTACGTTACTAAAGACCGTGTGATGCTCGTGTATGAGTTGCCACTCAACGAGATCGTTCTCGATTTTTACGATCGTTTGAAAAGCGTCTCGCGCGGTTATGCATCGCTCGATTATCATCTGTCAGGCTACAAGGAAAGCAAACTCGTGAAGCTCGACATTCTCGTTTCCGGCGAACCGGTTGACGCACTATCGCTGATTCTTCACAGCGACACCGCTACGCCAAAAGGCCGCCTTCTTACCGCAAAAATGAAAGAGCTGATCCCGCGACAGCTTTTCGA
>JBGARA010000017.1:0-53683 GCA_044230475.1 Pyrinomonadaceae bacterium | reverse complement strand
GCCCGTGACGGATCGCATCTGAACATCTAGATCGTCCTTACATTTTGCGGCATCCGGCCGCGTGAATAAGGCAAATTAGGCCGATAATGGCGGATGTTGTAGACGAGAATGTGGATAGATGGCGAGAAATCTTGCCAAATGGAAAAAGGGCTCATTTTGCCGGTTAAGTGGTTGATATACAATGCTTTATGCCGATGGTGCGGAAAAAAGCCGTCAGAAAAATACGTATAAGCGGTCAAAAAATACGTGTACCGGTCTGATCTGAGCGTAAAAGGTACCTTTGAGAGGTGTCTGTTTTTGGCAATTTTGCTTGGGACCTTTGTCGCTGATCCACATCGTCGTCAATTACATTTTCTCCGCGTTGTTGCCATCCTCAGCTCTTCCTTAACCGCGCAGCGACAAGCCGATCTTAGTAGCAGGTTTAAACACGCAGAAACAGTTTTCGCATCAACCCGCACTGCTCTCGTCGCTGACGTTTTGGATTCCGCTGGAGTTAACCTCGTCAACCGATCCGGTGGGATCTGCGGTATCGTCCACATCGGACGCCCCGAAAAATTAGTTTTGACTCCTAAAGCAACTTTTCTGGGAGGCATTTAACTCGTCTAGTCTTTCAAGCATAGTGCAATGAGGTCTTCCATAATTAAGTCCCGGCCGTAATTGCGGGCATTGATAAGTGCATTTTCGTCCAGTTGGGAGCTGAGGTCAGTAAGATATGCATCACGGAAAATACGTTCAGCGGGTTCCATTTCACATTGGATCGATTCCCGCAGTTTTTCTGCGGCACCGGAAAGCTGCGCCGCGAGCCTTGGTTCGTCGCTCTTAAGTGCAAATGCTGCGAGGCCGTCCAGAGAGTAGGAGATCGCGATCGTATTATCAACTTCCTGAGAAAGCTTGAGGGCTTTCTTAAAGTGCGTACGCGCCGATTCATAATCGCCATCGTTAAAGGCTACGAACCCCAGATTGTTAATAGTGCTCGTCATAAACCACTTATCATCAAGCTCCATGGAAATCGCCAGTGAAGCCTCAAAGTGAGAGCGAGCGGCGGACCAATCGCATTTTAGGCGGGCCAGATCCCCCAACATAGAAAACGTGACCGCGATACCAAATTTGTCGCCAAGCTTCCGTCCTAACTCCAATCCATCATCAAGCAATTTTTCAGCGCCTTTTAAGTCGCCCAACTCGACCAGCACTGCCGCCAATCCGCGACTTGCAAGTGCGATCTGCGGATCGTTCTCGGTCTCGCGGCCTGCTTCAAGCCCTTTCTCATGTGCTCGTTTCGCTGTTTCGAAATCACCCTGAAGCCGAGCTGTAAGCCCAAGGCCGTTGAGCAGCTTAAAGCGCACGTTTGAGGGAACATCCGATCCGGCTGACTCAAGAGCAGCCTTGAGCCATTTGCGGCCCTCTCTTAAATGATCGTGACGAGTCCAAAAATACCGCAAAGCCGCGGCGAGAGAAGCCGCGATCGCCGCGTCATTTTCCAGGGACCAGGAGAGAGCTGCACGCAAATTGTCGTTTTCGATTTCCAAGCAATCAAGCCACTCCGCAGATTTTGCCGCCCGCAAATGCGGTTCGGCTGCCTGGCTCAGAGCCAGGAAATATTTGGCGTGCCTATGGAACATGGTGTCGGCTTGTTCATTCAATAAGAGGGCATCAAGCGCAAATTCGTGAACCACTTCCAACATTCGAAACCGCAACTCACCGTCGGGCTGTTCGTGTGCAACAATCAGATTCTTATCAACCAATGATGTGACACCGTCGAGAATGTCATAACTGGCCGGCAACAAGCGATTGACGCCTCGCTGCGCCAAGTCGTCATTTGTGAGTGATCTGTTGCTAACGCGTTTGTTAGAAGGCTGTGCCCCACTCACGCCCATCGTCTGCTTTCTGCAGACCGTTTCCGCCGCTTCAACGGTAAAACCGCCTGAAAATACCGATAAATGCCGAAATAACTGCTTTTCGTCTTCAGTTAACAGGTCGTAGCTCCATTCTAGCGAGCTTCGCATTGTTTTCTGTCTGCTGGGCATATCGGTTGAGCCGCCGGTCAGCAGGTCAAGCCGATTTTCCAGTTTCGTCAGAATAGCTTGAGGCGACAAAACTTTTACTCGTGCCGCAGCCAACTCGATCGCCAGCGGCAAGCCATCTAGCCGCCGACATATTTCTGCTATGGTTCGAGCGTTTTCATTTGTCAAAGCAAAATCGTGTTTTGATTTTTGAGATCTGTTAACAAAGAGTTTGACCGACGCATAATTTGATAGATCTGCGAATGAAAAACTTGCGGGATCTGATGGAACGGGGAGCGGTGGAACAACATATTCACGTTCGGCGCTCAAACGCAGCAGTGTTCTGCTCGTAATTAAGATCTTAAGATCAGAAGAAATAGAAAGTAGGTCGGCTATTTGAGGGGCGGCATCGGTCAGTTGCTCAAAATTATCTAGGATGAGCAAAATGTGTTTGTTAACCAAATGATCTTTCAGGATATCGATAACTGGCCTTGCTCCGGCTTCTTTCACGCCAAGCCGTTCAGCGACGGTCGAGATAACAAGGTCTGCATTGGTTATAGTGTCAAGCTGTACAAGAAAAACTCCGTCGGCAAATTTATCCAACAAGCCGCCCGCAAGTGCGCGTGAGAGAGTGGTTTTGCCGGTACCGCCGGTACCCGTCAGCGTTATGAGCCCCACATCTTCACGCAACAGTAATTCGGTGAGTTCCGAGATCTCTTTTTCACGGCCAACGATCGGGGTTGAACTTCCTGTAAGGTTGGTTGGCAGCAAAGCAGGGGTTGATATTAAAGGGAGAGTATCAGCAGAGAGCAAAGGCCATTCGTCGTTCGGGATAGTGTCCACCGCTCCATGGTGGTAAACATCCGCCAAAAAATCGGTTAGCGCATCGCGCATCGCATAAGCTGTTTGATAACGTCCGCCAGGTGTTTTGGCTAAAGCCTTCAGAACAATAGACTGCAATTTGGCCGGCACAGATTTAACAAAAGGTCCCGGTTCATCTCTCGTAGTAGCGCCGAATAGGTCTGGAAGGTTGGTCTGCGGAAACGGCAATACTCCATTCAACATTTCATACAGAATGACACCGACCGACCAAATATCTGTTTGGACATTGCGCTTGCGTTCGAAAGCCTCAGGAGCCATATACGAAGGCGTACCGCTCAAGTTGATACTTACGCTGGTCGTTTTTATGACACGAGAAAGCCCGAAATCCGCAAGCCGCGGCGTGTCGCCCTGCAGGAGAATATTTCCCGGCTTGAGATCGCGGTGAATGATGTTTTTTGAATGAAGGAATTCCAAGCCATTCAAAACTCCCAAGATCAATTCAACAGCCTTCTTGAAAGGTATAGATCTCTCTTTTTCCAACAGATCGCCGAGCGAGCCTTCTGATGCAAATTCACTGACGATAACGACCTGCCCATCATATTCGTTGGCCTCGATCATTGAAATGACGTTGGGATGGCCACTGGCTTGTTCCCACAAAATTGCTTCATTTTTGATGGCATCTGTATCGACTTGTTCCTGGAATGGAAGTTTGACGGCGACTTTGGTAGTGACAAATTTGGCACGGCGTTCTGCTAGCCAAACTTCGCCAAAACCGCCGCGGCCAATGCGTTTAAGAAGCGCATAGGGCCCTATTTCCTGTCCTGCCTGAAACATCAGTTAAGTTTTCCGGTTGTGTTATTAACGAACCAATTCTGAATCATATACAAAAGCACTGTCAATCTTTCTAGTGATTTTATGTATGCGGTCCCTACTGAAGCACTTCTAGGCGAATGCCTGTTCATTATTAACAATTTTCCTTGCAAAAAAAGACCTTCTGAAGTAATCTACAGCGCAATTAAGTTTCGACGTCCGATCGTCTTTGCTTTTTCAAGATGACCGACAGGTTCTCTCGCGAGCGTAAGCTGTGTATTTCCGACAACGCATAGGAGACCGGTCTATGAAGCACTTGTCCTCGACCCTCATTCTCGTCACCATATCTATCCTGATAGCTATAGCCGCGGCCGTCACTAATGCCAATTGGGGCCGTGTATCTGGTTCTACCTTATTTGCGACTGGCAGGACCAAGGACATTGCGGTGAACGCTATGGTGGACACGCCCACGAATACCCCAACGGCAACACCGACTTGTTACACCGTAACGACGCTTTCTGGACCAGAGGTGGTACCGCCCTCTGGTTCAATGGGGACGGGAACGGGCACTGTCTCGGTCTCCGCCGATCAGACTATGATAACCGTCACTCTCAGTTGGTCGGGTTTGTCCGGTAGCGCGACCGAGGCACATATTCATGGCCCGGCCGGGCCTGGTATGAATGCGGCGGTTGTGTTCAACATGGCTGGTGTACCCCTCTCGACCGCAGGCTCTATACCAACACAGTCGTTTGCTATTGATTCGACACAGCTTTCACAATTTCAAGGGAGTTTGTTCTATTGGGACATTCACTCCGCGCAGCTTCCGGGCGGCGAGATCCGCGGTCAGATAATGCCAGTTGCCGGATGCCTTTCGACCCCGACTGCGACTGCTACGTCGACAAATACGCCAACAAGTACCGCAACGGCCACCAGCACGCCAACAAAAACGCCTACGAATACCCCGACTAATACTTCAACAAACACTCCGACTAATACGGCGACGGCGACCGCCACCGCAACGCCATCCGGTAATAATGTTGCAATATGGTCTGACGGAGTTGGTATCTGGAGTAATGCGGCAAATTGGACAAGTAACCCAAACTACCCGAATAACGGCCAGCCAACGTCGGGCAGTCTTTGGGACGCGACTCTCGCCAATGGCGGAACGGCTAACCGGGACATTGTTGTTATGATCGAGAATTTTACTTTCGGCGGCGGCATAATCAACGGCCCAAATATCCTGACCGTCAATCAGATCTTTGGCTGGAGCGCAGGCACGCTCACCGGGGCGGGAAATGTTCTTATTCCATCTGGCGGAGTGATGAATATCTCCGGCAGCGGAACTGATACGCTTAATACAACCTTGAACAACTCAGGCACGGTCAATGTGCTAGCAGGCGCTAACAACATAAGTTTTGGAAACTTAGCGAGCGTTAGCAACAGCGGCATTTTTGATCTGCAAAACAGCGGGCCTACTTTCATGGTCACAGGCGGTAGCGGCAGTTTTGCCAACCTTGCGTCAGCTACCCTTCGCAAAACGAGCGTCGGAGTTTCGGACTTTGGTGTTCCGGTAACTAACAATGGTGCGGTCGAATTGCAAAACGGAACCTTGAACTTCGATCAAAATTACACACAGAACACGGGCACTCTGTCATTTCAGGGCGGCAATGCGGCTGCTACCGGCGTTGGCGCCTTTGTCGTGAATGGCGGACTGATAAAAGGAAATGGCGTGTTCACCGGCTCGATCAACCAGGCGGGAGGCACGATCTCACCGGGATTTTCCATTGGGACTATTGAGGTTGACGGCACATATACGCTTGGGGCCGCCGCCGATTACATATGTGAATTCGACACGACTGCGGGAACTTCGGATAAGATCATAGCTGACAGCCTGATCATTATTACCGGCGCCTCAATTTCAACGCCTGATATTGGCCGGGCGGGCCGACGCGGAACCACTATTCCTGCCGGCACGGAAGTTACTTTGCTCGATTCTGCCTCAACTATCACAGGGCGATTCTCAAATCTCATGGACGGGTCGGTGATACCCATTGGCACTAACTTATATAGAGTCAGTTATCAAGGAGGAATCGACGGCTTTGATCTGACGCTTACGGCCGTTGCTGCGGGCGTCGCAGGAACAGTGACATACGGCAATGCTGCCGCCCCGCCAAAATTCATTTCAAACGTGACCGTAACGGGGACAGGTTCGCCAAATGTCATTGCGACCACCGGAGCTCCGGGCACGGGTGCAGGACAATATACGTTGACAGGATTTGGAGTGGGATCATATGTAGTTTCGTTGACCAAGACGACCGGTCAAAACAGCATAACGTCCAACGATGCGGGAAGGATCTCCCAGCATGTGTCGGGGGCTGTGCCTCTCGCCAATAATCGCGCAAAGATCGCAGCGGATGTGAGCGGAAACGGCGTGATATCGTCGAACGATGCAGCACTGATCGCAAGGTTTGTTGCCGGTCTAGGACCGCCTGTCGGAAACGTGAACCAGTGGAGATTCTATGTTCCAAGCCCGGGACTCCCGACATTTCCGGTCGGGACGTCGCCAACCACGAGGACGTATTCGTCGGTCGCAAGCATTGTAACCGGCGAAGATTACATCGGCCTGTTGATCGGCGAGGTTACCGGCAACTGGGCGCCCAGTGCGGCAAGGTCAGAAGGCAGCGGACCGGAAGCAACTGGCAGTAAGAAGTTGGCTAACGGCGGCGGGCCAGCGAGAGTTATTGATGTTGAATTGCCCGATGTTAGCGTTTACGCCGGGAAAGAGGTTGTTGTACCGGTTAATGTTAAGAGCGTGGCTGATAAAGATGTCATTTCTTATGAGTTCAATGTTCGGTATGACCCTTCGGTGATACAGCCGGTTGGTGATGCTGTTGACGTAAAGGACACAGCAAGTCGGGGGCTGTCGGTTGTGGCTAACGCGAATGAACCGGGACTTCTGAGAGTTGTGGTTTACGGTGCATATCCGATAGATCAGGACGGCGTACTGTTGAATCTGAGATTCACGGCTATTGGCACACCTGGTTCTGTTTCGGCGATCTCGCTTGAGCGGGTGATGTTCAATGAAGGCGATGTGCCGGTTTCCCTGCGGGACGGGCAAGTGAAATTGTTCTGAAGCACGTCATTTCCCAATTTGAGTGTATCGCCCTTACTGACGTGCGGGCCTCAGCAGCGCGGGTGCTTACTTCGTGGGGGTTTCCGCAATTGGTCCATCGAGTGAAAGTTCGCGTTTGATAATAAAGAGCCAGCCGATGGCGGTCCAAAAAATGATCCGCCCTTTGCGGATGATGGCGAGCGTGACTGCGGTTCCTGCCGCGATCGCTACGGTGTCGGCGATGATCCGCGCGCCTGCTTCGTCCACTCCGATGACAAAAGGTATCAGCTTAAAGATCACCGTTATCAGGCGGCTCACGGATTCCAGCAGAAATGCACTGATCACATTTGGAAAACTATCCGTCAGGCGGCTGAGGATGAACCACACCTCGGTGATCCCGATAAGAAAATACCCAGATTCGAGCAGGCATATTGGCAAAAAACGTCTTGGGTAATGACGATAAAAACCGTAGATGAGATCTTCGAAGCGGCGAACGTGATGCCGGCCGTTTTCCATTATGGACATCAGAAAACCTTTCTCATAGATCCAGTTGCAAATAAAACTGGCAAAATGCCACTGCCTGATCACCATCAGAAATCCTAAAACGATAAGGATCAGGACCACCGAGATCAACAGGTTGATCGCCAGGGCGATGTTCTGGTCTATCGCAAATCCATTTAGCAGGACTAAACCGCCAATGATCAGAAAAATGCTCGTCGCCAGACTGTAAAAAAGATTTTCGGTTGCTACCGACGACAAACCGGCAACGAGCGGTATCCGGTTTCTGACGGCGATCGCCTTTGCGGTGCCGCTCGCGAGAATGCCGAGCGGGATCGTGCTGCTCATCGCTTCGCCGATCACAACGGCAGGCAAAGTGTCCCGCATACTGAGAGAGTAAGGTGCGTGAACGCAAAGCTTCCAGGCGTAGGCGCGGACGAGTATTTTTACGAAATGAATGCTGAGAACGACGACGACTCCCGTAACACCGACCTTCAGAACGCCCTCATAGATCTCATGCACTCCGACCGAATATACGAAGTACGAAAACAGGCCGATGCCGATGATCGTCAGCACAACAGCAGCGACTTTTAACCGATTGATATGTTTGTTTGGAGTTTGCTGCGTTTCGATTGCCGGATACCTGCTTTGCCTTTGCTCAATAGCTTGATTAAAATGTTATTTTATCAAATCCGATCAACAAAACTGTTATTAAGGAATTAGTTATGAGCACAGCTACAGGAGTCGCATTTTCAAACGCAGGTTTGACCGTTTTGTCCGAAGAAGAAGAGCTTTTTCGCTCTTCAGTTCGTGAATTTGCCGAGGGCGAGGTCCGCCCTAAGGTCGAATCCATGGAACACGCCAGTAAACTCGACGGCGATCTGATCAAACAATGCTTTGAGCTTGGCCTGATGGCGATCGAATCGCCTGAAGAGTACGGAGGTGCAGGTTCGACGATCTTTAACGCCATCCTTGCTATCGAGGAGCTTGCGCGTGTTGACGCTTCGGTGTCGGTCTTTGTCGATGTACATAACACGCTCGTCACAAATGCGTTCATGCGTTGGGCAAACGATGAGCAAAAGAAAAAATACATGCCGCAGCTTGCCTCGGGCAAAGTCGGAGCTTATGCACTGTCAGAAGCAGCTTCGGGTTCGGACGCGTTTGCTTTGAAAACGCGTGCGACAGAAAAGAGCGATCATTTTGAGCTGAACGGCCAAAAACTCTGGATAACGAACGGCAACGAAGCCGAGATATTTATCCTGTTTGCAACGATCGATCCCGAAGCAGGCTATAAAGGAATCACCGCATTCATTGTCGAGAAAGGATTCGAAGGATTTTCTGTCGGAAAGAAAGAAGACAAGCTCGGTATACGCGCTTCGTCAACGACCGAGCTGATCCTCGACAACTGCAAAGTGCCGAAAGAAAACGTTCTCGGTGAAGTCGGCAAAGGCTACAAAGTTTCCATCGAAACCCTCAACGAAGGCCGCATCGGCATCGGCGCACAGATGCTCGGCATTGCACAAGGCGCATATGAAGCTGCACTTGCTTATACAAAAGAACGTGAGCAATTTGGCCAGTCAATCAATAATTTTCAGGCCGTGCAGTTTCAGCTCGCAGAAATGGCAGTCGAGATCGAGGCAACGCGGTTGCTCGTTTACAATGCCGCGCGGCTCAAAGATGCAGGGAAATCGTTCTTGAAAGAAGCCGCCATCGCAAAGCTATATTCGTCACGCTGCGCAGAACATGTTTCGTCCAAGGCCATCGAGCTCTACGGCGGCTACGGCTACGTAAAAGATTACCCCGTCGAAAAATTCTGGCGAGACTCGAAAATCGGCGCTATTTACGAAGGCACGTCGAATATGCAGCTACAAACAATTGCGAAGCTGATCACGAGCGGAAAGTAAAATTCCGTGACTATGTCTGAAATCTCTATTCGCCAAGCGACCCCGGATGACGCAAAGCTGCTCACCGATCTATCCTATACGACATTCTGGGACGCCTTTGCTCATCATCCTAAAAACGCGCCTGACGACCTTGCACACTATATGCGGCAGGCATTCAATGAAGAGCAAATCGTTATTGAGTTGGCAGATCCTCGGTCGATATTTCTAATTGCCGAAATAGATGGAAAAGCTGCGGGTTATGCCAAACTGATAGTTGATGCGGTCGAGTCAGACATCACAGCGACAAGGCCTATTGAGCTCAACCGTCTTTATTCACATCAAGAATTTCTCGGCAAAGGTGTCGGGCAAAATCTGATGGACGCATGTTTTGAACGTGCGAGAAGCGACGGCCACGATGTGATGTGGCTTGGCGTGTGGGAATACAATCCGCGTGCGCAGCGTTTTTATGAAAAGAACGGTTTTCGCGTCGTCGGCAAACATACATTCCAGCTAGGCTCCGACCCACAGACCGATCTTCTGATGCAGAAAGAAATTTAGCCACAGAGATCACAGAGGCAGATGAGAAATAGCTTAAACGAAATTTCTCAGTGATCTCAGTGACCTCGGTGTTCTCTGTGGCAAACTCCTTGCATTGTCGCCATAGATGCAGTATCGTTGCATTTGTGAGATACATCAAAAACCCGCCTAATCCCTACAACAAATATTCTGCCGAGTACGTTGGCGAGCCGCCGCCTACAAAACTTGAGATTTTCGAGGAACTCGCTACAAAGAAGATGATCACAAAAGCCTTTGCCTCCGACTGGGAGGGCGGTTGGCGTTACACGGTGAATTGCTATCGCGGCTGCATTCACGGCTGCACGTATTGTTTTGCGAGGCAGTATCATGAATACCTCGGCTACGGTGCAGGAACGGATTTTGAGACAAAGATCGTAGTGAAACCGAATGCACCTCAGCTGCTTAGACAGGAACTCAAGAAAACTCGCGACAAGATGCCGCATCTCGATTTTTCGTTCGCGACCGATCCTTATTTGCCGCTCGAAGCCCATTACCAATTGACGCGCAAATGTCTTGAGGTGTGTGTAGATTTCCAAGTACCCGTTGCCGTTATCACAAAATCACCGCTCGTAACTCGTGACATCGATATTCTCACGAGACTAAACAGGATCACGGTGTTTTTTTCGCTGCCGTTTCTGACAAAAGAAAAATCGAATCCATTCGAGCCGTACACGCCTGTTCCCGATGCTCGTTTTCGCGCGATGAGGCAGATCGCTGATGCAGGTATTACTGTCGGCATCGGGGTCGCGCCGGTCATTCCGGGCTACAACGAATCGGATATTCCCGGCCTGCTCGAACGAGCAAAAGAAGCCGGGGCGACACGCGCTTTTATGTCGATGCTGCATCTCGATACTGATTCGATCGAAGAGTATTTCGTCAAGAAAATGGATGAGCGTTTGTCCCCGACGCGTGTTGCAAAGATCACAAACACCATGAAACGCGAACGCGGTGGCTCGCTTCGTCACAAAACGTATAAAGAACGCGGAGTCGGCAAAACTGAACAATGGGAAGTCACTACAAAGTTATTCGCTTTTCACGCAAACCGCCTTGGGTTTAACCAACGCAAAGAATCCGTTGAACCCGAGATCGCCGTTGCCGCTCCGCCGACCCAACAACGACTTTTTTAACGCAAAGTCGCGAAGCTGCAAAGACGCAAAGGAACTGGATGTATTAACTTTGTGACTTAGCGTCTTGGCGTCTCTGCGTTTAATATCATTTCCATGCAGAACCGTATCGAAGTCTTTCAACAAATGCTCGAAACCGAGCCAGAAAACACAATGGTCATGTTTGGTCTGGCCAAGGAATACGAAAAGCTCGGCCAGCACGGTGACGTCATCAAACTCCTCGAAGATTACCTTGCGAAAGCCGACGACGAAGGCAATGCATACGGTGTGCTTGCCAATGCGTATCTCCAGTCCGGCAACCGTGAAAAGGCCGCAGCAACTTACCGGCGCGGGATCGACGTTGCGCTGGCCCACGGCCACCCTTCTATGGCGAGTGAATACAGGATGACACTCGACCTCGATTGTGCTGAGGAATAGAATGAAGGTGCATTTTATTCTCTACGTTCACGACCAACAGATCGCGACAGACTTTTACTCTTTTGTTCTTGCTTCTGTTCCACGACTGAATGTTCCGGGTATGACTGAGTTCGAGTTAAATGACGGCACGGTTCTTGGTTTGATGCCCGCGACCAGTGCAACACTTTTGTTGAGTCGCTCTGTTGATGTCTCACAGCTTTCGTACAATCCGTGTGCCGAGATCTATATGATCGTCGACGATCCTGCTGAGTTTCATCAGCGTGCGCTGAGTGCCGGTGCAGTGGAGATCAGTCCTTTGACGATTCGCGATTGGGGCCACGAAGCTGCTTATTCAATTGACATTTCGGGACATGTTCTGGCGTTTGCAAGAGAATTGTAGCGGTTAATTTTTTACTCTCGAGTTGAACAGGCAACGACCATTGCTTTTTTCAGCCGCACAGGTTTTAGCGGTTTTTCGCCTTCGACCGGAGCTTTGTTGATCGCATCTACAACATGCATCCCGCGAGTAACTCGTCCAAAGGCCGTATACTTTCCATCCAGCGTCGAAGCTGCGTCCACCAGAATAAAGAAGTGTGTCGTAGCTTTGTTTGGTTCGTCGGGACGTGCCATTGAAACAACTCCACGCTCATGAAGTATCTTGTTTGGCTCGTCGGGTATGGTGCGGCGAACACGCTCTAACATTTCGCGCGTGAATCCAACCTCACTCGTTGACATATTGCCGCCCTGAATAACAAATCCAGGTACAACACGGCTGAACGTGGTCGTGTCAAAAGCCCCCTCCGATGCGAGATTGAGAAAATGGCGAACGGTTTCAGGAGCACTTTCGGGATAAAGCTCAAACTCTATGTCGCCCGCTTCTGTTTCAAGCTTGATGCATTTCGACGCCATCGTTTTAACGTCGGCTTTTTCAAAAGGCTCGGTCGGAACCTGCGGAGTTGCCGTTGGACGAACATTGACCTTTGATGGTTCCGGCTTTGGCGTCGGCAAAGTGTCCTGTCCGACTGCTGCCGAAATCAAAAACATCATCAAACAGGTCAAAGTAAAAATGGCGCGTACCATCATCCACTACATTTTCGGTAAAACGGATTCGAGTGTAAAGTGTTTATCAGAAGCAACTCTTAATGCGCGAGTAAATATATGAAAAATCTATCAGCACCGGTCATCATACTTCTCCTTGTTTTCTCGACTTTTGCCCAGCGTGACCTTGGCTCGCGTCCGACCGATACCGGCGGGCCGCTGATGTTCGAGCAGGCTGTTTTTGATGTTCAGAGCTACGACATCACTTTGAATGTTGATCCAAAAACAAGGTCGATAACAGGAACGACCGTGATGACGGCAAAAACTGTCATCCCGACAAACGTCATTGTGCTCGATCTCGACACACCGTACACGATCAGCAAACTGACCGACGGTACGAGCGGCCTCAAATATGAGAGGAAAGAGGGCAGGATATGGATCTGGTTCCCGATGACCAAACAGGTTGGCGAGGATATTACAACAAGTATCACTTATTCCGGCACACCGCGCGTAAACCTCACTGGATCGGCGGCTTTATCTGGACCAAAACGGCTGATGGCGCGGATTGGATATCGGTTGAGCTGCAAAATGATGGAGCCGACCTTATGTTCCCGTGCAAAGATCATCCGTCAGACAAGCCTGCTAACGTTGCAATGCACATAACAGTTCCTGATCCGCTTATCGCCACCGGTCCGGGCAAGCTCGAAAACGTCAAGAAAAACAATGACGGCACATCGACCTACAACTGGCGAATGACCAATCCGATCGCCAATTACTCGGTAGTCTTCAATGCAGCGCCGTACAAAATGATCGAGGACAAATATAAGTCCATCTCGGGCGATATGCTGCCGATAGTTTTTTATGTTTTGCCCGAGGACTTTGCAAAGGGTGCAAGTCTGATGGCAGAGCAAAAGAAATACCTCGCCTTTTACGAAAAATATCTCGGCCCATATCCTTTTCGCTCGCAAAAAGTGGGCATCGTCGAAACGCCGCATCTTGGCATGGAACACTCGACCAACATCGCCTACGGCAACCAGTTCAAGTACGACAAGGATGGCACCGACGGTCTTCTCCTCCACGAATTCGGCCACGAATACTGGGCAAATCTCGTCACGGCAACTGACTGGCGCGATTTTTGGATACACGAGGGCTTTCAGTCCTACATGGACACGCTTTATCAGGAATACCTGCACGGCTCCGAAGCCTATTTCGACGCGATGAAGGAACGCGCAAAACATACCCGCAACATGCAGCCCGTCGCTCCGCGCGAGCCAAAGATCGCCTATCAGGTTTACATGGCCGCACCCGAGTACACCAAAGGCGACGGCGATATCTACACCAAAGGCGCGCTCATCCTGCACACGCTCCGCTATTTGCTCGGCGACAAAGCGTTTTTCAATGCGCTCCACCACATGGCATACCCGACAAAGGAAATGGAAACCTACACCGACGGCCGGCAGGAAAGATTGGTAAACACGGATGACTTCCTCACCATCGCCGAACAGGATTCCGGCATGAAGCTCGATTGGTTTTTCGAAATGTATCTTCGTCAACCCAAACTGCCAAAGCTGGTCAGCGAAATTTCCGGCAACACATTAAACCTGCGCTGGGAAACACCGAACAATATGCCGTTCCCGATGCCCATTGATGTCGCGATCAATGGCAAAATTCAACGTATCGAAATGAAAGACGGCAAAGGTAGTGTTTCATTTACCGGCGCAACACCGGTGATCGATCCCAAAGGGTGGGTTTTAAGGACGCAGGTTTATGAAGTAAAAATGGGCGGGTCGTAAACGGCCCATTTTGTTATAATGTCTAATTTATGAGTGTTTACGAAGGATTGACCGAAACCCAGCAGTTTGCCTGCCGCGTGATCGCCGACCACGCTCGTCGACTGCTTTTGCCATCGCCGACGGCATTTTGCCCGGCAACGAAGGCCGCAACTACGTCCTGCGAAAGATAATGCGCCGCGCCATCTACCACGGCCGCGAACACCTCGGCCTAAAAGACGCCTTTTTCTACAAAGTATGTGATCAGGTCGTCACTCAAATGCACGGAGCATTTCCCGAGCTTGAAACCCAGCGCGATTTCATAGGCAAAATGGTGCGGCTTGAGGAAGAGCGGTTTGGAAACACGCTGACTGTTGGACTTGGACGACTAAATGAACTCAATATAAGTGCAGATGCTGCGAAGGATGATGCTCTTTTTCTGTCAATAGGCAAGCTTTACGATACATTCGGCACTCCCCGCGATCTGATCCGCGTTTTTCTCGAAGAAAAGGGTGTTGAGTTTGAAGAGGATGACTTCAACACGCGGTTTGATGCCGCATTGCAGGAATTGCAAAAACAATCCGCTGTCGGTAAGATCGAACGCAAAGGCGAACCGTCACCTGTCTATTCTCAGGTGCTGGAAACGGTCGGAGCAAACACATTTCGAGGTTATGAAGCGACACAGGTCCCGAAGACGCAAAGGTCGTTGCCATTCTCGACGGCGATAAGCAGATCGACGTATTGTCCGAAGGCAAACAAGGCAGCGTAGTGCTCGATCAGACACCATTCTATGCTGAGTCAGGCGGACAAGTAGGTGATGTTGGGAAACTGCTCACCATCGGCGCTACTGCCACTGTTTCTGACACATATTCGCCTGTCGCAGGACTAATTATCCACAAGGTTACAGTAGAGAAAGGCTTGATAAATGTCGGCGACATTGTTACGGCGACGGTCAATGTCGAAAAGCGCGACGCCACGCAGCGAAATCATACAGCGACACATCTTGTTCATGCTGCGTTGAAAGAAGTTTTGGGTACGCACGTAAAGCAGGCGGGCTCGGTCGTTGCGCCAAATTATTTGCGCTTCGATTTCACGCATTATCAGCCGATGAGCGACGGCGAGCTGAGCGAGGTCGAGGATCTGGTAAATCGTTACATCTTAAAAAACGAACCTGTCACGACAAACATGATGGCGCTTGAGGACGCTATGCGGAGCGGAGCGGTCGCGATGTTCGGCGAAAAATACGGTGCTGAGGTTCGAGTGCTGAGCGTAGGCGGCGGAGAGTTTTCGCGCGAGCTTTGCGGCGGCACGCACGTTCGCGCGACGGGCGACATCGGCAGCTTTAAGATCACTGCGGACGAAGCGATCGCTTCGGGCGTCAGGCGAATTCGTGCGATCACAGGTTTTGATGCCTTCGATCGTTTTCGTGAGGACGAAAAACTTATTGATGCTTCACTTGGTGCATTGAACACGCAGCGTGACAATCTGCCAAACGCCATCGCTCGTCTTCAGGAAGACCTAAAACGCACCCGCAAGGAAATGGACGATCTTAAATTGAAGATCGCGACCGGCTCGCTTGGAGGCACTTCATCAAACGGAGACGAAGCTCGCGACATCAATGGCGTAAAAGTTCTCGGCAAGATCGTTGACGGTTTAGACGCCAACGGCTCGCGTCAGCTTTCCGACACGCTGCTCGCTCGACTAAAGAGCGGTGTCATCGTTCTGGGCCGAACTGACGAGGACAAGGTGAGTATCATTGTTCGCGTTTCCGGCGATCTGACCGACCGCGTAAAAGCCGGAAATGTCATCAAGGAAATAGTGCCGATAGTCGGCGGCAAAGGCGGCGGCCGCCCCGACATGGCCGAAGGCGGCGGTCCTGAATCCGCGAAATTATCCGAAGCCATCGATGCAAGCTATGGCGTGATCGAGAAAATGGTTGGTTGATTACGGCGGTATGAAAAAAATAATTACGCAAACGTTGGGCTTACTTGTCGTCGGACTGTTTCTTTCGATCCACCTATTCGGACAAGCTAAACCAATCACCGGCAAAAAATATTGGGCAATCATTCAAGAAGCGGAATCAAAAACGGAAAAACAGATCAGGAAGGAAGTCCAGATTCAAAAGCTTTTTTCAAACGGGAAAATCACATCGATCTCAACGGATACAACTGAACATCTTCCTCCCGACAAATCAAGATGGATTTCTCGTGAGGACAAAGACAATGTTGTAAAAACAAAAATCGAGCAAATTACAATCGGAAATCTTATATACCGAAAAGAAGGTAACGGTCCATGGGTCAAACGAAAGAAAGACGGCGATAATTATGGAATTGGAGGGGCGGACAATAGCACGAGAGAATTTTTCATTGAGGACGAAACTGTAGGCAAAGAAAAGGTTCAAGTTCTTATCGAGAAAACAGTTAATTACAACCAGACCTTTTTCGATGAAAGCAAGATTTGGATTAATGAAAAAGGACTAATCTTAAAAAAGATTTCAACCACAAGTTTTCAGGATCATAAAAATATTGTCTCTTCGGTTGAACGTCAATACGACTACAGTGCAAAACCAAGAAAAATTGAAGCGCCAAAAGGAATCCGATAACTGCTGGAGTTACTGTGAGCGTACCTCAATCGAAAACAGTCAATGAGATCATCTCTTACAACCCCGCAACTGGCGAGGAGGTCGGTCGTGTGCCGCAGATGTCGGCCGAGGAAGTAAAGGCCGCTGTCGAGCGTTCGCGAGTTGCATTTCAAAACTGGAAGCAAACATCATTCACTAAGCGCGGCTTCTATATCATGAAAGCTCGCGAAATGATCCTTTCCGAGATGGACGAGATCGCTCGTCTTATCTCTGCTGAATCGGGCAAGCCTTTCGGCGAAGCGATCTCGATGGAGATCACACCCGTGCTCGACCTGATGCAGCACTTCGCCCACAACACGGAAAAGCTGCTCGCGCCTCACAACATCAACATCGGCCTCTATGCGCTGCTCGGCCGCTCGTCAAAGATCGTCTATCACCCGCTCGGCGTCATCGGCATCATTCCGGCATGGAATTATCCATTCTCAATACCGCTCGGCGAAGCCGTGATGGCACTCATGGCCGGAAACACCGTCGTCATCAAACCATCCGAATTAACGCCGTTGGTTGGTTTAAAGATCGGCGAGATATTTGAAAAGGCCGGCTTGCCACAGAATTGCGTTCAGGTCGTCACAGGTGCCGGACAGACCGGCGCGGCACTGGTCGAAGCCGCTCCCGACAAGATAATGTTTACAGGCTCGGTCGCGACTGGCAAAAAGATCGCCGAGGCGGCCGCCAAGAATCTCACGTCGTGCGTTTTTGAGCTTGGCGGCAAAGATCCGATGATCGTTTTCGAGGACGCCAACCTCGAACTCGCCGCGGGAGCAGCTGTTTGGGCAGCATTCTGCAACTCGGGCCAGTCGTGCTCGTCGGTCGAACGGTTGTATGTCCATGAATCGATTGCAGATGAATTAACACGAAAGATCGTCGAAAAAGCGCGTGCGTTAAAGCAAGGCGTCGGCGATAGCGAAGATGTTTCTATAGGTGCAATGTCCTCGGAACGGCAGATGAAGATCGTCGAAGATCACGTCGGAGATTTCCGAGCGTCCGGCGCAAAGATCCTCACGGGCGGGCAGCGAAATCCCGATCTTGAAGGGCTCTTCTATGAGCCGACCGTAATTGCAAATGCAAACAACGCCATGCGTGCAATGCAGGAAGAGACATTTGGCCCGACGCTGCCGATCGCAACTTTTTCGACGGAAGAAGAAGCTATTCGTCTTGCTAACGACAGCGAGTTTGGCTTAACGGCGAGCGTCTGGACACGCGACAAAACACGCGGCGAGCGAGTAGCAAGACAAATTGAAGCAGGATCGGTCTGCGTCAACGAAGTCCTCTACACCCACGGCATCGGACAAACGCCGTGGGGCGGTTTCAAAAACTCAGGCCGCGGCCGCACGCACGGGAAAGAAGGTCTGATGGAACTCGTCCAGCCTCAGCATATTCATGTCAATCATCTCGCTCTGTTGCCTGACGCTTGGTGGATGCCCTATTCGGCAAATGCCGTGACAACTTTCCGGAAAATGGGACGTAAATTTGCAAGCGGATCGTTTATTCAAACAACAACACTGATGCCGCAGCTTCTAAAACGAGTCCGGGAGCTTTTGAAAAAATAATTCTATGAGACTGGTTCAGGCGTCGTACCCGGGCCGAACATTTGAGCGCAGCCTTGCGGAGTCATGAAAGCCTTGTATCTTTCGACTTCTTTTGGCACAAGGACCTCGACGAGGAACTTGTTATCAACCCAAACCTCGACGAGGCCAAAAACGCCGCCGCGTTCACAAGCCAACGCACGCCAGCCGAGAGCCGCGGCACGGGCAATGATCTCCTCTTCGGGGATGTTGGTGGACATCGCGCAATGAAACCCGGAGTGGGTCGGCTCACCAGATTCGGGAAATATCTGGTCTTCCCAGGGCAGCGCCATTGGGCCTTCGGGTTTGTGGTCAGGATCAACGGCTCCGGCACCCGGATGATGTGCCATATCGAAGGGGTAAACCTCAACCGCGAGGCCTGAGTTATCGTTGGCGACTGCAATAGACGCTCCGGGGACAACCGGAAAGTCGAAGACAGTGCCGTCAATGACAGATGCAAAGAAGAAAGCCGTCTCGCGCGGCGTTCGTGATGGAATAGAAAAATGGGCGATCATAAATCTCCTGTGTAGAATTGGCGTTTGATAATAGCATGCCTGTCAGATTATTTTAGTTCATCTAGTCCTAAAGTATGAGGCACACGTGTCAATGTTCGTGATAGCCTTGATTCGAAGGTAATAATTATGAGTGACAAAATAAAAATAATTGGTTTTTCCGGCAGCTTGCGAAAGGGGTCATTTAACACAGGCGCTCTGATGGCTGCGCAGCAGCTCTGCGGCGACGAGGCTGAGATCGAAATATTCGACATTGCAGGTTTTTCAGCGTTCGATCAGGATCAGGAAAAAGACCCGCCTGAGAATGTCAAAAAACTTAAGGCCGCGATACGTGCGTCGGACGCTGTTATCTTCTCGTCACCGGAGTACAACTATTCGGTTCCGGGCCATCTAAAAAATATCATCGACTGGGCATCGCGACCGTATGGCGACTCGGCATGGGACGGCAAACCTGCATTGATCATGGGAGCATCTTCAGGAGCGATCGGCACGGCGAGGATGCAGTACCACCTTCGTCAGACAATGGTCTTCCTCAACATGCATCCGCTCAACAAGCCTGAGGTGATGATCGGACATGCGTCTAGTAAATTTGATGAGAACGGCGATCTTACCGACGCAACCACGCGAGATTTCATCAAGCAAGGAATTGCTGCTCTCGTGGAAGAAGTTCGGCGACGCAAATAGTAACTTAAATACTAAATGTGAAATTCCGCTACTACCGGCGCGTGGTCTGACGGCTTGTCTAGTTCGCGCGGAGATTTGTCTATCCAGCAGTCCGTGCATCGTTCCGCCAGCGGTGGTGATGCCCAGATGTGGTCGATACGCAGACCATGGTCTTTTTCAAATGAGTGGTGAAAATAATCCCACCATGAATACTCTTTCAGATCGTCGTTTATCTGGCGAAAAACATCGACAAAGCCCCATCTTTTCAGGGTTTGCAAAGCATCGCGTTCGGCTTTTGTGAAATGTATCTTGTCCTTCCACAGTGACGGTTTCCAAACGTCCAATTCGTGCGGAGCGATGTTCAGGTCCCCGCAAAGAATAACATTCTCAGTCGTCCGAAAATTTTTGCTCAGATAACTACCGAGCCGCTCCAGCCATTTCAGTTTGTAAGCAAATTTGTCGCTACTTAACTTTGTTCCGTGCGGAACATAAGCGTTAAGGATGTGAACATTGCCGATCTTTGCTGCTATCAAACGCTTGGGTGAATCCGCTTTGTCATCAGGGAGGTTCTTTTGTATGCCCTGAAGCGGTTCCTTCGAAATTATGGCAACTCCGTTATAGGCCTTTTCACCCAGAAACGCACAATGCTCGTAACCGATCGCGCTAAAGCGTTCGTGCGGAAATTTCGCATCGACACATTTCGTCTCCTGCAAGCACAGAACATCAGGTTGATTCTCTTTGCACCAATCTACAACGTGCTCGATGCGGGAGTTGATCGAATTGATGTTCCAGGTCGCAATCTTCACTTCTTAAACTGAAAATTCGGCGATCACCGGAGCATGGTCGCTCGGAAGTTCGAGTGAGCGAGTCGATCGGTCGATCCGGCAGCTCTCACATTTTGCCGTTAATGACGGCGAAGTCCAAATGTGATCTATGCGTAATCCCTGATTTTTTTGCCACATACCGGCGCGATAATCCCACCATGAATACTCCTGCACATCACCGTTTTTTTCGCGAAACAGGTCGGTAAAGCCCCACTGCTTTACATAGGTCACCGCCGCTCGTTCGGGGCGTGAAAAATGAAGTTTTCCCTCCATCGCCGCAGGATTCCAAACGTCAAGGTCGCTCATCGCAACATTAAAATCGCCGCACAACAATACATCTTTTTGCACATCGCAAGTCTCGTCAAACATCCGCCTCAGACGCTGCAGCCAGTCTAGCTTGAATTTGAATTTATCACTGCCGAGTTCGCTGCCGTTCGGTACGTATGTGTTGACAATGCGAATGTCTTTGACGGTTGCTGCGATGACACGTTTCGGTGCTTCATCATCGTCGTCGCGAAAATTCTTCTGCACATCAGAGATCGGGAATTTTGAGAGTATAGCAACGCCGTTATAAGACTTCTGCCCCGTAAAAACCGTCTCATAGCCCGCGGCTTTTAGTTCCAACTCGGGGAATTTTTCGTCAACGGTCTTTGTCTCCTGCACGCACACGACGTCAGGTTTGGCGTCCTGCAGCCAATCGAGCAGTTGCCGCATTCTAACGTTGATGGAATTGACGTTCCACGTCGCTATCTTCATAAAACGATTTCACCACTACGAAATAAATAAAGAAGATCTTAGCCACAAAAGGCACAAAATTCATGAACTTAAAGTCTTAATTTTTGTGATCTTTGTGCATTTTGTGGCTATCTTTTCCTGAGTTTCTTTCCCAAAACACGCCGTCTGAAAATCCTTGGATCGAGATATCATCTTCTGCCAATTCCAGCCGTTTTTGTGCAATCAGGCAATAGTTCTCATCAGATTCTATCGCAACAAAATCACGCCCGAGTTTTTTTGAAGCAACGGCGGTTGTTCCGGATCCTGCGAACGGGTCGAGTATCATGTCGCCGACGTTCGTGCTCGCAAGGATGATCTTCGCCAACAGTTTCTCTGGTTTCTGCGTTGGGTGATCGGTATTTTCGGACATCGACCAGAAGGGCACGCTGATGTCGGTCCAGATGTTTGACGGATGTGTGTCGCGGTAATTTCCTTCCGGTGAAATTTCCCAATCTTTCGGTGAGCCATTTTCTTTGTAAGGCGCCATTACCTTGCGGCGTAATTTTACTGCATCGGTGTTGAATGTGAATTTGTCCGATACTGTAAAGAACCAAATATCCTCGGCGGCATTTTTCCAGTTCGCTTTTGCGCCGCGTCCTTTCTCTCGTTCCCAAGTGATACGATTTTGCAGCCTAAAGTACTTCGAACCTACCCGCTGTATCGCCGAGCTCGAGCGCCAATCGCCGCAAATATAAACACTTGCCGTATTTTTCAAAAGCGGAACACAAAGCCTCAGCCACGTATCGAGCCATTCTTCGTAGGCATCCACCGATCGCTGCTTAAATTTCTGCGTGCCAAAATCTTTCGTCAGGTTATACGGCGGGTCGGCAAATAAGAGGTCAAATTGCTCCTGCGGCAATCGGGTAAGCACCTCAATAGCATCGCCGCAAATGATCGTGTTCTTTACCGCTGCCAGATCCATAGCATTTCCGCCGAATATAAGCTGCTTTTTTAGGCGGTTTTTTTCGCTTTCTGAGACTTCAATAGTGCGGTTACGAGCGGAGCGGACTTTGGATTTTTTGGCGGCTGCCGGCATATGGAATTATAAAGACCTTAGCACACAAGTATCGTTTTAATAACTTTGGCCTGCGACCGTCACCGTCTAGGGCTTCCTTGACCCTAAAAACCTGCGCATGGTAACCTTAACTCTTTTGAGAATAGGGCTCTTTTGCTCAATTCTGCCGCTGGTCAAGCGGAAAATTAGACGACTATGCATTTGTTTCTCTTTGCCGAATCGGTCCAGCTTTTTCCGGACGGTACATTATTTGTCCATATTGCCCTCATTTTGGGCATGATATGGCTGTTGAATCGTACGCTCTATCGTCCGATAAATCGCGTTCTCGAGGCCCGCGACAAGCAAAAGGGTGGACATTCGCTCGAGGCCGACGAAATTCTCCGAAACGCCGAAAATAAAGAGTCAAAATACGCAAAAGACATGCTCGAAGCTCGTTCCCAGGGCTACGAATTGATAGAAAAAGAGCAGAAAATCGCGGCCGCCGAGCGTAATGAAAAGTTTACCGCGGCCAAGACTGAGATCTCGCAGAAATTTGAAGCGGGTCGTGCGGAACTCGAGAGACAGACCGGCGAGGCCCGCAGCGCGATAGGCAGCGATGCTGAAAAAATGGCGGAAAAAATAGCCGCAAATATACTAAAAGTTTAGGTTTATGGTTTCAGTTTTTACAGCTTGTTTCCTTTTTCTGTCCGGCAGCGGTGGCGGCAGCGGATTCATGCATTTTTACGACGAATGGCTAAATATTCCCGGATTCGAGGCCTGGAAATTCATAAATCTCGCTATTTTTCTCGCCATCATGATATATCTGGCGAAAAAGCCGCTTAGCGAAGCATTTAAAGCAAAACGAGAAGAGATCCGTGCCGACCTGATCAAAGCAGAGGCTGAAAAACAGGCAGCGTTGGCCAAACTTACGGCCGCGGAGGCCAAATTAGCGCAGGCCGAGAACGAAAAGGCACAGATCCTTCAACGGGCCAAGGATGAAGCCGCAGCAGAGATAAAACGCGATAATGACACCACAAATGCCGAGATCGAGCGCCTTAGGCGTCAGTCCGAGGTTGAATTGGCGCGTCTGTCGGGCCAGTCCCGTGCTGAACTTAGGCGTTTTTCTGCGGAGGAAAGTGTTCGGCTTGCCGAAGAAAAACTTCGCTCGATGATCGACGGCGAAAACGATGCCCGCCTGGTAAAAGCCAGCATCAACGAGATCGGAGGGCTGAACTAGTATGAGCACAGAAACCATTGCCCGCCGATATTCGGTCGCTCTGGCCGACGTTGTTTCGGGGACAAGCGATGTCGACGCTGTTAAGTCCGAGGTCGCCGGCTGGGCGGGCATGTTTGCCTCAAATGCCGATCTGCGAAATGTTTTTGGAAATCCGACAGTACTTCACTCGGACAAGGAAAAGCTTCTCGAAAGCCTTATTGCAAAGACACGTCCCGGCAAAACGACAGCAAATTTTGTCCGTGTCCTGCTTCAAAATGGCCGCCTCAACGATATTGTAGAAATAAACAAACGTTTTGCAGAAGTCCTCGATGAACGTCGAGGTTTGGTCTCGGCCGAGATCACCTCTGCAAGAGAATTGCCGCAAAACGAGCGTGCGGAATTTGAAAGAAATCTTGAAAAACTTACCGGCAAAAAAGTCACCGTCAATTATTCGATCGACAAAGAGATCATCGGCGGCGTGGTTACGCGTATCGGTTCAACGGTTTATGACGGCTCGGTAAAAACGAAATTGGAAAATCTTAGGGAACAATTGGTAAACGGATAGTATGGAATCAATCAAAGCAAACGAGATCAACGAGATCATTCGTGCACAGATAGAGAATTTTGACGCCAGCATGACCGTCAACGAAGTTGGTACGGTCATCAAGGTCGGCGACGGTATCGCTGAGATCTTTGGGCTGGAAAAGGTAATGGCCGGCGAGCTTTTGGAATTTGACCACGGCGTTCGCGGCCTCGCGCTCAACCTTGAAGAAGACAAGGTCGGATGCGTGCTTTTCGGCGATTTTCAAAAGATCAAAGAAGGCGACGAAGCAAAACGCACAAAGCGGATCATGAGCGTTCCCGTA
The DNA here is from genome assembly GCA_044230475.1 of Pyrinomonadaceae bacterium. GTDB lineage: Bacteria > Acidobacteriota > Blastocatellia > Pyrinomonadales > Pyrinomonadaceae > OLB17. Next base: position 29,600 of record JBGARA010000017.1, on the reverse strand, counting down.
GGCGATGCCCTGATCGGCAGAGTGGTTGACGCTCTCGGCAATCCTATCGACGATGGCGGCGAGATCGTAACGGACACGTTCTTCCCTGTCGAGCGTATTGCACCCGGCATTATCGACCGCCAGCCGGTGAAAGAACCGCTGCAAACGGGTTTGAAGGCCATCGACTCGATGGTGCCGATCGGCCGCGGACAGCGCGAACTCATCATCGGCGACCGTCAGACCGGTAAAACCGCAGTTGCGATCGACACGATCATCAACCAGAAAGGCAAGGACGTTATCTGCGTTTATGTCGCGATCGGCCAAAAGGCTTCGACCGTTGCTCAGGTTCGCCAGAAGCTCGAAGAATTTGGTGCGATGGATTACACCATCATCGTTAACGCCTCGGCATCCGATCCCGCGGCCATGCAGTTCCTCGCACCATATTCCGGATGCGCGATGGGCGAATATTTCCGCGACAACGGACGTCACGCTTTGACGATCTACGACGATCTTTCGAAGCAGGCCGCCGCATATCGCGAAATTTCGCTGCTGCTCCGCCGTCCTCCGGGCCGCGAAGCATATCCGGGCGACGTTTTCTATCTACACTCACGCTTGCTCGAACGTGCCGCAAAAATGTCCGATGCACGCGGCGGCGGCAGCTTGACCAGCTTGCCGATCATCGAAACACAGGCAGGCGACATCTCGGCATACATTCCGACAAACGTTATCTCGATCACAGACGGCCAGATCTTTTTGGAAAGCGATCTTTTCAACTCAGGAGTTCGCCCGGCTATCAACGTGGGTAACTCGGTTTCGCGTGTGGGCGGTTCGGCACAGATCAAGGCCATGAAGCAGGTTGCCGGAACATTGCGTATCGACCTTGCTCAGTTCCGCGAACTTGCCGCATTTGCGCAGTTTGGTTCCGACCTCGACAAGGCGACACAGAATCAGCTCGAACGAGGAAAACGCCTGACCGAGATCCTCAAGCAGCCGCAGTATCGTCCGATGGACGTTGTCGAACAGGTTTTCATCATCTGGGCGATCACGAACGGCCACGGCGACGATATCGAGGTCGGCGACCTCAAGCGTTTCGAGGAAGAATTGCTCAAGTTTTCAGAGGAAGCTCATCCGGCCGTTCTCAACTCGATGCGTGAAAAACGCTCGATCGACGACGACCTCAAGGCAGCAATGAAGGAAGCGGTCGAAGATTTCAAATCGACCCGTTGGGGAAAGGCCGCTACGGCGTCAGCATAGAATCATGCCAAGTTTGCTAGACATGCGCCGGCGAATTAAGTCGGTCAAAAACACACAGCAGATCACCAAGGCGATGAAGATGGTCGCCGCGGCAAAACTCAAACGCGCACAGGACCGCGTAACGGCATCGCGTCCGTTCGCCGGCAAGATGAGCGAAGTGCTCGGCGGGCTGAGTGCAAAGGTTTCGGGCGAGATATCGCATCCGCTGCTCGACGAACGCGGCGATGACAAATATCTCATCGTCCTCATCAGTGCGGACAAAGGCCTGGCCGGTGCGTTCAACGCAAACGTCATCAAGGCAACGCAGGCTTTCCTTAAAGAAAACTCTGCTAAATCGTCGGAGATGATCCCGGTAGGACGCAAGGGCCGCGATTTTTTCAAACGCCGCCAGGTCAAATTTACTGAGGAATATGTAGGTTTGACCGGCTCCGGACAGGTCAATTACACCGACGCGATTGCGATCGCCGACAAGGTCATCACCACGTTCACTGAGGACACTACGATCGACAAAGTCTTCGTCGTGTTTACGGAATTCAAGACCGTATTGTCGCAAAAGCCTGTTATCGAACAGCTTCTGCCGATCCCGCGATCAACAGAGGCCGAAGGCGGTGAAACGACAGGCCCGCAGGCAGAGTATATCTACGAGCAAACGGCAGAATCGATCTTTGCAAAGCTGCTTCCTAAGCAGGTCGAAACTCAGATCTACAAAGGCATGCTCGAATCCGTAGCCTCCGAACAGGGTTCGCGAATGACGGCCATGGACTCGGCGTCAAAAAATGCCGGCGAGCTGATCGACACGCTCACGCTCAACATGAACCGCATCCGTCAGGCGGCGATCACCAAGGAGATCATCGAGGTCGTCAGCGGAGCAGCCGCAGCGTAAAACAAAAGCCTTGTGAAAGATCAGGCATCACCAAAGTGGCGCGCATCGATAATACGATACGCGCCGCTTTTTTTGTGGATAGGCGTTATCTTTTTTCTCTCCAGTCCCGAGGGCTCTGCCAATCAGACATCACGCATCATCGGCCCGCTGCTGCATTTTTTCGTTCCCGACATCCTGCCGGAAACCGAGGCAGCGATACATGCCATAGTCCGCAAAACAGCACACTTTACCGAATACGCCGTGCTGGCATTTCTGGCCGTTCGCGCCTTTTCAACTTCGTCGCGGCGTTATTTGATCGCTTTCTTGTTCGTTGCCATGACCGCGTCACTCGACGAATTTAACCAAAGCTTCGAGCCGTCACGTACAAGCTCCGTTTGGGATGTCCTTCTCGACATATCCGGCGGCATCGCAATGATCGCACTTCTTTGGATCTCATCGACCCGTCATAACCGTCAGCGATAGCGACCGGGTTCTTTTTTACTGATCGCGGTTCGGCCTTACCTTGCCTAGCTTCTCGTCTCTTTCAGGGACAAGAATTACTCATTGTTAGCAAGTATTATCTCGTCCGCTCCGCCGCATCGCCCTGCGGTCAAACTCCCCTCCTGCCGGAGGATGGGTGGCAGCCGCTTCGGCTGATGGTGGTTCTATCATAATTCCGCATTCTGCATTTCACCGGAGGTGGGAGTCCTGACCGTCAACGCCTCACACGAAAAATCCCCCTAACCTCTTCGGCATCCTGAGTGCGGCTACACTCGACCTCCGGCTCCGCCGCATCGCAGCGTGGTCAGGCTTGCCTGACCGTCAACGCCGCACAAAAATTCCCCTGACCTCTTCGGCATCCTGGGCGCGGCCACGCTCGACTTCCGGCTCCGCCGCATCGCAGTGCGGTCAGGCTTGCCTGACCGTCAACGCCACACAAAAATTCCCCTAACCTCTTCGGCATCCTGAGTGCGCCCACGCTCGACTTCCGGCTCCGCCGCATTGCTCCCTCCGAGGTCCTGAACCAGGTCATTTGCATTTCATGGATTTGCATGATAACTCATGTATTTACTTCAGTTATGGCAAAACTAAAGCAATTATTTCTGGTGACAATCGAAATCGATACGGAAAAAGCAAAGCCATTTCCAGATGGTTTCAAAGATCCCGCGACTAACAATGGCGATAACGGACTGAACTGGAAAACCTATCCAAACTGGTAGCTAAACTACCAAGGCTGCGAGCATAAATTTATCGGCAGCGTTTGGGCTGATTTCCGGACAATATTTAAATACGATGGTTTGAAATGCCGAATTGTCGCGGTCGATTCCGAGCAATTTTGGGGGAATTAAGGCGCCGATTAAGAATGACAAACGAACAAAAACTGATGGAATCATTAAGACTTGTGGAGGAGGTTTGGAATGATATAGTTCCAGATTCTCCAACCCGCACGGTTGCGGAAGATGAATATTTCGATTTTGTAAACGAGACGGCCATGCGCATTGTCTCCGACATTGAACAGATGATTTCATTCGCATTAGATGCAGAGTTATGAAATGCTAGGAACACCAAAGTTAAGTCATCGGGCCTTCGAGCTGAGAGGATTACGGAGTATACTCAGGGAGTCTTGGAACTACCTAGCGAAACACTAAAATTTAAATGAAAAAATCTAAATTCACTTGGTCGGATGCGATAGAAGAAGTGATTAGACAAAACGATAACGTCGCGTCTTTGAAACTGATGCATCAAAAAGCTCCGGCGCTTTATGCTCAACACAATGAGATCAAAGGGTTGACGCCGCACAAAACGATTGATGAAAGAGTTCAGCGAGATAAGAGGTTTCACAAACTCGTTCCAGGGCTATATACGCTCGTTTCAACACTCGATAATCTACCGGCGGAGCTAAACCCAAAAACCCAAACTCCCGAACAACGAGAGACGTTGACGCATATTTCTATGCAAGCTCTGTTGCTTCAACTAGGGCAGTTTTATCAATACCAGACATACACACCAGACCGCACAAAGAAATATGTAAACCAAAAGCTTGAAGATTTTGCATCGCTGAGCGAGTTCCCGAAATTTACTTATGATCGCATCGTGACGCGCACTCGAAACATTGATGTTTCTTGGTTCAACGAACGCGGGTTTCCGTCACGTGTTTTTGAGGTCGAAAACAGTACAGATATGAAAAATGGTCTGTCGAAGTTTATGGAATTGGTCGATTTCAAGACTTCAATGTTTATTGTTGCCCCGTCGAAACGCGAAAACGAGTTTAGAAATATCCTTGAACAACCAACGTTCAAGCCGATTGAAAAACAGGTTCAATTTTGGAATTACGAGAAGGTCGAAAAACTTTTCAATGCCGAGAAAGATACTCACGAACTTCGGACACAAATGTGTTAGTTAGTAATTGGACGGTTCTTTAGTCGCGTTTACGCGGCTTTCCCGAAGGGCAAATAGCCACGTCGCTTTAGCACGTGGTTAGTTTGAACGAAAAAATCCGAGGGCGTTTTAACGTCCTTTTACCCGCTTTAGCAAATATGTCGAGCAGCGTTTATTCAGAGATCAACTTTCACATCACCTGGCACACCAAAAATAGTTTGCCGATGATCAGTGCTCGCATCGAAGAGCGTCTGTATCACTATCTAACCCATAAAATTCTCGAAACGCCCGGAGCACGGCTTCACGCGCTCGGTGGTATCGAGACCCACCTTCATATTGCCGTTAGCTTGCAGCCCAATCTACTTGTGTCGGATTGGATCGGAAAGCTCAAGGGTTCTAGTTCGTACTACATCAACCACGACGTTCAGTCGAAGGCTCTCGAATGGCAGCGCGGTTACGGCATCGTTACTTTTGGCACGAAAGATCTGCAATGGGTGATCGATTACATCAATAATCAAAAGGAACACCACAAGAGAGGCACAACGAACGAACGGCTCGAAAAGCACTCCGACGACGAGTTAGGCGGCTAAAGCCCGAGCCGAGAAGGACGTTAAAACGCCCTTTGGTAGTATTGACAACCTACCCACGCCCTAAAGGAGCGTGGCTATTTGCCGCGAAACGCAGAAAGGCGGCTGAAAGCCGCCTCATAAGAGCGATTTGATATCCGGCCCAAGATATTTCCTATCCAACTACCCGCACACGAAAAGCGTCCTTACCCTGCCGGCAAAAGGTGCGAAAAACAACGTCGTCCTTTTTTGTGTAGCGTCGTATCAATTGGTTGGGAATCTGTGGAATAAAATTTCCATGATAGACGTTCTTATGTTTCCCTGTTTTGGTTCTCTCTTGAGTCAGCCAAAGTGAGTCTGTATTAACATCACACTCGCGCCAGTTTTCTAGTTCTAGGTCATTGAACTTAGGCATATGTTTTTTGGGATTCCACCGTCGCCGACGCGACGCGGATAATTTTACCGCAGCATAACCATTGCAGGAAATCGGTCGACGAGGCTTTTTTCGACGGGTAGAAGGACTTGGCGAGATCAATGTCGCCGATTCCGCAGGTGCAGCCGAATCGTTTGACGAGGTTGGCTCTAGTGGAATCCAAAACTTCAGCGACTAGGTTGTCTCGGCGCGGTGAGGAAGGAGCGCTGAGGATGGCAACAACGCGGAGAAAATGTAATTGACGATGATGTGGATCGTTGACGAAGGTCCCGAGCAAAATTGCCAAAAACAGACACCTCAAAAAAGTACCTTTTACCCTCAGATCGGACCGGTACACGTACTTTTTGAACACTTATACGTATTTTTTTGACGGCTTTTTTCGCACCATCGGCGTAAACCGTTGCAGATAATACGTTTAGCAGGGAAAACGGGCCCTTTTTCCATATGGCAAATTCTCTCGCCATCTATCCACATTCTCGTCTATGACATTCGGCCTTATTGCGATTATTCACCTTTATCCAATGGCAAAAAACAAAAAAATGCGGCCGCGTCACCGGACGCGAGCCGCAAGTCTTTTCGACTAGTTGGAGAAGAGCTAAAAGTTAAAAGTTAAAATTCAAAAGTCAAAGTAAGTTCAAACCTATTGATTAACGAGTCTCATACGGCCGTCTGCCAGGCGGATCGCGACGGCGTTTGGCTCGTAAACGTAAAGCGGACGTGAATCTTTTTGCTCGAGTTTTGCTGCTGTAGAACCGTTTACGCGGCGAACGGTGCGTGCATAGGTGCCGTCCGAGATCGCGGTGTAGCGTGCCGATATGCGGCGAACGTATTCGCGTGTTTCGTTGTACGGCGGTATGTTGTTCCCGTACTTCATCACGGCTCCCTCGCCGGCGTTATATCCTGCTAATGCAAGGTTTACGTCCTGTCCGAACATATCCAGCAGCATTCTCATGTACTTTACGCCGCCCTCGATATTCTGTTTCGGGTCGTAGATGTTTGTAACGCCCAAGCGTCGGGCTGTCGCAGGCATGAGCTGCATCAGGCCGCTCGCGCCCTTATAGGACGTGGCTTTTAGCTTAAATGACGATTCCTGGTGCATCTGCGAATAGATCAGCAGCGGATCTATGCCGTAACGGCGGCTCGAGTCCACTATGAACGAATCGATCATCGCGTCGCCCGTCGTAAACCCTTTCATTTCTTTATTTGAGCCGAGTTTGAGGCTGTATGCCGGGCGAAGCATCTCGCGATCGGCAAGGCCCTCTGTAACGCTCATCTGTGGCTTGAGAAGCGGTTTGACCTGTGCCGTTTTTTGAACGAGATTATTGCTGTTTACTGCTTTATTTGGCCCTGATTTCGACTTTGTTTTCACCGGAACCGGAATAAATTCCGTCCGGCGAACCTGAACGTTGCCCGCAATGCTGAAATTGTCGAGAACGCGCGGGACGCTCTGCGAAAAGGCGGGAATTGCTGCAAATATTGAGAATACGAGGGTTATTATGCGTGATGGTTTCATTAGGCAGGTAGGCGGACGGGGGATTGCGACAGTTGTGCGGGCCGTTTCGGACCCATTTCTATCTATTTATTAGAAATGCACAACAAACAGAGGTTTCCACAAAATTTTGAAATATTTAACAATGTTTTTATTATACATGCAAAATTCTGATTTTTACAGCGTCAATGCTAGAATTTCGTTGGACATTTTTGCCGTATGCTTTACGTTTCGCAGATCCTGAATCGCCCCGTTTTTGATGCCCGCAACGAAAAGATCGCGGTCATCAACGACGTGATCGTCCGCTACGGCGACGAAGAGCATCCGCCCGTGATCGGCCTTGTCGCACGCTATCGCCGGCGTAATTTCTTTATGCCGAGCCGCGATTTTACCGACCTCGGCCCGCACGGCGCCCGCATGACATCGGTAATTCTGGACCTCACGCCATTTATCCGCCGCGAGGTGAAGTGTTGCTCGGCAAGGACGTGCTCGACAACCAACTCATCGACGTCGACGGCAAGCGAGTCGTCCGCGTTAATGACGTCCAGCTCATCGAGGCCGGCGACATCTGGCGTGTATCAGGTGCTGACGTGAGTCTACAGGGGTTCGTCAGACGCCTCATGCCAAAGGGTTTCTACGGCAGCGATCGCCCCGTCGAGGTCATCGATTGGGCTGACGTAGGCTATCTAGCAACCGACACCGCGACCGTCACCGTTCAGCTAAAGTCCTCAAAAGACAAGCTTTCCCGCCTTCATCCAGTCGAGATCGCTCAGTTAGCAGAGTCACTTTCGCCAATCCACCGCACCGAGGTCGTCGAGAGCCTCGATGACGAAATTGCTGCCGATACACTCGAGGAAATGTCCACCGAGGCCCAAGCCCAAGTTCTGGAGGGTTTAAATGAGGAACGCGCTGCCGACATCCTCGAGGAAATGTCACCCGATGACGCGGCCGACGTGTTGGATCAGCTTCCCGATGAAAAGTCGCAGCAACTTTTTTCTTTGATGGAGGATGAGGAAAAGGCAGATGTGGCCGAGCTTATGGCCTTTGAACACGACACGGCTGGAGGTTTGATGACGACCGAGTTTGTCGTATTTCCAAGAGACCTAACAGTAGGTGAGGCGATCCGTAGCTTACGCGAAATGGCCGAGACGCCGAACATGATCTATTACCTTTACGTTGTCGAGGAAAAGGATTCGTGGAAAATATGCGGCCTTATCTCTCTGCGTTCATTGATCTTATCCGATCCAACTAAAAAGCTTGAGGAGGTAATGCGCTCGGAGTTTCGTTCTGCACATCCGTCTGAAAGCGCCGAGGATGTTGCACAAACCATCTCAGAATACAATCTTCTCGCTTTACCCGTGATCGATGATGACGGAGATATTGCAGGCATTGTTACCGTCGATGATGCTATGGAAATTTTATTGCCAAAAAACCTGCAGCGCCGCCTTCCGCGTCTTTTCGGCTAACTCTCAGACCCCAAATTGTTTTAGATGATGGTCGGTGTGTTTATATGCAATGATCGCCCATTCTTTCGCACTCATCTTCCCAAAAAACGGATGATATTTACAGTCATGATCGAGCGGCAGATCGGCCAGCCTGTTCATTCCATCGATGACCAAATTCCTGTCCGTGTTGAAGTCGAGAGGTTTTCTTCCGTTCTCTTGTTGATTCATATCGGGCGGAGTTTTGACTTCTCTCGGCATCGGAAGTACATAAAGAATCAATGGTTTAGCAAACGTCCTTGAGAAAAAACTGCTTCTATCGGCAAGACTCTCGGAAAATGGAAGGTCGCATGCCTGAACCAAATGCGACATCATTTGATCAATATTCATCTTGCCCCAAACGGCTTTTTCATCTCCCTTTAATGCCTTTAACCTCCGAATGAGAGCGTCTTTATCGTCTTGATTTCTGATTGTTCGCATATTTTTGTTTTTCGTAAAAGATTGACGATCAGATGCTGCACGGAAGTTTTTTTGACCGGAAATGCCATTCTCTGCATCAAAGGAATACTTTCGATTCAAAACTGTTTCACGGTAACCTTCGTAAAATAGTTTACAAGTTTTTTTACCGCATCGGTGTAGATTGATAAACTTGGGAGGTCACAAATTTCTAGGAGTGTAACATGACAAAATCATTGGCAATTTTATTTACGATATTTTTCGCATTTGTATTGACGGCAAAAGCACAGAGTCTGGCAATAGGCGGGACGATGGAAAATTTCTCGTTAACAGACACGAGCGGCAAAATTCAGACACTTAATGATGTAAAAGGCACCAAGGGAACCGTGCTGATCTTTGTATCGGCTCAGTGCCCCGTTGTCCGCATGTATAACGAGCGGATGAATCAGATCGCCTCTGACTACAAGGCAAAAGGCATCAATGTTATCGGCATAAACTCAAACGTCACCGAAAACGGCGAGCAGATCAAATCACACGCTGCTTTGACCTTTAATTTCCCCGTTTTAATTGACAAAAACAGCGTTTTGGCTGACAAGCTAGGTGCGCAAAAAACGCCTGAGGCATACTTTGTCGACGCTAAGAATGTCCTGCTCTATCACGGAGCGATCGACAATGACCGCTTTGGCAAGAACGTGACCGAGAAATATCTTGCCGCGGCATTTGATGCATCGCTTGCAGGCAAAAAGATCGAAAAAACGTCTGTCGATGCATTTGGCTGTACGATCAAACGCGCAGGCGATCAATAATTTCATGCGTTTTAAGATTTTAGTTAGATCGGTGTTTGTTGCCGCGCTCATGCTTGCTATATGCGGGCTTTGTGCGGCACAAACTACTTCTAAGCGAAAGACTACGACCAAGAAAACAAAAACATCATCCTTACCAAAGGTCACGATGATCGATATCGAAGGCCTCAAACCGCTCCTCAAGCCAAACGGCAAACCGCTGTTGATAAATTTTTGGGCTACATGGTGTGACCCGTGCCGGGAAGAGTTTCCCGACCTAGTCAGGATCGATGATGAGTTCCGCGGCAAGATCGATCTTATTACGGTGTCACTTGACGACCTGGCCGAAATAAATCGTGATGTCCCACGTTTTCTCAAGGAAATGAAGTCAAAAATACCGGCATATTTGCTCCATACGCCGGACGAAAGTGCTGCAATTTCAATGGTATCCAAAGATTGGACAGGGAATCTGCCGATGACTATTTTGTTCAATACTGACGGTTCGGTTGCGTACCTTCGCAACGGGAAAATACGGGCCGAAGTCCTGCGGGAAAATATTAATAAACTCCTGTCTGGTAAACCAGCCGCATAGCTGTTATCTGGTTGTTAGCAAAAGACAGCCTCGCCTTGATAAAAGGCATCGGAGCGAATAAACTCTTTTGTTTATTTCGAGCACCAGTTTTTTCGTCAGATGACCGCTACCCAAACCACCAACGCAATCTCGTCCCAGATCATTGAACAGCATAACCTTACTCCCGGCGAATACGACCGCATAGTTGAAGTTTTGGGCCGCGAACCAAACCTGACCGAGCTTGGGGTATTCAGCGTGATGTGGTCGGAGCATTGTTCTTACAAATCGTCGCGGGTTCATTTGAAACGCCTCCCAACTACCGGGCCGCGTGTGATCGTGCCGCCCGGCGAAAACGCCGGCGTTGTTGATATCGGTGACGAGTGGTGCATCGCTTTTAAGGTCGAATCGCATAATCATCCGAGTTTTATAGAGCCTTTTCAGGGTGCTGCGACCGGTGTCGGCGGCATTCTGCGTGACGTTTTTACGATGGGCGCCCGGCCTGTCGCAGCGATGAACAGCCTTCGCTTTGGGCCGCTTGATGATACAAAGCATGGCAATCGTAACCGGTCTATTCTCAAAGGCTGCGTTGCGGGCATTGGCCATTACGGTAATTGTTTTGGTGTGCCGACTGTCGGCGGCGAAGTTGTATTTGACGAGTCTTATAGTTTGAATCCGCTGGTCAATGCGTTTGCACTCGGCCTCGTTAGGAAAGATCAGATCTTTTTTGGCAAGGCGACCGGAGTTGGAAATCCTGTGCTTTACGCCGGTGCCAAGACGGGCCGCGACGGTATTCATGGAGCAACAATGGCGTCGGCCGAGTTTGACGATCAGGCGCTCGAAAAACGCCCGACGGTTCAGGTCGGCGACCCTTTCCTTGAGAAACTCCTTCTCGAAGCTTGTCTCGAAGCGATGCGTAGCGGAGCCATCGAAGGGATTCAGGACATGGGTGCGGCTGGTCTTACATCTTCTTCGGTTGAAATGGCGGCGCGTGCGAACACCGGCCTCGAAATTGATCTGACACTAGTTCCGCAGCGCGAAACCGGCATGACCGCTTACGAAATGCTCCTTTCCGAGTCTCAGGAACGCATGCTGATCGTCGCCCGCAGGGGACGCGAAAAAGAGGTCGTCGAAATATTTAACAAATGGGACCTCGACGCAGTGGTCATTGGCAAAGTTGTCGAAGGAGACCGGCTAACGATCATTCACAACGGCATTGTTGAAGCCGATCTCCCTGTAAAAGCTCTGACTGACGAGGCGCCAAAATACGAACGGCCTTTGGCAGAAACGAGGAGAAAGAGGGACGGTTTCACGACGTCTCCGCGTCCCGCCGTTGCTGCGTCTGAAGCGCTGAAAATGCTCCTTGCTTCACCAAACATTTGCTCTAAACGATGGGTTTACGAGCAATATGACACTATGGTGCGGACAAATACAGCTCTTTTGCCGGGTGCTGACGCGGCTGTGATCCGTATCAAAGAGACCAGGCGGGCAATTGCAATGTGTCTCGACGGAAACGGAAAATTTGTTGCCATTGACGCTCGCAACGGAGCAAAGCTTGCGGTTGCCGAAGCTGCCCGCAATGTTGTTTGCGTGGGAGCAAAACCTATTGCAGTGACCAACTGCCTTAATTTTGCCTCACCGGAGCGTCCCGAAGTAATGCGTAGCTTTTCCGACGTGATCGACGGCATGGCGGAGACTTGCAGAGCATTCGAAACACCAGTCGTATCGGGCAATGTGTCCTTTTACAACGAAACGGATGGCATCGGCATAATGCCGACGCCGACGATCGGAATGGTCGGTTTGATTGAGGACTCGCGAAAGATCATCATGCCCGGCTTTAAGCGCGAAGGCGACTTGATTGCCGTCTTAGGTGAAACGCGAGACGATCTCGCCGCCAGCGAATATGCTCATTCAGTCCTCGGCCTTTCTACCGCTAATATCATCGAAAACGGCATATCTCCGATCATCGATCTCAAACAGGAAAAGCTTGTTCAGGAAACCCTGCTCAGGCTCAACGATCAATGCCTTATCTCTTCTGCGCACGATTGCTCCGACGGCGGCCTTGCCGTCGCGATAGCGGAATGCTGTTTCTCTTCGCTCGGTCGCAAAGCTATCGGAGCAGAGATCAATATTGAAAATAGTAATTTATCGGCGGAGTCACTTCTTTTTGGAGAAACACCGTCGCGGATAGTCATAAGCTTTGCTTCGGAAAGATTAGAGAGTATTAAAAACAATATCGGCGCGTGTCCATTTGAAGTAATCGGAAAAGTTGGCGGTGAGAAGCTAAGCGTTTCAGTTGATCGTAGGACATCAATTTCATTACAGGTTGGCGATATGGAAACAGCTTGGAGGGATTCGTTAAAGAAACAGTTGGAACGCTGACCATTAAGAGATCTTTGGCAAGTGTTTGAAAAACAGACAGCCCTTTAGTCTTCCTTGAACTTCTTTTTCTAACTTTCGATCGTAAAGAGGATCATACGTCTTCAAGAATCGCCATCCTTCCTTTTCTTTCCCAAAATGCATCAATTGAACTGCATGATCTAAGACGATTCCGTGCAAATCGAACTTTAGGTTATCATCCTTCCCGTTTTTCCATGCTTCATATTTTTCCTTAATATCCTTTTCGGTATTCAACATTGCTTCTTTGACAAAATCCTGCATAATACCTGCCGCTGGAAGGTATTTTTGATATCGACTATCGTATTTGAATACGACTCGCGGCTCAGGGGTGCAAGTACCGCATTCCTCCATGAAGTATCGAAAACAACTATCAAACTGAACTAATTCATACACTCCGTCATTATCAGAGTCAAAAACCTCCATCGCATCGCGAAATCGACCATATGCTTCACTACTAAATATCAATCGAGGCTTTTTTAAGGAAACATCTACAATCCAGTAATTTGTGCAACACACTGCACCCGGACCGGTTGCCACCAAATATATTTGCTTCGCATCCCGTCCAAGCAGCGACGCTGTGCCCGCTAGATTAGACCAGTATCCCTCGTAGCTCTTGGGTCGAAAATGGAATATCTCCTCTTTATGCTGAGATAGTGAAATTGGGGTGAAACCGCGTGTTTTCAACTCAAAATCGTCAACTTGTGTCGTTACAACTTCTTTATCAATTCCTTTGTCTATGAAACTACGTTCGAATTGTATAGGAAATACTTCATCAATCGTTTTTCCCGGATATTTTTTTTCGATAGTAGATTCCGGAGTCGGAGAATTGACTCCGTCAAAGTGATAAGAGGAGATATCGAGATTGCTAGTCGTGCCAGTACCTTGTGATAGAGTCTGCTTTCCGATGGGACTACAGCTAGTAAGAAGTAAAGATGTTGTTAGAACCAACCAAAGTCGCCACATTCTGAGTGTGAGAATAACTCCGATCTCCCAGTTTGGCAATCATTTTTAGTTGCTAGCTTTTAGAGTTTTACAAAGGGTATAAATCCCGGCACCTTCGCCTTCCATTCTTCAAATTCCTTTCCAAACGCATCGCGAAGTAAACGTTCCTCAGTATTCGTGCGTATTCTTGTGCCGATAACAAACACGATCACGGCTGCTGCGAGTGCGCTCCAATGGCTAAAGACCAGTCCGGTCGCGAGCATCATTCCGAACATTGCAGTGTAGATAGGATGCCGCACTATTTGATAAACGCCACCCGTTACCAGCTTATGCCCCTCGATTAGGCGAGCTTGCAGGCTCCATTGTTTGCCAAGCTCTCGAATAGCCGATGAAGCGAGCCAGACGGACCAGATCGCTAGTAAAATTGAAATTGTCTGAAGAGCGATGTTCACTGCAAACTGTTCGTCAATAAACGGCGAGGCGAAGGGCATTCGTCGGACCGCCCATACAATTCCAAAGCCGAGGCCCTGAAGTATAAGTCCGACCCATGATGCCGGAGCTCGTTTTGCGTCAGGCGCCGACTCCGGCTTTTTTCTTAGCAGAAATGTCCCGGCAAAGACAATCCACATACATATTACTAAGCCAAAAGAGGCGAGGTTAGCGTAATAGGATATCTGTTCGATTGCCATATTCACGATTTACGAAGCTCGTCAGGTTTTGTTCGAGCCAGTCACGCAATAGAATAGTTCCGATGGCCGCCGGAATCTACCTTCACATACCCTTTTGCAGATCGCGATGCTCATACTGCGATTTTGCAACTGACATATATCGCGACGCCGCGTGGGTAGAAAGATATGTCACCGCTTTGGTTAGAGAGATCGATCGGTTCCGGACAGTCGAACAAGGTGTAACAACGAACATCGACACTATTTATTTCGGCGGCGGTACGCCCTCGCTGCTTTCTGCGAAACAGGTTGAGCGGATAATCGAGTCCATAAATCGGAGATTTGAGATTTCTGGTGTCAAAGAGATCACAATGGAAATGAATCCGGCAACCGTAACACAGGAAACTTTGCGTGATTATCGAGCGCTAGGCGTCAATCGGGCGAGTTTTGGAGTCCAAACTTTTAACGATAACGCGTTAAAGTTGCTCGCTCGCGGGCATGACGCCAATGACGCTCGGACTACGTTCAAAATGCTGCGCGACGCCGGTTTTGACAATATCAGTTTTGACCTGATCGCGGGACTCCCGAATCAGACGCTTGAAGACTGGGAAAACAATCTCAATGAAGCGGTCGCGATGTCGCCAGAGCATCTTTCGCTCTATTTGCTCGAGATTCACCAAGGTACGCCGCTCGCTGAACAAGTTCAAAGCCGCCGCCAACCGCAGCCTGATGAAGAGCTTGCCGCAGAGATGTACGAAATGATGCTAGACAAACTCGCCGCTGCCAGCTACCAGCAATACGAGATATCAAACTTCTCGCGGCCCGGTTTTGAATCAAGACACAACACAAAATACTGGACGCTCGATCCGGTCTTTGGTTTCGGCGTGTCGGCGCACTCCTTTGACGGCACGCAACGATACGTCAACGAACGCGACACAGCAAAATATGTAGATATGATCGAAACCAGTGATTCTGCGATCGTGGAAAAAAATGAATTGAGCAAAAAGCAACTATCTTCCGAGTTTGCGTTTCTTAGTTTACGTCTTAGCAAAGGGCTGGATCTAGGGGAGTACACGTCGCGTTTTCAAGTCGACTTAAAGTCGGAATTAGCGAGCGATCTGCTCCAATTACAGCGTGATGGTCTAATATTTAATGACGGTAAGGTTCTTACATTGACTCGAAAAGGGATGATATACTCGAACGAAGTTTTTGTGTCTTTTGTCTAAATATTCGGATATTAGGAGCGTTATATGAAGATCAAGCACATTATGTCCGCGTTGATCGCGTCACTACTGCTATCGTTGTCGGTAATAGTCGCGCAGGCTCAATCTCAAGCCGAGATCGAAGAGGCTACAGCAAAGGGCATGGCCTTGATGAAAAAGGGCGATTTTGCTGCTGCGGTCCCTTATCTCAATACCCTTGTTATCGCGTCGCCCAACGATGCTGACCTTCGCTTTATCTATGGATTTGCCTTGATCGCGAAGTCAAAACAGGTCGACGACCCGGCTCAGGCGCAGAAACTGTCGGCGAGTGCCCTCGTTCAGCTAAAGGAGGCCAAGAATCTGGGCATGAAAAGCCCCGAGCTCGACACCTTACTACAGATGCTGGATCCCAAGTCCGATGCGGGCGCATCCGCAACAGCATCGCCGGCGGAAAAGTACTTTGCTCAGGCTGAGGCTTTTTTTGCGCAATCGAAGTATGATCAAGCGCTCGAAATGTATAAAAAAGCGCTCGAAGCCGACCCAAAGATGTATAAGGCGGCCCTGTATATCGGTGATGTTTACACGCAAAAACAGGATTGGGATAATGCAGAGAAATCTTATCAGAAAGCCATCTCGATCGACCCGATGCTCGAAACCGCGTATCGATATTCGGGTACGCCGCTGATGAAACAGAAAAAATACGACCAGGCACGTGACAGATATATAGAGGCTTATGTTACCGAACCTTACAATGAAATGTCCGCGCGCGGCATTTCACAGTGGGCTGAGGTGATGGATGCAAAGCTTGCGCATCCAAAGATAGATATTCCTGAAATGAAATACGACGCAAGTGGCAAGCCTACTACCGTAATGAATGAAAACTCGCTCACGACCGGCTCAAAAGCGTGGGTTGCGTATAGCCTGACACGAGTAAACTGGTATAGAGAGAAATTTACAAAATTGTTTCCTAATGAAAAGACGTATCGCCATACGTTACAGGAGGAGGCCGAAGCTATCCGTAGCGTTCTAAAAAAGGCAAAGGATGAAAAACTAAACCACCCGCATTTCGATATACTGCAAAAACTCGACTCCGAAGGATTGCTCGAGGCGTTCATTTTGCTTTCGAAAGCTGATGAGGGGATCGCTAAGGACCATCCGGCATACTTGAGGGAAAACCGCACCAAACTAATACAGTACGTCACGAACTACATAATTCAGAAATAGGGGCTTATACAAAATTGCTCGGCTTTTATTCTGATTTTAGATGAGTCCGAGCTTCCCATATTTCGGGGAAAAACTTCTTGGTAAGAGTTGTCATTAGGTAACCGACACCATCCGAGCCGCCAGTGCCGCGTTTCATGCCGAGCATTCGCTCGACCATCATAACGTGATTGTATCGCCATAACGAAAATTGTTCATCGTGTTCGATCAGCAGATCCTGCATGATGAATAGATCGCCGTTCTTTTCCGGATGCGACAGTATCTCGACGATCGCGGCTATTTTCTCGTCGTTACTGCCAACCGCAAAACCATTGCGGCCAAGCAAGGACCAGAATGCATCGCCAAGGCTCGGCGCGAGGTTTCGTTCGCTTAGCCGCTTGTATGCAAAATCGTCCTTAGAAAAACTCTCCAATATCTTTTCGTCTTTTTGACCTGAGGCAAATTCGATCTCGCGAAACTGCATAGACTGAAAACCGCTCGCAGGGTTTAGCTTGTCGCGAAACTCGAGAAAGCCGATCTGTGCCATTGTTTCAAGCACATGGATCTGCGATACGAGCACTTTTTCGATCGCAACGACGGATCGCAGGCTGTGATTTACGCGAAATGTGCGGCCCTCATTCAACCAATTGATCGATGCATCAAGCTCATGCAGTAGCTGCTTGAACCACAGCTCATAGGTCTGATGAATGATAATAAATAGCAATTCATCGTGACTTTGCGGCTCGGAGAGAGTTTCCTGCAGCCCTATTAACTCAGGAACTTTCAGATATTTGTTGTATGAAAGGGCCGAGCCCTCACCGTATTCGTATGTCATTACTTATTGGCTCAAAAGCTAGTTAAATGGTCGTTTATATGCCCGTTTATGTCAATTTTCGACCGAAAAACGGCATAAGATTGCAAAATCTCTTGACAGAACCCTAAATTTTGGTTACATTGACGTTCGTCTACGCAATCACAAGCAATAAAATTCAGCGATCTTGCAGTTTAAGGTTGTAACTTTATTCGCAATGGTGGTCCGACAGATTTTTCTCCGCATTCCTAATGCGCCTTACGTGGTGTATGCGGTTGCGGTATTGTTTTTGCTGCATTCCGACTGGTTTTTATGCAGCAAAATCTTTGAATATGCAGGAGGAGTTTGAGAATATGGCGAAAGCTATTGGAAAGGTCAAATGGTTTAACAATGCCAAGGGTTATGGATTTATCGAACAGCCCGGTGAACAGGATATTTTTGTACATTACAGTGCAATAAGCGGCGACGGCTTCAAGACGCTTATCCAGGGTCAGGAAGTCGAGTTCGAGGTCATGGATGGCCCAAAAGGGCCGCAGGCAGAGAACGTAATGAGAGTTGCGTAACAAGGGGTTAAATATCAGACGGTTTCCTTGGTTCTTGACCAACACCGGACATAGATAATAAAAAGGCTGTCGGAGTTTCGATCTCCCGCAGCCTCTTCATTTTACAGTGTTAGGTTACTAACGCTCTATCATGTCAACGTTCAGCATCTGATCTGTAATGCTGACCGTGATGGGCTCAAATTTACGTTCCTTCGATTCGACGTTGATCGTATAGGTGTTCCCAACCTGAAGCCCGTCAAACCGATAGTAACCGAATCCATTTGAAACGACGCTCTTTGCCCTTGCCGGAGCAGTAACGTCGGTCAAGGTAACGCGGGCATTCGGGATTCCTTCACCAAAAGCGGTGAATACTCGTCCCGTTACCTCAGCCTGATTAGAGGCCGCTGACGAAAGCTCGACTTGTCCGTTAGCTGCGGTCGTCATCGTGTCACCCTCGTTAAACATGATCCGATCCCAAGCGAGCGGCGACATCGTTCCCGACGCCCCGACAGCTGTAAATTTCAGACTTAGCAAAATCCCGTTTGCTTCCAAAGCCTTTGCCCCATAAACGGCAACTCGCAAAAGCCCTGACTCATCTGCGTTGGCCACCGCCGTCAGCTTGCTGCTGACCGTTCCCGCCAATTCGACTGGCTTTTTCTGCGGCTGGATCACGTTGGAGTCGTATCTAAGGTTAAACTCGTAAGAAATAATTTGCTTATCGTCCGCGCCGTTGATACTTATCGGGATAACGATCTCTCCGTCAGTTGCAGCTTTGATCTCAGGTGCTTTGATTGAAATCTCTTTTTCCGGCCCATTTTCAATCGATGGACGCGACCCTGAGCCTGAGTCGGTCCAGTTGCCCGAAACTTCGCCCATTAATAGGCCTGAATAGTCTTCACCCGTGATATTGGTAGTTACCGAGGCATGAACATTATTCGCCGGGGTGAATATCCAGTTACCAGTCGTTCCGTACGGCGGCGAAGCTACGACATATTTAGCTAACTGTCCCGCGTCAAACGATGAGACAGTGCCATTTCCGCTGACATCGGCCACAGCCAGTTGCGTACTGGTCAGCGTCGTGCTGCCCACGGCATACTGAGCGATCTTGGCCGCATCGAACGATGTTATCGCTCCGTTGATGCTGCCTGTTTTTGAAGGTGTGATCGTGTATGCACCGGAACCAAACCCTGTTAGCGTGTAATTGCCCCCGGGGAAAGCTGTCGTGGTCGATACGTTGGCTGATCCCGTGCCGCTCAGAAGTACGTTCGAGATCGTTCTTGTCACAGGTGAGCCGATCGCATTGCTGTAAGTTATCGTTCCTGCGATCGAACCCGAAGGTGTTCCAGTTGGGGTAGGTGAGGGCGATGGAGCAACATCCGGACATGGCGTTACTGTCAGCGCGTAACTCGCACACGCAATGTTTGGGTCAAACTCTTCGACGATCAGCGAAAATTGCATTCCGGCGGGAACAGTGAACGAATACGTTCCGACATCGGCATATCCCATGCCCATCGAGGCGGCGTAATTGTTGCACAGATTAACCAGATCGACCGACCCGACATAAGCCGCGCCAAACAAAAATGCCTTCTCTGCCGTACAGCCCGTCGCGTCGGACGTCACTTGGTAATCGGTACTCACTGCATTCGAATTTATGTAATCGTAACGGTCGTAATGAATCGGACTTGCAGTCGTAAAGACGCCAGGGCAAGCCTGCGGCAACGCGACTGTGCTGTTTGTGCCGCTCGTATTGAGGGCGTTTGGGTGTGTAGGGTCGCTGGCTGTGATCGAACCGGTAATGTTGCACTGGCCAAAGGCACGCATCACTGATATCAACCCGAGGAAGATGAGCAGCGTCAATGTAAATGGTATCTTTTTCATTTTTTTCTCCTCTCCTCCTTTATGCGTTGCAGGTTGTGGCAACGTTGCGAATGCCGATCGTCTTTGTAGCTATCAATGACCGGTCACGCAGGGTGTTGGTGCTGAAAATATAGGGCGCCATACGCACCAAACTGCCCCCGAGAATGTTGTCGGTCGTGTTGCGGGTGTTCCTCTCGCCTCGCCCCGTGTACGGAGCGTAGTTGTGCAAAACGTAATCGCCGACCTTGTCGGTAAAATAGAACTGGGTGGTGAGGATCTCGGTCGTTCCGATCCGGAGCGTCGCGTGAATGTGAATGGTTCTTCCCGAATACCAGCCAGGGAAATTGGTAATAAAGGTTGCATAACCGTCCGCGTCGGTAGTCTGTATCCCGCGGCAGAATCTCGCAGCTTGGTTCGCAGGATCTGTGCCGTTGCAAAATGTGCTGATCGGAGCGCTATAGGCACCCGCCCAATTTGTGTGCCATATGTCAATTGAAACGCCGGACATCGGTGAGCATGTGTCGATATTGACGACTCGGAACACGATCTTTGACGCAAGTCCGGGGTATCCTTCCCTGACGTCGCTGCGGATCAAATTTGCCGGGTAATAACAGGGGCCCAGAGTTTGCTTACAGCTTGCCTCGCAAACTAGATCGGGGCTTTCGTTATGAAGTGCCCTGCGGTCAAAATTTGCCCATGCGCGGCCTGCGATCGACGCTTTGTCTCCGAACGCACCTAACGCCGTCATGCCTAATCCAAGAGTCGCTGCGGTCTTAAACCCTTTTGACAGTAGTTCCCTCCGTGAGAATGTGTCGTTATTTTCCATTTAGTCCTCCTGTGTTCTAACGAACACTTTACGCGTGTATTAAGTGTAGTTCTCAAAATTACACAGAAAATACACCTATCTTAAAAAACTACAGTCAAATAATCTTTCGATCATCTGTTGAAAGGTATTATTAACGTCTTTTTGTAGAGTTATTGTGTAGCTGTCATTAAAAAATGTAAAGGATTGTAAAGTTAGATCGTGCCGCATATAAATGACATTGAAGGAAGAACGCTTAACCAACGTATAATGATTGTTTGGCATCAGTACAAGAGATGAAAAGCTACGTTTTTATATTCATTATTTTCTGTTTTGTATGTTCGGCTTTCGGGCAGGAAAAGCCGTTGACACAAAAGGAATATGTCAATATGCTCGTCACGCTTCAAAAAAATCCGGCAACAAAAGCCGACATTATTGAGGCTCTGAGAAAACGTGGTATCGATTTTGTTCTGACAGACGGTTTGCGAGGCTTAACCCGCACAAAAAGCGCAAATGATGACGAGCTAAAACGAGCACTTGAGGAAGCTGACCGCCACCGCCTAGATCCTGTTGGTACAAAATTACCTTCCGCAGCCGAAGTAAGCGGCATTCTCGACAAAACGCGCGACAACACTCGAAACGCTGTCGAAGACATGCCGGATTTTGTCGTCAAGCAGGTCATAACCCGCTCGGCGGCTTTTGCAGGAACGGGAAATTGGCGGCCCTATGACAATCTGGTGATCGGCGTCAGTTACAGTTCAGAAAAAGGCGAGCAATATCGCGTGCTGGCAAAGAATGGTCTTCCAATCACGGATTCAGTAACTGCAAACAGCTATAGCGGCCTTGACGGAGCTACTTCGGGCGGCGAATTTGTCGAGGACCTGCAAAAAATATTCAAACCCGAAAGCAAAACGAAATTCAATTTGTTGACGACCGACGTTATTCGTGGCCGCCGCACAGTCGTATATGAATACGAGATCGCGATCGAAAACAACAAAGACGGTGGTGTCGGATTAAAACCTTCGGCTGGGTATTCACCTGCAGGAGAAAAAGGCAAGATATGGATCGACCGTGAAACCTTTCGTGTTCTCCGGGTCGAGTATGTTCTGACCGACATCGAGCCTTCGTTTGCTGTAAAGGCCGTTTCAAAAACCATCGATTACGATATGGTCGAGATCGCAGGCGAGAAATATTTGCTGCCGACCATTTCGGATTTTCGCGGCACGGTCGAAAACGGCAGATCTCGTGAAGAGCAGCGTAACGTGATCAGGTTTAAGAATTATCAGAAGTACGGAACCGAGGTAAAGATACTTGACGACGATATCAAGCCTGAGATCGAGCCCAAGAAGCAGTGAAAGTTAGTTGAAAGTATAATAAGCACCGGCGGCAATAGCGCCGAGCCATACGAGGCCTTTGCCGAGGAAGAATAGAAACGCAATTATGCCCGCTCGTTTCGTCCATTTGCGCGCCGGGCAAGTTAGTTTTTTAGGTTCGTCCTGCATTCTCTTTAAAAAATAGCTTTTCGGGCTGCATTTTTCAAATCTATGGAGAATTAGTTCTTGCCGATGCTACAAAAACTCCATTCCAGATTTGTCCTTGCGGCGTTTTGCCTTATTCTTTTTTCTTGCGCATTCGCGCAAAACGGGCCGCCGAAAGAAGAAAACAAACGCGAGGCCGATTTGATAGAACTCACAAAGCTCGACAAGACCATAAAACTCGACATTCGGTATGCGACCGCCAACAATTTTGTTGGAAAAGCCGTATATCCTGAGGCGCGGGCTTTTCTTCAGCGTCCGGCGGCCGAAGGCGTTGTCCGTGTACACAAACTATTAAAGAAAAAAGGCCTCGGACTTGTCATTTATGACGGTTACAGGCCTTGGACGATCACGAAATTGTTCTGGAACGTCGTCACACTGGATCAACGAAAATATGTCGCCGATCCTGCAACCGGCTCGAAACATAATCGCGGCTGCGCAGTCGATCTCGGCATTTATGACCTGAAAACAGGAAGGGCGATCCCGATGCCTTCGGGCTTTGACGAGTTTACCGAGCGAGCTTCGCCTGATTACAAGGGCGGGACCGATGAGGAACGTGCAAACCGCGACATGCTACGCCGAATGATGGAGGCCGAGGGATTTGTCGTCAACCCTAACGAGTGGTGGCATTTTGATCACAAGGATTGGGAACAATATGCGATCTACGATATTGGGTTTTCAGAGATCGGGAAAAAGAAGAAATTAGCCACAAATAAACACAAATGACGCAGATAAATCTACTATATCCGTGTCAGTCCGTATTTATTTGTGGCTAACTAACTAGTTGGTTTTCGGTGTGTCTTTCTTTTTTACTGCCTCGATCTGAAGTGAGATCTTTACATTGTCTGCAACCGCAGGAATAGTGGTTCCCGGCAGATTGCTTCCCCAATTGACACCGTAATCACGACGATTGATAGTTGTTTCTGCCGCGATCCCCATCTTGCCGCCGCTTTTGTCGTTTGCGGGCAGCCAGCCGGCAATCTGAAAAGGAAAAGTGATGGATTTTGTGACGCCCTTCATCGTAAAATCTCCTGTCAAAAGATAGCCTTTTCCCTTCTTTTCGACCTTTGTGCTTTTGAAAGTGATTTCAGGATATTTTTCGACCTCGAAAAAGTCAGCGGAGCGCAAATGGTTATCGCGAGCGGCAACTCCGGTGTCGATGCTCGTGGCTTTCGCGGTAAATTCTACAGTCGATTTAGTGATATCTTTCGCATCAAAATTTACAGAACCTGTAAAATCGCGGAAAAAGCCTGGGACCTCAATAAGTCCGGTATGAGTGACCTTAAATTGAATAAAAGTGTGTGCCTTATCAAAATTGTACGTGCCCGATTCGCCCATCGTCGTTTTACCGTCAAAGTGTTCGGTAAATGCTCGATCAGCCGCTCCGGTTCCGGTTTGCGCCAAAACGAGAAACGTAAAAATTGCAATTCCAATGAGTAAAGAAATTCGTTTCATGGTTGATTCCTCCAAAGAGATTTTCAAATGACTTTGATACTATACCGCATTATGAAAAGACCTGAAACAAACGAGTATGCTCCGTATTACAACAACTATATTTCTTTGATCGACGGCGACAATGTGATGCCGGTTTTGAATTCTCAAGTTGCCGAAATTCGCTCGATGTTTGCTGACGTGCCCGAGGAACAAGGTACTTTTGCCTACGCCGATGGAAAATGGACGATAAAGGAGTTACTGAGCCATTTGATAGATGGCGAACGCATCTTCGCTTATCGCATCCATCGTATTTCGCGTGGAGACAAAACGCCGATCGAGGGGTTTGAGCAGGACGACTATATTG
The DNA here is from genome assembly GCA_044230475.1 of Pyrinomonadaceae bacterium. Classification (GTDB taxonomy): domain Bacteria; phylum Acidobacteriota; class Blastocatellia; order Pyrinomonadales; family Pyrinomonadaceae; genus OLB17. Next base: position 5,636 of record JBGARA010000017.1, on the reverse strand, counting down.
CGAATTCAAATGCAAATGATCGCTCGTTTGCCGACCTGCTGGACGAATTTGACTTTCAGCGGCGCTCAAATCTGCTAATGGTAAACAACATCTCGGACGAAGGCTCAAAACGAATGGGAACGGCAAGCGATAATCCTGTATCCGTTCGTGCGTTGACCTACATAATGGCTGGCCATGTCAGCCATCATGTAAAGATCCTGAAAGAACGTTATCTCTCCTAGATGAAATATGATGCTATCATCATCGGCGGCGGGGCCGCGGGACTTTTTTGCGCGTTTCAGGCAGGAAAACGGGGCCGTAAGGTTCTGGTTTTGGAACACAACGCTGAAGTAGGCCCAAAGATCATTATTTCCGGAGGCGGGCGGTGCAATTTTACAAATCTTAATTGCACTAGTGAAAATTTCATATCACAGAACCCGCATTTCGCTAAATCCGCGTTGTCACGATTTACGTCACAGGATTTCATAAGCTTAGTCAAAAAACATAAGGTCACGTATTACGAAAAGAAGTTGGGACAGCTTTTTTGTCGCGAAAGTTCACGACAGATCGTTGACTTGCTGGTTAAGGAATGCCGTGACGCCGGAGTCAGGATCGAAACCGGACGTAAGGTTACAAAGGTCACAAAACACGAGATATTTGTTGTAGAAACAGACCAGGAAAAATTTGACTCGACAAGTTTGGTAATTGCTTGCGGCGGTCTTTCGTTTCCAAAGATCGGAGCGAGCGATCTCGGATTCAGGATCGCCCGTCAATTTGGCCTGGAGATCGTTGAAACGCGTCCGTCACTAGTCGGTTTGATTTTAGAAGGTAAGAATTACAGCCGGCTCGCGGGGTTATCTATTGATGCTTCGGTCTCTGCAGGAAATCATAGCTTCCGGGAGAACATTCTATTCACGCATCGTGGACTTTCCGGCCCGGCGATATTGCAAATATCAAATTACTGGCAAAAAGACATTCCTGTTTCAATAGATCTGCTGCCGTCCGACGATGCGACCGAACTTCTTGCCAAAGGTTTAGCGAGCAAGCAGACGCTTACAAACTATTTGAGTCAATACCTGCCGCAACGATTCGCACATGATCTTATCGAACGCCTGGCTCCAGATAAACAGATCGCAAGTTTGACCAAAAAAGAGATAGAAAGACTGGGTCGCGAGTTGAACAAATGGCAGGTCAATTTTCGTGAAACCGAGGGTTACGACCGAGCCGAGGTCACTCTTGGCGGTATTTCGACGGCTGAACTATCCTCGCAGACTATGGAATCGAAAAAAGTCCCGGGGCTTTACTTTATAGGCGAAGTTGTTGATGTGACAGGCTGGCTAGGAGGCTACAATTTTCAGTGGGCGTGGTCTTCTGGTTACGCCGCTGGCAACGCAGTTTAAAAATAAAGCGGGGGAAACGTCTCCCACACCGTCTCCCCCTATTTCCGCGACGTATACAGGGCGTACACAATCGCGAAACTGAAGCGAAAAATTCAGCTCCCCCAATAGTTCCCAAGAGTCGGAATGGAATCTATTATTAGTTTACATTATTTCCAAAGACTGTCAAGCAGTACTACCATGCTCCGTAGTTATCTAAAGTCCGAAATATCCATCCCATACTTGTCCTTGACGTGCTCCTCAGCGGCCTTGTTGACGATTTTTAGGTTTGCAAGCCGGCGCTCAGATTTTCTTATTTGAACAGTGGTCCGTGCGGCCATCTGTTTTATCATATCGCGGCCTTCGGCGGCCTCAGCCTTCATCTTTTCTCGCAAGATATACAGTTCAGATTGCTCGGCAGTATGCCTTTCATTATCGAGTTCCTTGATCCTTTTTTTGACTTGCGATATCTGGCGGATCGAACGAACCAACTCATCGCCGACCGAATCGCCCTTAACGAGATCCGGGCTGTTGCGAAAATCCTCAACCAGCTTGTTCAGTTTGGTTTGATCGCCGGCGGAATAAGCTTCATTCAATTGGGCCATCAGGCCGTGTCGTTTCTCTTTTTCGTCCGGATCGAGTGCCAGATCGGGATGGATCGTGCGGGCAAGGTTGTGATAAGCCTTCTTAGCTTCAGCGGTTGGCCGCCAATCGGATGCATGTGCCTCGACCTCCTCAACACGTCTAGCTGATTCCTCAGCGCGTCTGCGAAGTTCCTCGACCTTTTTTTTGATCTCCTCATCATCGGGAACAAGCTTGAATTCTTCTTCAGCGATGTTGGCCTCGATCTTATCGAGATCGGCATACAGACGCCCGACCTCCATCGTATATTGAGCCTCAAATTGCTCAAGCTCGGCCCTAAGATCGGTCATTTCTTCCTCGCGGTCGGCAAGACGATCCTTTAAGCGCTCAAGGACTGCCCGCTTTTTTTTGAGTTCGATTTCTTCCGGAGCAAGCGAGTTCATAGGTCAGGAATAGAGGTTCATCGAGCGTGTGAGCAGGTCAATTGGATCATCGACGTTTAGCACCTCACGGACATAAAAAGGTTCGCCCGCAGCGACGCCGATCAGCGAGCCAAAATACCGTGACCGTCCCTCCAATTCGGCAAGATAGTGTTTTGATGTAAGGCGCGTTTCGGGCTCGGTGGAGTCCGGGTCGTGAAATTGTGATTTGTGAGCGCGTATGGCGGCCATTTTATCGTCGAGAAAGTCGGAAATATCGACAATAAATGAAGGCTCGACGCGTCGTGAAAAAATGTTGTGAGCGACGATCGGCACGGCGATCTTTTCGCTGCCGGTTTCTTCGTCATAGCGGAGCATGCTTGCCAATCGGGCAGACTCACGAACCAGTTGAGCAATATGATCGTGGTCTGGGTGCGAATCGCCGATCTGGTGGGTCAGTATCACTTTTGGTTTCAGAAGCCTTAGAGCACGAACCATTGCCGTCCGCTCTGTGTCCGTCACAAAAACATGGCCGTCGGGCAGGCCGAGGTTTTCGCGAAGGTCGAGTTTCAGGATCTTTTCGGCGTCCTGTGCCTCGATCGCGCGGCCCTCGACAGTGCCTCGCGTGCCCATTTCACCCTGCGTAACATCAAGCGCACCAGTACGATAGCCGAGATGTTTCATCTTGAGCAACGTGCCGCCGACGGTCAGTTCGGCATCGTCGGGGTGGGCAAAGATCGCAAGTATATCTACCTGACTCATCCCTTTAATTTACCATACGGTCTGATAAAGTAGTCAGATATGAAGCTGGTCGTACTTGGTTCTGGCACCTCAGTGCCGCACGCAAGCCGTGCGAGTGCCGGTTTTTGGGTTGAAACAAACGGCGGCACGATACTGCTTGATTGTTCGGCATCGATCGCGACACGAATGGCCGCAAACGGCCTCGACTGGCCAGATCTCGATGCGATATGGATATCGCACTTTCATCTCGATCATGTGGGAGGCCTAGCGCCGCTGCTTGCCGGAACGAAACACGCCGCAGAGATTAAACATCGAACAAAACCGCTGAAAATATATGGCCCCGAAGGGTTAAAAGGCCTTATTGACCGATTAAGCGATGTGAATAATTATCGCCTACTGGAGCAGCCGTTTCCTCTGGAAGTAATTGAGGTTAAAGCACTGGAAACGTTTGAGATTCTGTCCGGCGTCGAGGCCACTGCGATGTCAACGCCGCACACCGATGAGAGTCACGCGATACGCATTCGAGACAACGATGGAAAAACCCTTGTTTATTCGGCCGATACGGGTTTTGGCGAAGGGATAGGCACATTCGCTGACGGAGCCGATCTGTTTATTTTGGAGTGCACATTTCTTCGCGATAAGCCGATACAAAAGCACCTCGAACTCGCCGAGGCGATGTCGCTGATCGGCATAGCACGCCCAAAACGAGCTATGCTGACGCATTTTTATCCCGAGTGGGACGCGGTAGATTTCGACAAAGAGGTCGTGAAATTTGAACCGTCGTGCGAAGTGATCGAAGCCCGTGACGGATCGCATCTGAACATCTAGATCGTCCTTACATTTTGCGGCATCCGGCCGCGTGAATAAGGCAAATTAGGCCGATAATGGCGGATGTTGTAGACGAGAATGTGGATAGATGGCGAGAAATCTTGCCAAATTGAAAAAGGGCTCATTTTGCCGGTTAAGTGGTTGATATACAATGCCTTATGCCGATGGCCCGGAAAAAAGCCATCAGAAAAATACGTATAAGCGGTCAAAAAACACGTGTAGCGGTCTGATCTGAGCGTAAAAGGTGCTTTTTTTTGAGTGTCTGTTTTTGGCAATTTTGCTCGGGACCTTTGTCGCTGATCCACATCGTCGTCAATGACATTTTCTCCGCGTTGTTGCCATCCTCAGCTCCTTCCATACCCGCGCCGAGACGAACTAGTCGCTGACGTTTTGGATTCCGCTGGAGTTAACCTCGTCAACCGATTCGGCTGTTTTTTCAAGATCCGCTACATCAACTTCGACAATCGAGTCGTTTGAATTGTGGGATAGATTTGCATCACTTGCCGGTTGACGGACGTTCACAAATTGATACTGTATTACGAAGGATGAGTTCAGAAGGCGTTTTTCGTTCAGGGCTTTTGGCGTATGGCGTTTCGGCGGTGGCGGTGTTGGCAATAGCGCTTGGGCTGACGCTGCTTGAAACGCATATAAACACGACGACGGTGGCGCTTGCGCTGCTGTTGGTTGTACTATCTTCGGCGACTTTTTTTGGACGCAACCCGGCATTGCTTGCATCGTTTGTCGCGATGCTTTGTTTTAACTATTTCTTTATCCCGCCGGTTCATACGTGGACGATAGCTGACCCGCAGAATTTGGTTGCGTGGGCAGCGTTTACGATAACGGCTCTGGTTGCGGGCGAGATGTCGGCCTATGCGCGGCGGAGAGCTAACGAGGCAGAGCGGCTCTATGAAGAATTGCAGTCAGCATTCAAATCAGCCTCTGAGGCGGCTGCGTTACAGCAGAGTGAGAAACTTAAGTCAGCACTCCTCGATGCGGTGACGCACGATCTGCGGACACCGCTGACCTCGATCAAGGCCTCGGTGACGACTTTGCTCGAGAGCGAGGGCGGACATCGCACGATCGAGTTAAAGAGCAACGAGCGTGCAGAGTTTCTCGATATCATAAACGAAGAGGCCGACCGGCTGAATAAGTTTATCGACGGGATGGTCGCGCTGGCGCGTGTCGAGGCGAGTTCGATGGCCGTGAGCGATGTGCGCTCTAATATCGAGGAGACGATCGCGGCGGCGCTCGATCGGGCAGAGCCGCTGCTTCGCGAGCATCATTTGCAGCTCGACCTTGAACGGGATATGCCGCTTATTCAGGCCGACGCCGTTGCTATCGCGGAGGTGCTTTATAACTTGATCGAGAACGCGGCAAAGTATTCTCCGCCGAAAACAACCATAACCATCGCGGCGAAATCGCACGGCAACAAGATCGTTCTATCCGTCAACGACGAGGGCCGCGGCATCCCGGCTGAGATGCGGGAACGTGTATTTGAGAAATTTACACGGTTAAATACTGAACGAGCGACGGGACTTGGTCTGGGTTTAGCGATCGCCCGGCGGATAGTGGAAACTCAAAACGGTACGATCGATATTCGCGAAGGCAAGAACGGGAAAGGCACAATGGTCGTGCTGACGCTGCCGATATTATGAGTGAACGCAAAAAAATTCTGGTCGTCGATGATGAGTCGCAGATCACGCGGACGCTG
>JBGARA010000016.1:0-52897 GCA_044230475.1 Pyrinomonadaceae bacterium | reverse complement strand
CACCTGCCTGCACAACCTCGATCATCTCAGCAAATGCGATCTTGTTTTTGATCTCGCGAAGGCGAACTCGAAGGTTGTCACCCGGGACGCTAAGCGGCACAAAGATGGTCAGACCATCCACAAACGCAATTCCGAGCCCGCGCGGGACGATCTTTTCGACCCTCACATCCAGAACATCACCGATCTTGTAAGGTCCGCTCATTTGAGAAAAAAGTTGCCGTTATCGAGTACCCGCCTAAATGTATCGAGATCGTCGAACTGACTGTAGGACAGCGTAAGGAGCACGGCAAAACCATTTCGCACTGATACATACATGCGTCTCTTGCCGGCGTCGGATGAAACATCCAGATAACCGAACTGATGGCCGCCGAGCGTTTCCGCTTCCGTATCGGAATATGTAAAGTCAGGCGGTAGTTTCATCGACTTATACATAGTGCGAACAGCGTCGAGATAATCAGGCGCATTCTGTATCTGGGGATTTTGTTTCAGGTCCTCGGCCGATATTCGAACGATCGCATTGTCAGCAGAACCGGGCATCGAACGATACGCGGTCAGCAGAACAGTCACTTGTTTAAGGGCATTGTTTACGGCCGCTTTCGAGGGCATTGGAAGCGAATCCGGAGCCTTGAGGCTGAGGTCGTAGCCCTGTTTCTTCATGTACGCTTCGAAATCACTGTCCGGTATCAGCCACGACAACGGAAAGGTCACCTCGAAACCGAGCGTCTTATTGGTATAAGTACGGCCTGAAACAGTACCCATATCGATCGTCGGTTTGGCAACGGTTTTTGCGGGCGCCGAACGCGGCTTCGCCTTCGCCTTCTTTTGTGCGAAGCTAAACGGCGATAAGAGAAGGATGAGGCCAATAGCAAAAATAAGACACTTCATAAATAAAATAACCCCAGGCGCGGCATTCCTGCTTCCTCACGAAGCCGTTTTAAGAGCATCAGCTCAAAAGTGTTTTTGTAAACATCCGGTTCCATGTCGGCCTTATAAGCTCTAAGCTGGCCGGCGACCTCTTTCTCCAGAGTCTTCAGATGCACTGCGTCCCAATTTGTCAGCATCGCGTGGTCGAGAAGTTTTTCGATATCGCCCAGCGTCTTGTCGATCGTTTCAAAATCTGCGTTTATATTTTCGGCCAACTCGTCGAGCCTCGCCACTGCGCGGCTAATTTCTTCTTGAAGGCCCGCATCGTTGATCTCTTTCAGAGCCGCGACAGCTTTTTCGATATGCGATCTTACGACATCTGTCGAGAACACCGAATTTGACCCATCGTCCTTTGACTCGCCCGATTTTCCCGTCTGTGATGTCAGCCATTCATTGTATTGAGCCTCGATCTCTTCGCGGCAGTAAAAGAGGCTTTTAATTGTCCGTGCACGCATCGAGGGCGGCTGTTTATCATAAACATCAAACACCGACTCGATCGATCGCAGGACGATGTGCAGTGGAATTCCGCGTTCCTGCCACGACTCGATCATCGCCCAATCCAGGGGACTCAAAAATAGATGTTTTCCACGACGGCGAACGAATGTGTCCTCGATCTCCGTAAAATAATTAAAGTAGTTCACCGCTAGTGAAATGCTAGTAGAGGCGCGGGCATTAGTCAAAAAATCAACCTGTCCTGTGTTAATCTATTGCCGACTATGGCAGAGCGACGCGAGAAATTTCAGACATCGTCAGGCATCGAGCTTCCGAACGACTTCAATCCGGAGAACACGACGCCGGTCAACTACGCGGAGGACCTTGGCGAGCCCGGCAGTTTTCCCTACACACGCGGCATAAGGCGAAATGCCTATCGCGGCAGGCTGTGGACAATGCGTCAGTACGCCGGATTTGCCACCGCCGAGGAGTCCAACGCCCGTTACAAATACCTCTTGTCGCAGGGCACGACCGGTTTGAGCGTTGCTTTCGATCTGCCGACGCAGATCGGTCTCGATTCCGATGACCCGCTTTCGGCCGGCGAGGTCGGCAAGGTCGGCGTTGCCATCGACAGCCTCGACGATATGTTGACACTGTTCGACGGCATTCCGCTCGACACTGTTTCAACCTCGATGACGATCAATGCAACTGCATCGACATTGCTGTGCCTTTACCTCGTAGTCGCACGCAAGCAAGGCGTCGCATTCGACAAGGTCAACGGCACGATCCAGAACGACATTCTCAAGGAATACATCGCTCGCGGCACCTACATCTATCCGCCAAAACCTTCGCTGCGGCTGATCACCGACACCTTTGCCTACTGCGCTGCGGAGGTGCCAAATTGGAACACTATCTCCATCTCCGGCTACCACATTCGCGAGGCAGGTTCGACAGCCGCTCAGGAGATCGCATTCACGCTGGCCGACGGCATTTGTTACGTTCAATCGGCGATCGATATCGGCCTCGACGTCGATAAATTTGCTCCGCGACTATCGTTCTTTTTCAACTCGCACAACAACCTGCTCGAGGAGATCGCCAAATTCCGGGCGGCTCGCCGCCTGTGGGCGAAGATAATGAAGGATCGATTCGGAGCGAAGGACGCGAAGTCGCTTACACTGCGTTTTCATACTCAAACCGCGGGCTCGACGCTGACGGCTCAACAGCCGGACGTAAATGTCGTCCGCACGACAATTCAGGCACTCGCCGCCGTCTTTGGCGGTACGCAAAGCCTGCACACGAACTCGATGGACGAAGCATTGGGACTGCCGACCGAAAATGCAGCACGCATCGCCTTGCGCACACAGCAGGTGATCGCTCACGAATCAGGCATCGCCGACACTGTCGATCCTCTCGCAGGCAGCTACGCGATCGAAGAATTAACGACCCAACTCGAGCGCAAGGCCGTCGAGTATATCGAGAAGATCGACGCAATGGGCGGCATGCTTCGTGCTATCGAAACCGGCTACGTCCAAAACGAGATCCAGGATGCCGCCTACGATTATCAACGCTCTGTCGAAACCAACGACGCCATCGTTGTCGGCGTCAACAGCTTTCATCTCGATGAAGAACTCCCGACGCCCGTCTTACGCATCGACGAACGCATCGAACGCGAACAGGTCGCGAGAACTCAAGCTGTCCGAGCCAAACGCAACGCTGCAGATGCAGAAAATGCCTTAAACGCCATTTCCGCGGCCGCTACCGGCACTGAAAACCTGCTCCCTCACATCCTCACCGCCGTCGAGGCCCAAGTGACCGTCGGCGAGATCAGCCACGCCTTACGCAAGGTCTGGGGCGAGTACCGCGAATCCATAACGATCTGATCTGTTGTCAAATAGCATGATCGTCCGAAAATACGACGATCCTGAGTAAACCTAGCGCAGTTGTTGAGAAATTGGAATACCAATTTTCCCGATATGACATGGTTTTCCCGATATGACCTAACTTTCCCGATATGACATGGTTTTCCAGACGATAAACAAATGCCAACACGAGCCATGCAAATTTTGCTGACAAACAGAGTTTAACTGTGTTATTATCATCATAATTGGGTCGCCAGGCCCATTCCCGCCTGTCTTTGCGGCAACTTCGCCGTTCAAAAACCCCCGCAAAATATGGAACAGCTAAACCAATACCTCAAAACCCTTCTGTCATCGTGCAGCGAAGAGTTGCGGCTCGAACCGGACAAAAATCCGTACCTGGTATCGGAAAACCGCACAACCGATCTCGCGAACACGCCGCTTATAGGCACGCAGATCAGCACGATGGTGTTTCCGCTAATACCGCCTGCGGCCAAATCGGCCCTGCCGAATAGCCCCGAGATCGAATTTGTCCACCCGCACAATTTGGGCAATTTTAATTTTACGGTGCAAAAATCGTCGGCAGGTTTTGTCGTTACGATCAGGCCGATGCTGAACGGTTCTGACGGCTCTGTTGCAATACCGAAGCCATTACCCGACCTTCCGTCGGCTCCGCCCGTCGACCTGAATGCAACATTTATTAACGAACAGCCAACCGTCGAATCGATCCCTGTTCCGCAGCCTGTCGATGAACTGCCATCAAGCTCTGTGCCTGTTCCGGCACCCTCGTATCAGTTTGAAAGTTCGTCACTAGATTTCGAAAAAACAGCATCCGAGTCCGTTGAGAACGCCTCGCTTTCAAATCTTATTTTTGACGAGAAAGAGCAGGCAGCACAGGAGTATGTCGCCAGCGACATTCCGGAAGTTGAAGTCGTGGATGTCAACGACCCGCAATTTCAAACTGTCTTTTCTGACACATCGACTTATGAACCGCCGGGAAGACGTGATGATTTTTCTCTCGGAGAAACTACCGATCCGTCGGACGACGCAAGCTATCTGCAAGAAACTTTTACGGCACCGGCTCCAGCATACGAGCCAAAGAGCTTTGTTCCACCACCTGCGGCGGCATACGAACCACCGCCGGCCCCAACTGTTCCGATTGTTCAGCCGACCGCGGCTCCCGCAGTGCAGTCAGCATTTGTTCCCGCCGCCGCAAACTTCGCAGAAAAAGCAAAGATGGATGCTCTCTTCAACAAGATGGCAGAGCTCGGTGCTTCGGATCTACATTTATCCGTAACAATGCCGCCGATGATTCGCAAAGACGGGAAAATGCGACCGATGGAAGAGGGAGTTGCTCCGCTAACGCCTGAGGCAATGCGGTCGCTACTTACTTCGATCATGCCCGAGCGGAATCAGGAGGAGTTTGCACGTCGCAGCGATTCGGACTTTGCCTACGAAATTCCGGGACTTGCTCGGTTTCGCTGCAATATTTTCATGGACCGCAAAGGTATGGGAGCCGTTTTCCGCATCATCCCATCAAAAATGACAACGGCGTCGCAGATCGGTTTGTCCGAAGCGATCCTTGGCCTTTGCGGTTTGTCGAAAGGGCTTGTCGTTGTCACGGGTCCTACCGGTTCGGGGAAATCAACAACGCTCTGTGCGATGGTTAATGAGATCAACTTAACGCGCGAAGAGCACATCATTACGATCGAAGACCCGATCGAGTTTGTCCACGACAATCACAAGTGTCTTGTGAACCAGCGCGAGGTGCACAATCATACAGAGTCGTTTAAGGACGCTCTGCGTGCCGCGCTTCGCGAAGACCCCGACATCGTTCTCGTCGGCGAAATGCGCGACCTCGAAACGATCTCGATCGCTATTGAAACCGCAGAGACGGGCCACTTGGTTTTCGGGACTCTGCATACAACAACCGCGGCTTCAACCGTTGACCGAATCATTGATCAATTCCCTGCTGATCGTCAGCAGCAGATCCGCGTGATGCTTTCAGAATCGCTCAAAGGTGTGATCGCGCAAACGCTGCTTCCGAAAAAAGGCGGCGGCCGCGTAGCAGCACTCGAAGTTTTGATCGTCACTCCTGCCATAAGCAACCTCATCCGCGAAGGCAAGACTTTCCAGATCCCGTCGGCGATGCAGACCGGCAAAAATCATGGCATGGTCTTGCTCAACGACGCCCTTTTTGAGCATGTCAAAAACGGCAATGTCGAGCCTCTCGACGCATATGTCAAAGCGGTTGATAAGACCGGTTTTGAAAACCTACTGACACGCGGCGGATTTAAGCTCTAAGATCTAGCCAAACTGAACTGACAGGCGTCGGTGTCCGCACCGACGCCGTTTTTGTGTCCCGTGCGGCTTTGTGGTAAAAACGTTTTATATGCAAACAATAACTGCGCCGGAGCTAAAAGCACGCCTTGATGCCGGGGAAAATATTCAATTAATAGATGTTCGCCAACCGGACGAATACGCATTTGCTAAGATCGAGGGTTCAAAACTGATTCCGCTAGGCGAGATCATGTCGCGTATGAGCGAACTCGACGAAAATCGCGAAACCGTTGTTCATTGTAAAATGGGTGGCCGCAGCGCCCGTGCGATCGAAGCTCTGCAACAGTCAGGCTATAAAGGAAGTTTAATAAATCTTGTCGGCGGTATTACGGCGTGGTCGAATGAGGTTGATCCTAGTATTCCAAAGTACTAGTCCTGCGAAAGATCAATTCCATCTGCGATCCGAACGATCTTCATCCCTTCAGCAACGGTTGTGCGGCAAGCCATGACCATTTTTTCTTTGTCGCCCTGCTCTAGCCACACCTGGCAGTTTAGGCATTCACCGTTCCAGCAAAAATCACCGTACGAGATATTTTCCATCGCAAGAAACTGAAAACAGCGCAGCAGCGAATTGTTCTCTGGGACGCTGTGCGGCGTTCCGAGTATGTCGATCTCGACCAGTTTTTCATAAGGAGTAAAAATGTCGGGCAATGTCATATAAATTTAATCGGCGGTTGAGTTTGCAGTTGGACGCCTTGCTAGATTATCTTACAGAAAAGGTGTAATTTTAAACAATGCCGTTAGTCATTTATACCAAACCGGGATGCCCGTATTGTCAGCAGGCGCGTGACCACTACAATGCTGTCGGGACTGCATTTGTCGAATACGACGCTCAGAATGACAAGGCGAGGCAACGCGAAATGCTTACGTTTTCGGACGGCGATCCGACCGTTCCATGCATCGTAAAAGACGGGGTGTATGTCGGTTCAGGTTGGGGTAACCCGCCGCGTGGCTGAACGGTTCACCCTTGAAGAGCCGGCAGTTGGCCGGACGGATACATTTCGGATTTGAGATTGCGGATTGCGAATTGGTCGCATCCGCTTGTATTATCTTGGATTACGATTTCAACGACTAATTATGCGGCTAAGTGTTGGTAATTCGTAATCCGCAGTTGTTTATGATTGGTTCGCAAATTAACCAATACAGAATTCTCGAAAAGATAGGTTCGGGCGGTCAAGGAACTGTCTATAAGGCCCTCGACACTAAGCTCAATCGCACCGCCGTCATCAAAGTTCTTCCCGCAGAACTCACACAAAAAACGGCAAACTTCAAACGCTTCGAACGAGAAGCTCAACTTTGCTCGCAACTCGATCATCCGAACATCTGCACGATCTACGATTTCAATAGCGATAACGGCGTCTTTTACATCGCAATGCAGTATGTCGAAGGCAAGAATGTCCGTCAGTTAGTTGCGGGACGCCCGCTCGACCTAAAAAGCGCTCTCTCGATCGCCATACAGGTAACCGACGCACTTGCTTACGCCCATTCAAAAAACATCATACACCGCGACATCAAAGCGGGAAACATAATGGTGTCTGATTCCGGGCAGGTAAAGATACTGGATTTTGGCCTCGCAAAATTGCTCGAAGACGAACATGCCGAAGCAAACGCCGGCATGGACAAAACGCAGATCACCGAGCTCGGCATTCCATACGGAACAGCAACCTATGCCGCCCCCGAACAGGCAAAAGGCGAACGCGCGGACCATCGCTCGGACATCTTTTCGACCGGCGTTCTGCTTTATGAGATGCTTACCGGCATCTGGGCGTTTCAGGGCAAGACAGTGATCGATGTTCGTCATCAGGTGCTTTACGGAACGCCTAAATTGCTTGCTGACATGCGAAAAGAAGTATTGCCGCCGCAGTTACAGCAGATAGTCGATAAAGCTCTCTCAAAAGAACCAAAAGACCGTTATCAAAAGATCGCGACAATGCGTGACGAGCTTCGAGCGGTGCTGCAGCAGGTCGCCGGAGCCCAGATCATGCCGGGCGATACGTTCGCACCGGGCCACGCCGATGGCAGTGCGGTTCGACGCGTTCTCAACTGGTTCACAGGTAAATCGACTCCTGAAAATTCTTCGCAAGCGTCATTCCCGTCGCAGATCTCATCGAGTCAGCCCTCATTTGCTCCTGATATTTCGATGACGGCAACAGGCACTGAGAAAAAGAGCGTCGCAATATTGCCATTCACAAATCTTAGCAAGGATCCTGCTTCAGCCTTTTATGAATTTGCTCTTGCCGACGCCGTTATTACTGAGCTTGCACAGATCCGCTCGATCATCGTGCGGCCGAGTTCGGTCATTGCGAAATATCAGAACAAAGAGGTCGACCCGCGTGAAGCAGGCAAAGAGCTGCGGGTTCATGCTGTTCTCTCAGCAGGATTTCTTCGCGCCGGTGAAAAACTGCGTGTGACCGCACAGCTTCTCGACGTAGCGAGCGGCGAAATTCTCTGGAGCGACCGCATCGATGCCGAAGGCAGCGATATTCTTGCCCTGCAGGACGGGATCGCCCATAGGATCCTCGAAGGCCTGCGTCTCGAACTCACCGATCTCGAAGCCGAGAAACTCGGCAAACGTGCGACCGAAAACGCTCAGGCATGGGAAGAATATCTTCGCGGACGCGACAACTTTGGACGGTTCATTTTCCGCACGATCGATGCCGAGGATTGTGACGCAGCGATGGCGAATTTCAAGCGTGCGATCGAACTCGATCCGCATTTTGCTCTTGCATACAGCGGTCTCGGCGCGTGTTACGCCAATCGCGTTTTCAAAGGCCTTGGCGAACCGGAAGATTACACTTACGCCGAAGCAGCTTTCTCGAAAGCTTTCTTTTACGATCCAAACGTCGTTGAGGCACGGGTCTTGATGGTGATGATCTACATGGCACGCGGCGAAAAGAAAAAGGCCCGCAGCGAGATCGATCTGTTGCAAAAACAATTTCCAAATGACGCGGCTCTTTACTTTGTAAAAGGCACGATGCACCGCCTCGACGGCGAATACGACGAAGCTCTAAAGGCATTTGAAAAACTCACGCGTCTCGATCCGGCTTCACGCCCTGTCGCGGCATATAATCGTGCGCGTTTGTTTATCTATCAACGCAGATTCGATGAAGCATTGGAAGAACTCGATAAGGGCGTAAAGGTCGAGCCAAATCATCCAATGCTCAAGATCTTTCGCTCGGGCGTTTATTATTATCAGGGTAAATTTGACGAAGCCAACGACCTCATCGCGAGTGTGCTAAAGGAACATCCGACGATGGACGGAATTCGCCCGTTAGCCGCTGAATATCTTGCCGGTTCAGGCCGAACCGATGAAGCCCGCTCAATGCTGACCGAAGATGCACTCTCTTTGGCACGTGCCGACCACGACATGGCCTACTGGGTCGGCTCGACCTACGCCCTCCTCGGCGAAAAGGACCTCGCCTTCAAATGGCTAAACAAAGCCATCAAACTCGGCAACCAAAATCGCCCCTACTTCGAAAAAGACACCAACCTCGATTCCCTCCGCGACGACGAGCGCTGGAAGGAATTGATGGAGAAGATGGAAAAGAATGGAGAATGACGAAACCGGTGCCAATCGTTCGGAATATTGCGTTGCTGGCCTTTGTATTTTTAATCGGGTATCCCATTTCTGCTAACGCGCAGAAGATGAAGCTCTCTTCCATTCACTACCTTGATTTCTGTTCTCTATACCAAGATCAAAATCTAAACAAGACGTTCAAATCCCGCGCTCTAATGTTCTACTCCACGATAGGTAGAGTTGATGGTGACGACAGTTTTCTTTATTCTCCTGACTGTAATAGCGGAGACTATTTCGCTGTATATGGCGACGGAAGCAAAGGGTGGAAAACGTGGGATTCATTTTTTCGAAACCTTGAAAAAAAACAGAAGCATTATGTCCTTGAGGTTGAATTTGAAGGAAGAATGGTCTTGGCGAACGATTACCTTTTCGGACACTTAGGCTGGGCCCGAGCGGCTCTAACAACCTCCCGTATTACATCCGTTAAGGATGTTACGGACACCGGGCGAGGCATTCAACATAAATACAAATCGCCTACTCCGTTAACTCATCAAGTCGAGCAACTGGGGTTTGATTGTTATGAGTTTTTGCGCTCTCTTTACACTTTGACCGAGCCGAAGCAATTTGAGGCCCTTCTGCTGCCAACGTTTGTCTTTGTCGACGAAGCTGGACAGTCACTATCAAAGTCAGAATACTTAGCCCGGGAAAGACACCAAATAGAACTTCGCACAGCCAAGACTCTTAGCAGCGGCCGCAAGTTTGTAAAACGCAGCGGCAATACACTCACCGAGCTTGGAACAATTAAGATAACCGACGAAGACGGCAGCACCAGGACCTTCTCTTGCGAAATGGCTTTTCAACTGGTCAACGATGAATGGAAGTTAAGTCAAGCAAGAATGAAGTAATGGCTAAATGTTTTTTACGGTTTTTGCAAAGACAAATTCACTGCATCCCAAACCAACCCCGCCGGTCTTGATCTTGGTGAGTGAGAAGCCGCGTTTTTTGTAGAATTCGAAGATCTCGTCCGGTGTTGCGACTTCATAAGGAAAGCCTCCGACCCAGTCGATAATGTCGTGCCAGCGGTTCATGCCGCGGCCGTTTTTGTAGCGCGTCCAGGAGTGGATGTATTCCTGCGGTTTGAGAGTGATTAGAGAACTAAGAAGCTTTTTTGCTTCATCGGGGAGAATAACGGCGACAGCGAACGGTGTTTTGAGCAATCGCGGTAAGCGGCAATAGGTTTTCTTTATCCAATGCCAGCGGCGTGCCTGGCTGCCGGTGTCGTTGTAGATCGCGATGAAGAGCTTGCCCCCAGGTTTTGTCGGAATCACGGCGTTTTCAAGTGCTCGCCACATCTCGCCTGTGTGATGCAGCACGCCCCATGAATAAACAATGTCGAATTTGCCAAGCGAAGTTAGATAATCTGCATCAAGTGCCGAGCCTTGTTCAACACGCCAGTTCGGGTCGTTCGGAAAATACCGATTGCGAAGCTCCTGAGTGCAGGCAAACGAATTGCTGTCAAAATCGAATGAGTGCACCTTCGCATCCAAACGTCTCGCAGCAAGCGAAAACAATCCGCTGCCAGAACCAATATCGAGAAACGTCTTGCCTTCGAGTGAATCGCACTCGAGCATCTCTTTGAGCGATTCTTCAGCTTTGGCAATGCGTTCATCATCAAGAACTGACAAAAACGCGCTCCAGTTCTTGCCGAACTCGAACCGTTCGCCGCTCGCAACTTCTGTTTGATGTTGTAGTGCTATTTCTGACATTTAATGTTTGTGATTTTGCGTCGATAATATTTCCCGCAATTGATCGACCTTCGACGCCCAGCTCTCGTGAGCGATCGCATCGCTTACCTCGTTACGCGGTTTTGGATTTGCCAGAGCTTGCTCGATCTTGTGAATAAAATCCTCGTGGTCAGTGCCGATCACGCAGTCATCGAGAACTCGCACCTCAGGGATATCAGTTGAAACAACCGGCAATCCTGCGGCGAGATATTCGCGCACCTTTAGCGGGTTTGCGGCAAGCGTCAATTCGTTGATCTCAAAAGGATTGAGTGCGACGTCGAATGCCTTACAATACGCCGGAAGTTCTTCGTACGGCTTGCGTCCAAGCATATGTATGTTCGGCACGTCGTTAAGAACTTTTATCTTCTGCTTGCCATCGACGCTAGTCTGGCCAACTAGTACGACCGAGCCGCCCTTGAAATGCTCGGCAACTTCTTTTAATAAGCTCGTAATCAACCCAATCGGCAAGTAGCCCGTGAAAGCCAATGATCGGCTTTGGCAGATCGGCGATGTCAGCCGGTATCGCGAGTTCCGGGTCAAGAGCCGCGCGGAAATGCTGCCAGTCAGTACCGTGACGAATAACAAACGTATTCGGGTTAAATTTCTTCTTCGACTCAAATAGCTTTTCAGCAGATACGATCACAAGGTCGGCGCGACGAAACAGATCGTCCTCGATCTTTTTCAATCCGTTTGATGCTCCGGTAAACGCGGTGTATTCATCGACGCAGTAATAGATCAATTCTTTTTCGCCAAGTTGTCCGGCGATCATTCCTGCGGCAGGGTTAAAAACCATATTGACGACGTTCTCAAACTGCAGACGATGCATCGCTTTCTTTACTTGCGAGGCCAGAAACCGTTGATTGATCTCAAGGATAAACCCGTTTCCATACGACGGAAATGCGAGCGGATTCAGCACAAAGATATTTGGCTCGACCTTGTGTATCGGTTCGGTAAAGCCCCTTAACTTCTTGTAGATGCGCGAGACGTCCCTTGGCGAGGTCGTCGGCATCCGATTTGCGATCGCGTTGATCCAGAGAATGCGGTTGTCCTTTGCAAGCACGCGCATAAGGTGGGTTTTCGACAGGATCACCCGACCAGTCATTGGCAAAACACAATATATCGCGCCCGCGAAGCTCGTTGCTCGCGGTTGCATTGATAAGTTCAATTTCGCCTGTTGTCGTCATCATTGTCCAGCAAATACCTTTCTCACACCGGAACGCACATTTTCCGGCAATCGTTTATACATCGCGACGCTGAATTCCAAGGCCCCCTCGCGAAGATCGTGCTTGCGAAACATACTTTGGTCGCGCCTGTATCGATACGTTGTTACATGATCTCTCCACCAAATCGCCTTAGAAAAAGATGCGAGCCGCCCAAACTGAAATGTGAAAAGCCAGATTTGCAAGCCCACTCGATCGCACGCCACATAATAAGATCGTTTGGTCGCAACTGCTGATATTCCGGCATCGAGAAATTAGCCGCATATTCAACCACGCCACCCGGAGCAAATCTATAAAAACTGCCCGCGATCACTTTGCCGTCTAGTTTCGCAATAAAAATGCGCCGGTTCTCACGGTCATTTGCGGCTGTTTGCATTTGAGAAAATTCGTCAGCTACATTTCCCTTTCGACCGTTCCAATCCAGATGTATCTTGTAAAGTTCGGCAAGTTCATCGTCGGTCTCGATCTCTTTTATTTCGACCAGACCCTTTTTCATCAGCTTTCGTATGTTGTTTCTCCGCGAACTCGAAAATCCGGCGAATATCGCCTCGGTGCCAATTGAGAGGTCGATCATGACAATCGAAGTCTCTGTTCCGCTCGCACGCGTCTGCATTCCATGGCCTGTAATTCCTGCTAATTCTTGCCACGCATACAGCTCGATCAACTCAGCACTGTCGCCAAGCGTGTTAATGCCTTCCATCAGTGTGGCAACTGCTTTTTCGCGATCAACGTCATGGCGAAACGTCACCTGAGGCCGGGAAAATATACCGGAGCATACCTTCGAGCCATCAGAAACTCCTGTCATAACAGCGGCAACGTCACCATTTTTTTCGACGGCCAATATCGCAAAGCCATTTCGCACATAAGGATCGTCAAAATAATTCGGTGTGACATAGTGCGTTGCAAATTCCGCATCGACAAGAAATGCATTCCATTTCGCCCCTACGGCTTTGTCTGGCTTCGATGTCAGAATGATGGGTTTCAACTATTTGCCTCCCCATCGATGAATTGCCGCTGCCAGATCTCAAAATTGACCAGAGACCATATTCGCTCATCATAATTTTCGCCCGAGTCATGTCTTGCTACCAGTGAACGCAGATAACTCTCATCAAAGATATTGCGATCAAGCGTTCGTTTACCAAGGACATACTCATCTACGATGTGTTTGTATTCGCCCCGAAACCAATTACCGACCGGCACCGGAAAGCCCATCTTTGGACGGTTGATTATTTCGTCAGGCAGAATCCCCTTCATAGCCTCGCGGAGTATCCATTTGGTCGTGCCTCCGCGCAATTTCATTTTGCGAGGCATTCGGGCTGTAAATTCGACAAGCTTGTGATCGAGAAACGGAACACGGCTTTCGATCGACGCCGCCATCGACATCTGGTCCTGCTTCATTAGCAATTCATGGAGATATGTCTTGGTATCCGCGTAAAGCAATTTGTCGAGCACGTCTTCCGCGTCCGATCTTTCTAGCCATTCGTTCTGTCGCAAATATGGATCTTGGCTCGCAAATTTCTCACGCGTCGTCCGGCTGAAAAGGTTTTGTTGCATCGAGCGCGGAAAGACCGCAAAGTTGTCGAAAAACAAACTCTCGATGTCAGTTTCACGCGAAAGAAATGTGCGGTTTAGTTTGCGATTCACGATGCCGGGTAGGGTCGCGACCCCACCACGAACCGCATCACGCAGGGACGTCGGCGTCATGCTCTCATATTTTTCGCCGTAGTTCAGCAGCGTCAACGCCTTCTGATAGCGGCCATAACCCGCGAGCGTTTCGTCACTGCCTTCGCCCGTAAGCACGACCTTTACGTGCTGTTGAGCGAGCTTAGAAACAAAATAAAGCGGTACTGACGCAATAAATCCAATTGGCTCATCTTCATGCCAGACGAGATTTGGCAGGGCGTCAAAAAACTGTTCGGGTGTGATGGTTATCTCGTGGTGATCAGTTCCAAATTTTTTTGCAACAAGTCGGGCGTATTCAAGCTCATTTGCTTCGCGTTCGCAAAAACCGACTGAAAATGTTTTGATAGGTTCGCTGACCATCGTCGACATCGTGGCGGCTATTGCAGACGAGTCGACACCGCCAGACAGGAACATTCCGAGCGGTACGTCAGCCATCAATCTTAGTTCGACCGACTGTCGAAACAAGTCGCGCCATTCTTCGACATACTCCGCATCGCTGCGTGCTTCATGTTTTGGTTCAATGCTAAGATCCCAAAATTCGCGGATCTTGATGCGGCCATCACACCAAGTCAGCGTGTGGCCCGGCAGAAGCCGCTTCACGCCTAAGAAAAGTGTTTCGTCGCCACTCGTCCCATGATTTGCAAACTGGTCAGGCAACGCATTGAAATTGACCTCGGGCTTGACCGCTCCCACTTCAAGGAGAGCCTTGATCTCCGAAGCAAAAAACAGATTGCCTTGAACATCATGAACGTAATACAGCGGTTTCACGCCAAATCGATCACCCATTAAATATCCGCTTACGTTTTATCCCAGATGCCAAAAGCAAACATGCCGCGCAGATGATCGACACAATCGAGGCCATATTCTTCGTAAAGGTGAAGAACAGTTTCTGTGTCGCTGCGGTTTTGAAATTCGTAGCCCTTTGCGGTGAGCTCTTCGCGGTAATCGGCGTGATTGTAAACCTCGCCGTTATAGACGATCGCGCACGAACGGTCGCCGTTGAACATCGGCTGTGCTCCATGAGCAACGTCAACAATGCTCAGTCGGCGATGCGCGAGGCCCATGTTTCCATCGACAAAAACGCCTCCATCGTCAGGCCCGCGATGATGCAAAGTGTCTCGCATTTGCACGAGTTTTGCTTTATCTACCTGCCTTTTGGAGCGTGGAGCGAATGCAATGCCGCTGATACCGCACATATCTGGTAAGAAAAACCACGTTCGGGGCCGCCACGTGGTTGATGCTAGAAAAAAGTCTGAATAGCCTTGTTTTTGCAGATTTTTCTCGCGATTTGAGATTGGATTTCAACCATCTTTAGTCGTTTATAGCGATGTTAGAATTTATGGTGAATGCAACGCCGATCAATGCGGTAAGTGTTAAACACAAAAACGTCCGGCAAAAACGTCGAATTACATTTAGGCCTTGGGTGTATGTGTTCCTTGTCGTTTTGATCAGTACGGTGTCGATCGTCGGTTACGACTCATACTCGGTCGGCTAGGCTTTATCGGCCCACAGCCTGTGATAGTCGCAAACGGTCCCAAAAAGATCATAAAGGTCCCGCCCGGCGGCAATGTTCAGGCCGCCATCGAGAAAGCGGCCAGCGGTGATATTGTCGAACTTCAGGCAGGTGCGGTGTATAACGGCACGATCAACCTTCCGAACAAGCCTCTCACCGATTTCGTTACGATCCAATCATCCAGCAGACGATCTGCCCGTCGATAAGCGTGTCAACCCCGCACAAAGATCATCAATGGCGACGATCGTCGCCGGTATCTTGGGAAGGCCTGCCGTATCAGCTGCAAACGGAGCACATCACTACCGCTTTGTTGGGATCGAATTTACTGCATCGAGTTCGTTTTACAATTATGGCCTTGTCGCACTCGGTTCCGGCGAGTCGCAGACCGCAAAACTGCCGCACGATATAGAGATCGACCGTTCGTACTTTCATCCTTTTAGGTCCGGCGTCGCCCGTCGCGGCGTTGCACTCAATAGCGCAACAACAACGATCAAAAACAGTTACTTCGAGGGTTTCGGCTATCCTGGCGAAGAGGCTCAAGCCATCTGCGGTTGGACAGGCACACGCAATGTTCGCGTGATAAATAATTACATCGAAGGGGGAGCGGAGAATGTAATGTTCGGCGGTGCCGATCCCGATTCAGCGATCTGATTCCAATTGACATAGAGGTGCGTGGAAATCATCTCAGCAAACCTGAATCGTGGAAAGAAAAAGTTACGGTCAAAACGCTTTTCGAGCTTAAAAATGCAAAGCGAGTACAGTTCGTCGGCAATCTGCTGACAAACAACTGGAAAGGTTCTGCATTTCGCATCACGGTTCGTAATCAAGACGACGGAACGCCATTTTCGACCATAGAAGATGTCGTGATCAAAGACAACATTATCGATGGCGCCGGTGAAGGCATTAATATCCTTGGCAAAGACGACACCTATCCGAGCCAAACATTAAAGCGTCTGGCAATAGAGAACAACCTTTTTCTAAATCTTGCCGGCAAGAACGGTTTTGAAGGTTCCGGCTATTTCATTCAGATCGCCGATGGCGAAGACATCACCGTCGCAAACAATACCGTGTTTAATAGCGGAAATATCGACGTTTTACGGCACGCTGCCACGAAATTTTCTCTTTCGAGACAACATAACCGGACATGGAAACTATGGCATTCACGGCCCTGTCGATTTAAGATCCGATGCCGCACGCGCGATGTTCCAAAACAATGTGTTTATGGATCTCAACGGTGTGTCGCCAGATGATTATGCATTTCCCTCTGGCAATGATTTGGTCTCCGGCATCGATAAAGTAGGTTTTCAATCCACAAAAGATTTTAGGCTAAATTCAACAAGCAAATATAAAGGCAAAGGCCGTGATGGAAAGGACATCGGCTGCAATATCTTACCGCAAAATGCTGGGACGTTTTAAATAACCAGCCCTTCGTATAGATTCACGATTTCCCTGATATTTGTGTTGTCCGGTAAAGATCGTGGACGATCATGATTTCCTGCTTCAAGGATTTCCCTGACCTTTCTAATCAAAGCATCTTTATCACTGATCCCGATCAAATGAACACCATCCGGCCTCGAATCTGTATTGGTTGCGATTACCGGAGTTCCGAGAAACAGCGCTTCACGGACAGAGATCGCATCACCGTCGAATAAAGTGGTGCGCAATACGACGTCAGCGTCATTCATCAGATGAAGCGTTACGCCATGATTGACATTGCCGGTAAGTAGGATGTTCTCGGAGCAATGGCTTGCGGCGACCGCCGATTCGACGTCCTCTCTCATCGATCCGTCTCCAACTATCATCAATCCGGCATTTGGGAAATCGGCCACAATATCTTTCATCGCGTCGATCTGAAATATTGGATCATAATCCTTTTCAAGCCCGCCGACCGAAACCAGAAACGGCGCGTGTCCTTCATAGAAATCGGTCAACTCTTTCGGAACTTTAACCTGCTCATCAGGCAACCGTAGCGAATGCGGCAAGATGACCTTTATCCGATCTGATGAAACGCCGTATCGCCAAAAGACGTCAGCGATGGCCTCATTGACCGCGATCAGCCGTGAAAAACGTTGAAAGATCCTTCCCCGTATAGAATTAGGAGCGGCATTTTTTCCTTCGTCGGTCAAAGGATATCCACCCGAATGCAAAGTTAAAAGACTCTCGCAGCACCCGCAAAAAACGAACACGCTGCGAGAGCAGGAAACATGGCATATCGCCGCCGATATGCAGATGTAGAATGTCATACTCCAAAGAAGACAAGAGCCTTAACAATGCAACCGCAGAACGCGGATGAAATACACCTGACTCTTCGTAAATGTGGGTACTTTTTGACGTGGCAATTATCGAGCAACTATGGCCGCGCGCATACAACTCTTCCCGTATCGCAAGCATATTTCGGCTAATGCCGCCTTCTGGCGGTGGATACGGCCCAAGCTGTAAGATGCGAAGCGGCATTGACTATTTTTCCTTTAAAAGATGGTTGGACAACTCGATGGTCGAACGAACCCGGGAACTTTCCGAAAATCGCTCGCTAACAGCGCGTTTCCCATTCACTCCGAATTCCAGTGATTTCCTTTCATCATTGAGCAGTTCGATCAAACGGTCTGACATCATCACCTCGTCGTCAGACTCAACTAGGAATCCCGTTTCACCATCCACTATCGCCTCTGATGCCCCACCAACATTACTTGCGACCACTGGCTTTCCGGCAGCCATGTATTCGAGTATCGAATTTGAAAAGCCCTCGGCCGTCGAGGTAAGAACACACGCATAGGACATATCGAGCAAAGTCGGAACATCGGAGCATCGGCCTATAAAATGGACGTTGCGAGAAATGCCAAGCATTTTCGCCTGTTCTTTTAACTGCGATTCAAGTGCACCCTCGCCGGCAACAATGAAATGGACATCGCCCAGGACTCCTGAAACCCGCTTAGCCGTTCGTAGCAGCATCGGTACATTTTTTACGTCGTGCCGTAGATTCGCAACCAGTGTGACAAATCGGATATTTGGGTCAAGCGGCAATCCATATTTCTCACGAAGGGCATATCTACGCGCGTCGTCAACCGTAAACCGATTAGGATCGATCTCATTGTAGATCAGATGGATTTTTTCCAAATCTGTTCTGCGTTTTATCAGATAGTCCCGCACCGCTGCAGAATTTACAACGATTGCGTCAGCACTCCGGAATACAATGCCCTCGACAAAATTCTGACCATCGGAACGCATTCCGCCCGTTTCGCGTTTCGATGCAATGCGAACAGGTATGCCGGCGAGTCTTGCCGCGGTCATTCCAAAGACATTTGTATAAAAATCGTGTGTGTGAACGATATCTATTTTGTTATCGCGTAAATATCTGATACATCGCCAAATCTGACGTATAAAATTCACATCGTGAAATGAAGAAAGCGGGAATTCAGGCATTTCAGGCAGGCCGATCTTCTCGATCTCGGCACGTAAGACACCCTCATTATTCAGAGTAGCCGCAAACACTTCGAACAAGTCTTCATTTTTTAGAAGCCTTACGAGATTGACGGCTTGACGCTCCGAACCGCCCTGGTGAAAGCTGCCGATAAGTTGTAGAACTCTTTTTCTCACTTAGAGACGCGTCGGTCTGAAGACGGCTACCGTCTGTCACCTTGTCGCCGTTCGGCTGGACCCAGCGATGCCGTGATACGAGAACTATCGGTCTTTATATAAAGCTCGTTGCCAAGCCTTCGTGCCGACGCTAACGGAACTTGGGTGTTAACAATTTCATACTCACCGATCTTCAACTCGCTGCCATCGATCAAAACAAATTCGTCAGGTATGTTTTCACCTTGTCGCAGCCGTGCCCACGAATATCTGAAATTCGTATCAAACGCTCCGGTTTCAACCGTTTTGTCGCCTTCGTCATTAAAGACAAACGCGTCAGTATAGCCGTTGTATTTTATAACAAAACCTCGTCCGGCTTGTATCGGAACTTCAATAACCTCGGGTGGTTGGACACCATCTACAACTGGCACAATGAACGTGAAGAATTCCTGAGTTCCGTGACCTCTCGAAACAAATCTCATTGACGCGGCATTCAGTTTCTCTCCGTGCTTCTTAGAAAAAACTGTCTTCTCGTCGCCACACGCCGCTGTCGCCAGACGTAAACATGCGGTGAGAGTCGTCGCCTACATGGCTGCCGTCATTGGCTACTTTCGGCTCGGAATCAGACGTAGCCAGTACGAGCAGTACTCATGTCCCCCTGTCGTTTCGACCAGATCACGCATTATCCAATAATCGCCCTTGAGAAACAGTATGCTGCGAGTATGTATGGCTCCGTTTGAGAGCCGCTCATAACCTGTATGTAAGCCCTCGAAAAAGTCGAAGTGCTCTTCCGATATCCAGGTTTTTCGTTCGCACTCGGCCCGCGTTTTCCATCCAAAGGTATTGCTGGGCTCTGACGAGGATCGCCGTCAGTTATAATGATATGAGCAGCAGTTGATGGTGTTCCCGAAAATGATCGCTTGAGTCATGTGATTCGTGATATGTATAAGTGCCCGGATCGACAAAAAGGCTTTTGCCCTGAATCGCCACTTCGATCGAAAGAGCATCCGCATGGCGATGGCCGCCGGATAACGAACCAACCTCGCCGCAGTCAACGATGAGATAATTGTCCGTAACATCATAGCCATCACGCATCACGCAATATCCGCCCTCATCGAAATCTTCGGATGCGTTCGTTGGCTGCAACTCCTCTATAGATTCGTATTTCTGAATACCTTCTTCTCCGAGCAGCCAAAATACTTCTTTTCGGGCATCGCCGGCGACATATTTAAAGTCGCCTCGGCCAAACATCGCTGCGCCCAAGGCAAGCGAACCACGAAAATCATCCGGCTCGTCACCGGTTAGCGGCAGCATTCGGCCGCCGTCGTCGTCGCCGATCAACGGTGTTCGTCCATCAGGCAATGTGATATGGGCCAGAAACTCGAATGCCTTTTGCAACCGATCAGTTTCGGACGTCGAGTTCTTTGCCGCCGAGTGAACGCAAGATACAAAAATGCGAGTAAAAATCGACCGTATAACGCTGATACCAGGTGCTTTGTTCAAAATAAACACCGTCCCGATGGATCTGTTTTTCTATCTCAGCGAGAAGAATATCTTCGCCAAGCTTTCGCCAATCTTTTGCCCGTGTAAAAAACGGCAGTTGAGTACCGAGATAATAGAGGCCGAGAGCCTCCCCGGTTAGATGAGTATTGGGGCTATAGTAGGTGGATAGATATCGCTCGATGTGACGGCCTTGCAGATAAAGATATTTCAAGGCTTTTTTGAAAAGCTCCGGCGTAAAATGATCAGAATTTTTGAATAAATGAAACGCCCATATCCACGACATTGCCCGAAGAGACTTCCAGACTACTGGACCAATTAATGCCGATTCCCGGCGGGTTTTGGTCCATCCACGACTCGAGATGATCGGCAAAAGCGGCGTCGAAACGCTCATCATTTGTCCGACAAAACGCTACCCCGAGCGTAAAGAAATGCTGATGGCGGTTTAGTTCCCAGACGATCTTTTTATTGCCGGTCTCCGCCGTGTCAAGCTCGTCAAACTCCTTCCAGTGTTTTAACGGAGAAACCTTCCCCGAAAGTGGCTCACGATGCCAATCGACATCGGTTCCAATATCGAGGCCCTTATATCCGAGCAGATCGATCTTGCCATCGACAATTTTCTCTGCCGCTCGGATAAAATACTCGGCCGAGTCATCCCCAAACAATTCTCTGAATGTTTGCGCCGACGGCCTCAGCCTCACGAAGCGGAGCAAAGAACCGCTTATCGCCATTCTTGTAGAACTTCTGCCACAGACTTTCAGCGATGATCGGAGCTTTTCCAAACTGCTCTGCGTCGATGAGACGCTACAAATTCTTCATCGCTCGGCACATCGGCCCCACCGAACATCTGGTCGCGATATGCAGTGAAGGCTTGCCCGCCGCGTGTCAATATCTCATCCAGACTGCGGATGCGTTTCATCTTTTCAAGGGGCTTTCCCATTATCTCAACAACCATAAAACACCTGCTTCTGCTCTATTGGGACCCGTTTTCCATTATCGATTTCATTGTATAATGTGATGTTCATTCGGATCACCGGTCTTTCCGTCAATAGCTGCGAGAGCGATGTTAAAAGCTTCGCGTGCAGTCGCAAAGTGAACTTTGAATGCTCCCGTCTTTTCCGATTCATTCATGATCTGACCAAAAAATCTTCGCGCGTCTTCGCCAATACAAACAGACTGGTCCTCATTAAAAAATCCACAAAAAATCCATGACAATACAACTTAACGAACACCCAATCAGATTTACCGCCGACCGTTACATTCGCCGATCTCCATCTATTGAAACGCGCCGCATCAAGCGGTTGATTTGCGGTAAGTGCTCCGTCATCGATCCTCGGAACAGGCAATCCTTTGATCCGCCGCGTCCAGTTAAAAGTCAACGGCCCTGTAAAAATGAGCGGTAATTGCCCTTGTTTACCATCAGCCTCGACACGGTTTCCACGTCTGTGAGGCACTGGCTCGTTCATCCGGCGGTCACATTTCGCCAGAAACCTGATTGATAACAGCAACCTGCGATTGATCCGGAGCCGACGGCAAAGTCATGTCCGCATAGCAGCCCGTATCGCGCAAAATCTCCATTTCATTATCGACGCCGCAAAAACGCCCGCCGCACGAATTTGCAAGAGCAAGATTGCCGTGAACAAATGCATACATCGGTTTACCATCGCCATTTACACGCGATAAGCATTTATGTCTCTCGGCAAGCGTATCGCGAAAATCGACGAGAGTCTGCCGTAGATTTTCAGCGTTGTCCGGCCGTTCTACTCCGTGATGAAGGTGAACCTCGACTTCGCCCAGACCTTCGGCCTGCATTTCCGCCATGATGTCCAGAATTTCGGGGTGATACTGTTCCGCCGGATAAAAATTTGTATGGCGGAATTTTGTTCCATCAGCGTCGCGAACAGCCTCGCCAGTCTCGCGTGCCATCTTGTGATACGCCTTGAGTCGTGTCATCTGTGTCTTGTGATCGAGGACCCCGTTGAGACTCAGCACCAAAATGATTACGGGCTGTGATGATGATGTGCTTTCTCTCGAACGCAGTCTGCTCAAGAAACGACACTGCGCGCGACAACGGATACCGCGCCAGCCACGGCAGGTTCCATTTTAATTTCGTTGCAAATGATGGTTCGTTCGCAGCCATTGCTTTATTTGTCGATATACCGCCGGTGCCAGAGCTCAAGCATCCACAGTGTCCAGAGCGCATGCGAATGATCACGCCGCCCCCGTCGATGTTCGTCAAGCAAAAGATTGACGTATTTCGGCTCAAAATATCCGCGCCCCATAAAGTGGTTGTCCGACAGATCGCTCGCGATGCGATCTTTAAGCTGTAGGTTTATCCACTCGTTGATCGGCACGCCGAAACCTTGCTTCTCACGATGGAGTATCTCGCGGGGCACAAGGCCGCTGATGGCTTTTTTGAAAATATATTTCGTTTCACGCCCCTTTAATTTCATCGACGACGGTATTCGTGTCACATATTCGATCAATTTGTGATCAAGCAGCGGACTCCTCGCTTCAAGCGACGAAGCCATGCTCATTCGGTCAACCTTTGTCAGAATGTCGCTAGGCAGATAGGTTTTACTGTCGAGATAGAGCAGATTCTCGATCTGCTCGTCGGTGTTTGCATTGCCGGCGATCTGTCTGAAGAGCTTTTCGCCTCGCTGGAAACTGCCGTTCATCTTTGTTCGCTGTCAGTTCGAGTAGAGCTTACGTTTTCGCGGCCCATTAAAATGCGAAATGCTGTCGATGTATCGACCGGCGGCATCAAGTGAAATGTTAAAAAGATAATTTTTCCCAAGAGCACCATGAGGCAGCGCTTCGCTCAGGGTCGCAGTAATTTCTCGCGAACAGCTTTCGGCAGGCTTTCGAGGCAGCTGCGATTTCGATCGGTGACATATCTCGTGTACCCGCCAAAAAGCTCGTCGCCGCCGTCGCCCGACAGAACGACGGTAACGTGCTCACGCGCCAATTTAGAAACCATATACGTCGGTAAAGCAGACGAGTCCGCAAATGGTTCGTCAAAATGCCATACAAGGTCATCGACCACATCGACAAAATCCGGCGTGAGAATAAATTCGTGATGATCCGTCTTGAAATACTTTGCCGCAAGCCGAGCGTATTTCAGTTCGTCAAAACTGTCTTCGTTAAAGCCGATCGAAAAAGTTTTTACCGGCTGTTTCAATATCTGTGACATCAACCCAACGACCGCGCTCGAATCTACTCCTCCGGAAAGAAACGCGCCCAACGGAACTTCCGAGATCAATCTGACGTTAACCGCATCACGTAATCTGCTGTAGAGATCGTCGGCGATTTCGTCTTCACTTGCTGTCAGTAATTCGCCTGCAAAATCGAAATCCCAGTATTTCTCCGTTCGTATCTCGCCATTTTTGAATGTGAGGTGGTGCCCCGGCT
Organism: Pyrinomonadaceae bacterium; assembly: GCA_044230475.1. Lineage (GTDB taxonomy): Bacteria > Acidobacteriota > Blastocatellia > Pyrinomonadales > Pyrinomonadaceae > OLB17. The sequence continues at coordinate 29,147 of JBGARA010000016.1, read as the reverse complement.
CAAGTTTCTTGGCATAGCTGAAAATAAACTCTTCGGGCGCGGCAGCCAAGTATCAGGGTAGTCAGAAAACAAACCAGTCGATCTCGCGTGACGTCATGATGTTCGAGCAGCACCTTCATCTCCGAACCGAAAACAAATTCGCCGTCCGGCGTAAGTGTGTAAAACAGCGGCTTCTTGCCCACGCGGTCACGCGCCAAAAACAAACTTTGCTCCGCGGCATCCCATATGGCAAAGGCAAACATCCCTCGCAGGTGGAGCACGCAGTCCTCACCAAATTCTTCGTAGGCGTGAATGATCGTCTCGGTGTCGGAGTTGGTTTTGAATGTGTAACCGCGTGATTCGAGGTCTTTCTTCAGCTCTCGATAGTTATAGATCTCGCCGTTAAAGACGATCAGCTTTGTGCGCTCGCTGTTATAGATCGGCTGCTGGCCGGTCGCCAGATCGATGATCGACAGCCGACGCATTCCCATCGCAGCGCGGCCAACGACAGCGGTTCCCTGCTCGTCCGGCCCGCGATAAGTAATTACGCGGCACATCGCATCAAGCATCGCTGACCGATCATCGAGTCGTTCGTTCGTTTTTGAAATAAATCCTGCAATCCCGCACATATTAGTTCGCTAATTCGTCAGTGGCTGAACTCCGCGTTTTGGAAAAAACCTCCGGGCAAAATTTCTCACTGTCTGCTTTTCGTCACGTACCGACAGCCCTTTAGAAATTGGCAGCGATAAATATATTTAGTGCAAATACAAGTCCATGACCTTAACAAAACACCATCAGCAAATTCAAAACAGATGGCTTGCTAATCGACAGAACATCCGCAGCAAAATGCTCGCCAACCTGTCGCAAATAATCGTGTGCATTTGTGTAAACGACAAATGTGATCAATCCGGCTAAGATACTGATCAACGCAGTTTTCGCCGTTGTTTTCAGCAGCGGCCAGTCATAAATCGAGAGGACGAGCTTGTTGATCACCATTACATCGGCGATGAGTTTCTCGACGAGGATCGCGCTCACCGCGACCGTGATAATACCGGTCAAACTAAAATATCTGAGGCCGAAATACAGCACGCCGACCATTGCGGTCAAAACAAGCAGACGTGTCAGCAGAAAAACACGCCCGAGTTCCTTGAACGAGCGAACGACCGGATCGAGTATGAACGCGCTAAATGGCAGGAGCGTAATGTTGATGACGAAGATCGACGCACTCATTTCGTAATTCTGTGTGAACAGAGTAACGATAAACGTCTTTGCCGTTATCAACAGAAACACATAGATGGGAAAATAAAAGAAAGCCAGCGTCTGGGTCGAACGCGCCATAAGGCGGATCATTTCGTCGCGATCACCCGCCAATTGCAAAGCGTTCATTCGCGGGATAAGCACAGACGTTACGGAATCCGACAGCATAGCGATCAGCGGTACCTCAAAACAGCCGTAAGCATAGATCGCATAATCCGACGGTGAAAATTGATAACCGACAAAGTAGTTGTGAATATCGGTCTGGGCTATCCACAGCACGCCCGTCAGTCCGAACGGTATCGCATACGCCATCTGCTCGCGGAAAAAACCCAAATCGAACTCGCTCCAAAATCCGGGAAAACGACTTCGCAGATAGTTGAGCAAAATGAAGGTCTGAATAATGCCCTGTATCATCGCCGCGTAAAGAAATGATTCGACCGTGGCAAATGCAAATACGGCGGACGCCATCAAAAGCGTCTTGCTGAATTGTGCGAGGACGATAAAGACGGTTGCAGCTCGAGCCTCTTGATTTGCGATGGCGACTGTTTCAAGAAACGTCGCAAAGATCCATATCCAAATGACGACACCGATCTTTGGCGCGAGGCGAAGCATTTCTTCGCTGTGAAAAATATTGCCGATGATCTGCGGAAACAAAAACAGTGCAAGACACGCCAGACCGCCGACCACAAAATTGAATATCAGGATGTTAAGATCGCCGCGCCGCGCCGCTCTGTTTCACGGGCCAGGAAATAATAAGAGCTCATCGAGAAACCCAGCGGCAGGATGATCACGGCATTCGTTATCACCTGAAACGCCGCGCGATAATGCCCTACTGCGTCCTGCGTCAAATAACGCACGATCAGCAGCGGCAATGCAAAGCTGAACGCAAACGCAACTATCTTCGCCGCCAAAAGCCAGACGCTCTGCTGTCTTAACGATTGAGTTGTTTTTTCGGGCACTCTCACAAAGTAGTTTGTTCGCCAAGCCAGCCGGACAAGCCGCCTCAGCACTCCAAAACCACTTGTAAAAAGGGCTAATCAGCTTGGTTTTTCAATGTTTTTACCGGGTTTTCAACCGAAAACCACGGGTCAGAACCACCTTCGTAAGCAAGCGGCCAGTTTGTTAGCTGGAAAGTTACGTCAAATCGAGAAAACCACGTCATATCGGGAAAATTGGTATTCCATTTTGTCTCGAAGTGCGCTAGGTTGATGCGGGATCGTTGTTGGATCGACCGCGATCAGGCTATTTGAAAATCAGTTCAGAGTACAGCTTTGGCATGTCCTTTTGCGTGCTGTTGACGAAAAAAAACGCTGGGACAGTGGGACAGCGGGACAGTCGGCATGTAAACGTTGCAGATAAATGGCTTAAGCCTGTCCCATAGTGTCCCATACTGTCCCAGCCGTTTGGGACAGTATGAATAAGTATTAACAAGTATTAATAGTTCATACTTTGACACAAAAGTGGCTTGTTCCACGAAGATCGCAACGTTCCAAGGGGTCACGATCACCGTAAGCCGAATGATCTCAACGTTTAGTGAGTTAGCAGGGCCTGGTCGCAAATTTTTTGTAAAGATCGTGGAACGCTGCCATTTTAGGGCACTTAACTCATTACATTGCAACAGTTAGCGCGTTCCACTCGCGGCTGGAACGGTGCGGAACGCTAGCGGAATGGTGATGCTGGTTAATTCCTTTTTTGGAGGACAGGTTTGCTGCCGCTGTCGGGGCTTGCAGCGTTTGCGTCGTAGGTCAGAACCGTGCCGCCAAAACCTACTGCCCAGCCTCGGTCTCCGATGAAAAAGACTCGTTCGAGGTTGTGTACGGCGGGTGAGTTGCCGTCAGTCCATGTCTTGCCGCCGTCGCGGGTTCGGACGATGATGCCGTGGTCGCCAACAGCCCAGCCGTTGACTCCATCGGTAAAACAGATGTCGTTGAGATCGGCCGTAGTGACAGATTCGACCTGCCGCCAAAGACGGCCACCGCCATTGGAACGGAAAATTCGCCCTTTGGTGCCGACCGCGATAATGCCTTTTTCACCGGCAAACGACACGGCGTTAAACCGCGTTTCGGTATCGCCCAGCAGTGAGGCCTTTTCCCAGGTCAAGCCTGAGTCTTCTGTGAAAAGGATAGTTCCGCCGGTGCCGACTATCGCTCCGACCGGGCTGTTGGAAAACGCCCCATCAAGCAGCAGAAAGTGTATCGAGGTTTGGCTCTTTTTCCACATGCTGCCGTCTTCCTGCAGCTTGTAGAAAATGCCGCCTTCGCCAAATGCGGTGCCGACGCCGTTTTTATTGAAAAGCAGTTTGGTCACGCGTTCGCGTCCGCCATCCTGAAACTCGATGCGTTCCCAGGAGCGTCCACCATCGGTCGTCTTTCTGAGGTATGAAGAGGCATTTGCTCCACGTGCATAGACGTTGCGTTCGCAGAGCAGCCAGCCGGTTGTCTCAGACGTAAAATAGACCTGAACAAAAGTGTCGGTCGTAAATTTTGTCTGCTGAACCCAAGTCTGACCGCCGTCATCGGTCGAGAGCATCACGCCGTCTGTCCCGACGATCCAGCCTTTGTTCTGGTTCACGAAAAAGACGTCGCGAAACCATGTAAAGCTGTTCGTGCTCTGCCGTACCCAGCCGGCATTTGCCGTCTGTGAAAAGAACAGCAGGAACAACAGTATCGAAATGCGATAGAGCTTAGCCATACGAGTAACGATGCTGTGTTTAGAACAGAACCCTTGCGGCGCTCGCGCTGCTCAAAGTTTGAAGGAATTTACCGATTGTAAAACCTTTGCCGGCTACAAACACCTGGTCGCCCGGATTGAGAAAGACCATATCGGCCTTGCCGCTTTCCATTTGGCTAAGGCTGACCATCTTTCGCGTGAGACGCTGGTCTTTGCCATAGCTGACGACCCAGACCTTGTTGCGGTCGCCGTCTTTCGTAACTCCGCCGGCATCTAGGATGGCTTCATACACGCTGACCTTTCGATCCATGACGCGGACGCCGGGTTGTGCGACTGCTCCCATCACGGCAAAACGCGTGGCAACTGCTTTATCAAGCGTGACTGTGACTTTGGGGTCGATGATAAATTCGTCGAGTTTCTTGGTGATCTCGGCAGCGACCTGTTCGACTGATTTTCCGGCGACCATTATGCCTTCGCGGATAAGCGGATACGAGATGCGGGCATTGGGCGGGATCGTTATGCCTGTTTTGCAATAATCGGGGCACTGGCCAAAAACCTCGACCGAGATCATATCGCTCGGACCGAGCCGATACTCCTTGAGGTAGTTGTTGTAATACGGCAGCACCGATTCGGATTGAGGTGTGTCGAGCTCCGATGTGTCGCCCGTTTGATCATTGACAGACGTCGGCGCAGGAAGCGGAACATCCTTTTGCGCATCCGTCTTAGCTACAGACTTGCCATCCTTTAGTTTTGGCGGTGTCTGGCTGATGCTGGTCGCGGCCATGACAAACACGCACGCAGCGATCATTGAAATGTTTCTAATGAACAGTATTGCTTTCATCTTCGTTTCCTCGTCCGTAAATAAAATGTCTATTGCCGGCTCTAATCCAGATTTACTACCGTCCGCCCTTGCTAAAAAGCACGGTTTTTACGGTTTCAAAAACGATCATCATATCGAGCACGAGACTCTGATTTTTGATGTAGTAAAGATCGTACTGCAGTTTCTGGATAGCGTCGGCGACCGATGCTCCATACGGATATTTGATCTGTGCCCACCCGGTCAATCCAGGAGCCACAAGATGGCGATGCTCGTAAAACGGTATCTCTTTGGCAAGTTGCCGAACAAAATGCGGCCTCTCAGGCCGTGGGCCGACGAAATTCATTTCGCCCTTTATGATGTTCCAAAATTGCGGTATCTCGTCAATGCGGAGCTTGCGAATAATGCTGCCCACGCGTGTCGTACGTTCGTCATCGGGCGCGGCCCAGATCGGCGTTCCATCTGCCTCGGCATCGATCTTCATCGAGCGGAATTTGATCACGTTAAAAAGACGTCCGTTTCGTCCAATGCGTTCCTGTTTGTAGAAGATCGGCCCGCGAGAATCAAGCTTGACGGCAATAGCCGCAAGGATCGCGATCGGCAGCGAAAGAACAAGGCCGATCAAAGCCAACAAGCGATGGATCGTCTCGCGAAACAAAATGCGTACCGGCGAGCCGCGTCGGCGCCCGGCAAATATCAGCCACGAAGGCCGCAACATATCGACATGAACCTTGCCCGTGATACGTTCAAAAAAAGAGGTGCATTCTTCAATAGAAACATCGCCAGCGAGGCTCATCTTCAACAAAGCTTCGGTCGGAAACGCGCCGCGGCGCTCACGAACTGCGATCACGACTCGGTCAATCTTTTCGCTGCGGATAATTCCTTCGAGATCCATCGCCCTACCGAGAATTTCCGATCGTCCGAGTTTTTCTTTTGGCTTTGCTCCGTTTTCGGACACAAATCCAACGATGCGATAACCGGCGTCGCGTCTTTCCCAAACTGCCTCGGCAGTATCGAGCGCAGTTTGTCCTGTGCCGACAACAAGGATCTTTTCACCGATCTCGGGATGCCCTGTCAGCGTGTGTATGAATATTCTCCAACCCAACAGCAGTGCCAAAACTATCGGCACAGAAATGACAGACACTCCGCGTCCGATCAAAAGAGGCGGCACGAAATAGAAAAGCAGCGCGAGCAGCACCCACGCGATGCCGAGTGCCTGAACAAGCCGCAGCAGAAGCTCGCGGCGATTGGTCATTACGATGTAATCGTAAAGATCGTAGAAGTAGAGGATCAAAAGACAAACGGCCGACGCAAGTGCGATCTTGAGCCAGCCGTTCTTTGTATTCAATTCGTTTTCGGAGCCGGAAATGCCGAGACGGATATACATGGCCAGCATGACGCCGCTATAAAGTATCGCGGAATCGGCCAGTATCAGCCAAAATATTCTCAGACTAAATCTTGCGGCACCCATGAGTTTCTTTTATGGACTCGGCAACTCGTTCAACCGTTTGTAGTTGTAGTAGCCGTAGTTGTAATGCGATTCATCCATAACGGCCTCGCTCTGGTTAAGTACAACGCCAAGCAGGCGTTCTTTTGGCAGCGGTTCCAGCAGACGTTCGAGGGCACTGTATCGCGTCCGATTTGCACGGATCACGATCATCGCCGCATCAGCCTGATTGATGAGCACAGTCGCATCAGTAAAAATGCCGAGCGGGGGAGCATCGATAATTATGTAATCAAACATCTCGCGGGCTTCGCGCAATATCTCTTTGAATTTTGGGCCGGATATCAACTCGGCAACGTCCTGACGTGCTTCGCCGCCCGGTAAAATGTGAAGGCCTGAAGGCTCGAGTTTTACTATCGATTCGGCAAGTGTATGCGTGCCTGCAAGTACATCGGAAAGCCCTCGATCAGTCTCGATTCCCAGATAATCTGCAAGACTCGGCATACGAAGATCGCTGTCGATTATCAAAGCCCTCACACCATCTGTCTGTGCAAGCAGCCAGGAAAGGTTGAGAGCTGTTACCGATTTGCCTTCGCTCGGGTTCACGCTCGCGACAACTATTGCCTGCAGCTTTTGCCGCTGGCTTTTGTGCAAGACGTGAGTTCTGAGACTGCGGTACTCTTCGCAATAAGTCGAATGCGGCTGTGTTATCGCCACGAGTCGTGGCTCGACGCGCGTCGCATCGACAGTCCAACTGACAAAGTCAGGCAGATGTCGAGCATCGACGCGCGCCAAGCTTTCAGCGTTCATATTTGCCCCGGCAGTTATTTCCGTTTCCAAATCAGGGAGTGCCGTCCCGACTGAGGAATGCGGCTGCCCTATGAACGCCGAACCTGTGTTACCGATCTTGAAATCCGCCGACGAAAACAGTTCGGGCGGATTGTTCTCACGCCGTGCGTTTCGATCAAACGGTACGATGTTGTCCGATGGCGAGATCTCGCCATCGAAATGATCGGTACGATTTTTTTGTAATGCCTTGAGGATACTCATTGTTGAATACTCCGAAAAACTTGCTCTTAGATCTTGTAAAAACGGCCGCCCAATTCGAGATCAACTTCATCTTCGATATCTTCGAAGATCAGCGTGCCGCCATTTCCGTTTGCGAACCCGTTGGTCTTTCCGTTTACGTAACCATTAGAATTGCCGTTTGCATGGCCGTTACTGCCATTGGAATACCCGTGCGACGGTTCTGCATCTTCCCTGAACATACGCGGTTTGGTCGCAGCCGTCCGCTCCTGGCCTTCCCACAGGTCGTCCTTAGCATCGGCTCTCAAAACATGGCCGTTCGGAACCGCAGACACAGCCTCGATCTTCGGCATATGCTCATTTCGAGGCAGCAGATCGAGATTGTCGGCGACCTCTTCGATGATGTGACGGCCGATCATCTGTTCGCCTTCAGAATAGGCTGCAAGCATTGCGTTGTCGCACAGATTGTTGATATTACGCGGTATGCCTTCGCTGCACTGAAAAATAAAATCGACCGCTCCCGGGGTAAAAACGTGCGGCTGCTGAGAACCGGCGATGACGAGACGCTCGCTGATGTAACGATCGACTTCCTCGACATTCGGGAACGGATGCATGTTACACCTCAGAGCAACTCGCTGCTTCAACTGACGCAGGTTTTGTTGATTCAATTTGTCGCGAAGCTCCGGCTGGCCGGTCAAAACGATCTGCAGATGTTTTGCATTGTCCGATTCAAAATTGAGCAGCAGGCGAATTTCTTCGAGGACATAATCCGAAAGCTCATGCGCTTCATCGATGATGATGACCGTGCGAAGTCCGCGGCGATGACGTTCTTCGAGCACCTTACCCATCGTATTGAGCAGGTCGCTCTTGTTGGTCCAGTCCTTGATACCAAGCATCTGCGTGACATGCTGATAGAATTCGTCGATCGACAACCTGGGATTAAAAACATATGCCGCGAGCACCGACGAATCCAACCGACGCAGTATCCAACGCAGTGCGGTTGTCTTGCCGGTGCCGACTTCGCCCGTAAGGACGATCAGGCCTTTGGCATTTTCAAGCCCGTAATAAAGGCTCGCGAGAACTTCGTTGTAGCTCGGTGTGAACACAATGAACCGTGGGTCGGGTGTCAGTGTAAATGGAGTGTCGTCTAAACCGAAGAATTCTTTATACATAGTCTACCTCTCAACGCAGGAGCGAAAATCTTTTTATGAAACCAATTTCTCAAACACACGGGTCGCCTGAACTATCAGTACGATCAGCGGAATAATTCCCAAGGCTGCAGCCGCACCGGCGGCAAGTTTCAGCCAGCCTGAACGATTGATCCAAGCCTTTTCGTCGGCCGAAAGCAGCGGCGGCACGGATGCTAGGACGGGAAGCCCTGTGTAATGCTTTGCATCCTCGATATTTTGGATCTTGAAAAGTTTCGGTATCTCAAAAAAGGCTGCGAGTATAAGTCCGAACAGAAGTCCGATGCCTGTTCCAAGCAATGTCAACAGAAATCGCTTCGGAGCGACCGGCGACTGCGGAACGTTAGCCGGGTCCTGAACACGGATCGTTTCGCCCTGAGCATTAGTCTCGACGCCGACAACGGTTTCGGCGTCGTTCTTTTTCTTCAAAATCTCGTCGTAGGTCTGCTTGGCAGATTGGTATTGTGCCGTGATGCCCTCGAGCGCGACCTTAACATTTGGGATGGAGTTGATCCTCGCCTCCATAGCAACGATCTGGCCGGCGGTCTGCTGACGCTCGATATCTTTGCCGGCCAATTGCTGTTCGATCTGGCCGATCTGCGCCTGAAGCCTTTCGTTTTCAAGCTCGAGGCTTTTCTTCTGAAGCTCTGCTTTGCGTGTACTCGATTGAGTCGCAACTGCTACGCGTTTTTCGCTGCTTTTCTTCAGATTCTCAAACTCTTCGTTGACCCTTTTGATCTCGCTCTGCTTGGCGACCACCGCAGGATGCTTTTCTTTATAAACCTTCAAAAGATTGTCGAGTTGAGCATTGAGATCGGCGCGCCTTTTCATAAGTTCGCCGTAGGCAGGAGTGTTTTCAGGATCAGAAACCTGTCGAGCAGTGTCCTGAGTTTCTTTTTCGCCAAAATCCTCGATCACGCGCATTTGGCGATTGTTTGCCGCGATAGCATCACTCAGTCGTCCTTTTTCGTTGTAAAGCGTCTGCTTTTCTTTAGCGATCGTGTCATCGCGCTGGCGAAGCCCTGTCAACTGAGCAACCAGCCCCTGTTCGGATTCCGGCAAGGTCGATACATTCTGCATCATGATATCGAGACGCTGTTTCTCAAGATTGTCGAGAGCAGCTTTCTTTTCGGCCAACTGTCGCTCAAAAAGGTCTTTTGTAGATTCGGCAATTTCGGTCTGCGTCTGCACCTGAGCATTGACATATTTGCTGGCGAGTTCGGCTGTCACGTTTCTTGTGGACTGGGGGTCGCGGTCACGGTAGCGAATACGAAATGCAGCAACTTTTTCACTGCCGCTCTCTTCGAGATCCACCTTTATGTTCTTATACATCTTCTCGATGATCAGCTCCATCGGCATGCCGCCGGCCCGTTCCTGCTTATACAGGTCATATTTTTGAACCATTGGTTCGAGCGACGAACGGCTAAGCACTTCCTGATTGATCGTCTGCAGCCGCTGCGACAGGTCCTCGTTTGTCAGGGCCTGCACAAGATTTGATGAGATGGTCGGCGGCTTTACGGTCAATAGCGAAGTTGATTCGTAGATGCTCGGAAGCTTATATACCACATAGCCGATCGCGGCCGTCATCGTGATCGTCGGCAAAAGTACCAGCCATTTTTGCCTTTTGAGCATGGCAAAGATCTCGCCTGGTTTTCTTTGTCTGAATTCAACACTCATCGTCTCTTACCTTAGTTATTTGTCAGTTCTTCTTTTGTTTTCTCAGTATTGCCGCGATCGAGGAACCACCGGAGCAGCATGACCGTGACTATCAGTCCGACTCCAAATACAAACAGTTCCAATGCCTCGGGTATTCCGACCAAAAAGGCTCTGACTGATGCAAGATTTGTCATTTCGATCAAAAGAAACATACTCTAATTTCGTCGTCTATAAACTCGACAGAATATTCTTTGCGTCATTAACTTCTCTCTGAGTTAGTTCGTTAATACTGCGCAATGACATTTCAGCTTCGCGTCGTGCTGAAGCCTTGTCGCCCGCCTTGGCCAGTGCCATTCCGAGCCGCACACGATAGCCGGGCGTTACCGCCGTTCCGCTTTTCTGTGCGTTCACTTCGTCAAGTGCGACCGCCTTTTTCAATTGTTCGACTGCCGGCGGATAAAGCCCTTTTTTGAGGTAAACCGAACCGAGGGTATCGTAAAAACCTGCAACCGTCTGATTTTTAGCAACCGCGGCTGTTGCAAGCTGTAAAGCCTCATCCAGGTTTCCCTGATTCTCAGCGATCAGCCATGCAAGGTTGTTAGCGGCGATCGCAGTTTCGGGGGCGATCTCAAGTGCCTTTCGATAATTCCGTTCGGCATCGACGCTCTTTCCGCGACTGTATTCAAGAATGCCGAGCATCGTGTAAACCTGTGCACTCGGGCGTTTTTCAATCACCTTCTGGTATTGCGCTATTGCCTCATCAACGCGATCTTGTGTAGTTAGGAGCGTCGCATATGCCGAATAAGACTGAAGGTAGTTTTCATCGAGGCTGATCGACTGTAACAACTCCTGCTCAGAGGCGGCGGCGTTCTTTTCCGCTGAAAAGATCGTCGATTTCAGATAATGCAATGCTGCAAGAGTGTCATTCCTGCCATCGTATGCTGCAATAAGTTCGTCGGTTTTTGCATGTGCCTTCTGCGCCTGACCCAACTGGATCAATGCTGTAACCACGCCGCTGATCGCATCAAAATTCTGCGTGTCGGCGGCTACTGCTTGCTCATACAGATTAAGAGCTGCCTCATAACTTCTTTCTACGACAAGGACCTTTGCAAGGTTAACCATTGCCGCCGAAGAGCCGGGCGACTGCCTGAATATCTCCTGAAGATCTGCTTTCGCCTCAGCAAGTTTTCCGAGTTCAAGATATGCGAGGCCACGCGATGACAATGCGCGAGCGCGAAGGTCCTGCATGTCTTGTGGATCGGTGCCGATGTCGGGCAGAGCGGCGTTGACCCTGTTGATCAGGTCATTGGACAGCTTGAGAGCATTGTCGGGTTCGCCCGACGCAAAGGCAGCCTGTATCCTTAGCAATCCGCTCTTTAGATAAGTCGGATGATAGCGTTCAAGATCTGTGATATAGACGCGTCCCTGCTCGATCTGTCCAAGTGAAAGCTTGACCTGCGCCATCAGGAAAAGAGCATCTTTCCCGCTCGGATACGTCTTTAAAATGTCTTCCAGGTCCTTAACTGCTTCGTCAGGACGATTCTGCTGAATCTTTAATCGAGCGCGAAGCGTCAATGCCTCAGCGTCGTTGTCATTGATGTCAAAAAGAGCTGTGAGCTGTTCATTGACACCCGCAATATCTTTTCTATCAAGGTAAATTTGCCCAAGCTTGTAACGGGCACGAACGTATTCCGGCGCGTCCGTGAGTATGTTCTTTAATGCGGCAATCGCATCATCGGTTCGTTCCGTACGTGTGTAGAACTCCGCAAGCTCAAGACGACTTTCCGGGCTGTTTTCCTGAACCTGAACCAGTTTGTTGTAAGCAGCTTCGGCCTTTTCAAACTGACGGCTCGTCACATAAAATTCTGCAATAGCCTCGTGTGCCTCAATGGTCCCAGCGGTATCGTTAGCGATCTCGATGGCTTTTTTGAACTGGGCTTCGGCATCCGCATCACGATCCGCATAGGTTAGAAACCTGCCGTACTCGGTGTAACCGAGAATCGCTGTTGGATTTGCTTCAAGGCCTCGTCTTAAGGCGGTCTCAGCTTCGGCAGTTTTTTCACGCGTGGTGTAAAGCCGTTCGAGACTGATGTATGACTCGATCCGCTTCGGATCGAGGGAAATTGCTTTGTTGATCGCGTCGATCACAGCAGCGTCAGGCTTACCTTGTGCGGCAAGGATCGACGCTCCGAGAATATGGCCCTCGATAAATTTAGGGTCAGCAGAGAGGATCTCGTCACGGATCCTTTCCGTCTCGGCGATCATGGGCGGCTGAAGCAAAAGGAAATAATTTCCGAGCTTTGCCTTGGCCTCGAGATTTGTATTGTCGAGCTCGACCGCCTTACGAAGCTCTTCCAAGGTCTCATTAAACTGTCCAAGATTTTCATACGAGCGAGCGAGTCCCCAATGCGCCTTTGCCGAATCTTTATCAGATTCGACGGCGGCTCGGAACTGCATCAAAGCGTCGTTGAATTTTCGTTTTTGTATGTATTCGTCGCCTTTTGCAAGAAACTTAGCGGTGGAATGTCCGCACGAAACAAGTACCAAACTCAAGCAAAAGAGTAGCGACAGGTAGGCTAAACGAATAGTGAAATTTTGGCACTCGCGGTAAAACATATCTTTTTCGCTTCGATCCGTGCTTCCATTTGGTCAGGGCGTTGACCGCGGGATAATTGGGTCGGGCGTTTTTTAGTTGATCCCGAGGGGAAAGTCTCGGAATCGGCCTGGGTTACAGATTTCAAAACTAAAAAGTACCGAACTTTATCGGCAGTTGAGGAAAAGAGTCAATCTAAAGTGGTTTTCAGAAAAATCGGGTGTGGTCAGCAAAGGCGGGCGCAAATTTGGGAAAAATGCCGTCGGAGAGACCCCAAAAGCCATCTTAAAAGTCAAAATTATCTGGTTTTTCAGGAATGCGTAATGTGATAAAAACCTATAACAGTTTTGATGACTTTTATGAGTTTGCTCTGCGGAACAAGCCCGCGCGTGGAGCCTATTCCGGCACGAATGGCGTGAGATTATCTGCGAGGCGGGCGGACAGATCGGCGGCGGCTTGAAGGGCGGCTGGTTCATCAGCGCCGACGCTGGTCATTACTCGCACAATTGCACCGTCACTGCGGCTTCGCGTGATGCTGTCCAAAACTGTATTGATCTTGTCATGATATTCGCTGGCCTCCGTTCGACCTCGACCCTGATACCAGTAGATCATCACTTCGTTGTAGATACCGTTCTGGATGATGTAGCGATTGGCTTCGAAGGTGCGGCCGTCGGCTGTCGTAATAGTAATCTGCTGCGGATCTTTCATCACCCATCCGGCACCGGGCAGACAGTTTTGCGGGCTGTGATATGTCGCACCGGAACGCTGTGAGGCGTAGTAGCCGACATAAATGTTAGCTATACGTCCGTCTGGCAGATTGTATTCGCGCATTGTGTAGTCGGTCGCTCGGAGGACGCTTTCTACCGATGCGTCGAACCTGATCTCGCTTCCTTTTTGACGCCAGTCGCCGAGGACCGTAGGAATTTCAACAAGCGGACGGCGGGTGATCTCGGTTTCATTGCGTGGCGCAAACCAGTTGATAAACAAGCCACTAAGAACGAGGACAAGTATCAAGGGAATTGAATTGCGGATTGCGGATTGCGTATTGGGGATTTGGAAATCCGAATCGTTTGGCGTTCTTCCGCTGCCTTTTAAAACTTTTTGCAGCAGATAATTTGCCGCAAGAAGCAATCCAAGTGCAGCGACATACACGACCCAGCCTGACGCTTCGTGCCAAAGGCCATCGGTCGCCTGCTTGCCATAATAGTATGTAAGAACGCCCGTCGAGGTGACGCGAGCGGCATTTGTAATGACGGCAATAGGAACCGCCGCGGTCATCAGCAAGCTCGCACGCAGAAGATCGCCTGTGGACAATTTACCGGAAATGCCTCGGCTTTGACGCGTAAAGTAGGCGAGTATCAGGGCCAACGCCACGAGCGTCATCAGCGAGCGTATACCACTGCACGCCTCGACGACCTCAAGCGAGATCGTTTGTGTCGAGCCTCGTGGCAGAATGTCGATGACGTTGCCGTTACGCAAGGTTGGGACATCGAAAAGCCTGATGCCCCAGACGGCCATTTGCGACGCCCAGATCTGAAGCGGAAAAGCGATGCGGTTGAAAATTATTTGCGGGATCGGGATCGCCAGCAGCAGCAGCGCAAACGGCACGGCAAGCAGATACAGTATTTTGGGGCCGCAGAGATATAGGACAATGCCAATGAGCATCAGCACCAGCGAGATGCGTGTTGTAAAAAGTTCGGCACCGAGTGTTCCGGCAAACAGCAACAGGATCGCCGACAGACATGTTACGCTGCCGAGCCATACAGAGCCTTTTCGGGCGACAGCATTATTAATCGCGGGCCATTCCTGCCAAATGATGAAGGCGATCACGAACGGCACGAGCAGGCCGTGAGAGTAATTTTCATCCGACCACCAGTCGCGTGTGAGCTTGGCAAGGACCGTCGCATACAAAAACACGAATGCTGCGACGACTGCCGCCGCTGTCAGGATATTTTTGTTATTTGACAACCCGCTCATAGACCAAGAGCGGGAAAAAACGTCTAATGTGGCGGATTTTCCGAGTTTGACCCTCTTTATCGCGTGCGATTGAGGACCATTTCTGCAAGCTCAACGAGCAGTGTTGTGTTGTGTTTTATTGCGGTAAGTGCTTCGCAAGCCTCGTCGCAAATTTGATTTGCCATCTGCCGAGTCTTTTCGATGCCAAAATGGCTCGGGTAAGTGGCTTTTTCTGATGTGATGTCCTTACCGGCGGTCTTGCCGAGCGTTTCGCTCGCCTGTGTTACATCCAGCAGGTCGTCTGTTATTTGAAATAACAAACCGAGTTTTGTGGAGTAATTTTCAATCGCCGAAAGTTCACTGTCAGATGCTCCGCCGATGATCGCCCCTGCCAACGCCGACGCTGAGATCATCGCACCGGTCTTTCCGCGATGCATTTGCTCGATCTGGGTAATGGTGAGCGTTTTGCCCTCGGCATCAAGATCGAGCTGCTGTCCGGACACCATACCCGACGGAGTTCCGGCAGAGGCGGCGATCATCGAAATGAGCTTTATGCGGGTATCGGACGACAATCTTTCATCACCGGCGATCGTCTTGAACGCAAGGGTTTGCAGCACGTCACCCGCAAGTATCGCCGTCGCCTCGCCAAATTGCTTATGACAAGTCGCTTTGCCGCGACGCATATCGTCGTCGTCCATCGCCGGCAGGTCGTCGTGGATCAGCGAGTATGTATGGATCATCTCGACCGCCGCCGCCGTCGAGGACAGATCGTCGAATGGGACATTAAATGTCTGCCCGACCGCAAACAGTATCGCAGGCCGAATGCGCTTGCCGCCCGCAAAAAGGCTCCAGCGAATAGCTTCGTGTAAATGACGCGGCTCAATATCTGATGCCGGCACGCATATTTCAAGCTCTGCATTAACAATGCGACTAACCTTTTCGAGGAACTTTTTGAGTTCATCCATTCGAAAAATTATCATGTATTAGCTGCGTTTTATCAAAGCTGTGTTTTTGCGATATGCTGTCAGTAGTCCAAAAATATGCCTGTTTCACAAGATGATTTCAGAAGTGCCCTATCGCGATTTCCGAGCGGCGTTACCGTCGTTTCGACAAAGGACGCTGCAGGAAAGCTGCATGGAATAACCGTGTCGGCATTCTGCTCAGTGTCGCTCGCACCGCCAATGGTTTTGATCTGCATCGAAAAGACGACCGTGAGTCATTACGCATTTGAAGAATCAGGCGTTTTTGTCGTCAATATTCTTCGTGATACTCAGGCCGAGGCGTCGGAAAGATTTGCGACACCTTTCGAGGATAAATTCGAAGATGTTGAGTTTTTTCTCAGCCCTGACGGGGTTCCTGTTCTGAAGGATGCCTTGGCAAGTTTAGAGTGCCGCGTGACGTTCTCATACCACGGCGGCGATCATTCGATCTTTGTTGGCCAGGTCGAAAATGTGACCGTTGGCGAAGGCGATCCGCTTGTTTATTGCAGAGGAGCGTACGGAACTATTTCAGGCAAGGTTTAGTGCTCACTTTAACTGAGATTTTCGTGTCAAGTTGAATCTCGTAAGTTAAGTGAACACTTCGACTTAACACTGCCTGTTGTTGTGAACGAGAACCAATAACCCAAGATGTTGTGGAAGATTTTTATTGACATCGTGTAATATATTGGTTTACATTTGCTCTACTTGAGAGCAAATTTGCTCCAGTTCTCAGGTCTCAAAAGACGCACAAACACATCGGAATAGTCTTCCGAAATATGTTAAAATAGTATTAAATTCGGCCTTGCTGAGGAGTCTATTATGAGCACAGTTGTTGAGTCGGCTAAAGATAGCGTTCGCGAAAAAAATGGTGTCGGCAACGGTGCCGGGACGGCGTCGGCACGCGATATTGTTCCTCTCGGCCTCAATGCGCAAAAGGTAGTCAGTAAACGTTATTCGCTCAGAGATGAGAACGGCGAGCCCTACGAATCCTGGACCGACATCGTCCTCCGCGTCGTTGGCCATGTGTCGAAAGCCGAGACAGACCATGCCAAACAAAAGCTCTTCTACAACGATATGACGGCTGTAATGCTGGCTCGCGAATTTATTCCAAATACGCCGTGTCTAGTTAACGCCGGCAAACCAAAAGGGCAGCTTGCCGCCTGCTTTGTGCTCAGCGTTCCCGACTCGATCGAAGGCATCATGGAACACGCCCAGCACGTAGCGATAATCCACCAAACGGGCGGCGGCACAGGCATGACATACGAGTTTTTGCGGCCAGCAGGTGCAATGGTAAATTCAACGCGCGGCGTCGCTTCAGGGCCGGTCAGCTTTATGAACATTGTCAACCAAACGACCGAAGTCGTTAAGCAAGGCGGTGTTCGTCGCGGTGCCAACATGGGAATTTTGAGCGTTGCGCATCCTGACATTCTGCGCTTCATTCACGCAAAGAACGATCAGACGAGCCTGACCAATTTCAATATCTCGGTAACGGTGACCGACCTTTTTATGGACGCGGTCGATAGCGGAACTTGGTTTCAGACCGAATTTGACGGCGAGCCGTGGACCCAACCGATCTTTGACGCCGCTACGGGCAGCGAGTACGTTGTTTACCGTCGTCCCGATGGACGAACGGTCACCTTCGCCGACAAACTTGCATTTGAGACAGCGGACCTGAGCGATTGCACGATCGAGGAGCCGCCGATGGCGGGCATGGTTTATGCCCCGGATATTTGGAACCGCATCATCGCATCGGCGCACAAATACGCCGAGCCAGGAATCATCTTTATCGATGAAGTCAATCGTCACAATCACATGATGGCGTCGATGGGGCCGATCTATGCCTGCAATCCTTGCGGCGAACAACAGTTACACTTTAATAATTCCTGCAATCTTGGCTCGATAGACGTAGCAAAATTTTTCAACCGGGCAGATGGTGGTATCGATTGGGAACGCCTTGCAAGTGTCACGGCTCTTTGCACGCGGTTTCTTGACAATGTAGTCGACGCCGGACATTTTCCACTCCCTGAGATCGACGATGTCGTAAAACGAACGCGTCCTGTCGGCCTTGGAATAATGGGCTTTGCAGATCTATGTTTGCGGCTTGGTATTACCTATGGCAGCGACGAGTCTATCGAGCTGATGGAAAAAGTAATGAGTTTCATACGGCGGGAAGCGTGGCTTGCTAGTCTGTCTTTGGGAAAAGAAAAAGGCGTTTTCCCGGAACTTGAACCAAACAAAGATGCGTACAGCCGCTTCATTTATGATGAGATGGGCATCTCCCGCGACATTCCGCTAACGCCGAGAAATTACGAGGTGACGACTATTGCACCGACAGGCACCATTTCGCTCGTTGCCGAAACGTCTTCGGGGATCGAGCCAAATTTTTCATGGGCATATGTTCGTCAAGATACACTGGGAACGCGAACCTATGTTCACCCTATCGCCGCTGAAGCCCTCGGCCTTGAAGTCGATCATCAAAACGAGGAATCGATCAAGGAAGCGGCTGCGTATGTCGTCGAACACGAAAGCGAACTACCTGATCATTTTATTTCTGCAATGAAGATCAGTTCGATCGAGCATGTAAAGGTTCTTGCCGCCGCTCAGAAACATGTCGATAATGCGATCTCCAAAACCTGTAACGGAGCAAAAGACGACACCGTTGAATCAGTTGACGAGCTTTATCATCTTGCGCGTAAACTTGGCTGCAAAGCTGTCAGCTATTACCGCGACGGCAGTCGAGAAGGACAGGTTCTGAATAACATAAAGCCGGAAAAGGAACTTGAAAACGACAGACACGGTGAAACAGGATCTGGCTCTTCGGATTTCTCGCCCCTTCACGGATCAATTGTTTCTCCTCCGGCCCGAGTCGAACGCCCGCGTGAACTGCAAGGCTCGACCTGGCGAATTCCATTCGAAACACAAAATCTGTACGTTACAGTGAACCACGATGGCGAGAGAATTCTGGAGGTTTTCGTCGCCGGGCCGATCAGCGCCGGGGTTGGTCTGCTTGCATCAAAAATGCTGCGTGGCGGATTTAATGCAAAGGAAGTTGCTCACAGTCTCAACAAAGTCTCATCGACTCATGCGGTGTGGTTTAATGAACGACTGCTTACGTCGCCCGAACAGGCCGTAGCGGAATGTCTGCTCTTGATCGACCGACGCTTGAAAAATCTGCCCGAATCAGAACGAGCCATCGGTAAAATGGCTGGAGAAGAGACCGTTATGTCGAACATGATCAGTGAATGCCCCGAATGCGGCGGCCAACTTGAGCATGCGTCAGGGTGCGATTCGTGTCGCGACTGCGGTTACTCAAAATGTAAGTAACCGCCCTTCGTCGAACTTGCCAACTAAAAGACCGTAAACGAAAATAACCTGCTTATTGAGAACCCGCCTACTGCTTTGCGGTCTGCTACATACCATCGGCCATAAAATGTTTGCCCGATCAAAGCCGGGTTATTCGGTATCGCGATCTCTACCGATCCATATCCGCCGGAAGGCAAGCTGTTTGAGAGTGTGATCGTCTGATACGCAAAAGCTCCGGTTGTCGGTATTGACATCCCGATTCCGGGATCCTGTGAGTCGATCACAAGTGTCGCCTTAACGCCTCCGCGAGCGTTCGTAATTCCGATCGTAAAATTCGGATTACCGATGATAGGCGGAGCTATTGCAACAACCTCAGGCGACGTGGAATTCACGCCTGGCCTTCCTCGCCCCGAGAGCACGGGCATGCGATTAGATTCTGTGTACAGATGCGGACGATCAAAAGGCGGCGTCTCGTTTGCCACGCGAGGATCTGTAAACGGCCGTTTCAGAAATGCCGCAAGATCGGCTTTATCCTGAGCCGACATGCCAAGTACTCGAATGAGGCCGCGCGGAATGTTGGGGGCATCAAAATCACCGCCCCGATCATAGAAATCAACGACGTCTTCGATCGTTTGCAGCTTGCCGTTGTGCATATAAGGCCCTCTAAGCTCGACATTTCGAAGGTGAGGCGTCTTAAAGGCACTTCTGTCATTCTCGATGTTTGTTACATTAAATCGACCGGCATCATCCGACTGTGGCCGGACGCCTATGTTGAAGAAATTGTGATTGCTGCCCAATGGACCCGCATGACAAAAATCGCATTTGAAACCACGAAACAAAAGCCGGCCGGTTTCTTCGGACTGCGTAAGCGGCTCTATTCCGTAGATCGCACGATCTAACGGAGTATTGTCCGAAAACAATGTGCGTTCGTGTGTAGCGATCGCCATCGCAATTCGGGCGGGCGTCACGTCGGGCGTTCCGAACACTTCCTGAAAGAGCTCGGGATAGGTGCGATCGCCGATCCATGCCGCAAGTCCTGCCGGAATATTTGTCGCCAAAGCAAGTGGCTTAGAGGCTTGGATCCTCTCGGCAACTTGCGACCAATCACGATTCTGATGGCCCATTTCTGCACTTGAAGTGGGCGGCCCGGCAGACTGGCTCTCCAACGAAGCCGTGTCCGTTAAGAGGATCGTATTTGTAAGTTGATCGCGAAATGTATCTGATGCTCTGCCATCCCAGAACAATCCAAGCGGCGAATATCCTGCATTCAAATAGCTCGGCGCTTTCCTTCCGGTCACCTGCTCCCGCATCCCGAAAAGCGGATTAAAGCCGTAATTGCCGTCGTAATAATTTTGCGGAACACCCGGCGATCCAAATACGTCATCGAGCGAGCCAAACAGTCCATCCGGACCCGGATTTCTTGAGCGTTTGTCGCCAACGATCGTGCGTGGATCAGAGCCGCCCTTCGCAGGACGATGGCATGTGCCGCAGGCGACCGTGCGGGTCGAGGACATCTGCTCGTCCCAAAACAGGGTCTTTCCGAGGTAGGCCTTTGCAGCAGTGACCGGATTGCCAAAGGGAGCCGGAGGCGGCTCGAGCGGTTCATCTCCGGGGGTAATACTGCCAACGGCGCGAGTTCCCTGGTCGGGAGTGCTGAGCCCGCTGACAGAGGTGCTGTTCTCTGCCCGGATCCAATAAAAGTAAAGCTGGCCTGCAACTGGAGTGGGGTCAAAATAATAGTTCGCGACCGTCGTTCCAACAACCGTCGCCGTGCCGCTGTCATTGATCGTATTGCGATAAATGCGGTACGTGGTCGCATCGCGGATGGTGTCCCAATGCAGCCCTATTTTATTTGAATAATCACCGTCAGAAGCGATCACGCCCGTAGGCGAAGCCAGATCAACGCCACGCGATTCCGCTGTGCCGGAAAAATACGACCCGGCAAATACAAATATCCCCAGACAAACGAAACATGCGAGTACTGCAAATTTAACACGCGGCATCCTAAAAACCTCTAATTTAACAAATGATAGTCAGCTGCTTCTGTACGTAACAAATAAACCAACCTGACCCTCCATTTTAGCACCAACCGGCATATTCACCAACCATTTGTGCGGTTCGAAATCGATGCTGCCCCAATATTGTCCCGACGTTTTTACTTGCAGACTGGGCAGCCACCGTTCCGCACCGTTCCACTTCAGGGTGGAACGCTCTAACTGCTGCAATGTAATGAGTTAAGTACCCTATAATGGCAGCGTTCCACGATTTTTACAAAAAAATTGTTACCAGGCCATGCTAACTCACTAAACGTTGATATCATTAGGCTTACGGTGATCGCGGCCCTGTGAAACGCTGCGATCTTCGTGGAACAAGTCTTTTTTTGTGTCAAAAGTATGAATAATTAATACTTGTTAATACTTATTCATACTGTCCCAAACGACTGGGACAGTATGGGACACTAAGGGACAAGTTTAAGCCATTTATCTGCAACATTTACATACCGACTGTCCCGGTGTCCCACTGTCCCACTGTTTTTTTCATAAACCGCACACAAAGGACTGCTCAAGCCTGCCTGATCGCGGCCGATCCAACGATCCCGCATCAACCTAGCGCACTTCGAGACAAATTGGAATACCAATTTTCCCGATATGACGTGGTTTTCTCAATTTGACGTAACTTTCCAGCCGTTTTTTCCACGAAGATACGAAGGACACAAAGATCCAGATATTGCCTATTCTCGGCCAAAACAGCAAAAAAGGCCGCCATTGCTGACGGCCTCGATTAGTTTTTGTTCGCCTGAGCGGTTTATTGCCGGGCGATCATGTTTACATCTGCCGGTTGGCCGGTGACGCTGACCGTGAGCGGTGCAAAGTTGAACGCTCTCGACTCGACGCGGATCGTGTAGGTCTGGCCTACCTGGAGACCGCCGAAACGGTAAGCTCCAAATCCATTTGAGAGGATCGAGCGTGTTTCACCTTTTGAATCGGTCAGCGTGACGCGGGCATTAGGAACTCCCGCACCAAGTGTCGTCAAAAGCCGTCCGCTGATCTCGGCCTGATTTGGTGCCGCAGCTGAAATCTCAACCTGTCCATCGGTGATGGTCGTGCCGGGATCGCCTTCGTTAAAGACCATCTTGTCCCACGTCAATGGCGAGACAGAACCGGCCTCTCCAACCGCAGTGAATCTGAGATTGAGCAGCACTCCGTCCTTGTCGAGAGCGATCGGGCCATACACAGCAACCCTCAACAATCCGGGTTCCTGAGCGTTGACCGCCGTTGAGAATCCTCTGCTTGCCGTTCCGGCTACTTCGACAGGATTTTCCTGCGGCTGTATCACCGAAGCGTCATACCTGAGGTCGAATTCGTAAGAGATGATTCCCTTATTCGCAACACCCTGAACCGAAACCGGAATGATGACCTCGTTACCTGCAGGAGCCACCAATCGCGGCGCCGTAACAGCAGCATTTCTCTCAGGACCGCCATTTTCAGCGGCACGCAACGCACCGGTATCGCTCCAGTTGCCAGAAACTTCGCCCATCAGGTAAGCGACCCAGTTATCAGTGATGTTTGCAAAAACATTTGAGTGGTTTACCGACGAAGGTCCAAATTTCCAAGATCCTGTCTGACCCGAATTACCGGCCGAAACGGTGTAAGCAGCGATCTGTGCAGCATCAAATGATGATACGCCGCCATTGCCACTTACATCCGCAACGAACAGTTGGTTCGCGTTCAAGGCGAGCATTCCCGCCACATGCTGAGCTACTCGTCCCGAATCGAACGAGGTGATAGACGAGCCCTGGCCGCCTGTCTTGGACGGCGTCAAGGTGTAGGCACCCGGTCCAAACCCACCAAGCGAGTATGCTCCGGTTCCTGCCGCAGTGGTCGTCGAAACATTTGGCGAGCCCGCACCGCTAATGAGCACATTTGAAACGAAACGCGGTGTCGGCGTGCCGATCGGATTTCCATAGATAACAACACCCGAGACCGTGCCCGAGACAACCGAAAGGCTGCCGTTTGCGGTCGTACTGCATGGATCGCCTTCGTTATAGGCAAACGAAGCAAAGCTCAACGCACTAGATGTGCCGGGCAAGCCGACGACATTGAAGTTCAGATTGAGAAGTGCTCCGCTACCCTGGAATTCTGTAACGCCAAAGAGCGAAATAATAAGCGTTCCCGCACTCGGATTGGCAACCGATAATGTGCGTCCGCCGCCATTCGAATTGCCAACCGCACCGAGCGTAACACCAAATGTTGCATCTGCCAGAGGCGTCAGCACCGCCGGGTCGTAATTGACCGTAAGGTCAGCTGCGATCGCATTTAATCCGGTCACGCTTGTCGTATTTATGGGAACCGTTGCCGCAACTCCCGTCAACGATTGGCTGGCCGGGATCGACACCGCTGCACAACCCGAAACCGGCGTTGCCGTCGATGTCGCAGTAGCACTGCTGGTCGGTGTAGACGTCGAAGTGCTGCTCGGCGTTGCGGTATTGGTCGGAGTAAACGTCGATGTGCTTGTCGGCGTAGGCGTATTTGTCGACGTGTTGGTCGCTGTTGGTGTGCTAGTCGATGTGTTCGTCGGCGTCGCTGTATTTGTTGCCGTTGGTGTACTGGTCGGCGTGAATGTAGCGGTATTCGTCGCCGTC
This sequence comes from Pyrinomonadaceae bacterium, assembly GCA_044230475.1. Classification (GTDB taxonomy): domain Bacteria; phylum Acidobacteriota; class Blastocatellia; order Pyrinomonadales; family Pyrinomonadaceae; genus OLB17. The sequence goes on along the minus strand of JBGARA010000016.1, from coordinate 5,637 downwards.
GGCGTCGAAGTACTTGTCGCTGTGAACGTCGGCGTGTTTGCCGGCGTATTGGTTGGGGTGTTGGTCGGTGTGCCGGTCGCCGTGTTTGTTGCCGTCGGTGTGGAACACGAAACACCATTGGTGCCGATCAGCTGGAAGACCTGATCCGGAGATCCCGAATCAATGCTGCACGCAGAGCCTCTCGCAGCCCAGCTTGTGCATCCCGGTATGCCGTATCCACCGCCCGGATTTTGCCAAACCGCTGCCGAGTTCGACTGAGTGGTTCGGTTATACCATCCCCACTGGCCGCCCGGCGTGAAGTCCATTCTTACCTGAACTGACATCCAGTATGTGCCCGGGGTCAGGACAAGGGTCGACGGCAAAGTGATGTTAAATGAATCACCTGCCTGTACATATGAGGCACCTGTGAATGCACCACCCGGAACAACTGAGCCGGGAAGACCCGATGCATTTGCATAGAAGGTCACATTGAACGAATCTGCGGGACCCGCTCCGTTAAAGTACAAACCATTAGCAACAACCTGTTGAACAGTCCAAGTCTGGCCGGCAGGAACAACAAAATCATCCGCAGACTGATTATCAAACGCGTCATTTGCGGTCTCGAAGTCCTGCGAATTTGTCCCGTTAGTTCCCTGCAATGTCGACTGATTATAGAGAATCGTCTGGCAGGCCGGAGTTGCCGTCGTTGTCGGTGTCGCTGTATTCGTCGATGACGTCGTCGGCGTCGCCGTGGCTGTGTTTGTCGCCGTGAATGTCGATGTCGGCGTAAATGTCGCCGTGTTCGTCGCGGTCGCAGTCTGTGTCGATGTTGCGGTTGACGTCGCTACAGGCGTTCCCGTCGAGGTCGGCGTCGGCGTCGATGTATTTGTCGATGTCGATGTAGCCGTAGGCGTCGAGCAAGTCGTGGTAATGTGCAGCGCCCAACCACCCGCAATGGTGCCAGAGTCGACACCTTCATCATCTACAACGTAGAGCGACCATGTGCCGTTCGGGTTTGAGCCATTAAAGACGGACAATGCCGAACCGCCCAATGGAGCAGGTGCCGGAGCAGCCCATGCCTCTCCGCCCGAGCCAGCGTAGTTTGCCGGCTGATAGGTACCCGTGACCAACTGGCCGGCATCGGATAATGCCGTAGCAGCGGCATCGTCAAGCGTTAGATTCACGGCTGTTATGTCTGTGCTACCGCCGGCATCAGACATTATGATCGCATTCTGACCGCCCGGGCCGACAAGCAGAATATCGTAGTCGTCAGGGAACGTGTGAGCCACACCGTTGAGATCTACGGTAACTTTCGTAACCGATCCTGACAGCCCCGCGACAACTATATCTGATGGATATGGACTTCCCGGAGCATTGTCGTTACTCGCGATAGAGGTCGTATTTGCAAAATCGGATGGCGTGCAAGCAGGAGTTCCTGTAAATGTTGCCGTTGCTGTTGCAGTTGCGGTTGAGGTGTTTGTCGGTGTATTTGTCGAAGTATTCGTCGATGTCGCGGTTGGGGTTGCGGTATTCGTTGGAGTACCTGTATTGGTCGGTGTTCCGGTGGCTGTTGGAGTGCTGCACGATCCCTCGCTGTTAAAGATCAGCGAAAATCTACGGATCGAACCTGTATCAACGCCCGCATTATCGGAAACATTCAGAACCCAGGTACCGTCACCGCTGATGCCATTAAAGTTAGCGAGCGAACCGGTAGTTTCCGGCGAGAAATTGCCTGACTCAGGTGAACCGGTAACGCTGGTCAAGGTTGACACGTTAGCGAAGCCGCCCTGGTTGTTAATGTTTGTAAGACAAATGTTCTCTCTCGTACCGCCGCGTCTCGCCTGGAAAGTCGCCGTAGTTGTTCCATTGGGTGCGGTCAGCTTGAATGTAAGGTCACCAATAAAAGTGTGATCCATTGCCGCATTTGTATTACCGACGGTCGCGTCGCATGCGCCGCCAACATCGAACCTGAAATTAAGATCCGAAATAGTACCCACGCCGGAAACCGGGAGATTTACATTTATTCCGGCAGCAGTGTTATCAGGCACAGCAACTGCCGGGCCTGTGTAGCTGGCCGTCACGGTACCCGCGCAAGGCGTCGATGTCGGTGTTGTTGTAGCCGTTGCCGTCGCGGTGTTGGTAGGTGTCGAAGTACTGGTCGCTGTGAAAGTGTTTGTCGGTGTCGGAGACGCCGTCAGCGTGGCTGTCGGTGTCGATGTGTTTGTCGCAGTTCCGGCAGCAGTCGGCGTCGCAAAGGACTCGACGATCGTTGTTCCGTTATCGGTAGCTGTTGCTCCCATCCCGCGAAGGGCCATACCTTTCCAAACATCTGCTACGTCACCGGAGGTTTCTGGTGCGAGCGGAAGAGCATTAGCGGCAGCAAGTATGGAATCGCGCATGGTCTGAAAATTTGGATTGTTCGCTGAGAGTTTCATCGCATCGGTAACGATCTGCAAAAATCTCTGATTGCCGGTGGTTGCTCCGAGTCTGGTAACAAATTGCCCTCTTACCTCCCAAAGCATTGAAACCCATACCTCGCCAATGTTATGGACCTCGGTACAGTTACCAGTCCCCAACCATGCTGAAGGTGCAAACGCGCCCCCAGAAATGGTGCAACTTGCCGTCGCGTCAATCGCGGTCAAAGGGTTGTGCGGAAGATTGCTTGGGCCTCCGGTAAATGACTTGATCGCATACGGATAGCGGCGAATCCCGTAATAAGTATTATCAGTTCCAACTGGCAGAGCCGCGAGTTGATAGGTAGCGTAGCCTCCTGCTGAATACGCAGCGTTCAGCGGGTCAGTTGGCTCGCTTAGAAACGACAGCGCATAAAAATCGCTCCACCCTTCGCCCATGCCTCGGGCACGGGTGCCAGTAAGTCCTGCGTTGTTGCCAATCAGGCGGTTAGAGAGCCCGTGCGTAAACTCATGTACGACCACCTCGGCATCAAAATCGCCGTCACGATTGTTAGTAGTATTAGTAAAGACGTACATTTGGCAACGACCGCGTGTTCCGTCTGCACCTGCCGCAAAATTAGCATTATTTGTTCCGCTTGAGTCCTGAACTTCACCGGAAACACGATCAGCCGCCACACCACCACGGCCAAAGTTGTCATTTTGAAAGTTCCTGGCCGCTTCGGTAAATCCTAACTGATAGGTCGCATCGTGGTAACGGTTGCCGACATAAAAGAGCTGCGTTGAGGCTCCGCTGCGTGAATTTGCCGTTGTCACCGCATCGGGCGGAGCGGGATTTCCCGGAGGCGGATTATAAGCAAAACTAAGGACTCGACCTGTTCCGGCCTGTGCCGCATCGACACCATTTACTCCATCGATATCCAGACCCGACTGAAGATTGTTTCCGTCAGTCCAGCCATTTCCGCTGTTTGCTCCATCTGTCATCCAACCAAGGTTGTTAAACGAAAGGGCTCCTTCGTTTCCTATAAGCGTTCGGTTTTGGCGTGCTATAGGAGCACCTTGGGTTCCAAGCGACGGATCGATCGGTGCCGGGCGAAGCGGGTTGGGATTCTGGGCTATGTCGATCATATTATTCGCATTCGCATAAACGTTATACGTAGCTGACTGCGTCTGATCAGCGGCGAGATTTTTGCGCCAAAGCATCGTTCCTGTTTTGGCATCGACGATCACATAGAAAGCGTTTACGGGCTTCCAAATAAGCACTCTCCATGCGGGAACAACAACACCAGGTTCGGTTGGAAAATACATTTTTTCCGCGGTAATGTCCCAGTCACCTCCCGCTCCGAACCGGACGACATTGTTTGACGACTTTGCAGCGTTGGGCACAACGTCATTAACTGTTAATCGGTAATCAACGAGTGGCGCCGCGTAACGGACGGCAGCAGCAGCATCGCCAAAAGCGGTAGGGACGTTGTCGTAGTCCAAGCCAGGTGCCATGTTGTTTATCACGCGAATCAACTCGCCCTGCTTGGTAAAGCCTGCTTTCACCGTGCCTCGAAAGACAGGAATTCCATGAACATACTGTTCAAGCTCGACCCATGATAGATTTCCATCAGGATTTGTGTAATCCGCGAAGATTTTTAAGGCATCAATTTGCTGATTTGTAGCTCCGAGAAGTGCAGTATTTTCTTTCAGGAAGTTAATGAGTACGTCGGCATGCTTTCTACCCGCTGGTCTAGTCGCGGCTGTCAAAAATACTCGTCCTTTGACAGGATCAGGCCCAATGACCTCAGGTATGCGGATGTCATTATTGTATTCGATCTTCAGTGTTGGGATCCGTTGTCTAAGTGCGCTTTCGCCAATCAGAAACCCGTTCCGAACCGTTTCTACAACCGATAGGTCTTTGCCAGCTAACTGTCTGTAGGCTGCAATTGCCCTTCCGGTTTCGTCAGACTGCTGCTCGCGTATGTCGTAATCAGGTAATGAGTCGTCACTGCTTACAGTTCGCGGGTAGAGGCCATTGCCTTTGCCGCTCTGAGCCTTTGTGCGGTACTGATAAGGAGCTACAATGATCGCAGTTACTAAACCCAATAATACCAAACAGATGAATAAGCTCCTGCGAGCACCCGCCTTAGATCGTTTCGACATTACCTAAATCCTCCAAAAGGTACATACCTTGTTAAAATTGAATAGAAAACAGTCCTCGACACCAATGCCGGCTGCTATGAAAAACCCAGCATTGAGGCCAAAAAGCAGCAAATTAATAAATTACTATCGCAAAGAATCGATACTCTTTGCGCTATTAGGTCGGACGGTTAAAACTAATAGAGCCGCATTATTATACCCCAAACCCACTGTTTGTCAAAAAATATCCCCGAAATTGAATGACCGAACCCGGCCTTGTATAGAGGGCTGCTTTCTTGGTAAGTCTTGAAAATGGCGGAAAAAATACGAGGAAGGCCTAGAAATTCTGGCTCGGTTCAAAGCTAAAGAGGATGCCGGCAAGCTCGCCTTTGACGCCTAAGTCATCGACGCTTTTCACCTCGTCGGCGAGCGATGTCGCAAGCATGGTTATTTCAAACCCATTGCGAACACCGGGCCGCGCTGCGGGTATGTAAAGCCTTCGCCCCCAAACGACAAGTTTCTCGCCGGTTTCAGATGTACCGCTGCCTTGAAATTTGACCTCATAGGCACGCCAGTCGCCGTTTACCCTGGTCTCGCCCTCGGAGATCATCTGATAGCCGGGCAATAGTTTCTTGAGAGTGTCGTTGGTCTCCCTGACCAGCGGTGCAAATCTATCGGCATCCTCAGTAAAGGTACCCTTGCTCGGGTAATAGCTGACGAGCATTTGTTCCTTAAGCCGGCCTTCGGGTGTGAGGCGTGAAATATCGAGGAACTTTCCGCGGCTGTTTGCCGCGGCACTTTCCTGCGGGCCGTTGACCTTCCAATCTTTTGGATAATACAGCGTAAACCCTACAAAATTACGTATCAGGTCGCCTTTAAGGTTTTGCTTAGTGTTCTGATAAAAATTCGTATTCGGCGGCTGCGGCACATTGCGAGGCAGCGGCGGCATCTCGGTTTGCGTGGCAACGTTGGGAACCGACTGCTGACCATTCTCTACCACAGCATTTTGGACTGGCTGCGGAACGATCTCGGGCTGAATGGGGTGTTTGACTATGTAGTACCAGCCAACTGCCAACAACGCCAGCATAAGCAAAATTCCGGCACCTGCAGCAATTTTCGAAGC
>JBGARA010000015.1:0-54040 GCA_044230475.1 Pyrinomonadaceae bacterium | reverse complement strand
GAATATGCCATAGATTCCCGCGCCCGCGCCGGGACTGCCGGAAGCAGAGTTGCCGCTAAACGTTGAGTTGATAACAGACAAAGGGCCTGTAGTGTAACCGATGCCTCCTCCGCCATTGTATAGACCTCCCGACAAATTCGTGTTGTTGTAAACCTCGCTGTTAGTCATAAATAGCGAGACTTGACTTGCAATCCCGCCGCCCCATCCGTTGGTAGCCGTATTATCGGTTATGCGCGAATCCTTGATGATGGTAGTTCCAGTTGATTTGACACCTCCACCTCCCCGATCTCTTCTATTTCCACTGATTAGACAGCGTTCGATAGTCATCGTTGATGCTGCATCTCCGTCTAGTACGCCGCCGTCGTCGCTGCTGAGATCGTTGTTTGTTACAGTCGAATCGACCATAGAAAGGTGTTCGGCAGCTATGCCAGCACCGGAATTTTCGGAGATCGTGCACCCTTCAACTGTTACAAAATTATTGGACTCGACACCCCAACCAGTATTGTTTTTCACCACTGAGTCTCTTATGTTCAATGAACCTGTGGATGAAATGGCTTGTCCCCGCGAAAAATTTCCGACGACAATAAGATTACTAAGGTTAAGAGTACAGTTTCCGGATCCATCGATCGCTCCTCCCTCGCCCGAATGAGAACCAGACCTATTGTTTGTAAACGTTGCGTTGGAAACATTAAGCGTACTGGTGCCGATCAACTCGATAGCTCCTCCTACCCCGATGGTTGGTGAACCTCCATTACCGTCCCGAAAAGTCATGCCCGAGAGATTTACAATAACTCCATTGACGAAAATCAAAAAGATCCAGTCGGCATTGTTACCGCTGATGGTGACATTGTCCTGACCTGTGCCGGTGATGGTTAGGTTTCTGTTGATGTTTATCTCGCCTAGGGTTAGGGTGATGGTTTGGGGGGTGTTGAAGAGCGATGAAAAAACAACCGTATCGCCCGAGGCCGCCGCCGCGACCGCTTCGCGCAGGGAACAGTCCGCATCGCACACACCGTCGTTGGTATCTTCAACCTTCGTAACCGTCAGCGTCGCCGCGCGGGTGTCAATTGCCGCAAATATGCAGAGGATAAATAAAAATAGAACGGGCAGCGTGGGTTTCATCGTGAAAAGGCCCAATTTTCGTGGTTTCGAACTCATACTACTCCTCATTATTAAAAATTGCAATTGATCTACTACCGCCCTTCGTGATCGCCGCCCGTGTCACGTGGTCAGCAAGTGGGAACTCTGAAATTGGAAATTTCCCTCGACATGTCTTGAACATACCATCGAGATCTGTATTTTGAAATACCAATTTTCCCGATATGACATGGTTTTCCCGATATGACACAACTTTCCCGATATGACGCGATTTTCCCGATATGACATGGTTTTCCAGCTGATAAATCTTGTTGCGCCCTTGATGTCAAATTGCCATGCTTCGCGCCAAAATCTAGAATCTAAGTTCATCATGTCCGAAGCCGCCCGCAAGTATCACGAAGAAGAAGAGATCGGAAAAACCTACGATTTTCGCGTTGCCCGCCGTCTTGTTCGCTACATCAAACCCTACTGGAAACTCGCCGCAAGCGCGCTGGTCCTAACGCTTGTGACAAATGTGCTTATCAGCACACAGCCATATTTCACAAAAATGGCAGTGGACGATTTCATCACGCCAAAGCGCGTAGATGGCATTTGGCTGTTTGCACTCGCATTTTTCGGAGTTTTCCTTTTTCGATTCATTTTCTCGTATGTGCAGGAAATCCTGTTAAATAATGTTGGCCAGCGAGTAATGTTCGACCTGCGGACCGAGCTTTTTACAAAGCTTCAGCAGCTGGAAGTCGCCTATTATGACCATTTTCCGGTCGGACGGATAATGACCCGTTTGACCTCAGACGTTGATGCCCTAAATGAGCTGTTTACGTCCGGCGTTATCGATGTTTTGGGTGATCTTGTCATTATTCTTGCCATTGTCGGGATAATGTTTTGGCTCGATTGGAAGCTGGCAATAGTTTCGCTAATTACTGTGCCGCTTCTGTTTACGGCCACGAACTGGTTTCGCAAACACGCCCGCCGAGGGTTTGACCGTGTCAGAACTCGTAACGCCAAACTCAACGCCTTTTTGCAGGAATATCTCTCAGGAGCCCAAACTGTCCAGCTTTTTAATGCGGAAAGCAAAGCAAAGAAACGATTTAGCGAAATAAATGACGATTATCGCCAGGCAAATATCGAAACGATCTTCTATTATTCGATATTTTATCCAATGGTTGATTTTATCGGTGCAATAGGCATCGCTGTGGTCATTTTTGCCTTTGCCTACGAGACTTTAAGCGGCATCTCTTCGGCGGGAGCGGCCTTGACCGTTGGTGTTTTGGCGTCGTTCATCCAGTATTCGCTCCAGCTTTTTCAGCCGATTCGCGATCTTTCCGATAAATTCAATGTTTTACAGGCTGCGATCGTCGCCTCGCATCGTATCTTTATCCTTCTGGATCGAGAGATTGACATCACAACACCCGAAAAACCCTTGAAATCAGGTCGCGCCGAGGGCCGCATCGAGTTTCAAGACGTCTGGTTCGCCTATAAAGACGAAGATTGGGTCTTGAAGGATGTCTCATTTACCGTAAATCTGGGCGAAAGTATTGCGCTTGTTGGACATACGGGCTCCGGGAAAACCACAATTACTAACCTCCTTATGCGTTTTTACGACGTTCAGAAAGGCAAAATACTGCTTGATGGCGTCGACATTCGTGATTGGAGCCTGCAAGCCCTACGGTCAAATTTTGCGGTTGTTTTACAGGATGTTTTCCTTTTCAGCGGCACGATCGAGAACAATATCAGGCTTGGAAACACCGAGATCAGCCGTGAACGCGTCGAATGGGCGGCCAAAGAAGTGCACGCAGACGAATTTATCCAGAAAATACCCGAAAACTATGCTTCAGAGGTCCGTGAACGCGGCGCCGGCCTCTCAGTAGGGCAAAAACAGCTTATTTCGTTCGCTAGAGCATTGGCTTTTGACCCGACGATACTGATTCTGGACGAGGCTACGAGTTCGATTGACACCGAAACCGAACAGCTCATCCAGCAAGCCGTAGACAGGGTCATGGAGAATCGAACGTCGCTCGTCGTCGCCCACCGGCTCTCAACCATCCAAAAATGCGACCGGATCATCGTATTGCATCATGGGGAGCTGCGGGAAATTGGCACCCACAACGAACTTTTGGGGCTTCGGGGCCTCTATTGGCGGCTTTATCAGCTCCAATATTCGGACGAGAAACTCCATATTTCGGCAGATATTATGTCGGACCATGGCCTTGAATCTAGTGTCGCGCAGTAATCGAATAACTATATTTTGTCGATTAGAGTATAATTAACTAGGTTTTTTTCAGATGTTAGCAAATCCAAATGTGGCAAAAAATGGGGCCGATTGCCCTTGGACCAATCGAGCCATAACGGTTGAAAAGGTCGCTGAGGCCAAATTGCCTACCCAGTTTGGCGATTTTATGATCGCCGGCTATCGTTCAACGACAAGCAATGAGGAGTTCGTCGTTTTATACAAGGGTGAAATGAACGGCGAAACGCCGACTTTGGTGAGGATCCATTCGCAATGCCTGACCGGGGATGTTTTTGGGTCGATAAAATGCGATTGCGGGCCCCAGCTACATAAAACAATGGAAATGATCGAAGCGGAGGGCTGCGGAGCCATTGTTTATCAGCAACAAGAGGGCCGCGGCATCGGGATCCTCAACAAAATACGGGCTTACGCCCTGCAAGATCGGGGCGCGGACACTGTCGAAGCCAATGCCCAACTTGGTTTTGCCATAGACGCCCGAGATTACCAGCAGTGTGCCGAGATTCTCTTTGATCTGGGCCTTTGCAAGGTCAAAGTCATCTCAAATAACCCCGACAAATTGGCCGCTTTGGAGCGGGCCGGGCTTCAGATAGTCGAACGCATACCGATCGAAGTCGCCGCCGAGGAACCCGCGGCCCATTACCTTCGTACAAAGAAAGAGAAAATGGGGCATCTCCTTAATTCATAGCCTTCGGTGGTAGTTGTGCTTTCAATTTCTGTTAAATTGCTCTAAACCTCGCTTTGACGTTGGTTTTGGAGCTCTCCTTTGAGCACTTTTTTGCACACCGCAGGTCCTCCGAAGATATGGATTCATCTTTTCCGTTTAGTATTCATAAATATGGAAATCTGAACGGACCATGCACTGCCTTTCCGCCCATAACCCCAGTATTTTCAGCTGTTTAACCCCTTTCACGCGAAAGGCATAACATTTGCGTGGTAAAAGCCGAATGTGTCTATATAGTCTGTAGCTTAGCAGGCAAGGCACATAACCCTTTAGACAAGGATAATCTGAGATATGAAAAACATTAAATTATTTATGTTGGCCGTATTTGCTGTGGTTTCGTTAGTTTTCGTAACCGCAAGTATGGCCCAAACTAATACAACAGGATCGGTTGACGGTACCGTTATGGATACCAACGGACAAGTTGTTCCGAATGCAACCGTGACCATCTCGGGACCGAACATGATTCGATCCCAATCAACTACATCGAATGGAGACGGATATTACCGTTTTAATTTGGTGCCTCCGGGACGTTACACCGTTTCGACCGCTCCGGTCGGCGGATTTGGTGCGTTCAAGCAGGAGAACGTTGAGGTCAACCTCGCTCAGAACACAAACGTAAAGATCACCCTCTCTGCAAAGGGCGTAGGTGAAACGGTCGATGTCGTTGCTTCTTCAGAGATCGACAACACGACAAACGTTACGGGTTCGAGCATCTCGACCGAGTTCTTCTCGAACATTCCGACTTCCCGTACTGTTCAGGGCCTCTACACGATCGCTCCGACAGTTGCCCGTTCGGGCCTGCGTGATGCTTCGGGTCGCGACCGCGATCCTTCGGTTGCCGGTTCCTCGGGTCCGGAAAATGCTTACATCCTTGATGGCGTGACAACAACCGACCCTGCATTCGGCGGTGCCGGTGCAAACCTTCCGTTCGAGTTCGTTCAGGAAGTTCAGGTCAAAACAGGCTCATATGGTGCAGACCAGGGCCTCTCGACCGGCGGCGTTTTCAACGTCATCACAAAATCGGGAACAAACCAGTTTCACGGCGATCTCTTTGCATTTTATGGCTCAAAGGGTATGGTCCGTGAAACCAAGAATTTCCCGCAGACCGGCCTTGCTCCGGATGGTTTTTCGGAAGTTGACGCCGGCGGCGACATCGGTGGACCGATCGTCAAAGACAAACTCTGGTTCTTTGGTGCATTCAATCCGCAGAGACGCGAAAACAGCTACCTGACCCAGTCGTTCCGTGCACCAGTTGAAGGCAAGATCACAACGCCTTTCTACTCTGGCAAATTGACATGGTCAGTTAACAACAACAACACATTCACCTTCTCGACATTTGGTGACTACACCAAAGAAGAAGGCCACCTGTTCGCAGGCTCGGGTTTCGCTGAAAATGTAAAGAGCTTCGCAGGCGAACGACAGACGGGAGGCACCAACTACGCTTTCCGCTTGAACTCAAACGCTGGTTCGAAGTTCATCGGCGAATTCTCGTTCGGACTTCACTATCAGAGAAATAACATCATCCCTGATGCATCTGTGGCAAGCACAGCTCTGATCACGGACAACTTCGCGATCCTGAAAAACGGAGCAGTTGCAGCCGTAACTCAGACCAACGTAAACGCAACGAACACCAATATTGGTAAAGTTGATTACGTGTTTGCTCCGGGCGGCAGCCTTCAGAGAAACTTCGTTCGCGATGGTTTTGGCCTCTACCAGGATCAGAACCGCGACCGTTGGGAAGCCGCAGCCAGAATGCAGTCGATATGGGGCAGCCACACTTTCAAGTATGGCTTTGAGCTCTATCAGAACAAATACGCCATCGATCAGAGATCGACCGGTCCGGCTGGTGTTTTTGCTAACCCGCTCAATGTTCAGCCGAGCAACGGTTCGAACCCGGACAACGTTACGGTTAGCGGTTTCCGCGTAACTAACAACTTCAGCGTTTGTACGACTCGCGGAACGGTTATTACCTGTCCGAGTGCAACACCGATTGCAGCTCTTCTGTCACCGGGTGTTGTATTGCCGGCAGGCTATACGGTTAACCCGGTAGCAACCAGCATCACTGCTGACGAAGTAAACAATAATCCGTTCCTGGTTCGTGCCTCGACACGTGTTCGTGACTTTAAATTGGTTGCCGACACTAAGACCGATGTTCAGAGCTTCTACATTCAGGACGATTACAAGATTACCCGCAACCTCCAGATCAATGTCGGCGGCCGCTGGGATTATCAGCAGGCTAAAGGCAACGGTGGAGTTGAGTACTTGAAGCTCAACAATTTCTGGGATAACTTCCAGCCGCGTGTTGGATTTATCTGGGATGCGTTCGGAAAAGGCAAGGGCAAGTTCTTTGCTAACTACGCACGTTATCTGGAAACACCGCTTCCGCTCGACATCAACGTTCGCGCAGGCAGCAACGACACGCAGACAGATAAGAACTTCAACGTTAATACGTTGAATGCTCCGCTGACTGCAACTGTCGCAACCGGTTTTGGCACACGTAATCTCGGTGCTGAAGCAACACCGATCGACGCTGGCCTCAAACCGCAGACGGTCAATGAGTGGACTGCAGGCTTCGAATATGAAGTTGGCAAGAACTATGCATTTGGTGTTCGCGGTATCTATCGCCCGCAGGGCTCAGTTATCGAGGACGGCTCGTTTGATGACGGTGACCATTACTTCCTGTTCAACCCGGGTGAACCTATCGGACCTGGTGCTGGCGGACCTAACGGAAACACCGAATATCAGGCTTGCAACAACCCGGCTATTGGCTGCTTCGGTCGTGCACGACGTTACTACAGAGCAATGGAATTTACGTTCAATCGCAGATTTGCAAATAACGTTTCATTCCAGAGTTCGTATGTTTACTCGAGCCTGATCGGCAACTACGAAGGTCTCTTCCGTAATGACAACGGTCAGTCTGATCCGAACATTACATCGCTGTTCGACCTCGTGAGCCTGTTGGGCAACGCGTACGGACGTCTTCCGAACGATCGCCCGCATCAGTTCAAGTTCAACGGCAGCTATTCAACGCCGTTCAAACTTGTGATCTCGGGCAACTTCTATGCACAGTCGGGTATTCCGTTCAACCAGCTGATCCCGCATCCGGTTTATGGAAACAATGAAGGATTTGCCACTCCTCGCGGAACGGCCATCATCCCGAATTCAGCCTTTACACAGGGTGTTGAGAGTGCAGTTGGTTCGACCCGCACACCGACCACCTGGAATCTCGATATGGGTTTCTATTACCCGATCAAGATGGGCGAAGGCAAACAGCTTCGTCTGACGGCTGACTGGTTCAACGTTACCAACGCTCAGAGAGCGGTTACCGTTGACAACACCTATAGCATCAACAGCGGTGTTACTGGCGTTGCTCCGGTCGTCAATCCTTTCTGGGGTAGCGGAACGATCTTCCAGTATCCGTCGGCTCTCCGTATCGGTGCGAAATTCAGCTTCTAAGTCTAATTTACGCTTAGAACATTTTATGGTCCGGAGGAGAATATCCCTCCGGACCTTTTTTTTCATTTTGATCGCAAAGTTTGATAAAATAGAAGTTCCAAACATAGATTGTTCAACAGGGAGGAGTCTTATGCGTATCGCGATTCGTTGTTATGTCTTGTTGGCGATGGCCGCAATTTGCATTGTTATCCCTCATGTTGCTTACGGACAAGGAAATACAAACAACACCGGGAACGGTGGCATAAATTCCATTCGCGGAAGGATCTTCTTACCTAACGGACGCACACTGGAAAGATCGATCAAGATCGAATTGCAGAGCACAACACAACCAACCCAAACGGTGTACTCGGATAGAAACGGAGCCTTTGCATTCAACGGTCTTATTCCGGGTTCGTATACCATCGTCGTCGATGCCGGCGAACAGTTTGAGATCGCCCGGGAATACTATCTTATCGACAAAGAAGTGCAGACTGGTTCAGTGCGGATCGCCCCCATCCCGAAAACTTTCAACTCGCCCATTTACTTGCAGCCTAAAAGGGCAGAAACGCTTCGCAACGAAGTGCTAAATGCAAAATGGTCTGGCATACCAAAAGATGCGATTCAACACTTTAGGCGGGGGTTCAAGTTACTACAAGACGGGAAGGAAGCGGATGCTGAAGTCGCATTTCGAAGCTCGATCACCGCCGCTCCGAATTTTGCTCCGGCCTACACAGCCCTAGGCAGCCTGGAGATCAAGAACGGAAAATTCGAGAACGCCGTCGGGACTCTTAAGAAAGCGGTTCACTTAGACTCGGAGGATTTTGAGGCCAGCCTAAATTTAGGGGTCGCTTACTTAAAGTTGAACAAGCTAAAAGAAGCAGAACCCTTCTTCGTCAACGCTGCATACTTGAATACCTATTCTGTTCTGCCTCATTTGTATCTCGGCCTAATTTTCTACGCACAAAATGACGGAGAGGTTGCTCTAAGAGCTTTCGAGAAGGTCAAAGAACTGGATGGCGGTAAGAGTTATCCGGTCATTCACAAGTATCTTGGAAATATCTATTTGCACAAACAGATGAACAAGGAGGCGGTTGCGGAGTTTGAAACTTATCTCAAGATGCTGCCCGATGCAAAGGACGCCGAAGCGATCCGCAAAGAAATATCCGATATGAAAAACAGGCCGAACGTCACAAAATATGCCCCGGCTTGAACGTATCTACCGCGACTCGGTCCACGACATTATCCGTCTAAATACCAGCACGGACGAAGGCCGGCTGATCGTCGCGCTCATCGACACGCCTGAATTTCAACGCCTCAGACGCATCCGTCAGCTTGGACTTGCCTACTTTGCATATCAGGCAGCGGAGCATTCGCGTTTTACCCATTCACTTGGAGCGTTTCATCTCGCAGCGCGAATGGTGGCAAAGCTTCGGGTTGGCTACGAGATATCTGCCAACGATCAAACGGCGGTTCGTATCGCGGCGCTCCTGCACGATCTCGGCCACGGGCCGTTTTCACATGTGATCGAGAATATTCTCGGATTTCACCACGAGCAATTTACGATCGAAGCTGTTTTGAGCACGGAAACCCAGGTTGGAAGATTGCTCAGTGCTTTTTCAACGGACTTGCCTGAGAGCATTGCAGCCATAATTCGGGGGGATTTTCGCCCTCGTGCTCTTGCTCAATTGGTTTCATCACAGCTTGATGTCGACCGTATGGACTACCTGCTGCGCGACAGCATGATGACCGGTGCAAAGTACGGCATTTTTGATCTTGAGTGGATAATCAAGTCAATCGAAATTAACGAAGCCGACGATCATCTTTATGTTTCTGCTCCAGGGATTTATGCAGTCGAAGATTATCTGCAGGCGAGATACTATATGTACCGTCAGGTATATTTTCATCGCACACTTCGCTCAGCAGAAGCCGTTCTCAAGGTTCTGCTCAGGCGAGCAATAGATCTGTATGCCGGCGGTGGAGATGTCTGGCGGGTCGATGGTTCCGCGATGGAAAAGATCCTTGCCGGAGAGAGCCTATGTCTGAACGAGCATCTCGAAATAGATGACACCGATATCTTGTTCAGTATAAAACGATGGCAGCATTCCGGAGATTCGATACTTTCCGATCTCTCAAAACGATTTTTGAGCCGCAGGTTGTTCAAAGCATTCGATCTCGACATGCCAGAATCTGACCGATCTGCTTTTGTGTCAGATTCGCGGAAGATCGTCGCCAGTGCAGGGTTTGACCCGAACTATTATTTTGTCGAAGATAAGGCCGGAAACATTCCATACTCGCTCTACACAAAGGAAACGGCCGATCCCAAAAACCTAATTTTTGTTGAACAAGGATACTCAAAACCGGAGATTCGCGAGATCTCGTCGATCAGCCCTGCAGTGCGCGGGCTTCAGGAAGGCTATCGAATCCATCGAATTTGCTTCCCCGCAGAATTGAAAGATGACATTGCTAGTCTTTACCACAGAAAATAGAAAGAAAAAGGTAAGGAAGGAAACCAGGCTCAATGCCCATTTTCTTCTCCTCCTTTTCGCCTTCATATTTTCTCGCCCAATATCTGCTCAAAAAGTTTCAGTCCTTGTACCTGACAGAACAGATACAAGTTACGATTTTGCGGAACGACTGGAAAACCACTTGGCAATAAACCTAACAGTTCTTGACCGACCCATGGGCGAAGCTGTATTTTCCTCTACGAAACCTGACGCCCCGTTCAATATGACGGCTGAAACATCAAGAGCTCTGGGTACGGCCATTGGTGGCGACTATTTTATCTTGGTAAAGAGTGAAACACTCCGTCGAAGCTCTTCGAAATTGCCACTGTATTATGAATCATATGCGGCGATATATGTAGTTAGCTCGCGCACAGGACGATTGGTGTTTTGGAACCTGCCCCGATTTGAGGCAAGTAAGCAGCAAGACTCGCAAAACCGACTGTTCGCCTCGATTCCCACTTTGGCAACGGATCTCATAACCATCATAAAGAAAGTCACAAGAACCGAGCTTGCCGAACCGCCCGCTGCCAATATGGAAGAGCCTCCCAGCGAAGATTCACCATTGGCAAAGAACTTTCGGCCGCCAGTTCCCTATCGCCGTGTCAAACCCGAATACACCGCCGAGGCATCGCTTTTTGACATCAGGGCCACTGTCGACATAATCGTCGATTTGAACGCACAAGGCTCGATATTGAGGACCGAGATCGTCCGCTGGGCGGGGTATGGTCTAGACGAATCCGCCGAAAAGGCTGTTCGCGCAATGAACTGGCGTCCGGCTGAGCGTAATGGAAAGTCTTTGCCGATGCGATTTTTGCTGCGATACAATTTTAAGAAGATCGACAAAGAGTAGTCGTACGCTTTCGTCAAATGAGAACTATCAGGGCCGCTTTTCGATTTGCTTCTTTTACCGCATCTACCCTTGGGTTGTATGCCATATGGTTTGTCGTAAATCCATTCATACGCGATAAACGATGGTGGCGGCAGACGATCTTTGGGATGTGGACTAACAGCTTTGTCCGCGTATCACATATGAAAGTCGAAGAGGTCGGAACGCCTCCCGAGCCGCCTTTTTTCCTCGTCACCAATCACTTAAGCTACGCCGATATTGCCGCAATACGTGCCGTTGCGAAAGGAGTTTTCGTCGCAAAGAAAGAGGTCGAAGGATGGTTTCTTGCTGGGCGAATATGCCGTGATATGGGGACGATATTTATAGATCGCAGCAACCGCCGTGACATTCCACGAGCAGGCGAAAAAATAATCGAACGTCTCGATCACGGCGAAGGAGTGATCGTATTTCCAGAAGGCACCAGCACAAAAGGTGAGGAGGTTCTGCCATTCAATTCGTCTTTTTTTGAATTTGCCGCCCAAAGCGGCATCGCCGTTTCTTACGCATCGTTAACCTACAAAACGCCACAAGGTGAAATGCCTGCGAGCATCGCAGTAAGCTGGTGGGATGACACTGGCTTTTTCGCTCACGTTTTCCGGTTGTTCAAGGTTCGCGAATATACTGCAGTGCTGAACTTTGGGGAACGACCGCTCATAGACCCTGATCGAAAAGGGCTGGCAAAAGAACTTCACCGACGAATCTCGACTACCTTTACAGTTGTCGAATAAAAAAGGCCGGAACGAATCCGGCCTAGTTTTCTTAATAATTACATTTCATCGTCATCGACTTCGATCTTCATCGCCTCGTCGATGTCGAATACTTCCTCATCACCGTCGATTTCAGCATCGTCCTCGATGTCTCCGTCGAAATCACCATCACCATCCGCTGGGATCGGCAGCATCGGCATACCGCCGCGGATGTAGTCCGTCATTTCGTCAAACTCATCCTCCTGCTTGCGGTTTTCAGTAGCATCGGGAGCCACCTTGACGTTGCGGTAATATTTCATACCGGTTCCGGCAGGAATGAGACGGCCCATGATGACGTTCTCCTTCAGCCCACGAAGGTAATCGATACGGCCTGAGATCGCGGCTTCGGTAAGCACGCGGGTCGTTTCCTGGAAGCTCGCTGCCGAAATGAATGAATCGGTAGAAAGCGACGCTTTTGTGATACCGAGCAGCAGCGGCTCGCCGACAGATGTCTGGCCTTTCTCGTCACGAACACGAGCATTCTCATCCTCGTAACGGAAGCGGTCAACCTGTTCCTCGAGCAGAAATTCGGTATCGCCGACTTCCTTGATCTTGACCCAGCGGAGCATCTGACGCACGATCACCTCGATGTGCTTGTCGTTGATGTTCACGCCCTGCAGACGATAGACTTCCTGGATCTCGTTCACGAGATAATTCTGCAATGCTTCCATACCGAGAACACGCAAAATATCGTGTGGATTAAGCGGGCCATCCATCAACGGTTCGCCGGACTTAACGCGGTCATCTTCCTGAACGTTGATGTGCGTTCCGCGCGGAATGTCATATTCGCGTTCGCTGCCGTCATCACCGATGATGATGATCTTGCGTTTACCCTTTGAGATCGGGCCAAATTTCACGGTTCCGTTGATCTCGGACATGATGGCCGTTTCTCCCGGACGACGAGCTTCGAAAAGTTCGACGACACGCGGCAGACCGCCGACGATGTCCTTCGTCTTGGTGGTTTCACGCGGAATTTTTGCGATCACATCACCCGGCTCGACCTTTTGGCCGTCCTCAACGATCAGGTTGGCACGTATAGGCATCTGATAGGTCTTTTGAACCTTATTGCTGGTGTTGCGGATCTCGATACGCGGCTGATTTTTCTCATCAGAGTCCTTAACAACGAGACGTTTCTGGCCGGTAACCTTGTCGATCTCTTCTTCGACGGTCTTGCCTTCCTTAAGGTCCTGATACTTCACAACTCCCTTTACTTCGGTAAGAATTGCAAATGTAAACGGATCCCAAGTAACGAGCACATCGTCCTCTTTAACTTTTTGGCCGTCTTTAACGTGAACCTCGGCACCGTAAACTACTTTATAATGAGCAACCTCGCGACCGCGTTCGTCCACAAGAGCAAGCTCCGACTGACGACGCATCGAGATCATCTCGCCATTGCGGTTTTTGACGACGTTCAAATCGCCAAGATATTTCACGGTTCCATCCATCGCAGCGACGTGCTTGGTCTCCTGTTCGAGACGGGCGGTACCGCCGACGTGGAACGTTCTCATTGTAAGCTGCGTTCCCGGCTCGCCGATCGACTGAGCAGCAATTACACCGACCGCCTCGCCGATCTCGACGGTGTTACCCGTTGCAAGGTTGCGGCCGTAGCATTTAACACAGATGCCGCGACGCGATTCGCATGTCAGAGCCGAGCGAATGCGAACCTTCTGCAGTCCTGAAAGCTGCACGGCGCCCCCGAGATCTTCATCGATCTCGGTATTTGCCTCGACGATCATCGTTCCATCAACCGGATCGATAATGTCATCGAGCGAGGTCGTACCGACGATACGGTCACGGAGCGATTCGACCTCTTCGCCGTTTCGGATGATGGCCTCAGCCCAAACGCCGCGAAGAGTTCCGCAATCTTGTTCGGAAACGATAACGTCCTGCGCAACGTCAACCAACCGTCGAGTGAGATAACCCGAGTCAGCCGTTTTCAAAGCCGTATCAGCCAGACCTTTTCGGGCACCGTGTGTCGAAATAAAGTACTGCAAAACGTCGAGGCCCTCTCGGAAGTTCGCAAGGATCGGGTTCTCGATGATCTCGCCTGAAGGCTTTGCCATAAGGCCGCGCATACCGGCGAGCTGGCGGATCTGAGCGTCCGAACCTCGGGCTCCTGAGTCGGCCATCACCAAGATCGGGTTCAACTCTTTGCGTTCTTTTTCACGCGTATGCATGGCCTGGAACATTTCCTTGGCAACGTGATCGGTCACATCGGACCAGATCGCCGTAACCTTGTTTGTTCTCTCGAGGTCGGTCATCGTCGCGTCTTCGTATTGCTTGCGAAGTTTTTCGACTTCCTTCAAAGCCTTGTCGATGATGCCTTTCTTGCTCGACGGCGTAACCATATCGTCGATGCCGATCGAAACACCCGCCTTTGTCGCATAGAGGAAACCCATTGCCTTGAGGTCGTCGAGCAATACGACGGTTGCGTCGTGGCCGAGCCTCAAGTGGCAAAATGTCACCAAACTCTGCAGGCCTTTCTTCTTTAACACGCCGTTGACATATGGCAGGCCATCACGAGTAAGACGCTCGTTGAAAATAACCCGTCCGACGGTCGTGTCGATAATCAGATCTACATTCTCCCGAGCTGTCGCACGCATAACGTCCTGCATATTGTGCTCGAGCGTGAGATCGATAAGATCACCGCGCCAGCGCAGCTTAATTTTTGTCTGAGTCTCGACCGTTCCGGCATCGAGAGCCAGCAGCACATCATCGATAGAGCCAAAGACCTTGCCATCGCCTTTCATTTCGTCGCGAGCAAGGGTCAGATAGTAGCAACCGAGGACAATATCCTGCGATGGAACGGCAATGGGCTGGCCACTTGCCGGTGAAAGCAGATTGTTCGACGCAAGCATCAGAACGCTGGCCTCGATCTGTGCCTCAGCCGACAGTGGAATATGCACCGCCATCTGGTCGCCGTCAAAGTCGGCGTTGAATGCCGTGCAGACGAGCGGATGGATCTTGATCGCCTTACCCTCAACCAATACGGGCTCGAACGCCTGAATGCCAAGACGGTGAAGCGTCGGAGCACGGTTCAACAGAACCGGATGCTCGCGGATCACCTCTTCGAGAATGTCCCAAACGATCGGTTCCTGACGCTCAACCATTTCGCGCGCCTGCTTGATCGTAGCGGCATGAGCATCACGCTCCAGCTTGTTGTAAATGAAAGGCTTGAAAAGTTCCAACGCCATCTTTTTCGGCAGACCGCACTGGTGAAGTTTCAGTTCAGGGCCGACGACGATAACCGAACGTCCCGAATAATCGACACGCTTTCCGAGCAGATTCTGACGGAAACGTCCCTGTTTTCCTTTCAATGTTCCTGAAAGCGATTTGAGCGGACGGTTATTCGCACCGCGAAGCACGCGGCCACGGCGTCCGTTATCGAACAACGCATCGACAGCTTCCTGAAGCATGCGTTTTTCGTTGCGAACGATGACCTCAGGTGCGCGAAGCTCGATGAGCTTTTTCAAACGGTTGTTACGGTTGATAACGCGGCGATACAGATCATTAAGATCGGATGTCGCAAAACGACCGCCATCGAGAGGCACCAACGGGCGAAGCTCCGGTGGAATAACCGGAATTACGTCGAGGATCATCCACTGCGGATTGTTGCCCGAACGCAGGAACGAGTTCGACACCTTGAGACGCTTGGAATACTTGAGTTTTTTCTGCTGTGACGTTTCCTCACGCATCTTGACGCGAAGCTCATCGACCAGCTCCTGAATGTCTATCTGCGCCAGGAGATCTTTGATCGCCTCGGCTCCCATTTTTGCGACAAAGCCGTTTGGATAGTCGCGCATCAATTCGCGATAACGCTCGTCGGTAAGCAGGTCCTTTTGCTTGAGGTCGGGCACGTCACCTTCGTCAACGACGATATATGTCTCGAAATAGAGAATTTTTTCGAGGTCACGAAGCGTGATGTCAAGCAAATGACCGATACGCGACGGCAACCCCTTGAAAAACCACACATGTGAACAGGGCGACGCCAGGTCGATATGACCGAGCCGCTCGCGACGAACCTTGCTTTGGGTCACCTCGACCCCGCATTTGTCGCAGATAACGCCGCGGTGTTTCATACGCTTGTACTTTCCGCACAAACACTCCCAATCCGACACCGGACCAAAGATGCGGGCACAGAACAACCCGTCACGCTCCGGTTTGAACGTTCGGTAGTTAATCGTTTCCGGCTTTGTCACCTCGCCATGCGACCACGAACGAATTTTGTCCGGCGAAGCGAGCGAAATGCGGATCGCTTCGTAGTTTGTCGTTAATTGCGTTTTGTTATCGTTATTAAATCGAAACATTTTGTCTCCGTTATAAATACCCTGTCCCAGGTGTCCCACAGCTTTTTGGGACTTCTAAACTCAAGAAAACATTAGGTTTTATCAAAACTGTCCCACTGTCCCAGCACTTTTTTCCAGCAAATATGTCCCGCTTGTCCCACCACTGTCCCACTCGCAGGCGGGACAGTGTAAATCATTATAAACATTGGGTTTGCAGTCCTGTTTTTGCCTTGTCCCACAGTTTTTGAAAAAAACTACTAATCGACGCCCACAAGCGCATCGACACCGGCAACAACCTCGTCGGGATCGATCTCGTGCTCCTGTATCAGTTCGACGTCCAGACAGAGCGATTGCAGCTCACGCACCAGAACGTTGAACGATTCGGGAATGCCGGGCTCGAAGTTGGATACGCCCTTGACGATCGTTTCATAAATCTTCGAGCGGCCGGCCACATCGTCGGATTTGCATGTCAGCAATTCCTGCAGAATATGTGCCGCTCCGTAGGCTTCGAGTGCCCAGACCTCCATTTCGCCGAAACGCTGGCCGCCGAACTGAGCTTTACCGCCCAGCGGCTGCTGGGTGATCAACGAATACGGGCCGATCGAGCGTGCATGGATCTTGTCATCCACAAGGTGCGACAGCTTGAGCATATAGATGTAGCCAACGCACACCTTTTGCTCGAACTGTTCGCCGGTCATGCCATCATAAAGACGCGTTTTGCCCGACGGGCCGACCGAGGCCGGGATGTTGAGCTCGTCATACTTGGCATTTGCCTGGCCGATGTACTTCTTGATCTCCTCTTCGCTGGCTCCGTCAAAGACAGGCGTCGCAAAGTGCAGCCCGAGAACACGAGCCGCCCAGCCAAGATGAGTCTCAAGGATCTGTCCGACGTTCATACGAGATGGCACGCCGAGCGGATTGAGAACGATCTCGACCGGCGTTCCATCCGGCAAATACGGCATGTCTTCCTCGGGCAAAATGCGGGCGATAACGCCCTTGTTGCCGTGGCGGCCGGCCATCTTGTCGCCAACGCTGAGTTTACGTTTCATCGCGACGAAGACCTTGACCATCTTGATCACGCCCGGCGGCAATTCGTCGCCCTGCTTGAGCTTAGTGATCTTTTCGTCGTAGATATCGCGGAGAATGTTGATCTGGCGTTCTGTACGCTGCTGGTATTGTTTAACCTCGGCAGCGGTATCGATACGGCCTGAGGCAACTTCAGCCTTAGCAAGCAATTTGAAGTCAACTTCCGCAAGCACCTCGCGATTGAGCGTCGTTCCCTTTTTCAGGATCACTTCTTTGCCGTCTTTGAGATCGGCATTGAGTTTGCGACCGTCAAAAAGCTCAAAGATACGCTCGTCACGCTGTTCCTGGAGGATACGAATTTCGTCCTCGAGGTCACGCTGGAGGTCTTCTTCTTCCATGCCCTCGATATCGAGGCTTCGTTCGTCCTTGTCCTGGCCTTTTCGAGTGAAGATCTGAACGTCAACGACCGTTCCGTCGATTCCCGGCGGGCAGTTGAGCGAAGCATCTTTAACATCACCGGCCTTTTCACCAAAGATCGCGCGGAGGAGTTTCTCCTCAGCAGTCAACTGTGTTTCACCTTTCGGTGTCACCTTACCAACCAGTACCGAGCCCGGCTTGACCTGAGCACCGATGCGAATGATGCCTGACTCATCAAGATCACGGAGCATGTTCTCGCCGATGTTTGGAATATCGCGGGTGATCTCTTCAGGGCCGAGCTTTGTATCACGGGCCTCGATCTCAAGCTCCTCGATGTGGATCGACGTGTAATAGTCGTCCTTAACGAGACGCTCAGACACGAGGATAGCGTCCTCAAAGTTGTAACCGCGCCAAGGCATAAATGCCACAAGCACGTTGCGTCCCAGAGCGAGTTCGCCGCGATCGGTACAAGGGCCGTCGGCGATAACCTGGCCTTTTTTCACGCGTTCGCCGACCTGTACGATCGGACGCTGGTTGATGCAGGTGTTCTGGTTCGAACGCTTGAACTTAACCAACGAATAGATGTCCGCCGTCACTTCGCGTGAGATCGTGCCGTCAACCTGATGGTCTGCCTTTACGATGATTCGCTCGGAATCGACAAAATCGACCACGCCGTCACGTTTCGCGATGACAACCGCTCCAGAATCGCGTGCGGCGATCCTTTCCATGCCGGTTCCAACGTAAGGCGACTCGGCGCGAAGCAGAGGTACAGACTGACGTTGCATGTTCGATCCCATCAACGCACGGTTTGCGTCGTCGTTTTCAAGGAACGGAATTAGCGATGCTGCTACTGAAACAAGCTGTTTCGGGCTGACGTCCATGTACTGAATGTCAGCTTTATCAGCAGTAATAAACTCACCTTTTTGACGTGCAGCGTTGCGGGCATTTTTGATGTACCCCTTATCGTCGAGCTCAATGTTTGCCTGACCAATGATGTAGCGATCCTCTTCCCACGCGGTTAGGTAAAACGGCCAGGGTTCATACTCGGCCTTTTGACCACTGCCGACGCGCTTATTCGCGTTATCAACGGCTTCCTGAGGAACATGCTCGCCCGGTTTGAACTTAGTATCACCGCCATTGTGGATCTTTACGTATTCGACAACGCGGCCGTCCTCAACCTTGCGGTAAGGCGATTCGATAAAGCCGAACTGGTTTATGCGAGCAAAGCACGACAGCGAGGAAATGAGGCCGATGTTCGGGCCTTCAGGCGTCTCGATCGGGCAGATGCGGCCATAGTGCGTCGGGTGAACGTCGCGAACCTCAAATCCGGCACGTTCACGCGACAAGCCGCCCGGCCCGAGAGCCGAAAGACGGCGTTTATGCGTGATCTCAGACAGCGGATTGGTCTGATCCATGAACTGCGAAAGCTGCGAGGAGCCAAAGAATTCACGAACCGCTGCGGTCACGGGCTTTGCGTTGACGAGGTCGCGCGGCATCGTAGTGAACATGTCCTGCTGAATGGACATCTTCTCCTTGATCGCGCGTTCCATACGTTCGAGGCCGATGCGGAATTGATTCTCGAGCAGTTCGCCAACCGCGCGCACGCGGCGATTCCCCAAATGGTCAATGTCGTCCTGCGTGTAATTCTCGCTGTCCTTTTTCATCCGCAGCAAATAATTGACAACGTCTATGAAATCTCCGGCCTTCAGAAGCGGATTTTTGATCTCATCGAGATCAGGCCGGCACATCTTGATGTTGAATTTCAGCCGGCCAACACGCGAAAGATCAAAACGACGGGCATCGAAGAACATTCCTTCGAGCAGACGATATGATGTCGGCACGGTTGGGGGATCGCCGGGACGCATCTTGCGGTAAATTTCGAGAAGAGCATCGACCGGCTTTGAGATCGGGTCTTTTTTCAAGGTCGCCGAAATGACTTCGCCAATAACGTCGCGTTTCGGGAAAAAGACCGAGAAGGTATTTACGCCTTGTTCAACTATTTCCTGAAGCTTGCCCGCGGCGATCTCGGTATTCGATTCAACGATCACTTCACCGGTCGAAGTATTTACGACGTCTTCGAGAGCAAAGGCTCCCTCGAAATCGGCGGCGACGACATGTACCTTATCCTTTTTGAGCCTGCGAAGATCAGCGATCGCGGATTTAGTGACCTTCTTGCCCTTGCGGACAATATCCTCCTTCTTATCCTTGATGTCCTCTTCGGCTCGCATTCCAACGAGATGTGTTTCGCCATCTTTTTTGACTTTGACCAAAAGCTTGCCCTTTTCAACGGCAACTTCGTCAACAACATAGAAGAGTTTGAGAATGCTCGAATCTGGGTACTCGGCATTTTTGACGACTTCTTCGAGGATGTTGTCCGAGACCGTTTTCATGTCGATCTGCGGATTAAGCCACAGGCCGAGTGCTCGCAAAAAGACCGTCGCAACCAGTTTACGTTTGCCAAGCCGGGCGTGAAGGATTCCTTTCTGGTCGTATTCAAATTCGACCCATGAGCCGCGATACGGAATGATCTTTGCCAGATAATCGTCGCGGTCCCCCTTAAAGAAAACGCCGGGCGAGCGATGGAGCTGTGACACGATGACACGCTCCGTTCCATTGATGATGAACGTGCCATTATCGGTCATCAAGGGTATCTCGCCGAAGAATACGTCCTCTTCCTTTATGTCGCGGATCGTAGAGACGTTGGTCTCGGGGTCCTTGTCATAAACCGTCAAGCGGATCTTCACTTTAAGGGGCACGCTGTATGACATTCCGCGTTCCTGACATTCCTGCTGATCGTGCTTGTGCTTGAGGCCGACGGGCTCGCCGCAGTTGTCGCACAGATTCGGGCGAACAGCATTAAAGGTTCCGCAGTTCTTGCAAAGGACCTCTGCGGGATTGAATGGATCAACCTTGATCTTAGCCGAGCAGTTCTTACAATTTGCACGCAGGTGCTGCAGGCCTTCCAGATTTCCGCATTTGCACTGCCAGTTGCCGATCTGATATTCGACGTATTCGAGCGTAGCCGTTTCGCGAAAATCCGAAACCGGGAAGATCGACGAAAACACCGACTGCAGGCCGATGTAATCACGCTCTTCCGGGATCAGATCCATTTGCAAGAAGCGGTTGTACGATTCGCGTTGAACCTCGATAAGATTGGGGATCTGTGCAGATGTATAGATCTTGGAAAAATCCAGACGCTCGGGCGCCTTGCTTGTTCGTTGCCCGAGGCCGTTTGAGCTGCTCTGAAGAGGATTATTGATCATATAATTAATTGCGGGCTATAAAAAACCTGTTGATTTTTGCGAAACTTACTGATAGGATTCCTACGGCAAAGTCTTCCCAAAAATCTTGCGATAAAGACGGCAAATGCGGTCGAGGGTAAAGTTTGCCCAGACCGCTTTTAAGCAGTGAATCGCTTATTTTAATTTTTCGAGCGTGCCAAAAAGAGACACCAACTCTCCACTTGTTTGCGACTTGAGGTCGCGTCTAAAACCAACGGAAAACGCTGTAAAATAACGAGTTATCCGAATTTACCCGAGCTTGCGACTTCGCACGGTCAAAAAGAAAAAGACGGCGCGAACCTAGTAGTGTATCACAAAACCCCAAAAACACAAGCCATCCGCAACGCCGATACGATGACCGGCGTTGCGGATTGGTTGTATTAGTTATTTGAGTTCGACGGTTGCACCCGCTTCGCTCAATTTCGCCTTGATCTCTTCGGCTTCGGCCTTTGAAACGCCTTCCTTGAGCGGTTTCGGAGCACCGTCAACGAGGTCCTTGGCTTCCTTGAGGCCCAGTCCTGCGACAACTTCGCGAACGACCTTAATAA
Organism: Pyrinomonadaceae bacterium; assembly: GCA_044230475.1. GTDB lineage: Bacteria > Acidobacteriota > Blastocatellia > Pyrinomonadales > Pyrinomonadaceae > OLB17. Next base: position 32,844 of record JBGARA010000015.1, on the reverse strand, counting down.
CAGCGATCTTGTTACCGCCGGCATTAGCGAGGATCACGTCAAACGAATCCTTCTCTTCAGCCGCCGCTGCACCACCGCCGTCGCCAGCGGGAGCCGCCATCATCATCGGTGCCGCCGCTGCTGCCGCTGACACACCAAACACTTCTTCGAGTTCCTTGACCAGTTCCGACGCTTCAAGAAGCGACATTCCCTTCAAATACTCAACTACATCATCTTTTGTAACTGCCATTTTATTTTTTTCTCCTATTTAGGGTTCTTAAATTAACGCCCGCAATCGCGAACGCTTCGTTTTGCCGCTAGAACCCAGGGACAACAAATGCAGGGTTGCATCACCTTTATTCACTGTCCGACGCCAATGTGACCTGACAAATCAATTGGCTCGCTTTCCTTGAGTACGGCTTAAATCAAATTTCAGACCTGTGATCTGAAATTCAAAACTCTCTTACTCCGCCTTATCTTCAGACGGAAGTTCCAATATATCTTCTTCCGCAGCATCGACCGCCGCGTCAGCCGCCGGAGCGGCTTCAACTTCGATCACAGGCGCCTCTTCCGCAACCGGTGCTGCCTCAGCCTCAACGACCGGAGCTTCTTCCGCAGGAGCAGCAGCCTCAACAGCCGGAGCTTCTTCCACTACCGGAGCCTCAACTGGTGCCGCTTCTTCTACTACTGGAACCGCTGCCGGTTCTTCAGCCTTTGCTTCTGCTTTTGGCGCGGCTGCGACACGATCTTCCTTTTCGCCTATCTGTTTGATCACGATTGCCAGGTCACACGGCACGGCGTTAATGACCGTGACAATTCGCTGAGCCTGTGCGTTGAGAACGAACAGCAACTTGGAAATAAGCTCTTCTTTGGACGGAAGGCTTGCGATCGTGTTCAACTGCTTGATATCGACCAGCTTGCCATCGACAACACCCGTTTTGAACGTGTAGATGTCGGCGTTGTCCTTCATGAACTTCGAAATTGCTTTCGAAAGGACGACGGGGTCGTTTTCGGTCCATGCGATCGCGGTCACGCCCTTGAAGGATTCCGCAGCTTCTTCGAACTGCGTCCCCTGTACGGCGATACGTGCGAGTGTGTTTTTTACAACTTGATATTTTGCTCCGGCTTCACGCAAGCTGTTGCGAAACTCCTGGTCCTTGGTGACCGTCAAACCTGTAAAGCTAACGACCATCGCAGATTTGGAATTTGCAAGCGACTCAGTGAGGGCGGTTAGGTCTTTTTGTTTTGTTTCTTTTGATTTCATTGTCTTATTCGCTCCTCACTTATGCGTACGCAAGCTCATCGAGCATAACGCCCGGGCTCATCGTCGCAGCAATATTGATCTTCTTCAGGTAACGGCCTTTTGCGGTCGTCGGCTTTGCCTTCATCACGGCGTTGATGAGAACGCGTGTGTTCTCGGCAAGCTTTGCCTGATCGAATGACACTTTGCCAACAGGTGAGTGAATAACGCCTGTTTTATCGACACGGTATTCGACCTTTCCGGCCTTGGTTTCTTCGATGGCAGTTTTGACGTCCATCGTAACGGTTCCTGTTTTAGGATTGGGCATCAGGCCTCGTGGACCGAGAACCTTACCCAATTGACCGACCTTTCCCATCATGTCGGGCGTCGCGATCAACGCGTCAAAATCCAGCCAACCGCCTTTGATCTTTTCGACGAGATCGTCACCGCCTGCCAGATCGGCACCGGCTTCTTCGGCTTCCTTTATCTTGTCACCTTGAGCAATGACAACCACCTTTTTAGCGGCGCCGCCAAGTCCATGGGGCAAAACAATAGTGCCTCGAACGAGCTGATCAGCCTTTCGCGGATCAACGCCGAGCCACATTGTCAGTTCAACTGTTTCGTCGAATTTGGCGAAGGCTATCTCTTTCAATTTCGAGACAGCTTCGTCGAGTGTGTGTCTTTTCCCGGGCTCTATTTTTTCCAGAGCCGCGCGGTATTTCTTCCCTCTTTTCATTTTACCTCCAGGTATTAACGAGCAGTATTAATGCTCTCCCTTATGAGACTTATCGGACCTTTACGTCCTATAAGACCTGTTACTATTCAACTGTTAAACCCATCGATTTCGCCGTGCCCTCGATGGTCCGCATCGCGGATTCGAGGCTCGACGTGTTGAGATCGACCATTTTTAGTTTTGCGATCTCCTCGATCTTTGAACGGGCAATTGTGCCAACTTTTTCGCGGTTAGGCTTGCCCGAACCTTTTGCAATTCCCGAAGCCTTTCTCAAAAGATCGGCTGCAGGCGGCGTCTTCGTCTCGAACGAGAACGAACGATCGGCATAAACCGTGATCACGACCGGAATCTTCATATCCGGGTCGTCGTTTTGCGTTTTGGCGTTGAACGCCTTGCAAAACTCCATGATATTCACGCCGTGCTGACCGAGTGCCGGGCCGATCGGCGGCGCCGGATTCGCCTTGCCGGCGGGAATCTGTAACTTGATATATCCTTCTATCTTCTTTGCCATTTTCGATTAACGATCCCTCTAAGGGAATGTCCTCATTTATTCTTCTTCTGCGAAAGTAACTTTCTCTACTTCCAAAAAACTCAATTCGTAAGGTGTCGAACGACCAAAAATTGTGATCGATACCTTCAAAGTGCTCTTGTCTTCGTTGACCTCTTCGACCTTGCCGGTAAAGCTGGCGAACGGACCGGACTTGATCCTGACAACTTCGCCGACCTCGTAGGTAAACTTCGGTTTCGGCTTTTCGGTGGCCACCTCGATGTTATGAACGATCTGATCGACCTCTTCCTGAGTCAACGGTGTCGGATCTTTGCCGCCCAAAAAACCGGTGACCTTTGGGGTCGATTTGATCGCGTGAAACACGTTATCAGGCGGTTTTTTATTATCGCCGCACTCGATCTCGACAAGCACGTAGCCGGGATAGAACATCCGCTCGGAGACATACTCTTTGTTGCCGCGCATCTCGATGACCTTTTCTTTAGGCAAAAGGACTTCGGTTATTTGCTCAGTAAGGCCCATGTCGCGGATCCTTGCGTAAAGGCTCTCGACAACCTTGTTCTCATGCCCTGAGTATGTGTGGATAAAATACCACTGCTTCATTTCAAATACCCTTTACGCTCCGGCGATCTGGTTGATCACCCATGTAAGAAACTCCAAAACGTAAACCCATGCCTGATCGATCAAAAACAGATACGCAGCAAAGAACATTACGCTGACTATGACAATAATGGTCGTGCTTTTTACATCGTCCGACGATGGAAAAGTGGTCTTATCCAGCTCGGCCCGGGTTTTTGCGATAAATTCGCCTATACCCTCTTTTTGTTTTACTGCTTCTGACACTTAAATTATCTCCTAAAGTTCGATCTGGCAGGGGTAGCAGGACTCGAACCCGCACCTAAGGTTTTGGAGACCTCCATGCTAACCATTGACACCATACCCCTTTGAAAAAGACATGAGACAGGAGACGTGAGACATGAGCCTTTGGCCCCCTGTCTTCCGTCTCAAGTCTCCCGTCTATTTATTCTCTCTGTGCAGCCTGTGGCAGCGGCAGCGGCGGCAAAATTTATTAAGCTCAAGCCTGTTCGGCGTGTTCTTTTTATTTTTTGTCGTTACGTAGTTGCGCTCTTTGCACTCGGTGCACTGCAAAATTATGTTATCTCTCGGCATAAATCCTCTTTATTCCACGATCTCCGAAACGGTACCGGCACCGACTGTTCTGCCGCCTTCGCGGATAGCGAAGCGGAGGCCTTTTTCCATGGCGATCGGAGCGATAAGCTCGATCTCCATCTGGATGTTGTCGCCGGGCATCACCATCTCAACTCCTGCAGGCAAGTGTGCAACACCTGTCACGTCCGTTGTTCTGAAGTAGAACTGCGGGCGGTAGCCTGTAAAGAACGGTGTGTGTCGTCCGCCTTCTTCCTTTGTAAGAACATAGGCTTCGGCCTTGAACTTCGTGTGCGGTGTGATCGAGCCCGGTTTGACGATGACCTGTCCGCGTTCGATCTCCTTACGCTCGATTCCTCTCAGGAGGAGTCCGACGTTGTCGCCTGCCATTCCGCTGTCGAGCAGCTTCTTGAACATTTCAACGCCCGTTACAACCGAGTTCTTTGTCTCGCGGATACCGACGATCTCCACAGGTTCGTTGACATTGATCGTTCCACGCTCGATACGTCCCGCTGCAACTGTTCCGCGGCCCTGATCGTGAAGATGTCTTCGACAGGCATCAGGAACGGCTTGTCCGTTTCACGTGCAGGCGTCGGGATGTAATCGTCAACAGCCTGCATCAGGTCGTCGATCTTTGCTTCCTTGCATCGCCTTCGAGTGCCTTCAGTGCCGAGCCCTGGATAACTGGGATCTCGTCTCCCGGGTACTCGTACGAGCTAAGCAGTCGCGGATCTCCATCTCGACCAGTTCGAGCAATTCTGCGTCATCGACAGCGTCGCATTTGTTCATGAACACGACCATCGTCGGGATGCCGACCTGACGGCCGAGCAGGATGTGTTCGCGTGTCTGCGGCATCGGTCCGTCCGTTGCAGACCACAACAAGGATAGCTCCGTCCATCTGAGCGGCTCCGGTGATCATGTTCTTGACATAGTCAGCGTGGCCCGGGCAGTCGACGTGTGCGTAGTGGCGGTTTGCCGTCTCATACTCGACGTGTGCCGTTGCGATCGTAATACCACGAGCCTTTTCCTCAGGCGTTGTCGATCGAGTCAAATGCACGCACCGTGTTCTTCGGATTGTGCTTTGCCAATACCTTTGTTATTGCCGCCGTCAATGTCGTCTTGCCGTGATCCACGTGACCGATCGTTCCAATGTTCACGTGCGGCTTACTGCGATCGAATTTTTCCTTGCTCATCCTATTTCTATTGTCCTCTCAAATATAATTACGTTAAATATCCCCAAGTTTTAAACTGTTCGTGCAAATTCGAGTCATCCTTAAATGCCTGAAAAAAAATGTATTCAGGTGCTACGTCTGCCCCGTTTGCCCATACAAGCGTGTCTAATTCCTTATCAATCTCGAATCGCTTAAATTCCGATTCGTCTTTCAGCTTTTCAAAAACAGGTCCGTTGAGCGTTTCGGTAAAGTCGGCGATACCGGTTTTACCATTGTTAAAAGTAACTTCTATCTGATATCCACCAACATACCTTGCATTTACAACATGTACTAACATCCTTATTCCAGCGGTTCTATCGGATTTGGGTTCTCTTTTTTCTCACAGAGTTGCCAATCAATCAAAAGTTCCTGCTTGTGCAACTCATACCATTCCAGCACATGCCTCAATGCTCTTCTGGGGAATGTGCCTTCTACAACGCCATCGAGAATAAACACCTTGATCTCGTATTCGCCGTACTTCGCGTGAAAATGCGGCGGAGCGTGGTCATTCCAGTACATTGCGACCACAATTCCCAGAAATCTGCTTATAACCGGCATAATTCAAATATCAAAAACTGGAGCCCAAGACGGGATTTGAACCCGTGACCTCTTCCTTACCAAGGAAGCGCTCTACCCCTGAGCTACTTGGGCTCAAACTCTGGCTCGCTCCAAATCAGGAAACTCTGGAGCGGGAGACGAGACTCGAACTCGCAACATTCAGCTTGGAAGGCTGACGCTCTACCATTGAGCTACTCCCGCAAAAACCTGGTGCATGGGGTAGGATTTGAACCTACGTAGGGAATTAACCCGTCGGGTTTACAGCCCGATGCCATTGACCGCTCGACCACCCATGCGTGATCAAATACTAGTGCTAAACGTGACTTTTCGAGCCAATTAGCAAATTTCCAATAATAACTAAACAAAAAACAAGTTGCAAGTCGTATCTGCTCTAATTTCAGAATTTCACGGCCAAAGCCCCTCAGGACCCGGCAATTAAGCCGAATATGACGGATGTTATTGGCGACAATGCGGATCGAAGACTAGAAACATCGCCGTGAATCAAAAGGGCCTTGTCACGGGCCTAAATGTATTGTCCGCAACAGTTTACGGCCTAGACTCAAAAAATGGACCGTTTTTCGGACGTGAAAGGTGACTTTTTTGCACGTGTAAGGCGGAATTTTTGACGTAAAAGGCAGCATTTAGAGGTGTCTTTTTACGGCAATTTATCACAAGACTCGCTTCAACCCGCAACGCCAGCCTCGCTGAGATCTTCGCTTCCGTTGGTGTTAACCTCGTCAACCGATTCGGCTGTTTTTGCCGAATCACTCGCTTCGACGGCCTCGCTCTCTTACATTGAATCTGCCGCTTCTGGCAACACGAACTTGCTCTGCAACTTCTTAGGATCGCGGGTGAAATCGCTTGTAGTTCTTCTTCAATTGGGCGTTTGTGACGTGCGTGTAGATCTGGGTGGTCGAAATATCTGCATGGCCGAGCATCTGCTGAACCGAGCGAATGTCGGCGCTATTTTGAACGAGATGGGTGGCAAAAGAATGCCGCAAAGTGTGCGGTGAAACACCCTCGAGGCCGCATTTTTCGGCGTATTCGGCGATCATTCTGTGGATTACCTGTCGGTTTAGCGGGGCTCCATTCGAGTTGATAAATATATTATCTATCTCGATGTTTTCACGCTTACGACGAAGTGCAAGATAGCTTTTCAGCCATTCAACGGCACTCGAACCGACCGGCACACGCCGTGTTTTACTGCCTTTTCCGGTGGTTGTGAGAATTCCCTGGTCGATGTCGATGTTACTTAGCCTAAGATTAACCGTTTCCGAGACGCGCAAGCCCGAGGCATACATTAGTTCCAATATCGCCCGGTCGCGAAGGCCCGTTTCAGTTGATGTATCCGGCGATGCCAGCAGCATTTCGATCTCAGTCTGGTTAAGAAATCGCGGCAGATAGACGCCCTTTTGCGGTGCAACGAGGTCTTCGGCAGGATTATGTTTGATATGCCCGTCGAACATTAAAAACTTATAAAATCCGCGAACCGAGCTAATAAGCCGCCGCCGCGAATTTTCAGACAGTTTTTCCCCGCCAAGGTCGATCAGCCATTCGCGTAAGTCTTGTCTGGTCACTGAGATAAGCTCAAGACCATTCTTTTCTGTCCATTCGCGCAGCCTCGTCAGATCATTCTCATAGCTTTCAATACTATTCGCCGCCAGGCCTTTTTCGACACGGCAGAAAGTAAGGTATTCGCGGATCAGATCGCGGCGTGTATTGGGTGGATCGTGCACTTCTAAACAACCTGCGGCCTTTGCGAGTTTATGGCGATTTTATGAAGGGTTTCAGGCGCAATGTCAGCGCCATTAGGCCATACGACCGTCCAGCCGTCAAGAGAAAAGTTCCTAAAGTACTCGGTATCCTTCAAAGGCGCGAAATATGGGGTTTTCTCGATCCATTGGGAATAATCGATCTGGGCTGTTACTCCGTCGTTGAACGTTAGTTCCAAAATCCGACCCGAGACATAATGAGCGTCAGTGACAAGGACAATATCTCTCATAATGTAACATCAGAATTCTCGAAATTCTGGCTGCATACCCACCGAATCCATATCTTGGCAAGAGAGCAAGAGACTCATAAACAGGGTATTACTTTCCACTTGACGAAATGCTTTCCAACGATCGAAATTCCAGCTGCGAAAATCTCGGTCAGTATCGAGCTTTTGCGTGCAGTACTTTTCGCCGATCTCGCGCAAGATTTGTTTTCGATCATCCGCATTTAGCTTGTCCAATGATGAGAGGAGTGGCGGCACAACGGCGTCACTGAGGAAACGATAATAGTTCGCATCAAAACTTCTTCCTTCACGCATCAGAGCCAAATTGGTTTTGACAATGAACTCGTCCGGATTGAGCACATGCGTCGCGCCGAGAATGAAGAATGCCGACCACAAAGCGCCCCAAGCAAAATGTTTTCTAGCTTTCCGTAAAACAGTTGCTCCGAACCAGACGAAAACGATCGCCAGCCATGACATAAAGATGAGCGGATAGAGTCTGATCGTCGTCATTCCGTAGCCGAGGTTGCCGGTGAGGAGGACGAGGCGTTGGACGGCGGATGCCATGATGACGAACAGCAGACCGATCTGAACGCAAGCGAGAACGCGAAACAGTTTTTCGGTAAACGGATTTTCTTTGCGGATGAGCCAGTGACTGACAAGCAGCATCGGCAGAGTGAGCGCCGACACGGCGACGAGTTCGCCAAAGCCGCGGCGGGCGTATTCGGCAAGTTTGAAATCGGGCGTGTTTTGCACCAGCTCCATTCCGCCAAAAAGATACGGCACCTGAACGATCACGAAACTTAGGAACAAAAGATTTACAAGACCTAAAATGACTCCGACCTCGACCGTGCCGAGCGAAAATCCCGGTATGAGCGTATTGTCAAAGTTTGCCCAGTCCCAGGTTGACTTCGTTTTGTTTAGGATCGAATTCGGATCATTCTTTAAGTTCTTTGTTTCTGGCGCTTCGTTTTGTGGATGGGGCGGGTTGGGAGGATCAGAGATGTTGATGTGTTCAATGATGGATAGGTTGTTAAGCGGATTAATGGATGGTTCGCCTTTCGCAGCAGAGCTGAGATCGGGATCGTTCTTTGCGGTTTCGCCGTCAGCGATGGTTGAAGCCTGGTCAGGAATTTTGATGATCACGCCGCGAAGGTAGCCCGCGGATAGCCAGCCAAATATCGCGATGAGCAAAATGTGATTAAAGATCTTTTCGGGCGGGATGCTGATAACGCGTTCGACCCAACCCTGATAGACTGCGTCGGCAGCCATGAACAGTGCTCCGAACACGATAAGGATCGGAGTGACAATAATAATTCCGCGAGCTGCCGAGAAAAGGTGCTTTGCCCAGCCCGAACGCGATTGGGCTTTCCATTCGATATCTGTTCCGATCAGCGCGAACGGCGCGAAGAACGCATTAAAGCTCGACCAAAGAAAGGCCACGACATAATGAAAGAGCCCTGCTACCTGGGTGGTAACTTTCAGCTTTGGTAGGAACAGAACAGATAGGATAACGACGATCGCAATCGTGTCGGCGACACGCAGCTCGATCGAATCACGCCATACGAACATCGACGCAAAGAAAATAAGCGCTCCGAATAGGCTCAAGGTTTGGCGTGTCAGATATTCCGGTGCACGACGACGCAGCAGCATTAACATTCCACCGGCAAACGCCAGGTTGAACAGCAAAACGTTCAATCCCCAAGGCGTCTGCCGCAACAAAAGGTTGCCCAGCACGCCAAGCACGGCCGCGACTTGTAATATTTCTAATCCTGATCTGGTTCTTTCGTTCATATTATGGACAAAACTGTCGGGTTAATCTTGCTGCACAACCGAAACGCTGGTTGATCTCAAAGTTGATCACATAGGGAATGACCGCGCTCGCCAGGGCACTCAAAAGAATCGTGTAAATAAGTATTTTCCTCACCAAGAAAGACTCAGCGGCTCCGATTGCTCGGATGCCATTGCGAAGATAAATAACGCTGGTAAAAAACGGCGTGAACCCCAACGCTCCTATCATGATAATAAGACCGAACAGACTATAGGGAAGCATAAAGAACCCTATGGTAAATGCGACAATTCCGCATACCAGAAACAACCCGCCTAAAATAGCGTTGAACCACTTCAGGCGCTTTCCCCAGATGAGCCACGCCATCATCGCAAGGATTCCGGTGAAACTTAGAACATAGGTAAAAGGCTGAACAGCCCCGAACATAGGATGACCATGCCGTGATGAAAAGAATGCGGGATCAAAGAAGATACAAATGACCGGCATTATGACACCAAAGATCCAATCGAATTTCCGCTGAGCTTTTGTTGATTCCCGCAGAAACTGCCGCGCCCAAAAACCTGACTTATCGGCTTTTGACTCGGCGATTTCGTCCTCTTTAGGTATCTCCAATTCCGCCTTGTAGTCTGAGGGTGTTTCGGCACCGTTGAAGATATACAGCGGACTTTCAGTTTTTTGTGATGCGCTCGCGTTCATAGATAACACTCTTTAATCAAAGATCGCTCGTTCAAGGCTTCTTTTTGCGATCGAACCCGCCAGCACACTTACCAAGAGGCAGACTAAGCAAGCGGCCGGTATTCTCAGATTCGAATGATTGCCGTCACCGTCGGTAAGCAAATTGAAAACCAACCCGATCACACCGAATGCAAGGATAATGGAAAACATCCCTGCGACGACGCCGGTAACTACAAAAGCCGCCGCACGAAGCCGTGATCTGGTTTTCCGTCTCATAAACATACTCATTTGACGCTCGCGCTTTCGTTTTGTTCCCGAAGTTCAAAGAATGTTTGCGCGTGAAAGATGCTGTCTTCGTCGCCGACCAGAACGTGCTCGATGGTTTTGTCGATGCCGTAGCCTTCGGTGATGAGCAGCTTAGGATTTATCACGTCAGTCGGAACATCGAAGACGATCTCTTTTTCGATGGTTTGGTTGTTTGAAATGTCCTGATCGAGTTTGATATTTGAAGTAGGCAAAGTAGATTCAGCCGCGAGATCACGCTCGATCTTGTCTCCGTTTGCGAAAACAACTCGCGCCTTTGGTTCTATGAGATGTAGTTTGATCGAATCGTTTTTAGCATCGCTAAATACCTTTACGTTTACGATGTAAAACACCCCTTTTGCCGAAACACTGCCGAGCGTTTTTGCCGTTCGCACATTCGTCACCGCTGTGTGCATGTGGCAGTCGAGATAGAATCCACAATATTCCTTCGCCTCGTTTGCTGCCAGAACTTTTTCAGTGCTCGTTAGCGAAAACCCAAGAAGCATCACAGCATAAAAAACAAACCAAACGGCAACACCGCCGACAACAAAGTTCCGCAGCCACGTCTTTTTTGTAGTGATCGCGATAACCAGTAAACCTGCGGCCACCAGCAATCCGCCGATAGTCATTAACATCAAGAGCACACCCATCTCCGCCTCCGTTTCTCTCTAAATTTTTCGATAAAATGAAAACTCAACTGCGGAACCACCATTGCGACAAGCGCACTCGACGCCAACAAAAACGAACGCTTAGGATGGCTCCCTGAAACAAGTAAGAACGCAAAAACCGCAAATCCTGTTAAGAGAATAAAGACCTTTCCAATAACAAGAGTTTTCGCAGTATTGGGCACCGACAAAATCAGAAATCCCGACACTAGACATACGGCCGCAAATAGGAAAACGGAAGATTGTGCCGTTATCCCCCAAGCCACTCCATCGCGAACTCGGCTCGGTTCGCCAAAGGCAATCGCCAACCGGATCGATGAATCATGCAGGACAACAAACAAGATGGTCTGACAAAAAGTTATTGCGCCCGCAAGTAAGCTGTTGGTTGATATTCTGTCCATATCACTTCTCAGTTCGCGATACGTATCCGTCAAAAGTCGTTTTTTAATCCTGTTTCGTTGCTTCGCGAGAAATGAGCCATCCATCTGCCTAGAAACTCGATCGAAAAACAGAAAGCTATCAAAACCGGAAAGCACAATATCCAAAGAAAAAGAAATATTGCAAACGGAATGCCTACAAGATCTGCTTTGGGCGGAAAATAACCGTGGCCGAATGAGTAATAGACATAGACGGCAAAAAGCAATGGCAATGAGAAATAGCCAAACGCAAGTACGGCAATAGTGGTCACTCTGTTTTGCGACGTGTTAAATGCTTTGATCTTACGCATCACTTCCCTCCTTTCATTGCGTTGATCAACGCTTCCATGTGATCGAGATAACGTTCGAGCGCCTTGCGGCCGTCTTTTGTGATCGCGTATTCGGTCAGCGGCATTCGCCCCTTAAATGATTTTTCGCACGTCACGTAGCCTGCTTCTTCGAGCTTGCGTGCGTGGACGCTTATGTTGCCGTCGCTGGTCGCAAGCAGGTCTTTCAACTCTGTAAAGCTGAGTTTTTTATTCGCGGCCAGAGCGCTGATTATGCCGAGACGCATTCGCTCGTGAATGACCTTATCGAGCTCGCCCGATACGGTCTCAGCCGCACGAGCGACTGTTAGTCCTCGTGTTTCTTCTTTTTTTATTGCTAAATTCTTTGCCATTATTTAACCACCGTAACGTTTCGCGATGATCGCCCCAAAAATTATGTGAAGCCCGCCAAAACTCAACGCCATCATTAAGTTGCCGTAGCTGAACGGCAGGGCGAAAGCAAGCGTGCCCATCGCCATAAAACACCACCCCATGACAGGAACGACACGCACGCTAAACCCACCGCCGCATACGACCGCCGCGCCGTAAGAAAGCATGCACACCGGAGGTGTTAAGTAAAACTGTCCATACCGCCAAAGGCCAAGCGTTGCGACAACACCGACTATGAGCGGCGGCACAAAACTTACGGCGAATTTTTTTGCCGGCGCAGAAAAAAGCGATTGTCCGGCAATCTTCGATTTCTGCCACATCGCTAACAGGCCAATAGAGAAAGCCAAACACGCCTCAATAAGCCAGGTTACGAGCGAATCACGAAGCTGATCCTGGCTATGCGCGATATAGGCCGCGACTATTGCCGTCACCCCCATCAAGATCCCGCCGTAGCCCGGGACGGCAGTAAACGCCGTAGAACGCTCCATCGTTTCGCGGATAAATTGGAGGTTGTCGATCGCGCGGTCGCCCAGGTTGATAGGTGCTTCCGAGCGTTCTTCATCATTTCTAAGCGCGTTTGTTTTTGCCATAGTAATAATGAAGATATATCAAGTAATTCTGTATGTCAAGTACTTTATAACACCAAGTCGCAGATAAAAAAATGGCGATCTGTAAAGACCGCCAAACCCTCACGGAGAATAAGGAAACCTGCTTAATGCGTTTCGTCCAAACTGACTTTGCCTTTGAATGTCCGGAAAAGAAATATGAAATACCCGAGAGCGATGGTGATACCGATAACCCACCAGATGATCCCGACACTGAGGCCGTATTCGCCGGCTTTTGCATTGTGAACTGTCAGGCTGTGAGTCGGATCAAGAGCGGGCAAAACGTTCGGATAAAGCCCGTAAACCGCGCCACCGAGCATCATCGCAAGATAAACAGATGATGAGATAAAAGCGGCCTTGTCATTTCCCTTGGCATTAAAAAATTTCATTGCGACGAGTGTTCCAACGACCGCCGCCGGAATAAGCCAGCCGAGGGGCATCGCATAATAGTTGTCTAATAGTTGAGGACGGACACTCATCACCGCGGCCAGGCTCAGGATCGTAACCAGGACAAGAGCGCGAACCAGCCGAGGCTCACTACTTTTCGGGCACGAGTATTCATGTCACCCGTTGTCTTCAACGCGAGATAGTTTGCTCCGTGCACTGCCAAAGCTACGAAAGCAACAACGCCAGATAACACAGTGAACCAATCCAAAATGCCGGTTTCACCCGTGACACCCCAATGCGTAAAGAGCGGTTCGAAGAAGTATCCGGTTGAGTCAAGCGGCACACCGCGAATGACATTGCCCAACGCCGCGCCGAAAAATATCGCAAGCAAACTACTCGACAAGCAAAACACAAAATCCCAAAAGCTCGTCCACAGTGGATTGTCGAGTTGATGACGCAACTCGATTCCGGCTGCGCGAAGTATGAGCAGCCACAGGACCATTATCAGCGGCAGATAAAAGCCGCTGAACCCGGCCGCATAGAGCGCCGGAAACGCAAAATACAAAGTTCCGCCGGTCGCAAGCAGCCACACCTCGTTACCATCCCACACGGGACCTATCGCACTGATAGTCGCCGCTCGTTCCCTTTCACTTCGCCCGACAAAATAGTGAACTATGCCTGCACCGATATCGAAGCCGTCAAGGATGACATAACAGACCAACATAAACGCGACGATCATGAACCAAACTGTTTCCATATCGGTCTCCTAATATGCCTCCGTCGTAACGGCCTTGCCTAGTTCGTCGGCCCCGTGTTCAATGCGTCGAAGCATCAGAAAGATATACAGCAGCGTAAGAACCGTGTACATCCCGAAAAAACCGATCAGCGTAAAAAGTATGTTGCCGCCGGAAACCATAGGCGAATGACCGTGTTCGGTTCGGAAAAGCCCGTAAACCAGCCACGGCTGCCGGCCAAGTTCGGCGGTCATCCAGCCGACAGTGTTTGCGATAAAAGGAAGCGGGAAACTAAGCATCAGTATCCAAAGCAGCCAGTTTGCTTCAAAGAGCCGTCCGCGCCATAGCCAAATAGCCGACAGCGTCATAATCGCTATAAAGATCGTTCCAAGTCCGACCATAAGATGAAAGCCGTAATACAGAAGAGGAACGTTGGTCGGATGCTGATCAGGCGGAAATTCGTTGAGGCCGCGAACCTTGGCGTCCCATCTCTGGTAGGTAATAAAGCTCAGCATGTTGGGAATGTGGATCGCGTTGTCGAGCCGCTGCTTTTCCATATCCGGCTGGCCGATCAGCACAAGCGGGGCTCCATTCTTTGTATCAAAAAGCCCTTCCATTGCAGCTAGCGTGACAGGTTGATGTTCAGCGATCATTTTTCCCTGATGATCACCGGAGGGATACAACATCCAGATGCTGGCTAAAAAACCGACGACGACGCCGACTTTTATGAACATCTGCGCGTACTCGACTTTCCTTTTGCTCAACAGATAAAAAGCACCTAGCGCGGACACGGCAAATGACCCGACAACGACCGCTCCGCCCATGTTGTGCATGTATTCGAAGATCGCCCATTTGTTGAATACGAGAGCCCAAAAGCTGGTTAACTGGGCCGACCCGTCAGCGCCGATCTCGTAACCAACGGGATGCTGCATCCACGCATTAGTTGCAATGATGAACCAACCCGACAGCCACGTCCCGATGAAAAGCAGGACAGCAGCAAGCAGATGCAGTTTTTGACCAAGCCGTTTTTCGCCGAATAAGAAAAGGCCTATGAAGGCGGATTCGAGAAAAAATGCGAACGTGCCTTCCATCGCCAGAGTTTGTCCTATTACTCCGCCGGCGTATGCGGAAAATGTTGCCCAGTTTGTCCCGAATTGAAACTCAAGCGGAATGCCGGTAACTACGCCAAACAAAAACGTGATGCCAAGTATCTTGCCCCAAAATCGTGCGACCTCATTCCATCGCTCGTCATTTTTTCGGACCGCAAGGACCTTAAAGATGACAATGAGCGGTGCAAGGCCCATCGTCAGCATCGGGAACAAATAGTGATATGTAACTGTAAACGCAAATTGAATGCGACCGAGAGTATTGGCGTCCATTAGAGATCCTCGAAAGCACAAGCCGTCAGACGATGAAAAACACCTTAGTTCTGAAACAGTTCACTGTACCTGACTATAATGTAACCCATATTGTCCGGGTGTTTCGTGATAAATATCACACCGTGATAAATTGAGACTTTTTCTGGATCAAACACGTCTAACATAATGCTCTTAAAGACCAGTATGAAACTCAGGTGGCTTATCTTCATAGGCTTTGCGGTTGCGGTATTTTCAATTCAGCTTTCCGCTCAGGAGAAAGTTGCCGATGAGGTGATCAAGGTCAGCACATCGCTGGTGAGTGTGCCGGTGATAGTCACCGATCGGCAGGGACGCTACATCCCCGACATTAAACGAGAGGAATTTGCGATCTTACAGGATGGCGTCGAACAAAAGATCGATTTTTTTGCCGATGCTGAGGAGCCAATAAACATTGCCCTGCTGATCGACACGAGCAACAGCACGCGGCTCGTGCTTGACGACATCAAATCGGCGGCGAAAAAGATGGTCAAATTGCTGAACGCGGACGACAAGGCAATGATCGTCAGTTTTGACTACACCACGCACATTCTCAGCCCGCTGACGTCGGATAAGAAAGCTCTGGAAAAAGCGATCAAGAAATCAGAGATCCCGGACGAACTGGGCACGACGCTGCGCGACGCTGTTGATGAAACTGTGCGCAAACAATTTGCGGACGTAACCGGTCGCAAAGCAATTATCGTATTGACCGATGGAAAGGATCATGGAAGCAATGTCACTTCCACGCAGCTTCTTCATTCATTACAGGAAACTGACGTGATAATTTACACCGTATATTTCAACACGCAGTTTCGCCGAAGACCGCGGCCGGATTTTGGTGATCGCGGTGTGTTTGGCGGCGGACGGCGCGGAGGCGTTTTTGGAGGTCGAATTCCGGATAACGAGAGGTATCCCCGATTCCCCCGAGACGAACGGCGCGGCGACATGCGTAATCAAAGAACCGATCGGGAGAGTGAAAACGCAAAGGACTTTCTGCGGCGGCTATCCGATACTACGGCAGGCCGTTACTACGAAAGCGACAAATCCAAATTCAAAGAGGTTTTTGCGTTGATCGTCGATGAGCTTCGTCATCAGTATCGGCTCGGCTATTATCCGCCGGATGAAAGCTCGGTCGGAAGAACGCATTCGATACGCGTCAAGGTCATGCGACCCGATCTGGCCGTGCGTGCACGCCTAAGCTATCGAGCCGCTGCAAAGTAATAATCATTTCTTTGATCCCGGCGGAGCATTTACTTTGTCGCCGAGATTTTCCTGTGGTGTTGCGTTTGGTTCGGCAAAGGAATATGTCAGCCGCTTTCCCTGCATCAGAAAACTCTTGCCGTTCCATTTGTAGAAAGATCGCGTCCAAAATGTCGGACAGCAAAGTTGCTCTTCGTCACCGGTGACCTTAGCTGTTTCGGTCTGGCCGAGCAGGAAGCGATCCTGCCCGTAAAGCTCGACAACTAACAAGCCATTTTCAAAACGAATATCCTTTAATCCGCCGTCCGCCCTATCTCCGGTGCGAAAGGGCCACAGCAATTCTGGCTTTCCGCCCTTCCACTCAAAAATATAAACGAGCTGCGGTATCGCCGAACCCGCTGTCTCAACCTTGAGGATTACGATGGCTTCGTCCTGACCGTCACTCGTTACGTCAAAAAATTTGGTCGTGGCATATGACATGCCGATGCGCCTGGCGGCGCGATTCTCGGCCTTTTCTTCGTCTGACATATCTTCGCGATTTGGCTTTCCTTCGATGGGGGCGATATGGCCGTTTGTCAAAGTGATATCAACCGTGCCGTCTGGATTTTGCCAACCGCGCGGCAGCTCGTATGTGTAATTTTTGAAATCGAAAGTGCCGATCGGCGATGTTGTTGTTTTGTTCCGATTATCGAGCAACTCCGCCTGTAGATTAGGAATCGACGATGTGGGTGACGGTGCAGTCGGCGAGTTTTGCACAACCACAGGCGTCGGCACGGGAGCGTTAGCCGGTGATTCCTTACTGGAGCACGCTGCCGCAAAGATCATGGCAGCAA
Source organism: Pyrinomonadaceae bacterium (assembly GCA_044230475.1). Classification (GTDB taxonomy): domain Bacteria; phylum Acidobacteriota; class Blastocatellia; order Pyrinomonadales; family Pyrinomonadaceae; genus OLB17. The sequence continues at coordinate 15,741 of JBGARA010000015.1, read as the reverse complement.
TAATGAGACAAATCAAATTTCGCGGCAAGTCAATTACGCCCTCGTCAAACTTCTGTATTTTATCCGATGCGGCTGGTCGGCATCGTGGCCAAGGCGACGTTTGCGGTCTGCTTCGTACTCGCTGTAGTTGCCGTCAAAATATTCGACGTGGCTGTCGCCCTCGAACGCTAAAATATGCGTCGCGATGCGGTCAAGAAACCAACGGTCATGCGAAATCACAACAGCGCAGCCCGCGAAATTTTCGAGAGCTTCTTCGAGCGCTCGCATCGTGTTGACGTCGATGTCGTTGGTCGGTTCGTCGAGCAACAGGACGTTGGCACCGGTCTTAAGCATCTTGGCGAGGTGGACGCGGTTGCGTTCGCCACCGGAAAGCTGGCTGACAAATTTCTGCTGATCGGCACCGGAAAAATTAAATTTAGAAACGTAAGTACGTGCGTTCATCGTCCGCGTTCCGAGCGTCACATTATCAAGCCCGTCAGCGATCTCGTCAAAAACAGTTTTCTCACCATCGAGGCTGTCGCGCGACTGATCGACATAGCCAAGCTTGACCGTCTCGCCCACCTTGAACGAACCGGAATCAGCCGTATCCTGTCCGGTAATGAGGCGAAACAGCGTCGTTTTACCGGCACCATTTGGCCCGATCACGCCGACAATGCCGCCCTTTGGCAAAGAAAATTCAAGGTTTTCGAAGAGCACCGTGTCACCGTAACCTTTGGAAACGCCGTGTGCCTCGATGACGATGTCGCCGAGACGCGGCCCCGGCGGAATGTAGATCTCAAGATCCTCACTGCGTTTTTCAGACTCAGTCGCGACCATTGCCTCGTAGTCGTTGATACGAGCTTTTGATTTGGCATGGCGGCCTTTCGGCGACATTCGTATCCACTCAAGCTCGCGCTCGAGCGTTTTTTGCAGTTTGTCCTCGCTGCGTTTTTCTTGTGCCAGGCGTTCACCCTTTTGCTCAAGCCACGACGAATAATTCCCCTTGAACGGAATGCCCTCGCCGCGGTCGAGTTCGAGTATCCAGCCGGCAATGTTATCGAGAAAATATCTGTCGTGTGTCACGGCGATGATCGTGCCCTCATATTTTTGCAAATGCTGTTCGAGCCACCCGACCGTCTCGGCGTCGAGATGGTTAGTAGGCTCATCGAGCAGTAGAATATCGGGTTTTTGCAAAAGCAAGCGACACAAAGCTACCCGACGTTTTTCGCCGCCGCTAAGATTTTTTATTGGCGTGTCAGCAGGCGGACATCGCAGTGCATCCATCGCCATCTCAAGCCGCGAGTCGAGGTCCCACGCATCGGCGTGATCGAGCTTTTCTTGCACCGCGCCCTGACGCTCGATAAGCGCATTCATTGCGTCATCGTCCATCGGCTCGGCAAATTTGGCATTGATCTCTTCGTATTCTTTCAGTAGATCGACGGTCGACTGGACTGATTCCTCGACGATCTGTTTGACGGTTTTCGACTCATCGAGCTTAGGCTCCTGCTCGAGATGGCCGACCGAATAACCCTGCGAGAAAACGACCTCGCCGTTGAATTCCTTATCCGTTCCCGCGATGATTCGCAACAGCGAAGACTTTCCCGCGCCGTTCAGCCCAAGCACGCCGATCTTCGCACCGTAAAAGAACGAAAGATAAATGTCCTTAAGGACAGGTTTCTTGTCGTAAAATTTTGAAACTTTGACCATCGAGAAGATGATCTTGTTAGGTTCTGGATTGCTCATTTCTTATTTTTGTTCAACCAATTCTTCCACCATCGCTGCAATTCTTAAGTTCAAGTACGTAATTGAAATATGCATAGATGCCATTCGTTTTCCATTCTTGGCGGGATTTCGCAGGCAGTGATTCCAGTAACCTGCGTTCCCAATCTTTGTCGTCGCCCTTACTTAAGATATCGAGAGGAGTAAAGAGCGCTGTATCCCCAACCGCGAAGCTGTGCCACGTCGGAACTGAATATCTCGGGTCCTTTATTAAGGTACCGTTCCCTATTTTGTCGACCAAACACGGAATTGCTTCGTTGTCTTTAAGTAAGAGACTCTCGTATATCGGATCCGTGATCGTTGGATCGCGATTGGGAAGGACCTCGATCTGACCGACGCGGTCACATAATTCAGACGATGTAAGTTCAGCAATATGGATCGGTATCGGTGGTTTGGTAGATTCTGTAATCGGCTGGCTTTCTAATTGATTTGTCGGCATTGTAACGTTTTCCTCGTTCGGACGCGAACAAGAGAGAAATATCACCGAGCAACCTATAAACAGTAGAAAGAGTTTCATTTGACGGCAACCTTTCTTACTGTAGACTTTTCGATTCGATCTAGTTTTATTTCAAATCCAATTCCCGGTTTTTCCGATGCCTCTATCATACCATTCGTCGAAACCTCAACTTCTGGCTCGACAATATCCTCGTTCCAATATCTTTTAGAAGCTGACACATCACCGGGCAAAGTAAATCCGGCGAGCGTTGACATCGCAATATTGTGGGCGCGGCCGATGCCGCTTTCTAACATTCCGCCGCACCAGACCGGAATATTTGCGTTGCGGCAAATTTTGGCAATCTGCTTTGCCTGCGAAAAACCGCCGACGCGGCCGAGTTTTATGTTTATGATACGGCACGCGCAAAGCTCGATGGCTTTTCGGGCATCATCGGGCGAGTGGATCGATTCGTCGAGACATATCGGTGTTTTTATCTCGCGTTGCAGCTTGGCATGATCGAGCATATCGTCGTGGGCTAACGGCTGCTCAAACATCATCAGCCCAAATTCATCCATGCGTTTGAAAAGCTCGATATCATCAAGCGTATATGCGGAATTTGCATCGCCCATTAGCAGAATATCGCCAAAACGGTCCCGCACCTGTCGGATAACGTCATGATCCCAACCGGGCTTGATCTTTATCTTGATGCGGCGATAACCTGCATCAAGTTCGGTTTGTATTTTTTCAAAAAGCTGTTCGACGCTGTCCTGAATTCCTATAGAAACACCGCATTCTATTTTGTCGTTCACGCCACCGATGTGTCGCCATAGAGGAACACCGAGCTTTTTAGCCTCGAGGTCCCAGCAAGCAGTTTCGATCGCGGCTTTGGACATCCGATGGCCGCGAACTTTACCAAAAGCATCCCAAATATCAGCAGCCTTTTCAAACGACTTTCCAACAACCATCGGAGCGAGAATTTTCTCTATCGTCACCCAAGCTGAATCTGTCCATTCGTCAGAATAACCGGGCGTTTCACCGCAAGTGACTTCGCCCCAACCCTCAGCACCGTCAGAGTCCTCGACACGTACCAAGATTATCCGCCGCTCGTATGTCCTGCCAAAGCTCGTCTCAAAAAAATGGACGAGCGGCATTTTTATTTCGATAAGTTCGACGGAGCGGATCGTGAGCATACGCGCAAAAGCTACGCCCTTTAGGCGTGGACAAACCTTGAGTATAGGCTATACAGTCTCACGCGTAAACACGCAGACTTATTCCACGACCTCAAATTGCACAAACTGCGTTGCGATCTGACGTTTTGCTTTGGCTAGCTGGTCGGTGACGATGACTTGCAGTATGTAATCACCGGGCGGCAGGCTATCACCGATGTCGATGGCACCGGTTGACCGGAGATACTTCATATTTGTCTGGCCGCGCAGGTCGAACGGTTTTTCTTTGCCATCGAGCACAAGTTTTCCATCGCGAAAGACTCGAATGCGCGTTTTCAAGCTCGGATTTTTTGCCTGGTCAAGTTTCGCGTTGTAAACCACAAAACGGTAGCGAAGCGTCGAACCAAGATTCACACGCCGCAAAGCTGTAACCGTCAATGGATCCGACGTTTTTTGCGACTGATCCGCAAACAGGTTTTCGAGAACGATGCTGGAAACTGTAAGGCCGATCTTCTTAAGATCCGGCACCTCAATAAACTGACTCGCAGAGCCGACCTTGTTTCCCTGTGCATCGCGGATGGCCACGCGGTACTGATACGCGCCCGGCTTTTTGACCGGAAAAACAAAATTGTAAACAAACCCGTTTGCGGCAGCGCGGCTGTACGCATCAGGCCTTAATAGCAGCGTATAGTTTTTCTGAAGCTGATCGACGATCTGTCCGTTATCACCAAAACTCATCGCAAGAATCTCAAAAACCGCTTTTTTTCGACCGTCTTTTTCCTCTGTAAATTTCAGATCTTTCCCGTCGATATACAACAGCGAACGAACGAACGCACCCGTCTTTTCGTCACTACCAAAAAGAGCGTTAAGTTTTAGGTTGATACCTGAAACAGCAAATGGTGACACAAGCGCAGTTTCGAGCTGAGCGGCAGGCGACAGCGCAGTTGGAGCTTTTTCTGCTGCTTTTTCGGGGACGTTGAAAAATCCGCTGCGGAACCGTACCTTAAAAGCGCCTTTTCTGAGCACCTTGACATCGAACTTGTTGAATTTACGCTTTGCCGCATCGAACGTATCCGAATCCGGCTGATAAGCCACCAGGTAATAGCTCTGATCGTCGAGAATTTGTTTCACGCCGCTGCTCAGGTCGTTGGCGTTTTTTATCGCAAGCCCTCCCGTCTCTTCCGCTAGATAACCAAGGCCTTCCTGCGTATCGTGGAGTTGATCACGTCGGTTCTGGCTTTGCGCGTTCATCGAATCAGGGTTTGTGTCCGAAATTGCATCGCCCGCGGTAAATCCTGTGTATTGCAGCCCGCGTGCATCGACAGTGTAAAAAACGACCGAGGAACGATTTGCAAGATCGACAAGCTGCTGCAGAAAATCGAGAACCTCACCCCCGATCGAGTTGCCGTTTTCGTCCGTTTCATAAAGCTTAAAACCGTCAGAAAAAAGAATGACGGATTTGCGTCCCGGGAGTTCGCTCATTCCCGTAACGATATATTTGAGGGCACCGAGCGTTCCGGTTGCAAAAACTCGGCTCCGAAAATCATCGAGCGTCTGGCCGTCACCGGTCGTCGTCGATTCGGAATCGTCAGGGGTGGCAGACGGATCAACATCAAGCGAGTTGTCAGCAGCCGATTGGATCGGTGCAAAAGCACTAACGCCACCGCTGCCCTGCGCATTCCACTTAACTTTTTCTATGGCAGCATATAGTACCCGCTTATCGGAGGTAAACTGCTGAAGTGCGCCTATGCCCGCACCGGTACGAATGATCGCGACAAGATCGCCGTCCTGCATCTGCTCATCGACAAATTTCTTGAGCGCTTTCCTGGTTTGATATGCACTTTCAAACGACAGCGAAAGATCATCGACGACCAATGCGTAAGAGCGCCGAACATTTTCAGGCCTTAACTGCACGGGAGGAACCGAGATCGCATTCTTGTCAACCGCATTTGGTTTTTCAACCGTTTTTACTGACGAAATGAAAGAGAAATTTGTGATCTTCTGCTTTTCGCCGTTTTCGTATATCTCAAGCTCTTCAGGTTTTAGATCGGTTATGACCTTTCCCTTTTCATCCGTCACCGTAACATCGATCTGTATAAGGCTAGTCGTGATCTTGACAATGTCATCGTCCGGCGGAGTGGGTGATGGTTTTGCTGCCTGTGAAAATGCCGCACACCAACACAACAAAATAAATGCAAGACTTGACGCGGCTTTTTTCATAAGTACTTCTTCCCGAACATTGATTAGATGTTTGTTATGATATTACGGTTTGAGTTTGTTGAAAAGTGATCACAATAGCCTGGTTCTTGGCATCTAATACTTATGTTCGATAAATCTATCCGACTTGGCATTTCAGTTTTGCTGCTGACGGTTTTTTTCACCGTGGGCTGTTCGGCTCAGCAGAGCGAGGAACAGGCCCTGCGAAGCCTACGAGATATGACGCGCGACGGCAAACTGCCGCCCGAAGAATTTGTCGAGGGGATGGAGAAGAGATTTGCCGGAACGAAAACCGGCGCATTGGCAAAACTGCTCCATGCGCGGATTCGTTTTGAAAACAACGATTTTGTGGGCGCGGCCGCGAGGCTGAACTCAGATACTTTCAGTAACAAAACCAAAGTTGCCGATTATGCATTTTGGCTGCGGGGACAGGCCTTGCAAAAAGCCGGAAATCACCCCGAGGCATTATACGTATTCAGCAGATTGCTGATGGATTATCCTGATTCGATCCGTGCGCGCGATGCTAAACTGGCGTGGGCAGCGTCGGCGATTGCTTTAGGCCGCGCGGCTGAAGTTCCAGAGTTTTTAGCAGAGCTTAGTGAAAAATATGATCCTGACGCACTCCTTTTGTCGGCAAAAGCTTACGAAGCCCAGAGCTCGCAAGATATGGCAGAGGTCTATTATCGACGTGCATATTTTCTTGGTACAGGTACACCTGCATCTAAAGAAGCAGAAGCCAAATTGATCGTTACTGGCAAACCCAATCCTCCATTGCTTACGAAGCAGCAAATGGAATATTGGGGTGATAGGCTTCTTGCAGCGAAACGCTATGAAGAAGCCGCCGTTGCGTTTATGAACGTAAATAGCTTTCACGATGAAGGCATGTCTGCGAACGTTAAAGTTCGGTATATTACTGCCTTGGTCGGCGCAGGAAAGATAACAGATGCTGTGTCGTTTTTTACTCGCAGCAACATAAGCGAAGGCTCAAAAGAACAGGAGGAAGGCTATCGCCAGCTTGTTCTCGGCTATGCAAAAGTGAAGATGTGGTCGCAGGCTCGCACTACCGCAGACGAGATGAAGCAAAAATTCCCGTCAGGATCTCTTGTTGCAAAAACATTTATCGACGCAGGCCTTGCTGCTCGCGACGCCAAAAATAAAATCGACGAAGGCTATTTTCTCAACACGGCTGTCTCTGCATTTCCAAACGCTATCGAGGTTGCACAGGCACAATTTGAGATCGCGTGGATGCAGCATGAAAGTAAAAACTTTGCATTATCATCACAGATGTTCATCGACCATCTTGCACGTTACGCAGATAAAGATACTTCTAATCGAGGTAAGGCCGGTTACTGGGCCGCGCGCGATAGCGAACGTGCAGGCAAGATCAACGAAGCCTGTGCCCTTTACGACGGCGTGGTCTATCGCTATTCGGCAAACTGGTACGGCTATCTCGCAACGGGACGGCTAGCGACGCTCAAGAGTCAAGGAAATTGTCGTGTAACCACGGCGCCAAACCAGACCGTTGCAAAAGCAGTCGCCAATCTAAAGACCATTACCGTCGCCGCAGAAACCGCAACCGAAAAAGAATTGGCTCGCGCAGAAAAGAGTGAAGAACTAAGCACGGTAGGGCTGTTTGATTGGGCGATAGACGAATTGAACGAAGCAAAAAAGACCGCAAATAACAGTCCGAAGATCAATCTTGCTTTAGCGAGGCATTATCGCCTGAAGGGCGACAACACCGCTGCGTTTGTCGCTCTCATGAAGAGCTACCCTGACTACTCACAGATGTTTCCCGAAGAAATGGGCCGTGAGGAATGGGACATTTTCTATCCGCTAATAAATTGGAACGAGATCAAATACTGGGCGGGCGAGCGAAAGCTCGATCCGTATCAGGTAGCGGGACTTATCCGCCAAGAATCGGTCTTCAATCCGCTTGCCAGATCCGGCGCAAATGCCTTCGGCCTGATGCAGCTCCTCGTGCCAACAGCTCAAACGATGGCGAAAAAATACGTGTCAAAAACTTCGATGGTCACTTCCGATTCGCTCTACCAACCGCCGCTGAATATTGAACTCGGAACTGCATACATGCGCGATCAGCTCGACAAATTTGGCCGGATAGAATACCTTGCCGTCGCCTACAATGCCGGACCAGGCCGCGTTCCGCAATGGCGTGCGACGCTGCCCGCCGAGATGGACGAATTCGTCGAGGCAATTCCCTTCAAAGAAACAAAAGCGTATGTGCAAGGCGTGATCCGCAACACCGCCCAGTACCGCCGTCTTTACGACGAAAACGGCAACTTCAAAACGAATGTCGGCACCCGGCCTTTACGCGGCGAGATAGACACAAAACCGAGAGAGGACTTCGTAGCCGCATTTCCGGAAATTAACATTGACGACAACGGTGCTGATTAGCGTTCTATCGTAACTTGGCGTATAAGTAGCTGTAAGGATGACATATGAACGGTGTTACCAAAACTCCGATCCGAAAAGGATCAAAGCTCATGATCATTTTCGCAGCCTTTACTTTTGCTGGCGCTTTCGGTTGGTTTGAGCGAACTAACGTTGTTCAAAATACCGAGGCCTCAACGCTCGCGGCCAACAAGAAAAAGAAGTCTCGTGCAGCCTTTAATGAGGCCGTTAAGGTCTTCTTTTCTCCGCGTTGCACAAATTGTCACCCTGCCGGAGACAGCCCACTTCAAGGTGACGCCGGCAAATCGCACGATCCGGAAATGCTGCGCGGTACAGAAGGTCGAGGCACAGAAGACCTGCAATGCAATATGTGTCATCTCGATAAAAATACCGAAGGCGACCCCTCTCCGCCCGGTGTACCGGATTGGCATATGCCTTCAGCGGCTCAGAAAATGATCTTCCAAGGGCTAACCGCCGGCCAGTTGTGCCGCAACCTGAAAGACCCGCTAAAAAACGGCGGCAATCCTTCTGCGAAAAAAGCAGTTGAGCACATCGCCAATGACCCGAAAGTCCTCTGGGCGTGGTCGCCCGGCAACAAACGGACGACTCCCCCGTTGAGCCATGCCGATTTCATAAAGAAGATGAACGAATGGGTGGCTAACGGTGCGGCTTGCCCTGATTAAATCAGATCATAGATTCTTCAAAATATATTCCGTCATCGTGGTGTACAAATGTTTGACTTGAGCCGGATTTGTGACGCCGTGACGTTGTGTCGGGTAGATCATTAGGTCAAATTGTTTATCGGCTTTTTGGAGTTCGTACACGAGTTGGGTCGTGTTTTGCATATGGACATTGTCATCCATCTGGCCGTGAATGAGCAGCAGTTTACCCGAAAGATTTTTTGCAGCTTTAGTTATCGATGAACTTTCGTAGCCTTCCGGATTATTCTGCGGTGTCAGCATGTAACGTTCGGTGTAGATCGAATCGTAAAGGCGTTCGTCTGCGACAGTTCCACCAGCGATGCCCATCTTCCACGACTTGCTGTGCGTCATCGCATATGCCGTCATCGAACCACCGTAGCTCCAACCGTGCAAGCCTATGCGTTCGCCGTCAACATAAGGAAGCGCTTTGAGATAGGTGATCCCGTCTTCTAGATCTCGCAACTCCAGGCTATACATATTCTTGTAGATCGGCCATGTCGAGATCAATCCTTTGCCGCTGGCGGTGCGGTTGTCGCAAACCCAAACGATATAACCTTTTTGCGCGAGCATCTGAAACCACATCATCCGATTTCCCTGCCAGCGATTAACCACTGACTGCGCATGAGGGCCGGAATACGTGAACTGAAACACCGGATATTTTTTTGACGGATCAAAATCAGGCGGCTTGATCATCATCGCTTCCATCGAGAAACCGTCCCGCGTTTTTACGTTGAGAAACTCAGGTTTGGATAATTTGTACTGGCCCAATACGTCAACTTTGTTCTCGTTGATAATGCGCACGGTCGTTCCGTCCGCTTGACGCAAACGAGTCTGCATCGGCATGTCGACCGAGCTCCACATATCGGCAAAATGCGAAAACGATCTGTTGAACGAAGCGCTGTGCGTCCCCTCGCCATTCGTGATGCGTTCGATCTCCTGGCCGTTCAGAGAGACGCGGTAGATGTTTTCCGCAATGTCCGAATCCTGTGTCGACGAAAAATATATCCAGCCGGTTTTTTCATCGACGCCGTAAACCGTTCGCACTTCCCAGTTACCGGAAGTCAATTGCTTGATCATCTTGCCTGCGTTGTCGAACAGAAAGAGATGACTCCAGCCGGTTCGTTCCGATTGCCAAATGAATCGTCCGTCGCTCAGAAAGAATGGATTGTCGTTTATACCCACCCAAGCCGGCGAAGTTTCGTTGATCAGTTTTTTGACAGTGCCCGCCGTCGTCGCTGAATTAAGATCGAGAAACGTTTGCTCGCGGTTCTGAGCCTGAAAGGTAACTGTCTTGCTGTCCGGCGACCACGCGACACGACCAATAAGCATATCGTCCGGTTTGTATTCCGAAGTGTCGGCAAACTTCACCGCATCACCGACACGTAGCAGCGCAGGAGGCAGCTTTTCGCCGAGCTTTGGAATGCGGCCCGCGTTCGGAACATACGATGTCTTGTTCACGTCAGCAATGCCGAGTTTTACTATCGGATTTGGATCGCCCGCTTTTGGATAAAATGTTGTTTCGACTTCCTGCTGAATCGGAACGTCGTTCGTTAAGATGAACTTTGGCACAGGCGATTCGTCGAGCCTGAGAAACGCGATGAACTTTGAATCAGGCGACCACCAATAGCCCCGCTTTTGTCCGCGGCCGTAAAGCTCCTCTTCGTAAACCCAATCTAGGTACCCGTTGTAGATCGCTTTGTCGCCCTCGCGGCCGTCACGCGTGAGCTGTTTTTCATTTCCTTTTGCAACATCGACGGCAAATAGATCATTACCGCGAACAAAGCTTACCCATTTGCCGTCGGGACTGAAATCTTCTTCCTTCTCGATATTTTTGTTGTTTGTAAGGCGTTTGAGCGAGCGGTTCGATATGTCGTAATACCATAGGTCGTTCGAGTTATTGATCAGTATCGCGCTCTCGTCAGAATTAAAATGCAGCGCCGCTGAATTCGCGAGCGAGTTTGCGTCTTCGGCTTTCAGTCCAACACGCATCAACGCACTCGCCAACGAACCGCTGTCATAATACGGCACCGCCTGACCCGTCATCGCATCGACGCGCATAAGCTTGCCGTTGACCGTCTGCTTAAACGATTTCCCGTCCGCCGACCACTGCACAAAAACCGGAGCCCCACCAAACTTAACCCTTTTCGCCGGATCAGGACTAAAAATATCATCAAGCGTAAGCAGCTTGTCCTGCGCAAATGTGAGCGAAGAAAACGTAAGTATGACAACGACTAACCACTGGATCTTTTTCATATCTTTGATTCTAAAAAAGCGAAATCTAACGAGAAAAGTATAAACGAAAATATCAAAAAGCCGTTAAGCCTTAGGGTGTGCTTTATCGTAAACCTCGATCATTTTTTCCATCGACACCTGCGTGTAGATCTGCGTCGTCGATAATCGTGCATGGCCGAGGAGTTCCTGTATGTCGCGGAGGTCAGCGCCACTGTCTAACAAGTGCGTTGCGAATGTGTGCCGCAATGAATGCGGTGAAATGTCGTGAATGTCGGCGCACAGCTTGATGTATTTGTCGATCATTCGACCCACCGAACGGGTTGTAATGCGCGTGCCTTGGTAATTCAAAAATAAAGCGTTCGGATCACGCTCTGTGATCGGGCAGTTGTGCAAAAATGTACCGCGAGTCTCATCGAGATAATGCATTAGCGATTGAGCTGCAGGCTCGCCAAATGGAACGATACGTTGTTTTTTGCGTTTGCCCGTGACACGAACCATTCGCTCGCGAAAATCCACATCGGCGATGTTTATCCCGACAAGCTCGCCCACGCGAATCCCCGTTGCGTAAAGAAATTCAAGTATCGCGCGGTCGCGGCGGCCAAGATCGGTGTTTACATCCGGCGTTTCAATAAACCGTACCGCGTCTTCCATCGAAAGATGATTCGGCAGTTTGCGTTCGATCTTGGGTGTGGCAACCAGCTTTGCAGGGTTTGATTCGAGCTTGCCTTCGCGTATGAGAAATTGGAAAAACGTACGAAGGCTCGCGAGCTTTCTCGCCACCGAAGTTTTTTTATGATCGCCGTGCAACGACGCCATCCATTCGCGTATCGTCAAACGATCTATTTGCTCGATCGGAAAATCATCACGCTTTTCGATAGCAAATAAATGTGTGCGAAACTGTTCTAAGTCACTCGCATAATTACGCAGCGTATGCGGGCTGAGATTACGCTCGTATTTTAGGTGTTGGAGGAACTGTAAAACAAGATCTGTTAGCACGTAATTAGTAAAGGTCGTTGCCCATTTTTTCGACATCTCGACCAGAAAGAACAAGTAGATACAGGCATGCGTTACGGAAGGTTCCTTCTGTGGGAGTCCATCGATCAACAACATGATAGCGAGCTCCTCTTACGCCCTCTAAAATCCATTGGGATCCGTCGTTTCCTCCATCATCTTCCTCAACTGAGGGCATCGACCAAAACGTCGCACCGTTCAAAAGGTCGTTGAATCGGCACCATTCTTCTGTTGAGATGGCCTTTTTATCGGTGCGGAAAGGCTTTCCCGGTTCGTAACCACCTGCCCCGTCGGTTTCCTGTGAAACTAACTTGAAAATAAATCCTTGTCGCGTAACGCTAACGACGATCGGGTGATGAAAGGTCCGTAACCAGATGAAACGATATGTCTCAAGATCATCGGAGTTTTGCGTACCGAGCAGCGACCGCTCGTTAACTGCCTTTAGAAACTTTCCGTACCATTCGTTCTGTGATGGATCAAAGTTTCGATCCCGACGATCCGCGAGAGCTCTCGGGAAATAGCCCTTCGGAGATCGCGGTATCGAACTGATATCTACCGAACGGCCTGGGTAAGCGAGGGCCACCGCACACGACGAATCCTCGACTTTCTGTAGGGTACTGCTACTGCTTACAGATGGAGGTTGAGGATTTGTTGCGTCACCGTCGTGGGAAATCGCGAGCCAAGTTACGATGGCAGCACCCGCGCCAAAAGTTATTAGCGAAAATGGCAACCATCTAACAAATTTTCGTGAAGGCTTCATATTTTCTTATCTCTTCGGAACATAATAACCTTTCCTTGTGCGAACATTTAAGTTCTTCCCTTTCACGGTTAGAGATATTTGACGAAACTCACCTCCTTTTTCCGTCGATCCGTCAGGATAATAACTAAGAATATACTGCTGAGCCAACTCTGCCGAGATACGGTCAAAGGCCGCGTTCATTTCCTTTTCGTCGATAGGTGAATAAACCGCACCGCCTGTCTGTTCAGTGATCTCGATCATGCGGCGTTCTGCGTCGAGAACACGAACGTTTGCATTGCCGCCTCTCAGGCCGGTACGTTTGTAATTTTCAAAATCTTTTGTCTTCACAACGTAAACCTGGCAATTATTCAACTGCAAAGATCTGACCACGTCTTCGAGTGTGGTTTTGAGATCGCTATACGTGTCTTCGCCGTCGGAAACTATCACGACAACGCGGCGGCCGTTCGACGACTTTAAATACTCGGCGACCTCGATAATGCCATCGAGCAAAGCCGTCGCGCCCTTTGGCTCAGGAAACATATCGATGGCCTCAGTCAACAGTTTAACGTTGGATGTAATCGGCTGCTCTAGCCGCGTAATATCAGCTACAGAAAACAAAGCAGCCTTGTCTTTTTCCGGCCTAACAACTCGTCGAAAAAATCTCACCGCTGCTTCTTTTTCAAAATCGCGTGCGATCAAAACACTCGACGAATTATCAAACAACATCGCCAGTCGGATCGGCGTTTCGCTGCGCGTCATGTCACCGACCTCGACAGCCTTGCCGTTGATCCTCAGTTCAAAATCCGAAAGTTTTAGATCTGTAACCGCTTTGCCCGTGGCGTCGAGAACTGAAACAGGTATCGGCACGAGAACGGAACTTACTTTGATAATGTCGTCCGATTCGTCTTTGGATTCCGTTCTTTGCTTTGGCGTCGGTGTAGGATCGGGAGTAACGGTTTGTGGCGGAAGACTCCTTACGGACGGCCCGATGATAGGTTTCGGCGTAGGCGTCGGGCTCGATTTCTGACGGCCGGATTGCGCCGAAATATCGCTCGCAAAATACACGAACAACGCGAAAAAAAGAACTATGATTTTCGATCTCATTCCTCGCATCATTGGATTACAAAATTGTCCGAAAATATGCCTAAACCAACATTAGTTTAATGCCTGCAAATAAAAGCACCGCCGCCAACACTCTTCGCATCGTCAGCGACTCGAATTTTCTCGCGCCCAGCGTCGAGCCGATCAACCCGCCGATAACTGCGGCGAGAATCCAAAACCAAACCTCGTGCGGCAGCGTCGAAAGAGCCGCTCCTTTTCCTAACAGCCAATTTCCCAGCAGACCCGAAGCAGAGTTTACAAGTATAAATGCCGCCGAAACGCCAGCCGCCGTTTTTGTTTCGGACCAATTCATCAGCAGCAAAACCGGCGTTAGAAAAATGCCTCCTCCAACCCCAACGAGTCCCGACAGCAGCCCGATCACGGCACCGATCGCTAGGGCGATCAAGATTTTAGGTTGCTTTGCCTCAATACCCGGCTTGAGTTTCCACGCAAGCCTCAGTGCCGCCAACATCAAAACCACGCCGAGCAGCATCTTATAAACGTCTATCGGCAAGCTAGTCTTTCCGCCGATGAAAGCTGCCGGGATCGATCCCAGAGCAAATGGCCAGAATATCCGCCACGAAAAATATCCTGCTCTCCAGAATTGATAAGTTGCGATCGACGCGACAAAAAGATTGAGCACCAAAGCAGTCGGCCTCGTCACTTCCGGCATCACACCTAGAAACGCCATCACCGCCAAATATCCCGAAGCCCCGCCGTGCCCGACCGACGAGTACATTATAGCGACAATGAAGATCGCAAAAATGATCGGAATGATCATCCCATCCATAACTTAACTTTATCTATCACGATCTTTGTCGCCGAAAACGCTAAGTAAGATGAGAAGGAGTGCAATAGGCAGAATGAACAGCAAGGCAATAAACCCTAGAGATAAATCTCCGCCATGAAAAAATAACATCATGCCGAATGTACCTCCGCGTCTCTGCGGTTAACTCCTGACATCCACTCATCCCAATCTTTCAACGCACGTTCGACTTGTATGATATGCCGTTCGCGTTTGTTGCGATGTTTCTTACGCAGTTCGACCGGCAGCGGTTCGAGCAAGCCGAACGTGATATTCACGGGTTGAAAATTCTTTGTTTCGACGTTTGAAACGTAGCGGCACAGCGCTCCGATGGCGGAAGTGACCGGAGCAGTTAATAATGACTGATCGCGCAAAACACGAACCGCATTCAACCCTGCGAGCCAGCCGGTGGCGACCGATTCGACGTAGCCTTCGACGCCGGTGATCTGGCCGGCGTAGAACAAGTGGGGATTTGCTCGCGTCGCAAGTGTTTCATTCAATATCTTCGGGCTGTTTATGAATGTGTTTCGATGGATCTGGCCAAACTGTAAGAACTCTGCATTCTGCAAACCGGGAATAAGTTTTAACACGCGTTCCTGCTCGCCGAAGCGCAGGTGATTTTGAAAACCGACGAAGCCGTATGCGTCGGCCATCAGATTTTCCTGCCGCAGTTGGACACAGGCGTAAGGCTCTTTGCCGGTGCGTGGGTCGGGCAGGCCTTTTGGCTTCATCGGACCGAATCGCAGCGTGTCGACGCCGCGCCGCGCGATCTCTTCGATCGGAAGACAGCTTTCAAACCAATGCGTTTCTTCAAACCGTTTCAGCGGCACAGACTTAGCCTCGACCAATGCATCGAAAAACACCTGATACTCTTCGGGCGACATCGGGCAATTTATGTAATCGTCGCCGCCTTTGCCATAGCGAGCCGCCTTGAACGCTATCGACATGTCGATCGAGTCCGCCGCAATGATCGGAGCGATTGCGTCATAAAAATAAAGCTGATCGTCGCCCGTCAGCCGCATTATTTCGTTTGTCAGAGCATCCGAAGTCAGCGGTCCGGTTGCGATGATAGATATACCGTCCGGAATTGCCGTAACCTCTTCGCGGACAATTTCGATGTTAGGATTTGCCTCTACGCGTTCGGTTATCAGCTCGGCAAACTTTAT
>JBGARA010000014.1:0-54080 GCA_044230475.1 Pyrinomonadaceae bacterium | reverse complement strand
TGACCGGTTGATGGAACGTACCTCTCACTTGCTCTCGGCTCTTTCTAATAACGTAGGCATCGTAGTATCGCCATCTTTAGCGAATGATCGCCTGCAGCACATCGAGTTCGTCAACCTGAGCGACAATCGCATTCTGGTTGTTTTGGTCTCAGCTCCGAATATTGTTCACAACAAGATCATTCGGCTGAACGTGACCTTTACGAAAGAGGAACTCGAACGCACGGCAAATTATCTCAACACCGAGTTTGCCGGAAAAAGCCTGGCTGAGATTCGTGCAGAGATCATGACATTGATGCACGAGGAAAAAGCCCTCTTTGACAAATTGCTTCAAACGGCCGTTATCCTTTGTTCCCAGAGTATCGAGGACGAGGACGACCGGCTCGGCGAAGTTTTCGTGGACGGCACGTCTAACATTCTCACCAAGAGCGACTTTGCCGATCTCGAACGCCTGCGTGAACTCCTTCACACGATAGGTGAAAAGTCGCGGCTGATGCAGATCCTTACGGAATGCGCACAGGGCGACGCGGCTGCCAAAGGCGACGTACAGGTTGTCATCGGCACCGAAAACCGTACGCCGTCGTTTCAAAACTGTACGCTGATCTCGGCTCCATACAGGATCGGCAACAGCTCGGCGGTCGGCACACTGAGTGTTCTCGGGCCAACCCGGATCGAATATGCACGAATGATCTCGATAGTCAGTTATGTTGCCCGGACCCTCGAAAAAATGATGTCAAAAGACATTACTTCAAATTAGACACTCTGCATAGCTCCCAAAATCTAATGAATCCTGAAAGCGAAATAAAAGAGTCGGATAACTCCATCGAAATTTTCGAGTCTGATACGATCGACGGCGACGAAACGTCGTCGGTCGATGATTTCATCAGGGAACTCGAAGCCAAGGAAAAAGATCTGCATATCACTGCCGATTTCGGTATTGAGTTGGCCGACGCCGATCTTGATTTTGCGATCGTTCCTCAATTTGTTCAGGAGGAGTTGGCGGTTACGAACAACGGCGGCGAACCGATCGTTAGTACGCCACCTAAATCCGGTACGGCGCCAACTTCGGGCTTGAAAACGCGCGTTTTCGAACTCGAGCGGGAGATAGAGTCGCTGAATCAAAAACTTACAACGCTTCGCTTGGAGCGCAACGACATCCAGGAAAAAAGCGACCGGCGCCTCAAGGATTTTGAGAATTACAAATATCGAATGGACCGCGAGCGTCGCGGTTCTGCCATCAATCAGATCGGCAATCTGGCGACCCAGCTGCTGCCCGTCCTAGACAATCTCGACCGGGCATTGGACTCGATAACCGGTGTTTCGGAAAAGAAACGCGACGAATTCAAAATGTTCTTTGACGGCGTGGCTCTCGTCAATCAGCAGATAAACGAGGTGCTGTCCAACATGGGTGTCGAACCTATCAAAACGGTCGGCGAAACGTTTGACCCGCATTTTCACGAAGCAGTCTCGACGGAGAATAACTCGGATCTGCCGCCAAACACTGTTGCCTCTGAAATGCTTCGCGGCTACCGCATCGGGAACATGGTCATCCGCCACTCGATGGTACGAGTGACCGCTGCTCCACCGGTCGTAAGATCTGCGGATGCGCCAACAGCCAAGACCGATCCCGAAGAAAGCCCTGCCACCGAACTGCTTCCCGAGCCCACCGATGCTCCTGCAGACGAAATGCCCACCGATGCCGAAACGGCATAACCAAAATTCTCCGCTACTACTTAGAAAGGAACTCAACATATGAGCAAGGTAATTGGAATCGATCTAGGCACAACAAACTGCTGCGTGTCCGTTCTCGAAGGCGGCACCGTACAGATAATCTCGAACAAAGAAGGCGGCCGCACGACGCCGTCCGTTGTCGGATTTACCGATAAGGACGAGCGCCTCGTCGGACAGATCGCAAAGCGTCAGGCCGTGACCAACGCGGCGAACACGCTCTATGCCGTAAAGCGCCTGATCGGCCGTAAATTCGATTCACCCGAGGTCGAAAAGATGCGCACGACCGTGCCGTTCGACATCGTTAAAGCACCAAATGGCGACGCGCATATTCGCGTTCTGGATCGTATCTACAGCCCGCCCGAAATTTCTGCGATCGTACTTCAGCGATTAAAACTTGCTGCCGAAGAGTTCCTCGGCGACAAGCTTACGGAAGCTATCATCACGGTTCCTGCCTACTTCGACGATATGCAGCGACAGGCGACACGTGACGCGGGCAAGATCGCCGGCCTCGAAGTCGAACGAATCATCAACGAGCCTACGGCGGCTGCGCTCGCCTATGGTTTTGGCAAGAGCAAGACCGAGAAAGTCGCGGTCTATGACCTTGGCGGCGGTACGTTCGATATCTCGATCCTCGAGATCAACGACGGCGTTTTCGAAGTTCTCTCGACATCGGGCAATACGTTTCTCGGCGGTGAAGATTTTGACCAGCGTATCATCGAGTGGCTGGTCGAAACGTTCAAAACTGAAAACAATATCGACCTCAAATCCGACCGTCTCGCCCTGCAGCGTCTGAAGGAAGCAGCCGAGCGCGCAAAATGCGAGCTGTCGAGCGTTCCCGAAACCAACATCAGCTTGCCCTTTATCGCGGCAGACGCCTCGGGGCCGAAACATATCAACGCCACGCTGTCACGCGAGAAATTTGAATCGCTTGTGCAGGACCTCGTGGAATCGACGGTCGAGCCGTGCCAGAAAGCTCTGTGGGATGCCAAGCTGCAGCCGAGCGACGTTGACAAAGTTATTCTCGTCGGCGGCCAGACTCGTTCGCCGATCATCGCCCGCACGGTTACCGAGGTTTTCGGCAAAGAGCCGTCTGCCGAGATCAACCCGGACGAGGTCGTCGCGATGGGTGCTGCCATTCAGGGCGGTGTTCTGACTGGCGACGTCAAAGACATTGTTCTGCTCGACGTGCTGCCGCTGTCACTCGGCCTCGAAACTCGCGGAGGGCTATTCGTCAAACTTATTTCACGCAACTCGACCATTCCGCTCAAGAACACGATGACGTTTACGACCGTTGTCGATAACCAGCAGTCGGTTGAGATCCACATTCTACAAGGCGAACGCGAGATCGCGTCTGCTAATCGCTCGCTCGCAAAATTTGAACTCGTCGGTATTCCACCGGCACCGCGCGGCGTGCCGCAGGTCGATGTCTCGTTCGAGATCGACGCAAACGGCATCGTCAGCGTTTCGGCAAAGGACAAAATGACCGGCCTCGAACAGGCATTGCAAATTACGCCTTCGTCGGGACTTGCTCCGGATGAGATCGAACGCCTCATCATCGACGCCGAAACCTCGATCGAAAAAGACCGAGGCACAAAAGAACTCATCCTCGAGCGCAACCGCCTCGAAACGCTTATCAGAAATGCCCGTCGGGCGATGGTCGAAGTCGGTAAATCGTTCGATCTCGAAGAGCAGCAGGCCATCAATGGCATCCTCAACGACGCCGAGGCGAAGCTGGTCTCCGACAGTATCGAGGAGATCAAGATCCAGCTCGGCCAGGTCGAAAGCGCCGCAAACCGGATCACCGCTGCCATGCTCGCTATGGCGTAAAGTGCGAGATATTTCGCACGGCACGCCGGTAGGTTTTCGCTAAGTTCTTCCGTGATTTGTCGGGTACAGGCCATACGCTCGTTTATCGATTTGTTGCATGTGATAATCCGGATTTTGCAACGCTCGATTTTCAGGCTAGCGCCGCTTTTCCAGAATTGATATACCAATTTTCCCGATATGACATGGTTTTCCCGAAATGACGTGATTTTCCAGCCGTTGAACAATGTAAAACGGAAACCGTTTTTGCTGACGCTCCCGGTCAACTTTTTGTCGTTTTCGAGCATCTATTTCACCGTGGTGTAGGATAATGTTTGGATGATGCGAAAATCGCTGAGTTTGTTGGCTTTGGTTGTCTGTTTGTCGGTTGTCGCTGCGTTTGGGCAGGCCTCGGGCGTTGTCAAGAAAGACCTTGGTGCTGCTGAGATCGACCGGATAATCAAGAAATTTACTGCTAACGAAGGAGACTTTCGGGCGGCGCTGACGAACTATGTTTTTAACCGTTCGGCAACGGTGAACACTATCGGCCTTGGCGGACAAATATCGGGAACCTACAGACGCGATTCGTTCATGACATTCAACTCGGACGGTGGACGCTTCGAAAAGATACTCTTTTTCCCGGTCGCGACAACGCCGCCCGGCTTTGTTACTCCGGAGGACCTCGAGGATCTAGGCGGCGTGAATCCTTTTGCACTCGAGCCTTCGTCAATACCGCAATACAATTTCAACTATGTAGGCACCGAGCGCATCGATGAGCTTAACCTATATGTTTTTGACGTGACACCAAAGGTTATTCCCGATCCAAAAAAATCGAAGCTGCGGCTCTTTACCGGCCGTATTTGGGTCGATGTTGACGATCTGATGATCGTTAAGTCGAGAGGCAAAGCTGTGCCGGAGACTAAACAGAATAAATTTCCAATAGTCGAAACTACACGCGAACAGATCGATGGCAAATATTGGTTTCCGTCGGATGCAAGATCCGATGACGAACTTGTCTTCGGCGATGGAAGCGTCATAAGAATCAGAATGCGTGTGAAATACACCGATTACAAATTGGGCCGCACTGAAGTGCGCATTCTCGACGAAGACGAATCGGCTAAGCCAACGCCGACACCGAAAAAATAGTGGACAGTAAAAGGTAAAAGACTTTCTTTCTATTCTCTACACTCGAATCGTAACTCAGCGGCAATCGCGGTTCTGGTTTTAATCAACAAAGCCATCAGATCGTCTTCGGCATTCAGACCGGAGGCTTCAACAGGCGGAAGTATGACCATTTCTATTTCACCTGAATAAGCCACGCCTGTTTTCTTTCCCATCATCCAGTCGGTGTTTTTTATCGCAACCGGAATGATCGGCGAATCAGTCTGTAATGCAAGATGAAACGCACCTTTTTTGAAGGGAAGCAACTCGCCCGGCATAGCACGCGTCCCTTCGGCAAAGACACCGAACGAAAAACCTTGTCGCATTACATCGCGAGCTTTGCCCATTGACAGTAGCGCCCGCTCGGGATTTGAACGGTCGATGGCGATGATGTTTACAAAGCTCATGCCCTGGCCTAAGACAGGCGCTTTCAACAATTCTTTTTTTGCGACAAGGCCCATCTTTTTACCGGCGTAGAAGAACAGCGTCGCCGTGTCGAGATACGAGCGGTGATTGGAAATAAAAACGTACGAGCGGTCATCGTCGAGATTTTCAAGGCCGGTGACTTTTACGGTCGCGCCGCAAGATCTCAACCACATCTTTGCGCCCCAATATCCGATCGGATATAGCCACATTTTGCGGTTGATGATCCACAAAACGATCAGCGATGGCATTCCGACGATCAGCAGCAGTGTGCCCGCCACAAACCAGCACCACCAGTAGCGCAGTTTTGCGACGAGACGCGAACCGTATGGTGTTTTTACCGGAAAGGTTAATTTTTGATTGTTATGGATCGACTCCATTGTGCCTCGATAGTTTAGCAAACTGCTTACGCACAGAGGTGTTTCTGATATTATTGTTCTATGAAATTGCGAAGTGCAGCATTTATCATCGCTTGCTTTTTTTCTTCAATTCAGACCACATTTGCCGATGGCGGCTATGAAACCTTTACATTAACTAGTGAGCCGCTGATCCGCATTGGGCTGGCAACCAATGCGAATTCGGTGTTGATCACTACGGGGGATTCGTCCCTTGTGGCGGTTAGCCCTGACGAGCCTGGAAAGTTGCTGGCGACAAATAAGGTGACGGTTTCGGCACGTGCGTATCGTCCGCCCGAGGTCGAAAATTACCGGATCGAATTTCAAAATCTGCCGACACAGAATGATGCAAACAATCTCGCAAAAGATATCCGTGATGCGACCGGCGAGACTGCTTTGGCGAGCATTGACATGGCGACGAATACTTGGAAGGTGTGGGTTGGAACTGTCAAGGAAACTTCCACCGACGCCGATGAACTTAAGGCAAAGCTCGCGGAAGAAGGTTTTGAGGATGCTGTCGTTGTCACGGAAAAAAAGGTGGTTGTTTCAGCAGACGCGGTCGCTTTGTCACAGCAACTCAGAACGGCAGGGAAAAGCGAGGTGCGAAGCCTGACAAGAACAATAGGATCAACCCAAGCGACAGTCACGAACACGGTCGATCCAAATCTGCGTGAGGTCATTATCAACGGACCCAGCGAAGAGGCGAAATACTCGTCGCTGAAATCTGTTGCTTTCGCGTCTGTGAACGAACGGGCAAATCCAGTTCGATTAAACGGCAAAGCGTATCGCGGCAAGCTAGAGGTTTTTGTAAACGCACGCGGAAGCTTGACGGTCGTAAATGTCGTTCCGCTTGAAGAATATTTGCTCGGCGTCGTTCCGAGCGAGCTTGGTTTGCCGCAGCTCGAAGCGCAAAAAGCGCAGGCCGTCGCCGCACGCACTTACGCCGTTGCGAACATCGGCGGTTACAGCAATCAGGGTTTTGACATGGTGCCGACCGTTTGGTCGCAGGTTTATAAAGGCGTTTCTATCGAGACGAAAATGGGAACGCAAGCGGTGCAATCGACACGCGGCATCGTTGCGACGTATCACGGAAAGCCGATAAATGCCCTTTACACATCGACTTGTGGCGGGCGGACAGAGAACAGCGAGAATATTTTTGATAAGGCCGAGCCGTATCTTCGAGGTGTCGAATGCTCGCTCGAAGGGCATCTCCATTTTGAGCCGTTTCTTATCAAAACCGAACGTAAGCCCGCGAAGGTTAATGACGAAAGCAATCTCGAACTTGTTCGGCTGATGTCGCTGTTTGCCTCGAACGGTTTTTATCTGTCGACACCACAGATGACCGACGAATGGTTTGACGGTGTGCCGTCCGAGAGCGAGGTGTCAAACTGGCTGAATCAACTCGCAGGCAAATTCGGAAAACCGCTTCCGAATGTAGATCGCGATACAGCAAAGCCACTTGAACTGGCGCGCATTCTGACGTCGTTTATTTATGCGCCGGGGTATGCCGACACGCTGCTTAGTGAGTCTGATGTTAATTACCAGTTGTCGTTTGATGACGCGGCTGAGATACCAAAGGAGCGACGGGCCGATATTGCGATCTTGCTTCGCGATGGATATTTTTCGCTTAATCCAGACATGACCCTGAAGCCGAACAAACCATTTACACGAGCGAGGCTCCTTCGCCTCATTCGACAGATCTACGAAAAGAAAAAATGGATGCCCGGAATTGAAACGGGAATTGCAAAACCAGCCACGGACGGAAAGTTGATCCTGAAAAACGGTAAAAGTGAGAGACAGTTAACGCTTCGGTCGGATGTATTTTTGTTTCGCCAATTTGGCGGGACGATGTATCAGGTTAAGGAAACGGCGCTTGTCGGAGGCGAGACGGTCAATTACCAACTCGATGCGCTCGGTGCAGTAAAATTTATCGAGATCGAGCCAACTGACACTCCAACAACCGCTGAAAATATGTCGCCGTGGGTTTACTGGAACAAATCTTTATCTGCCGGCGAAGTTCAATCGCGGTTGTCGCGATACGTTCGCGGCATCGGCACGCTTCACGATGTGAATGTAACAAAGGTTGGTTACTCGCGAAGGCCTGTTGAGCTTGAGATAGTCGGCTCGAATGGCGTTAAGACTCTGAAAGGCGGCAAGATACGATCAGCCCTGCGTTTGCCGGAACAGCTTTTTGTTATGAACAAGCGTTACAGCGGCACGACTGTAGCCGGTTATACCTTTACCGGACGCGGTTGGGGCCACGGCGTAGGCATGTGCCAATACGGGGCCTTTGGCCTTGCGAAAATGGGAGTTAAATACGACGAGATCATTAAGCATTACTACACAGGTGTTGACCTCACACAAGCCTATTAAATATTTGGATTCTGACTGGCCTACTGTCGAAGATAAGTGTATGAAAAGACGGGTTTTAGGTTGACCAACCTCCTATAAACATTGTTTAATACTAATAGCGTGTCGAGACGCTCCTTTCTGATTTTTCTCCCGAAATCCATTGATGAACTTCCGGAAGATCGTCCTTACAGGTATTTGTCTGTTTTTCTGTCTTGTTGTGTGCGGACACGCGGCGGGGCAATATCGCTTTGATACGTGGACGACCGATAATGGCCTGCCGCAGAATGGTTTGCGCCAGATCACGCAGACGCCTGACGGTTACCTTTGGTTTACAACGTATGACGGGCTTGTGCGGTTTGATGGCGTGCGGTTCACGACATTTAACAAAAACAACACACCAGGGATCATTAATAACCGTTTTACCGGCCTGTATTGCGACGAGGATGGAACTCTTTATGCCACGACGATAGAAGACGGCGTATTGACAATTTTTAGGAACGGCACGTTTACGTCGATGACTTCGGATCAGGTGCCGGGCGACTACATTGCCGAGATCGATCATTTTCCAGACGGTTCGCTCAGGTGCAGAGTCGAAGAAGGCGACCGCAAATCGGATAACTACTATCGGCTGAGCGACGGAAAATTTGAATTTGTCGAGTCAAAACTAAAGGTTTACCATTACGCCGATTACACCGGACCGTCGGGAACGAAATGGGAAGTCAGGATAAATGGCGTAACAGAATTGAGGCCGGACGGAAAGACAATTTTCTATCCGTTGGACATGAGCACTGTATCGTACTGGCCAAATCCGTTCGAGGACAGCAGCGGCAATTTCTGGATCGGCGAAAGCAAGATACATCGCCTGCGAGACGGTCATATCAAAACATTTGGCAAGAGCGACGGCCTGCCCGACAACACGATCTATCATTCAGAGTGGGAGGAAAGCGACGGCAGTATTTGGTTTGCCAGCGGTGGATCGTTGGCAACTGGAGTCGGGCTAATTCAGTTGACGGGTGACTCGGTCGCGATCTGGGGCAAGAACGACGGGTTTACAAACCGGCATATTCAAAGTGTATTTCGTGACCGCGAGGGAACGGTGTGGCTGGCGACCGATAAAGGGTTAAGCCGCCGCCGCAAAGAAGTCATGCGTACCTATAGCACTGCCGACGGGCTGGATCACAGCGAGATATATCCGCTCCTACGCGATCGCGACGACAATATCTGGATCGGTTCGTCAAAAGGAATCAGCATCTATCGTGATGGAAAGTTTCAACCTCTGCATATAACACCATCGATCGAGGATGCAGCGGATGCGGGCATGTGGCGCGATGGCGTCATGTCGGTTCAGGCTTTGTGGCAAGATCCGCATGGCGTAATGTGGGTCGGCGTGGACGGAGGCATTTACCTGATACAGGAGGGGACGGCTCGCAGAATATTCGAGGGGCCGCATGTGTCGGCGATCAATGCTGACAAAGACGGAGATGTTTGGGCGGCGACAAGTGCCGGACTTATCCGTTTTAGGGACTACAAGGTTGTCGAGCGGTTTCGTGTCGCGGACGGGTTGCCAAACGATTTCATGACCTGCATCTTCACCGACTCGAAAGGCGGCCTGTGGTTTGGCGGATTTGGCGGACTCACTAAATTTGAAAACGGACGATTTATCAACTACACGACAAAAGAAGGACTCGCCGGAAATTATGTCCGCACGATCTATGAAGACGCGGATGGAACTTTGTGGATCGGAACATACGACGAAGGCATGAGCCGTTACAAAAACGGGCAGTTCGTAAATCTGAAAGAACGGAACGGCCTCTACAGCAGCGGTGTGTTTGCGATCGAAGAAGACTCGGCTGGTTATTTCTGGATCAGTTCTAATCACGGCATCTATCGTGTAAAACGGCAGGAGCTAAACGATCTTGCAGACGGCAGGATCGAGAAATTTCACAGCATCGGTTACGGGAAAGAAGACGGAATGCTCTCGATCGAATGCAACGGCGGACGTCAGCCGGCGAGCCTTAGGGACAAGACCGGCAAGTTCTGGTTTCCGACGCAGGACGGCGTCGTTGTTCTGGACCCGTTGGCAGAAAAGCCAAATCTTCAACTGCCGTCGGTCGTCATCGAAGATATTTTGGTCGAGCGAAAGCCGGTTGATTTTCGTAACGGCGTAGCGATCGAGCCAGGGCAGAACGACCTTGAGATCCGTTACACAGGCATCAGCCTTATCAAAGCCGATCAAGTCAAATTCAAGTACAAGCTCGAAGGACACGACGAAGATTGGGTTGACGCCGGAACGCGCCGGACGGCGAATTACTCATACCTGCCGCCGGGAAACTATACGTTTCGAGTTATGGCCGCGAACAGCGATGGTCTGTGGGGTGAGAAAAGCTCGACAGTAAAGCTCGAGCTTAAGCCATATTTTTATCAAACAACGGCATTCTATATAATCGTTGCTCTTTTAGTCGTGCTGGGTTTTCTTGCGGCGTGGAAGATAAGCGTTCATCAAATGAAGGCACGCGAAAGACGGCTCACCAAACTTGTAAATGAGCGTACCGCAGAATTGGCTGCAGCAAATGAGACGCTGCAAAATCTCGCACATGCCGACGGCCTCACAAAGATCGGGAACCGACGAAAATTTGAGAGCTTTTTGGCGGACGAATGGCACCGGGCAGTTCGATTCAAGACCGAGATCTCGCTGGTCATGCTCGATATCGATCATTTCAAACTTTATAACGACACCTACGGTCATCTGGCAGGTGACGATTGTTTGAAAAAGGTGGCGGAGGCTTTTGCGGAAGCGATCAAACGTCCGACCGACCTTGTTGCAAGATTTGGCGGGGAAGAGTTTGCGATCGTTCTCGGCGGAACCGATGCAGAAGGAGCGATGAACATCGCACAGCAAGCCGTCGATAATCTAAAAGATCTGCAAATATCACACAGCCTATCGGCAACCAGCGAAATATTGACCGTCAGCGTCGGCATCGCAACGATTTTTGCAACGCTTGAAAACTCCGAAGCTGACCTGATCGAGATCGCCGACAAGGCTCTCTATAACGCAAAACGAAACGGGCGAAACTGCATTTACGTTCATGACAGCTCTGTCCAGGTCCCGCATGTTCATGCCGGTGTCTTGAGACAAGAACATAACGTAAGAGATTCAATATAATTGTCAGGACGATGATGCCTATTAGCCGCCTGGTTTGTCTGTCATATAGAAAATGATTTCACCGCCGTTCGCGATGTCGTCGTAGGTTAGAAAGTCGCGGTTAAGGTCGTGGCCGTTGACCGTTACTTTTTTTACATAGACATTTGTATCGGTTTGATCTTTGGCTTCGATGGTGAGCGTTTTACCATTTTCGAGATGAAGCGCTGCGGTTTTGATCAGAGGGCTGCCGAGCATATATTGACCTGAGGCTGGAGCCACAGGATAAAAACCCAAAGCCGAAAACAGATACCACGCCGACATCTGTCCGCAGTCGTCATTGCCGCCGAGTCCGTCCGGCGTGGGATGATACTGATGCCTGAGTATCATGCGAACGCGCTCCTGCGTTTTCCATGACTCGCTGGTCCAGTCATACAGATATGCGACGTGATGCGACGGTTCGTTGCCGTGGATATAGCCGCCGATGATGCCCTCGCGGGTGATGTCTTCGGTCTCGGCAAAGAACGAGTCAGGCAGGTGCATTGTGAAAAGCTGATCAAGACGCTGCGTAAAGTTTCGTTTGCCGCCCATCATGTTTATCATTTTGTCGGGGCTGTGCGGCACGTAGAGGCTGTAGTTCCATGCGTTGCCCTCGATAAATCCTTGGCCCTCGGTTTTCAGCGGATCAAATTCTTTGCTCCAAGTGCCGTCGCTCATCTTAGGCCGCATGAAACCGACCGACGGGTCGTAAACGTTCTTCCAATTTTCAGAACGCTTGATAAATTCGTTGAAGATGTTATATCGCTTTAGTTTTTTCGCGGCCTGTGCGATCGCCCAATCGTCATAGGCGTACTCGAGCGTTTTTGACACCGACGAAGAGCTTTTATCCTCGGGCACGTAGCCGAGGCTCATGTAGTATTCGAGGCCGTCGTAGTATTTCGTTTTGGCGGTTTGAACAGATGCTTCGAGCGCTCTCATAGCCTCAGGGCCAATCAGGTTTCCCGTCACGATCGCATCTGCGATAACCGAAACGCTGTGATAACCGATCATGCACCAATTCTCATTCGCGTAATGCGACCAGATGGGCAGCATGTGATGAACACTTTGATCGTAATGAGCCATCATCGATCGCGCCATGTCGCGGTTACGCGTCGGCTGTATGATATTGAAAAACGGATGGAGTGCGCGGTATGTGTCCCAGAGCGAGAACGTTGTGTAGTTCGTGAAAGTTCTCGATGCCCCGCCACGATCAGTGAGCTCGCCGGCATTATAGTATGCTATGTGAACATTCTGATCGAGTCCTTTGTATGCGCCGTCAGTGTCCATATAAACAGTCGGTGAAAGGAAAGCGTGATACATGGCCGTGTAGAAGTTAGTCATGTCGCCTTTGTCGATGGTCGTTACGGCGATCTTACCGAGTTCGAGGTTCCATGCGGTTTGGCCTTGACGTCTGGCACGTTCAAAATCCCAATGCGAAATTTCGAATTCAAGATTTCTCAAAGCACTGGCGGTAGAAACCGGTGATAGGGCAAATTTGATCTTTATTTCTTCGTTAGTGTCTGTTTTGAAATCGAAATGTGCTCTTATCTGTTTGCCGGCCATTTCGGGAAAGTTTTTTGTCTGGTCAAATTTTCGCCAGAAACCTTTGTAGTCTTCCTTTGCAAAACTCTTAAAGCCGTAAGATGTGAAAGGCTTGGAAAACTCCATTGCGAAATAAACCGTTCGCGTTCGTGCCCAACCGTTGGTTTGCCGGTAGCCTACAACGGTGTGATCATTTTCAACCCGAACAAATGTCCATACATTTTTGTCGGCGTAATCGTAGATCCCGTGCATCAGATCGAGGATGATATGAGCGTTATCTGATTTAGGGAATGTGTATTGGTGGAAGCCGACGCGAGTCGTAGTGGTCATCTCGGCCAAAATATTGTCGTCGTCGAGTAGTACCTTGTAATAATCGGGTTCAGCCGTTTCGTTGGCGTGCGAGAACGCAGAACGAAAGCCGCTTTTTGGATCGCCTTTGTCGCCGGGCGTTAATTGCAGCTCGCCCACAGTCGGCATTATCAAAAAATCGCCAAGATCTGAGTGTCCGGTTCCGCTGAAATGTGTGTGCGAAAAACCGACGATCTCGCGGTCGTCATATTGATAGCCCGCACAGTATTTATAGGCGTCTTTGTTGTATTTGCCGCCGATGTTGTGCGGCTGTTCGTCCGTGTCGGGCGAAAGCTGTACCGAACCGAAAGGCACGGTCGCTCCGGGATAAGTGTGTCCCATTTTCTGCGTGCCGATCAAAGGGTTGACGTATTGAATGTAGTTTGTTGGAACTTGCGCAGCGATGTTTAGCTGAAATGCGGCTAAGAGAATAAAACTCGCGAACTTGTTCATTTTTTGACTCGACTCGATTGATTGATAATCTAAAAAGCTACCAGCTAATTTTAGTTGGGATCGAGCCAGATGAAAAATCCGATCTGCGCAATCATGGGCCCGACGTGTTCGGGCAAGACGGCGCTTGGCGTCGAGCTTGCGCTGCGCGTTGGCGGCGAGGTGATTAACTGCGACTCCGTGCAGATATACAAGGGCATTAGAATCGCGACAGCGAAGCCAACGGAAGAAGAGATGCGCGGCGCGCCGCATCATTTGATCGACTGTGTCGATCCGAATGTGAATTACACGGCGATGGATTGGGCGCGTGATGCGGCGGAAAAGATCGTTGAGATCGAATCGCGCGGTAAGGTTCCAATTTTGGTTGGCGGAACAGGATTCTATTTACGGACGCTGCGACAGCCGTTGTTTGAAAGTCCAAAGACTGACGAAAGTTTGCGCGAGCGTTTGCGTGCGATACAAGCTCGATACGGAGCCGGGCATCTTCATCAAATGCTCACGCGTGTTGATCCCGATGCCGCATCAAGTTTGCCGCCGCGCGATTATGTCCGCGTCATTCGCGCGCTTGAGGTTTATTTTCAAACAGGCGAACGATTGTCTGAGCAGCAGCCGAATCGCATCGCCGCGCCGGAGTTTGCCGATCGCATAAAATTATTCGTCCTCAATCCGCCGCGTGATGAACTCTACGCGAAGATAAACGCGCGGACGGAAGAGCATTTTGAAGCGGGCCTGGTGGATGAGGTGAAACAATTACGAGCGGCTGGCGTTAGAGATAATACGAATGCTTTGGGGGCGCACAGTTATCGGCGCGTTTGCGAATACCTTCGCGGCGAACGAGAGCTGGAATCGGCGATCGAGCGTTCAAAACAGGACGTTAGGAACTATGCAAAGCGACAGTTAACGTGGTTTCGAGGTGAGGCTAACTCTATATGGCTCAATGGTTTCGGCGGCCAAGCTGAAGTGCGAGATGAGCTTATGCAATGTGTTGTTGAGCGGTAAAATCACAGCTATCGCCGTTAGTCTGAAATCTGATATACTTACGTTTACGATCCATTGCCCGTTTTTGCAGGGACCAAATCCCATTGTTTTGTTGACCATTTGAAATTGAGGAATCGTTATGGAAAAGCAGGCCGCTCAGAATATTCAGGATGCATTCTTAAATTCCGCACGACGCGAACGCATCACGGTTGTTATTCATCTTCTTCAAGGCTCGACTCTCGCCGGTAGGATAAAAAGTTTTGACAAGTTTTCGGTACTGCTCGACGTAGGCGGGCCGGACGTGCTCATTTTTAAACACGCCATTTCTTCGATCTCACAGGAGCGGAAAGCACCTTCCGAATTGCACTCTTGAAAGGAAAATTTATCACGTTCGAGGGGATTGACGGCAGCGGCAAGTCGACGCAGATCCGCATTCTTGCCGATGAAATGTCTAAGGCAGGAGTAGAGGTCATTACGACTTGCGAGCCGGGCGGTACGCCGCTTGGCCGCGCTTTGCGCGAAGCTTTTCTTGAGACAACAGAAACAGTCGCGCCGATGGCTGAGCTGCTTTCGTTTGCTGCCGACCGGGCGCAACACGTTGAGCACCTGATCAAGCCTGCGTTGGCCGCGGGCAAGATCGTAATCTCGGATCGTTATGCTGATGCGACATTTGCGTATCAAGGAGCGGGGCGTGGTTTTCCAGAAGGCAAAGTTTTGCAGGTCATCGAACTTGCGACAGGCGGGCTGAAACCTGACCTGACTTTATTCTTCGATATTACCGTCGAAGAAGCGCTGCGTCGTATGACGACGCGTGACGAGGATCATACAAAGAAAAATAGAATGGACGAGGAGACGGGCGAGTTTTACACTCGTGTCCGCGACGCTTATTTGGGCATTGCGAAACTCGAGCCGCAAAGATTTCGTATCATCGATGCGATGGGTTCCGCTCAGGACATTCACGCAAAAGTCTTAGAGATCATAAAACAGTTTTTGGAAGAATAGGAGATAACAAATGTTCCATCATAAGAGAATTGCTTTGTTTTGGCTGGTTTTGTTCAGCCTTGTCGCTTTCGTTCCGGCACAGGATGATTCGATGCTCACGCTGGAGAAGATCTTTTCCAGCGATTATCTGGATGGAAAGGGCGTCGGCGGCTTTCGATGGCTGAAAACCGGCGACGGATATTCCCGTGTCGAGGCCTCGCCCACGATTGCTGGCGGCATGGACATTGTGAGCTATGATGCGGCAACAAACGCACGAAGCGTTCTCGTAGCGGCGGATAAAATGATCCCGAAAGGCGACACAAAGCCTTTGCGTCTCAACGGCTACGAATGGTCGGCAGACAACACGAAGATGCTTATCTACACGAATTCGCAGAAGGTCTGGCGGCTTAACACGCGCGGTGATTATTGGGTGTTGGATCTCGTGAACGGAAACTTAAGAAAACTGGGCGGTGATGCAAAACCTTCGACACTGATGTTTGCAAAATTTTCGCCTGACGGAACCCGTGTCGGCTATGTTCGCGAAAATAATATCTATGTTGAGAACATTGCGGACGGCAAGATAACGCCGATCACGACGGACGGCGGGAAGAACCTCATCAATGGAACGTCAGATTGGGTTAACGAAGAAGAATTTAATCTGCGCGATTGCTGGCGATGGAGCCCTGACGGCAAGTCGATCGCATACTGGCAATTCAATACCGAAGGATCGAGGGAATATCTTTTGGTCAATTACACTGACTCGAAAGATTTTTATCCCATCCTGAACTATTTTCCTTACCCAAAAGCCGGAACAACTAACGCTGCGGTGCGGGCAGGAGTTGTCAGTTCCGCGGGTGGGAATACGACGTGGATCAATACGCCCGGCGATCCGCGACAGAATTACATCGTTATGGTTGAGTGGATGAACAACTCGAACGAAGTCATCCTGCAGCATATGAACCGTCTGCAAAACACCGATCAGATCATGGTCGCCGATGCAAAAACGGGCGCGGCAAAAACGATACTTACGGAGAAGGACGACGCATGGATCGAACTGACTATGCCACGTATGCGTTGGATAAACGATGGAAAACGCTTCTTGTGGATGAGCGAGCGCGACGGCTGGCAGCATGTTTATTCTGTTGCCCGCGATGGCTCGGATATCAAATTGATAACGCCGGGCGATTATGATGTCGAGAATATCTCGTCGGTGGATGAAGCAGGCGGCTGGCTTTATTTTATTGCTTCGCCGACAAACGCAACGCAACGGTATCTATTTCGCCAAAAGCTCGACGGAACAGGCACGCTCGAGCGGATCACACCCGATACGCAGCCGGGCTGGCACAATTACAACATCTCGCCAAACAGCCGCTGGGCAGCACACAATTATTCGACTTTCAACAGTCCACAAAAATTTGAATTCGTGAACATAGCTACGAGATCGGTCGTGCGTGTTGTCGAGGACAATGCGGAATTACAGGCGAAGCTCGACAAGTTGAAAAAAGGACCATCGGAGTTTTTCCACGTCGATATAGGCGACGGCGTGACGCTTGATGGATGGATGATGAAACCGCCGGGCTTCGACCCGAGCAAAAAATATCCCGTATTGTTTTATGTTTACGGCGAACCTGCCGCTCAGACGGTCACCGACAGTTTTGACGGTTCTAATTACGCCTGGCACCTGATGCTGACGCAGCAGGGCTACATCGTCGTCAGCGTCGATAATCGCGGCACACCTGCTCCGCGCGGACGTGCATGGCGAAAAGCGATCTATCGAAAGAATGGCCGTGTTAATTCCGCCGATCAGGCCGGAGCAGTGAAGGCACTGATCGCCAAGAACTCGTTCATTGATCCTTCGCGAATTGGCATTTGGGGATGGAGCGGCGGCGGTGTTTCGACGCTTAACGCAATGTTTCGCTATCCCGATATTTACAAGGTCGGCATGGCGGTCGCACCAGTGCCCGATCAGCGTTTTTACGACACCATTTACACCGAGCGATATATGGGCATGCCGTCGGATAACAATGGTGAAGATTACAAGCAAAGCTCGCCGATCACATTTGCGGCCGGTTTGAAAGGCGATCTGCTGATCGTTCACGGCACAGGCGATGACAACGTTCATTATCAGGGCACGGAGGTTTTGATCAACAAACTGATCGAGCTTAACAAACCTTTCCAGATGATGGCTTACCCGAACCGCACGCATGGCATCTTTGAAGGTGAGGGTACGACGATCCATCTGTTTTCGCTTTTGACGCGGTATCTGAACGAGCATCTTCCGGCAGGTGCACGGTGAACTGCGTGAGATAGGTTTTCGCATCTCTTTTTTATGTTCGATAGGCTTGTCGGCAACGATAACACCAAGCGCACGCTGAAGCATTTGATGGCAAATGATCGTGTGCCAAACGCTTTGCTTTTTGCGGGTGACGAAGGCGTAGGGAAACAGCAGTTTGCGCTCGAACTGATTCGTGCTTTTATCTGCGTCAAACCAACCAATGGTGAGGGCTGCGGAGTTTGCTCCGTGTGTACCCGTATCGACACATTCGTTATTCCGGACGAACCCACTGAGAAGAACAAGGACGACTTCAAGAAAGTATTTTTCGGCGGGCATGGCGATGTCGGCAAGGTTGTGACGTATAAGCGAACGATACTTGTCGATGCGATCCGCGACCTCGAAAGACACGCACATTTTTTGCCTTACGAGGCAAAGGCGCGTTTTTTTATCATCGACGATGCCGACAAAATGAATGACGAATCGTCAAACGCTCTGCTAAAGACGCTCGAAGAACCGCCGTCGACAACGTATATTTTTTTAGTTACTTCAAGGCCTGATTCTTTGCTTCCTACAATTCGCTCACGGTGTCAGACATTGCGATTTGCTCCAATCCCGATAGACGATGTCGAGCGGTTTCTGATCGACGAGAGAGCATTTTCGCATGACGAAGCCAGATTAGCCGCAAGGCTTTCGCGCGGAAGTATCGGCAGGGCAGTTTCGATAAACGTCGGAAAGTTCCGCGCTGCGCGTGAGAGAATGCTCGCCGTTATTGCAAATGCAGTCGACACCAGCGACCGTGCGGCGATGCTCCGCATCGCCGAGGAACTTAACGATGCAAAAAACAAGGATCAGTTTGAAGAGAACCTAGATATACTGCAGTCGCTCATCCATGATGTATGGACACTGAGCGTCGGTAGCGACCGAACGAGAATCATAAACACTGATCTGTCAGACAAACTCGCTCCATTTGCCGAAAACGCGCGTTCGGCCGATTTGCAGGAATGGCTCGTAGCGATAGACACGATGCGCGAAAACCTCGCCGTAAACATTAACAAGAAGATCGCTGCCGATGCGTTATTTATGTCGATGGCGAGTTGATCTGGAACAATGTGATGTTTATCGGTGTCTAAGAAGCAAGTGAAGTTGTTTTCAATCAATCTGATATGTATTTTGGGGTTGTTTACTGGCATAGTTTTTGGACAGGCTAGGCCAAACGTCGAGGCAAAAAATACAAAACGCTTAAAGCCTTCAGTAATAAAAGTTAAACGAAAAACGATTCGGACAATTTCGCTTGGAGTCATAAACGGAAAAGCGATTGATCTTGTAAGACCGGAGTTTCCAAAAACGGCTTTGGCCGTAAATGCTTATGGTCAGGTCGACGTAAGCGTGGTTATTGATGAAACCGGCAATGTGGCTACTGCACGAGCTGGTAAAGGACATCCTTTCCTACGAGCGGCGGCTGTCGCGGCCGCGCTAAACTCAACCTTTGCCCCAACTCAAATCAGCGGGAAGTCTGTTCGCGTAAACGGTACAATAATTTACAATTTTCTTGCGCGGCAATGGAACTGGCTTGAAATTGGCTACTCGCTTGGTTATGGATCATTGAATTTTTCTTACTACTCGACAGATAATCTTGAAAACGAATTTCCTGCTGGATATAGCGATGTCTCTCGATTTATTAATCAATGCCTTCAATCTTCAGCGAGTTTGGATCAAACAGTGGGAACCATCGTGGCGATGATCCGCGGTAAATTGTCTGCCAATCAAAGGAATGCCTGGCTCTTTGAGGTAGGCTTAAAAATCGGCAACATTGAACATATATGCTGTCGAGTTGAAGATGACATGCAGGCCTTGGGGCGGGATATCGAGGGACTGATCGACTCACAACCGTCAGATGTGTCTCCAAGCTTACTACGAAATGTTGGAAGATTGGTTTTTTTGATAAATAATCCCAAGGAGGTGGCATATGACCCGATCCGAGGGAATTCAATTTATCAATTGCTAACCAGCATGAAAGAAAAGTATCCGTATTTAGGTCGTTAAGAAAACACTCTATTGTAATGGTGCCCCTTTTTGGGATAAGTTGAGAAAAGTGGAATTGTCCCAAAAGAACAATTATCAGAGCACTCAGCCCAACATAGAGCGATTCTTCGCTGCGGTTGGTCTCACGGCCATGCTGGGCGGCGTGGGTGTCGTTGCTTATTTTGACCCGTCACGAGCACACTTCCTTCCTGTTTGTCCTCTTTACACTCTTACGGGTTTTGCGTGTCCGGGCTGCGGACTGACGCGCGGATTTCACGCACTATTTCACGGTGATGTTCTGACCGCGCTGGATTTTAATGCGTTGATCCCGGTGTGGCTGGTGATCTTTAGTTATGTTTTTATTTCGCTAATCTTAACCGCTATTCGTGGAAAGGGCTTGCCTATGTGGGCGACTCGGCCTGCATTCCTATGGGTGTTTATGGTTGTCCTGCTTTTGTTTGGAGTCGTAAGAAATATTCCAGCCTGGCCGTTTACGATATTATTTCCGTAAGATTCAAGTCACAGAGAACACCGAGATCACTGAGAAAATATTCTCTGTGTGCTCTGTGAACTCTGTGGCTAAGTAATTTGGACGAGTGGCTTTTCTTCGGCGAGTGATTTAGCTGCCGAGCCTTCTTTGCGTAACAGTTCAACTTCTTTTACAAACTCTTCGACGATGTCTTCGCCGCCGACACGACGCATCGGGATGCCGTCTTTGAAGATCATCCCGACGTTGCGTCCGAATGTTATGCCAAGCTGACTGTCGTGAGCTTCGCCGGGGCCGTTGACGGCGCAGCCCATTATCGAAAGATGCAAAGGCTCCTCGACGTGGGCTAAACGGCGTTCGACCTCCGTAACGATCTCGACAAAATTATCGATATCGAGCCGACCGCAAGTCGGACAGGCGACAACCGTTACTCCGCGTTTGCGCAATTCGAGAGATTTGAGAATTTCCCATCCGACGCGAACTTCCTCGTGAGGTTCGGCTGCTAATGAAACTCTGATCGTATCGCCTATGCCTTCGTGAAGGAGCATCCCCAAGCCTATCGCAGATTTGATCGTTCCGCCAAAGGGCGTTCCTGCCTCAGTTACGCCGAGATGCAGCGGATAATCGACCTGTGCGGCCATCAGACGATAGGCCGCGACCATGCGATTTACGTCAGATGCCTTGAGCGAAATAATAATGTCGCCAAAGCCGAGGTCCTCGAGAATGCGTATGTGCCGCATGCCGCTCTCGACCATGGCTTCGGGGGTAGCGGTGCCGTATTTTTTCAGCAGGTCTTTTTCCAGCGAACCGCCATTTACGCCGATGCGGATCGGAACTTTTTGAGCCTCGGCGGCGCGGACGACTTCGCGAACGCGGTCGATGTGACCGATGTTGCCGGGATTAATTCTTAATTTATCTATTCCTGCATCGAGAGCTTTTAACGCAAGCTTGTAATGAAAATGAATATCGGCAACGATCGGTACGTCGGTGCGTTTGCGGATCTTATACATCGCCGCCGCCGCATCATCGTCCGGCACGGCGATGCGAACGATCTCGCAGCCGGCTTCGACCATTTCGTCGATCTGCTTTAGAGTGCCGTCAACATCGGTCGTGTCCGTTTTCGTCATCGATTGGACGACAACCGGCGCACCGCCGCCAATCTGGATATCTCTTACCTTAACTGCACGAGTTTTACGAGACATAGAATCGAAAAGCGGAAATTTCTATTTGCTGACAAGTCGCGATACGTCAAAAAATATTACCGTTACCATCAGTAACAAGACAATTGCGAGGCCGGTTAGTTGAATTCGCTCTTTCGCAACCATCGAGAGAGTCTTGCCAAACCATGACAGGACTTTTTCGATGCCGAGCACCATTATCTGCCCGCCGTCGAGCATCGGTATCGGCAACAGATTAAACAATCCGAGGCTCAGACTGATGCCGGCGAGTATGATAAAAAATCCTTCAAGCCCCATCAACCTAGTTGCCTCAGCCGATTGCTGGAATATACCAATGGGACCACCAATACCTGAATCCTTGACAGATCTGCGACCTGAAAATACCTGTCCAAGAACAGACCCGGTAGTTTTGATCGTTTCAAGATTGCTGGTGAATGCGTAGCCCACTGCGGACGAAAACGTTGCAGGCTCGAGAGGCATTTCCGCTCTCTTAAATGCAATACCGAGCCGTTCGGTTCCGTCGTCAAGTTTCCGGACTGTAGCCGTCACGTTCATTAGCCGGTTTTCTCGCTCAAATGAAATATTTAGAGGAGAGGGCTTGTATTTGTCTACCAACTCCCTGGTCTGGGCAGCGTCCCTGATCGACTCGCCGTTGATCGCAACGAGGCGATCGCCAGATTGCAACCCGGCTTCTTTTGCCGGTGTGTTTTCAGACACTTCGCCAACAATGACCGGCTGGGCTCCCATATCAGGCTCTGCATCGAGAGTACCGACGTAAGTTCCGGCAAAGAGCTTTTCTCGGCGAGGCGTGACCTGCAACGAGATCCGCTGCCCGTTACGCTCGATCATAAGCGGCAATGTTCGTTCCGGATTGACACTGGATTCGACCTCTATGTTTCGCCAGGTCGGGTTTTCAATTCCGTTGAAAGCAATTATGCGGTCGCCGGCCTGGACGCCGGCAAGAGCTGCCGGTCCTTCAGCTTTTATTTTTCCGATGATCGGGGCGGGCATTGACGGAATTCCCTGGACCAACGCTCCGCCAAGCGGAATTGAAAAGGCCAACACCAGATTCATGAACGGCCCGCCAAGCATGACAAGCAGCTTTTGCCAACGGGGGCGAAGCTCGTACAACTCTGATTCGGGAACGGGCTCGGCCTCGTTGTCCTGACCCTCAAGCCCTGCGTTCGACTCGTCGCCATAAAGTTTTACATATGCCCCGAGCGGTATCGCGGAAATCCGATAATCGGTATGGCCGCGACGAAATCCCCAAATGCGAGGGCCGAGTCCAAAGAAGGAATACGCTTCCACGCGCATGCCGAAGATCTTGGCGATGATGAAATGGCCGAATTCGTGAATATTGACCGCAATTCCGAGCACGATCAAAGGTATCAAAACGTAATAAAATGCTGTGTTAAGAATGCCTTCCATATAAGTTGGCTTTGATTCTGGCGCTCAGATCAAAGTTGTAAATAAAAAGTGTAAAACCGCTGTAAAATCCAGTCAATCTAATTCGTAATCGCTGCTGATGTGATGTGCTCCGATAGTAACTTATCAGCAGCGGCGCGAGCTTCGTTGTCTGCTCTCAGGATCGTTTCGAGATCAGTCGCCGGTTTGTTTTCATGTGACTGCATTACGCGCGCATTGATCGCGGCTATCTCAGAAAGCCGAATCCGTCCGTCCAAAAATGCCTGAACTGCCATTTCATTTGCCGCGTTCAGGACTGTAGCAACTGTGCCGCCCGCTCTTAAAGCATCATATGCCAAGCCGAGACAAGGGAAGCGATCTATGTCGGGCTCGTCAAAATCGAGGCGACTGAGGCCGGCAATATCGAGCGGCGGCAGGCAATTTTCGCGGCGTTCGGGATAGGTAAGAGCGTATTGGATGGCGTGTTTCATGTCAGTAACGCCCATCTGAGCGATTATCGAGCCGTCAACCATTTCTACCATCGAATGAACGACCGATTGCGGGTGAACGACAACCGAAATTTGGTCAGCGTCAAAGTCGAACAGCCACTTTGCCTCGATCACTTCGAGGCCCTTATTCATCAACGTCGCCGAATCGATAGTGATCTTGTCACCCATGTCCCAATTTGGGTGATTTAATGCTTCCTCGCGGGTGGCTCTCTCGATCTCAGCTTTTGTCGATTCGCGAAACGGGCCGCCCGAGGCAGTCAAGATCAGACGTTTAACCTCGTTACGTTTTTCACCCCGCAGGCACTGATGTATCGCATTGTGCTCGCTATCGATTGGTAAAATCTCCGCACCGGATCTTTCGGCGGCCTTTGTCATCAGTTCGCCTGCCATGACCAGCGTTTCCTTGTTAGCAAGGGCGACGCGCTTTCCGGCCTCGATGGCTCGTAAGGTTGGCACAAAACCGACTGCTCCGACCGTTGCCGAAACGACGATCTCAGCTTCGGGATGCGTGGCGACCTGCACGAGACCCTCCGAATTTAGTGCGATCCTAGGCGCTTTTACGCTGAGGGCATGAAGCTCGCGTTCCAAAATCTCGGCACATTCCTGATCGTCACAAGACACGATCTCCGGCTGAAATTCAGCGATCTGGCCGGCGAATTTCGCCATATTACGACCGGCGGCCATCGCCACGACACGTATGTCCCCGAGATGTTCGATAACTTTCAGGGTGTTGCAGCCGATCGAGCCGGTCGAGCCAAGGATGGAAATGGACTTCATAAAGACGTGAAATACAGATTAACACAGATAAATATACCTGTCCCGTTATCAGAAAGTGTCCCACCTGTCCCAAACGGCTTGGGACAGTCTAAACTATTGATCTATTTGGTAGTTATGCGTTGCTGTCCTACTGTCCCAGCGTTTTTTTGTCCCAAACTGTCCCAAACGCTGTGGGACAGCCTAACTCATTGATAAAAAGATAGTTAAGCACTGCTGTCCCACTGTCCCACAACTTTTTTCTTTCTTGTCTAAACCGAGCCGATTGTCAAATAACCAGCCGGATTAGAACAAACCAGCGAACAGGTAATGATAGCACGAAATTGCACATATCCGACGAGATTTTATATATGCAATATGACGAACGTTATCGCTATTTGCTTTCGCTGAACTCGAACGGAGCTTCGAGTCGATTGGTTTTTGTTTCACCGGCAGCTTGTTTCTCGGCGAGAAACTGGTTGAATTGAGCCGACTGATTTTTGGGCACACTCAGGGTTTTCCACGTGGTGGATTTGAAATGCTTTGCAAGCAGGACGATCTGACCG
The DNA here is from genome assembly GCA_044230475.1 of Pyrinomonadaceae bacterium. Lineage (GTDB taxonomy): Bacteria > Acidobacteriota > Blastocatellia > Pyrinomonadales > Pyrinomonadaceae > OLB17. The sequence goes on along the minus strand of JBGARA010000014.1, from coordinate 29,547 downwards.
ATGTGATATGCGTAGTGAGTCATCTGCCGATTGATAGCCTCGGCAATGGTGTGCGGCTCGCCGCGGATCGTAACTGTTCGTGCGAAATCGTCGGGCGTGAGAGGTTCGACATTCTCAAACAGCGTCTGCCAGCCAGTTTCCCAGAAGTTCATCAGCGATTCACGTGTGTCCGCCATCATCTCGAATTCCGTATCGCGATGACGGTCGGGCTTTTCGCCGTCTGTCGTCAAAAAGTCGCGCCAGCGTGAATGTAGATTGCCGGCGATGTGTTTCACGATGACAGCGATGGAATTTGCCTCGGCGTCGATAAGCGCGAAAAACTCTTCATCAGAGATCTGCTCCATCGCACGCTCAGCCATTTTTTTATAGTTGCGAAAAGATTGGATCGCGTCGGAATGATAGTTCTCGATTATGTTCTTCATTTCGTTCTCTCAAGATCGATGGGATCGAGGTGTGATCTAGCTACCTCAAGTGCTGTAAAAATGTCGCCCGCAAAGTGCTTACGGCCAACCTTGTCGACAAAACCACTTTTCCGCATTACGCGGTAGACGCTTCTAGAAACTGCAGAGAAGACAAGCATCTGACCGTTCTCCCCGGCTTCGGCTGCGAGTTCCTCGAGAACATGAACACCGCTGGCGTCGATCGTCGGGACCTGCCGCATTCGGAGTATGAGCACCTTTGGCTTTTTCGCTACGACTCGGATCGATTCTTTGAACTGCCGCACCGCGCCAAAGAACAGCGAGCCATAGATTTCAAATACCTCGACGCCCTCAGGAATCTCAATGCCCGTCATATCGCGTGCCTGAAATTCCTCATCGTCCTTAAGGTTGTCCGTTATGACGCTGACCTGTGTCTCAGCCGACATCTTTTGCAGGAACATGAAGGCCGCCAGCAATACTCCGACCTGTATCGCGACGGTCAACTCGATGAAGATCGTAAGCAGGAACGTTGCAAGAAGTACAGCAACGTCGCCGCGGGGGCTCTTTAGCAGATGCACGAACTCGCGCCATTCGCTCATATTGTAGGCCACTACGATCAGAACGGCTGCAAGCGTAGCCATTGGGATCATCGCTGCCCATTTGCCCACAAAGAGGAGCACTAATAGGAGAAATACGCAATGTATGACCGCCGAGATCGGCGTTCGGCCGCCGCTCTTTATGTTCGTTGCGGTGCGTGCGATGGCGCCGGTCGCGGGAATGCCGCCGAACATAACGGAAACGATATTGCCCGCACCTTGCGCGATCAGTTCCATATTCGAGCGGTGCCGTGTTCCCATCATGCCGTCTGCGACGACGGCGGCGAGGAGCGATTCGAGTCCGGCGAGTATCGCGATCGTTATTGCCGGCGAGAACATATCCTGGACCATCTGCCAGGAAACGGAAGGAAAATGCGGCACGGGCAAGGAATTTGGCACGCCACCGAAACGCGTCTCGATCGTCGCAACTGGTATGTGAAAATACTGAACAACGAACGTCACAGCGAGGATCGCCACGAGCGGGCCGGGAATGCGATGCGTCAACCTTGGCCAGAAAATGATGATCAGAAGTGATGCGGCGCCAACGGCGGCGGTGTACGGATCGACCGTCGCAGCATGTTTTGCGTATTCTACCCACTTTTCGACAAAGTCGGCCGGAATCTTTTCGAGTTTGAGCCCAAGAAAGTCGCTGACTTGAGAAGAAAATATGATCAGAGCAATTCCCGACGTAAAGCCAATAACGACCGGGTACGGGACGAATTTTAGGAATGCGCCCATACGGGCAAGACCCATGACGATCAGCAGAACGCCGGCGATCAGGGTTGCGACTACAAGACCGTCGTAACCGTACTTTTGAACGATACCGTAAACAATGACGATAAAGGCACCGGTTGGCCCGCTGATCTGAGCACGAGAACCGCCAAGGACAGCGATCACGAACCCGGCGAAAATGGCAGTGTAGAGGCCTTGCTCGGGTTTAACCCCAGAGGCGATCGCTAGTGCAATTGACAGCGGCAACGCTACGACACCGACGATCAGTCCCCCAAGCAGATCGCCGCGAAACTGCTTAACCGAATAACCTTCGCGAAAGACCGTGATGATTTTGGGTTCGAGTTTGCGGTACATCTCAGAGTTGGGTGATTCAAGCGATCATTGCTTGTTTTATGCCCTCGCCAATGTCAACTCGGTCGTGGGATGTTTGCTCGCCGGTTTTCATATTTTTGAGCGTGACTTTACCGTCGGCAATTTCAGATTCGCCGAGGACACAGACCCACGGCACCTTGATCGAGTCGGCGTACTTCATCTGCTTGCCGAGCTTGTCGGTTTCGGGATAGAGAGTTACGCGAAGGCCGCTATTGCGGAGTTCGTTGGCGAGCTTAAGCGAATCGGCAATGGTCTCTTCGTTCCAGATCGTCACCATCACATCCGCGGGAGTCGAATCGGCGATCTCGGGCGGGAACATCCCGCGTTCTTCCATTACCACTAAGATCCGCTCCAGCCCAAGCGAAAAACCGCACGCCGGAATTTGCTCCTTGCCAAACATCCCGATCAACCCGTCATAACGCCCGCCGCCGCCAAGCGAACCTGCAAGGTCGGGAACATTTGCCTCCATGATCGCTCCGGTGTAATACGACAGGCCGCGGGCGAGGCTCGGGTCGATCAGGATCGGAGCTTTGCCCGCAAATTTGAGAATTTGACCAAGTTCGGTAAGGGTTTTGTTGCTGACGATATTTAAAAGATTCGCGACGATGGTTCGATTGATATCGTTTTCCTGATTCAGGATCTCTTGTGTCTTGGCGAAGATCTCCATCAGCATCGTCGAGGCAGATCCTGAAACGCCGCGTTCATCTAGCTCTTTTGCGACGCCTTCCGCGCCGATCTTATCGAGTTTGTCGATCGCAACCAGTGCGTCGGAATGCAGTTCTGCCGGAACACCTGCGGTGTCAAGAATGTCGGTCAAAACCTGCCTGTGATTCAAGCGTATCGTGACATCTTTAAATCCCAGTCGCTTAAATATTTCACTGACCGCCGACATCAACTCAGCTTCAACGATCATAGAGTTTGAGCCTATACAGTCGACGTCACATTGGTAAAACTCACGAAAGCGTCCGCGTGCTGGGCGGTCGGCACGCCAGACGGGTTGTATCTGATAGCGTTTGAAAAATTTTGGCAGGTCGTTTTTGTGATTTGCGACGACTCGAGCTAGAGGAACGGTCAGATCGTAGCGAAGAGCTAAGTCGGCGAGACTGGAGACTGGAGACAGGAGACTGGAGCCGGAATCTTGTCTCTTGTCTCTTGTCTCCAGACTCTCGTCTAATTTCTCGCCGCGTTTGAGAATTTTGAAGACAAGCTGATTGCCTTCTTCGCCGTATTTGCCCATCAGGGTTTCGATGTTTTCGACGGCAGGGGTTTCGAGCGGTTCGAAGCCGTAGCTTTCGTAGACCTCTTTGATAATGCCGATTACGTATTCGCGTTTGCGCACGTCGGCAGGGAGAAAATCGCGCATTCCACGGGCTGGGTTGGTACTTGCCATAAGCGATTATTTTAACGCAAAGACGCAAAGACGCAGAGACGCAAAGGAATTTTAATAGTGCTTTTTCAGTTCGACGTAGTTTCGCCAGGATTTGTCGAGATAGGCGAGTTCGTCCGGAGTAAGTTCGCGTTTCACCTTTGCGGGTGAGCCCATAACGAGGGAATTTGGCGGAATCTGCGTGCCGGGCGTTAATAGCGAACCGGCGGCGACCAGCGAATTTCGTCCCACGCGCACGCCATCCATCAGTATCGCTCCGATGCCAATGAGGCAGCCGCTTTCGACGTGACAGCCGTGCAGGACGACTCGGTGGCCAACGGTTATTTCGTCTTCGAGCACGGTTGAATGCGTGTTCGAACTGACGTGGATAACGGTCATGTCCTGAATATTTGTTCGCGCTCCGATGCGAATGAAATTCACGTCGCCGCGAATGACGGAACCGAACCATACGCTCGAATCTTCGCCGATCTCGACGTCGCCGATCACAACGGCATCTTCGGCAATGAATGCCGTTTCATGTATCTTTGGTTCGATTGAGTTGAATGGTTTTATCATCTTCCGAGTTTTCGCCGGATCATCCCAAACGCCTGCTCGAGTTCTGTTACACGCAATAGCTTGGCGGCGACGACGAACGCAGTTGCGCCTAGAGCTATCGGCGCCAAGACCTCGGTCAATTTTATCGCGAAGGTTGCGGCCCCGAATTGGTTCAAAAGGAAATGATAACTTGCGTAGGCAACCACCGAAAGCAGAACACACGCGGCTGCGATCTTTGCGAATGAACGTAGAATGTCGCGGCCATTGAGGCGTTTGATGCGGTGCCGCATCAGCAGAGCGAGTGCGGAGAAATTTACGAGGGCGACGAGCGACGTTGCGAGTGCGACTCCGACGTGTCCGTAGCCGGTTGGCGTTGATTCGGTTACGCCGTAATGCGATAGCCATTCGCGCAGGAAATAGCTGCCGATAAAGTTAACGGCAATCGACGCGATGGCTATCATCATCGGCGTTTTTGCATCGTTCAGCGCGTAAAACGCAGGTGACAATATTTTTATAGCTGCATAACCGGTAAGACCGATGGAATAACCGACGAGAGCGATCGCTGTCATGCTGGTCGCGGTCGCGTCAAATTTTCCGCGTTCGTATATGAGGCGGACAATAGGTTCGCCGAGGACGATCAAACCGCAGGCCGAAGGCAGTGTCATCAGAAAAACAAGATTCATCGACGACGAGATAGTGTCACGAAACTCCTGCATTTTGTTTTCGCTTGCGAGCCGCGAAAGCACAGGTATTGCCGCTGTTCCGACCGCCACACCAAACAAGCCGATGGGGAATTGCATCAGGCGAAAGGCATAGCTCAGCCACCCTTGAGCCCCGTCGATTCCGGAGACGAAGTAAGTATTTATGAGAACGTTGATCTGTACGGCAGAGGTTCCGAGTATCGCGGGCGTCATTAGAGCGATGACTTTGCGGACGCCTTCGTCTGTGAAACTTAGAACCGGCGAGAATCGAAAGCCGACCTTAAAAAGCGACGGGAGCTGCATCAGAAATTGAAACGCGCCGCCGATCAGAGTACCTATTGCCATTCCGATGATCGCCCATTGAGCGGACGCTTCGGGAACGGCATTTTTGTCGCCGGAATTGAGCCAGCCGCCGCCGCTTAAATAGTAGGCAAGGCCAAGGCCGAACAGGATCGATACGATATTAAAAACCGTCGAAGCCGATGCAGGGACCCCGAAAACGCCTTTTGTATTCAGCACGCCCATAGCGACCGCAGCAAGAGCGACAAGCAGGATAAACGGGAACATTATCTGCGTCAGCGTCGTGGCGAGAGCGGCTTTTTCAGGCGAGAAACCATCAGCAACCAAGTTTACGAATTGCCGCGAGAGTAGTATGCCAACGATGCAGATCACGCTCATCACGACAGCGAGGGCATTGAGCACGAGGCTTGCCAAACGCCAGGCCGCCTGTTCGCCTTTGTTGATCTGATAGTCGGTAAAAACTTTTACAAAGGCGGCGGAAAGTGCTCCCTCGGCAAAAAGGTCACGCAGTACGTTCGGGATACGAAATGCGACGACATAGGCGTCATAGAGAAATCCCGCGCCGAAATACCGCGCAAAGATCATCTCGCGGACGAGTCCAAAAACGCGTGAGAACATCACGGCGATCGAGACGATTCCCGCAGAACGTGCAACACTTTTTTGTTTTGTCGCGGGCGGCGAAGGTGCAGATTCGGCGATCTGTTCGGAGGCGTCAGGTTCGGCTAACGATTCCGGTGTTTCGGATGCGACTTCTTGTTTTTCGGGTTCGGTCATCGACAGGCGGCCACAGCGCGCGGCCAAGCGGAGATTATCTCACGCTCCAAAAAAAGAAAAAAGGAAGCAAATAATGCTTCCTTGGACAGGTAACATAAAGTGTATATCAGCGAACTCGTCCGCCCGGATAACTGATACGTGATCCGGCGAGGCGTGTTTCGAGCGACAGTGCATCGTATTTCATGGGCGCAGGGCCACCGAATTGGCTTTGTACCAGCGACACGAAGTTGTTTTGAAATGAGCGGAATTTCCCGACGCTGCCGCGTTGGTTAAATACGACGAATAGGTACCGGCCGTTTCGCGTATTTATTTCGCCGGTAAGGGAACTTACTCCTGCATCAGTCTGGCCGAGGGTGCCGGTTTTTCCGACGACGCTGCCCGTCGAGAAATCTGCGTCAAAGCGATTTTCCAAGGTTCCTTTATCGACACCCGCTACTGGCATGATATCGGTAAACGTCATATTGTAACGAGCTAATTCCGATCGCAGCGCGCGCAGGAGCAGCATCATCGCATTTGGCGTGACGCGGTTGTAGCCAAGTCCGCTTGATGTCTGGATCGAAAATTCAACAGGCGGAACATTTGCGTTTTGGTGTACGACGCGGGCGACTGCGTATGGGCCGCCGAGCATTTCGCCCAGGCGTTCGGCGAGGAAATTATTTGAGTAGCAAAGCGTAGCCTTGATGATCTCGCGGATCTGAGCCGATTCGTGTGTAAAAAGAAGCTGAAGGCTGCTCGGTATCGGTTGGGCATATGCTGAACCGGTAAAGGTGACGCTGGGAACTGCATTCGCCTGGCCATACTTTCCTGAATACGAAAGATAGTTTAGCCAAGCTCGTGTCGCGGCCGGCGAACGCTTAGACGCATCCATTGTCGCAAAAAGAGCCTGACCCGAGGCGAGCGAAGAGCCTGAGTAATTCATCGCGAAATTGTCCGTGACTACAAGATCGCCCATGACCGAGCGAATGCCGAGTTTGTTCAACTCGTCAGCCAATGTCACAGCATGTTGAAATCCGAACATCGGATCCTTGCCCGAAACATAAACGTTGCCGTTGAGTGTGCCGGTCGATCGATCGATCGCTCCATCAGTGTAAACGTTCGTCTGAAAGCGAAACTCGGGGCCGAAAGTCTTGAGAACAGCGTAAGCGGTTGCCACCTTGACGTTTGACGCGGGATTGAACACTTGTGTCGAATTGCTTTCGATAACGACATTGCCGTCGAGTGATTCAACCAAAACGCCGGAATAACCAGGGATCGAAACGTCCTGAAGTGCGGGGAAAAGCGTTCGGACAACATTCGACGAGACCGGCGAAGCTTTAACGCTGCCCGTTTTAAGAACCAAATTCGGTGTGGCGGCTGGCTGGACGACCTTTATGTCCTGCAACAGCGGCGGCGGCGAACCCTGACCGAAATTAACGGCCACCATCGCGCACACAAACACGGCAATTTGCAACCAGATAGCGGATTTTCGTGCGGTTCGTTGCATTTGGAGCAGATATTTCGGCAAGCTTGAACGGCAGGCTTTCGGGGCAGTGAAAACCAACGCTGAAATCAATATACCACATTTTGCAAGCGTTTTACCTGTTTCCTGAGCTTGCAGATTTTTGCTAAGTTTTTCTGCGGCGAAATGATGCATAACGGATTGCATTGCCTGCGGCAGCAATTGCTTCGTTATACACGAAGAAAATCGAAAAAGGAAGCATTTTTTTTCGCAGGCTTGGCAGGTTAATCCACAAAATCGACAAACACTTGGAATGGAATTATTCCAGCCTTGTGGCCTTCGTCGAGGAATCGCTTTACGGCTTCGCGGCCGCGAGGGCCGTAATCGAGCGTGAGGTCGTTTACCCACATTGCTACGAAGCGGTCGGCAAGCTCCGGTTTCATATCGCGGGCAAACTGCATTGCGTATGAGAGTGCGTCTTCACGATTTTCCATCGAATAGACGATACTCTCGTGAAGATTTTTTGAAACTCGTTTCATCAGATCGGGACCAAGGTCGCGTCGGATCACGTTGCCTCCCATCGGCAGCGGCAAGCCGGTTTTTTCATGCCACCATTCGCCGAGATCGAGCACCTTATGCAGGCCGAGTTCGTGATAGAAAAGCTGGCCTTCGTGAATAAGCAGTCCGGCGTGAACGTCGCCGCTTTTCACAACGTCGATGATCTGGTCAAAAGGCACGACGATGTATTCAAAGTTTGGATTGAAAATTTTTAGAGCGAGGAAAGCGCTTGTAAGTTCACCCGGAACAGCGATCGTCATCTCGCCGATGTCCTTGGCATCACGCGGCTCGTTTGAAACTACGATCGGGCCATATTTGTCGCCGATGCTTGCGCCGTGCGGCAGCAAAGCATATTTATCGGCCACATACGCGTAGGCGTGAAACGAAATTGCGGTAACGTCATAAACGCCGTTGCGGGCGTCTTCGTTAAGTTTTTGGATGTCTTTGAGCGTGTGTTCAAATTTTAAACCATCGGTCTCGAGCTTGTTAGTAGCGAGGCCGTAGAACATAAATGCATCGTCCGAATCGGGCGAATGTGCGACGGTGATGGTTCGAGATTCCGGTCTTTCCTGAGCTTTTACGGACATATATTAATCTAGGGAGCAAAGTCGGGAGTGGTACAACATCGTATCGTATAGAATCTCAATTCTATCGTTTCTGGCGTGTTTGGCAAATAGGACCTGAAGTTCCTGGGCCATGTCCGCATATTTTTCATGTCCCTCGGGCGGCATGTAAGACGAGGACGCAAGACGACCAAGCAGCCCTTCAAAGTCAAATTCCTGCACGTTATCGAATTTTGCCGTAATGAAATCGGGCCCGAGAAATTCGCCGATCTCATTGTCGGTAATGTTGTTGTGTTTCACGACGTGATAATCGACAGAGTGGTCGCTGATGAACTGTTCATACTCGATGAGAAATGGTGTGGTCGTTTCCTGTCGAATGTTCCAGATCAAAACCGTCCACGCGTCTGGCTTTGCGATGCGTTTGAATTCCGGACGTGTTTTTTCGGCATCAAACCAGTGAAATGCCTGTGCCGCGACGACCATATCAATGGATTCGTCCGGTAGAGTTGTTGCGTCAGATGTTCCTTTGATCGGTGTAAACCGCGGAAACTCGGCAAGGTATTCACTCGCGGCAGCACGCATCGCGTCGTTAGGTTCGACACCGATCACACGATTGCCATTCTCAAGAAATAGCTTGGTTGACATTCCCGGCCCGCAGCCGACATCGGCGATAACAGTATCTTTTGTCAGGCCGCAAAATGCTTCTAAATATGTGACTATTTCACGCGGATAGTGCGGGCGATATTTGACGTAGTTTTCTACCCGATTTGAGAAACGTTCAATGGTATCGGTCATAAAGAATTGTCCGCGGCTATTCCTTTGCTGTTTGTTCCGCCCGCTTACGCAGGTGGTTCTGACACTTCGTTGCCCGTCCATTGCGTTTTTTTGTCGTGCGGAATGTCGAACTGATCCAAAATGCGAAAACACAAATGCTCGACAAGATCGTCGATGGTTTTGGGCCGGTGATAGAAACCCGGGCTTGCGGGCAGAATTCTTGCTCCGGCATGAGTGAGCTTTAGCATGTTTTCAAGGTGGATGGCATTGTAAGGAGTTTCGCGCGGTACGAGCACCAGCTTACGGCCTTCTTTCAAGCAGACATCAGCTGCTCGATGAATAAGATTTGTTCCCGCACCAGAAGCGATCGCTCCCATTGTACCCATCGAACACGGCACGACGATCATTCCTGCCTGTTTATTCGATCCCGACGAAGGCTTTGCCGCAAGATTGTCGAGCCGCCAAAAACGTATCAGTTTGGAGTCACTTGGAAGACCTAGCCACGCGTTGATGCTCGCCTTGTCACTTTCTTTTAGATCGGTTCCCGTTTCGACTTTCGCAACAATAACAGCCGTGCCCGAGATAATAAGATTTATCGTCTCGACAACTCCGCTGGCCGCAAGAAGCTGCAACGTCCGCTGAGCGTAGATCGTGCCTGACGCACCGGTGATCGCGACTGTTATTTCCATACTGTTATCAGGGATTTATGAGGACGTAAAGCCGATCTGCCCAGTCGGAGCGGGAGTTTTTTAGGATCTCGTACTGCACTTGCGCCATGTCGGTGTTGCCGAGTTTAATGTAGGCACGGCCGAGGTTGTACCGGGCTTTTTCAAAATCGGGATTGTAGCCGAGAGCGCTATTCAATGCTTCGACACTCTCATCTAACTTGCCGGTTTCAAGGTAGCACTCAGCGAGATAGTTATAAGTTTTGGCATCGGGCTTGTAAATTTTTAACTTATCGAATTCGGTTGCGGCGTCGGCATATCGCCGCTGTTTGAACAATGCAAGCCCTAATTTTTCGATGGCATTGGTGTGATCGGGTTTGATGGCTATCGTTCGGCGATAACGGTAGATCTCCTCATCCGTACGGTTTAGCTTGCCCAAGGTTAAGCCGAGCGAGTATTCAATATCAGCATTATTCTCATCGAGGCGAAGTGCTTGTTTGTAAGCCTCCAAAGCGTCCTTATATTGGCCGAGAGCGAAACTCGAAACGCCGATATTTACAAAAGTAGCCGCCCATTCGGGACGAAGTTTTGCTGCCTGACGCGACGCCTTTAGGGCGTCTGCATGACGGCCAAGCACACCGTAACAATAGCCCGCCTGATACCATGCCTCGGCGTAATTCGCGTCTGTTTCAGCAGCCTTTTCAAAATATGGCAATGCTCGAGCGTAATCGTCACGCGAGAGCTGAGCGAGGCCCTGCGAATAGAGCCGCTCGGCAGATGAGCGCTTGTTTTTTTGATCGATGGCGCTGAGCGAAGAAAATGTTTGCAGGTCGTTGATGCGAAGCTGTGAAATGCGTTCGGCGGGTACTGCGAAATTGAGATTTTGGCCTTCCGCAGCCTGCAAAGTTGCGATGCCGATCACCTGTCCGGCCATGTTTACAACCGGTGAGCCGGACGAGCCGGGTGAGATCGATGCCGTGATCTGAATTATTTTTCCGTAACCGGAAATTTCGCGAACTGCCGAAACGATACCGTTTGAAACGCTGCCTTCGAGGCCGTAGGGATTACCGATGACGACTATCGATTCGCCCTCCTGCGGAACTGCGCGAACGATCGGCAGCGGAATGGCGAGAGCTTTTGGCACATCGACTTGCAGTAACGCGAGATCGCCTTCGCCATCGACGGCGAGTACGCCACGCACAGGAAATTTCTTGCCGTCGAGCAGATGTATCTCAGCTCGGGTCGATCTTTCTATGACGTGCCGGTTGGTGATGATGCGATCGGGTGCGATAAAAAAACCGCTGCCTCGCGAGACCGTGTTGTCTTTTGAATCAAAAGTCTCGATCGCAACCGCCGAAGGTTTAATGCGCTTGACTAGTTCAGGCAAAAAATCCTGCGCTTTAGCTGTCGCCGTGAAACACACGAAACACGCGAAAAATAGAGCAAAACTTTTTGATTTTATTGCGATCATCAGGACAATCGTAAATTATAAGCCGTTTATCCGACTTAACCAAACTTTTTGAGCCAAAAAAAGCAGGCCGACAGGCGGCCTGCTTACGCTATTACGATGCGGTAAAAGCTATTTTACGATGCCATTGCCGTCCAAAGCCGTGTAAACGTCGTTCGAATAGAGGCCAAGCCATTTATCGGTGTTTGGCGTCTGAAAGATCTGGTCGTAAACTCGGGCGTTCAGTGTTTCGAGGTCGCCAACAAAACGCCCGTTCAGCCACTCATACAGTTTTGTGTGAAACAAGAAATCGTTTCTTGTCGCATCGATCGCGACGTAGTTATCGAGTTTGGCAAAGAGAGCCTTGAACTCATCTTCGGTAAGCCCCGTATTCCTATTTTGTCTGCGGACAAGAGCAATACTGTTTGCATTGATGCTTGAATTTGGCACAAAAACATTCCCGAGCTTGCTCCAGTCGTCAAATTTTATCGACGGTTCAAATTTTGCAAAATCGTCAAACACCCGCAAGATCGAATACTCATCGACGACTATCGCTTTTGAAACTGCCATCGGCGCGGCCAGAATTGCGAGCGTGCCCGACTTGGTTTCGGTTAGATCGACGCCGGAAGTTTCAACCGTCTTTTTGCGGTCTGCGATTATCTGATCAAAATTTGCTTTGCGGTACTTCATCATCGCAAGTTGGCGTTTTGCTTCGGGCAGGTTCAAACTCGCCTGATAAGCCGTGTTTGCCCTTTTCAGGTAATCGAGGAACATCGCCGGAGTGTACATTCCGGGAATCGCGTCGATGACGTTGCCGTCAGCATCGAGAATGTAGTGAATGCTGTTACCGGTGATCGTTCGTTCGATCTTTCTGCCGTCGCCAAAATCGATCGTGATACGCGGTGCCGGTCTCACGGACTTCCAATGCAGGATGTAGTTGTCGCGAAGATATTTTGAAATTTCAGAATTCGAGTAAAGGATGGAGCGAAAAAGCCGGCTGTTTGCACACGAAAATTCTTCGTTTAGATTTCCCAGCAAGCGCAGCGAAAGGATCGGCTTATTTTGAGTTTTTGCTGCTCGTTTCGCTTCGTCGAGATCGGTGTACCAGTAGAGATGCGACGTGTAGTCGTCTTTTTGCATCGCGACTGTGTCCAGCGCGTTGGCCACGCGTTTCCAATTATCGTCCGCGTTGCCTGTCGTGGTGAAACGTTCGATGTCGGCGGCATATTTCGCAAAAAGAGCATCAAGACCGACAGTACCCATCGCTCGCAGTTCGCTGATAGCGGCTTTTGATGTTGACGAGTTGTCCGAAACGGCGAGCGTAGCAAGCTCTTCGGCTGATCCGCCAGTTGCAAAAAGAGTTGAGGAAAGTAGGAAAACCGCTGCAACAAGAAAGGAATGTTTAATTTTCATTAGTTTGCTCCGAAAACAAGATTTACTATTCGAACGGTGCACACTTGGACTTCTTGCAGGCGATTTTCGTTGTCCACTGGAAAAGGCTAGAATTGATAATTATGAAGATCGCACTTGCCGCCGACCACGCCGGTTTTGAAGACAAAGAAAAACTGAAAAAGACGCTTGATGAGATGGGAGTTGCTTATGACGACATGGGCACTTTTTCGTGCGACTCGGTTGATTATCCCGATTATGCGCGAAAGGTTGGTGAAGCGGTTGCAGGCGGTGAGTATGAACGCGGCGTACTTTTGTGCGGTTCGGGAACAGGCATGGCGATAGCGGCAAATAAGGTGCCGGGCGTTCGCGCCGCCGTCGCGTGGAACGAGGACATCGCAAAATTATCGCGTCAGCACAATGACGCGAATGTGCTGGCTTTGCCGGCGCGATTTGTTCCGCAGGATGAGATCAATAAGATAGTAAAAGCATGGTTCGCTGCCGATTTCGAAGGCGGGCGTCACGAACGCCGTGTCGAAAAGATCGAGCAGATCGAAAAAGACGAAATGCAGAAGCCCGCGCGTTAGCAAGGGCGTAACATCCAAGTTGAGTATTACGCCCTTACTTACTTGCGGGCCTGTGCATTAACCGCCGTGTGCCGATTTGGCGCGTTCGTTCAGTTCTTCGGGCGTTAGGTCTTCTTTGTGCGTGGCAAAGCCCCACAGATGGCCGAACGGATCTTTGAAGTGACCCGAACGGTCACCATAAAACTGATCTGAGACAGGCTTTAAAACCTCGAGTCCTTCGGCTATCGCCTTTTCGGTAAAAGCATCAACATCTTCGACATATATGTACATGCTCACGCCCGAACCGCCAATCGTTTCGGGGCCGACAGCCATTGGCGGAAATTCGTCGGCTAGCATAAATATCGCGTTGCCGATCTTCATCTCGGCGTGGCCGACCATTCCGGGGCCGCCGATTCGGAACAACTCAACTGCACCAAAAGCACGCTTATAAAAATCCATTGCGGCCTCGGCATTTCGGCAGATCAAATACGGCGTGATGCCTTCGTAGCCGTCAGGTATTGGTTTGACTGACATAACAATTCTCCTTGCGTTGGAATGATTTGAATTTATTGCTAAACGCGCGTGGTGTCAACGGGTAAGTTTGAAAAAATTTGAGTTGGCAGAAACAGAAAGGTAATATATCAGTCAATCAAAATTACAGAACTTTTCGGACAAAGAATATTGGGAGCGTATGCGAGTTGTATATAAAAGAATTTTGTTGCTGGGGTTATTTGCCATGGGCTTTCTTTTGCAGGTTCAGGGACAAAGAATGGCCGTGGAGGAAGCCCGTCTGCTCGAAACTGCTCAATCGTTTTATATGCAAATGGACTTTCATCAGGCAAAGGAAGTGCTTGACAAGCTAATTCAGAAATACCCTCGCAACAACGCTGCGTATTTTTTGAGGGGAGAGATACGACTTATTTACCTTAGGGATATGGATGGTTCTTTGGCAGATTCAAAAATGGCGATTAGCCTTGCTCCCAAAGTCCCTGGTGTGGAAAAAGTTTACAACAACATTGGGTTGGTTTATCAATTCAAACGTGAAGACGCAAAAGCTCTCATGTATTTTGAAAAGGCCATTTCTATCAATCCGAAATATGCACCTCCTCATAATGGTCGAGGCGTTATTCTCGAAAAGAAAGGTAATAGAGATGAGGCATTAAAGGAGTTCGATCTTGCAATTAATCTCAATCCCGACAATCTCGGACCTTATGTAGGACGTGCCGACCTTAGATTTAAGAGACGTGATTTTGAAGGGGCATTATCAGATATTACAAAAACCGTAAACGGAGATAATAACTATCCTTCCCATTGGATTCGTCGTGGGATGATCTACGCCGAGATGGGGTATTGGGAATTGGCAGTTTCTGACTTAGAAAAGGGCTTTCAAATAGCCGCGCTTCCAGAAAATCAATTTTCGAGAATGGACATAGTGTTCAATGACCTTGATGAGTTTGTCATTGCTAATCCGAAGGATGCAAGGGCGCTCGCTGCTAGAGCTTTTGTCTGGTTTTTGCGATCAAATGCTGGACGGGCAGAGGCAGATTTAGCCGCGAGCTACCTTATTGATTCTTCATTGAAAGATCAGTTGAAAGAGTTGGTGGCTTATATCAAAGTTAAGACAAATTCCGGAAAATAATGATCGATCTCCGCAGCGATACAGTTACAAAACCTTCAAAAAAAATGCGCGCAGCAATGGCGAGTGCTGAGGTTGGCGATGATGTTTTTGGGGACGATCCGACGGTCAATCTCTTGCAGGAGCGTGCGTGCGCGGTCTTTGATAAGGATGCCGCATTATGGGTGCCGACCGGTTGTATGGGCAACGAGATCGCCGTTAAGGTTCATACAAAACCCGGGCAGGAGATCGTCACAGAGGACCGCGGCCATATTCTAAATTACGAGCTTGGGGCAGCGGCGGTGATTTCGGGTGTGACAATTCGTGCGGTGAAAAGCGCTGACGGCTCCGGGCATCTGACTTGGGACAAGATCAGGCCGGCTTTAAAGATCGACCCGCCGTACTTTCAATCTGCGACAGGACTTATCTGCCTCGAAAACACCCATAACTTTGCCGGCGGCAGCGTGATGACGGCCGAAGCCTGCATGGATATTTGTGCCCGCAGTCATGCTCTCGATTTGCCGGTTCATATGGACGGAGCAAGGATATTCAACGCGGCGGTCGCTCTGAATACGTCTGTTGCCAATCTCACGCGGCATTGCGATTCGGTGATGTTCACTTTGTCAAAAGGTCTCGGTGCTCCGGCGGGTTCGATCCTGCTCGGCACAACGAAATTCATCGCCGAAGCTCGCATTTGGCGAAAACGACTCGGCGGCGGTATGCGGCAGATCGGAATCCTTGCTGCTGCCGGCCTCATTGCTCTCGAAGAAGGCCCGCAGCGCCTTCACGAAGACCACGAAAACGCCAAAGCACTCGCCACTGGCCTCTCGAAAATTCCCGGTATCTCGATAAATGTCGATAGCGTGGCAACAAATATTGTGATCTTCGATATTGCCGGAACGGGCAGGACCTCTGCTGAGATCACGGAGCGATTAGAAAGTGACGGCATACTGGCTATAGGGTTTGGCGACCTGATCCGGATGGTGACCCATCTGGACATATCAAAGGCCGATGTCGAGAGGACGCTGGAAAAATTCGCCGCTATTGCTGCCAGGTGAGGCATCTCGACAATAATACATGAAACAATACATGCAATCTTTCGTATCGGTTTAGCGCGACCTTGTGTATACGTATACAGGTCAGGCTCTTTGAAACAATGACGGAATTGAAAAAAAACAGTGGGACAGTGGGACAGTGGGACGGGCCGTATTAAGTTCAATCAGATCAATAGCTTAGGCTGTCCCACTCGAAATGGGACAGTTTGGGACAGTTGGGACAAACTTAATAGAAAAAAGTAGTGGGACAGTGGGACACTTGTCTTGAACCCTACTAAAATCAATAACTTAGGCCGTCCCACTCGAAATGGGACAGTTTGGGACAGTTGGGACAAACTTAATAGAAAAAAGTAGTGGGACAGTGGGACACTTGCCTTGAACTGCAATAAAATCAATAGCTTAGCCTGTCCCACTCGAAATGGGACAGTTTGGGACAGTTGGGACAAGCCTATTGAAAAAAAAGTAGTGGGACAGTGGGACACTTGCCTTGAACTGCAATAAAATCAATAACTTAGCCTGTCCCACTCGAAATGGGACAGTTGGGAACAAGCCTATTGAAAAAAAAGTAGTGGGACAGTGGGACACTTATCTCGAACCCTACTAAAATCAATAACTTAGCCTGTCCCACTTGAAATGGGACAGTTTTGGACACGCAAGTTATGAACATCGAAAAGCTTCGCAAATATTGCCTTTCTTTTCCCGGTGCGACCGAGGACATCAAATGGGGTGCGGATCTTTGTTTTTGCGTGGGAGAGAAGATGTTTTGCGTCACCGGTGCCGATTCCATCGCGGGCGGAATGTCTATAAAATGTACGCCGGAGAAATTTGACGAGCTTATCGAACGCGAGGGCATCGATCCGGCGGCTTACGTCGGTCGCTATAAGTGGGTTCGTATCGCGGACCTCGATGCGGTGACTCCAGACGAACTAAAAGAGTTGATCAAGAAGTCTTATGAGCTGGTTTTTGATAAACTACCTCCCAAGGTTAAAAAAACGATCAGATGATAATTGCCATTGACGGCCCAAGCGGAGCGGGCAAATCCACTTTGGGCAAGATGCTCGCCAAGAAACTGAACCTGCTCTATCTCGACACAGGTGCGATGTACCGTGCGGTTGCTTTGGCAGTAACGCGGGCCGGCATTCCGTTTCGCGACATAGACCGTATTGCCGATATTGCGGAAAATTCCGAGATCGATCTCATAGGTGAGCCGGACGCGATGAAAGTAATGCTCGATGGCGAAGACGTCTCCGTCGATATCCGGACGCTTGATGCCGCGCAATCGGCGTCAGTGGTTTCGACGATCTCAGAGGTTCGACGGATCATGGTCGAGCATCAGCGTCAAATAGGCGAATCGGCTCCGAATGGCTGTGTGCTCGAGGGCCGCGACATCGGCAGCGTTGTTTTTCCTAAAGCTGACATCAAGTTCTTCCTTACGGCGACGCCTGAGGCCCGTGCTCGCCGCCGTTTTATGGAAGACCAGTCAAAGGGACGCATCTCGACCTACGAGCAGACACTTGCCGAGATCAACGAGCGCGACGAACGCGACGTTTCACGTGAAGATTCGCCGCTGACCATCGCCGACGATGCAGTCGTTATCGACACCAGCGAACTCGACCTGAGCGAGGTCTTTGAGCAGATGATCGCCAAGATCGGCGAAAAGCGTGCTTCGGCGGCGTAAAAGTTTGACTTGACGGGACGTTGCGGATAACATCGTAAGTTGCTCTTTATGTGCTCCCGTAGCTCAGTGGATAGAGCAACAGCCTTCTAAGCTGTGGGTCGCACGTTCGAGTCGTGCCGGGGGCGAAGATTGAAAATATGGCGGCTATAGTTCAGCGGTTAGAGCGCCTGATTGTGGTTCAGGATGTCGAGGGTTCGAATCCCTCTAGCCGCCCCATTATTTCTTAGGATCTGTTAGTGTTACTGAAAAACGTCGATTTCCGGTCTCAGTCTGTCTTTTTGCTTGGATCTGGGACACTGTAGCAGTGGGTGAGGAAAATGGCGATTTGATATTACAACTATTTCAAATCGTTAGACGTCTAACTGGCAGAAAGTCAGTAAACACAAGGGCTCCGCGGGCATTTTAGCCTCCGACCTTTTCCTTGCGGCAGGGCCTTGAAATATGGTATATTTAAGGATACTAGATCAGCACCAGAGCAAAGATCTTACCTTTGTAGCAAGTTTAAAAAAGGAAACGACGATGAGAAATTTTGTGACCCGTTCCGTAGCGATCTCGGCATTGTTTTTGTTTTCGGCTTTTTTGGCCTTCGCCCAGACCGGGCCGGGCACCGGCAATATCCGCATGCGTGACGCAATGGATTACGACGGCGATGATAAGGCTGACTTTACCGTATTTCGCCCTTCAAACAACGTCTGGTACATCAATAAGAGTTCGGGTACCGGCTTCATCGGCACTAATTTCGGACTTGCCGGCGAGGACTTTATGGTTCCCGGTGATTTTGACGGCGACGGCAAAGGCGACATCGCGGTTTGGCGTGATACGACCGGCAATTGGTACTGGCTGAACAGTTCCGACGGAACGTTTCATGCCGTCAACTGGGGACTGACAAATGATGAGCCGGTCGCTCGAGACTATGACGGCGACGGCAAAACGGATATTGCTGTTGTTCGCCGATCTGGCGGCTCCATGGTCTGGTACATCCAATATTCGGGAAGCACGAATTTTGCGGCTGTTCAATGGGGTATTTCAACTGATTACACTGCACCGGGCGACTATGACGGAGATGGTAAGTTCGACATCTGTGTTCAGCGGCCCGGAGCCTCGCCAACTTCTCAGGCGACGTTTTATGCCTTGAAGAGCAGCAATGGCGGCGTTATCGCGGTGCCTTGGGGCCTTAGCAACGATCTTGTGGTTCCCGGCGACTATGACGGTGACGGAAAGACGGATTTCGCAGTGGTTCGCGAAGGTGCGACCGCGACTTCAAATTTGGTTTGGTACGTTCTCAGGAGCAGCGATGGCGGCGTGATCGCTGAGACCTTTGGTTTGACCGGAGCTGACGTCAATGCGCAAAACGACTATGACGGCGACGGGAAGACGGATATTGCGGTATGGCGTGATACCAACGGGACGTTCTATTACAACCGAAGCTCGAATGGTGCTTTCTCGGCTTTCCAGTGGGGATCGGCAAACGATTACCCCGTTGCAAGCTACGACACTCACTAATTTCTTGTTCAGGTTCAGAAAAAATGGCCCGAGGCACAAGCCTTCGGCCATTTTTGTTTGCGGGGATTTTATAGTAGGTTTTGAATATCACGATGACCGATATCCAGACGAAGATACGAACGGCATTTCCGCAAAAGAAGGTTATCATTCTGGGCGACCTTGTGGCGGACCAGTTCTTGAATGGCACGATCTCGCGGGTTTCGCGCGAGGCGCCTGTTTTTATCCTCCGCCACGAGCAGACCGAAACGCTCCCCGGTGCCGCCGCTAATGCTGCTGCAAATGTCGCTTCGCTCGGTGGTTGCCCGGTACTTATAGGCCTGGCGGGAAACGACGCGACCGGCGATCTTCTGCTTAAAAAGCTCGGAGAAATGGGTGTTCACACCGGTGCGGTTGTTCGGGACGGATCTTTGACAACGACTACAAAAGTTCGTGTTCTGGCCGGCCAGCATTATGCCGCGCGGCAGCAAGTAATACGGATCGATTACGAAAACTCCGGGAGCATATCTGACGCCCTGAAAGAAAAACTGCACGAGAATCTGACGGCTGCCGGAGCCAATGCAGATGCGATAGTGATCTCAGATTATCATTGCGGAACGGTGACGCCTGAGCTTTATGAAGCCGCAAAAACTATTTCAAGAGAGCGCCAGATTCCGCTCATAGTCGATTCACGGTATCGTCTGGCAGATCTCACCGAGGCGTCGACCGCGACACCGAACCGCGAAGAGGTCGAAAAGATGTTGGGAGAAAATTTCTCGATCGACGATTGCGAGCGGCTGCGTGAGAAACTTAAATATGAAGCTCTGCTCGTTACAAACGGAAATGAGGGGATGCTGCTTGTCGAAAAAGATAGACAGCCGCTGAGCATGGACGCCATCGGGTCAAAGGAACCTGTCGATGTGACAGGCGCGGGTGATACTGTTATAGCGGCTTACGCGCTGGGACTTGCCTCGGGTTTGAGTTTTGTAGATGCGGCACGTGCAGCAAATCACGCAGGCGGCATCGTCGTGATGAAAAAAGGAACAGCGGTGGCGAGCCTGGATGAATTATGCAGCTCATTGACTTCAGACGAAGTCTCGCTTGCTTCGCGCCAGGCAAAATAACTGTATGCTAAATGCATCGATACTGGACCGAGCCGAAATTGTCCGGGAGACATCTCTCGCCAGATCAGCGGGGCAAAGGATCGTATTGGCGAACGGGTGCTTCGACCTGCTTCATGTCGGACACGTTCGGTACCTTGCGGCTGCAAAAGAACTTGGCGATCTGCTCGTTGTCGGGGTTAACTCTGACAAGCAAACTCGGGCCCTAAAGGGCGAAGGACGTCCTTTCACCCACGAGAGTGAACGAGCCGAACTGGTTGCGGCAATTCGCCATGTTGATCTGGTAACGATATTCGACGAGCCGACGGTTGAAGAACTGATCAGGGCGATCAGGCCGGATTTTCACGCAAAGGGTACTGACTACACGACCGAGACCGTGCCCGAACGTAACGTCGTACGCGAATGCGGCGGCACCGTTGTGATCGTCGGCGATCCGAAAGACCATTCCTCAACAAGTATCATCGAGACCGTGCGGATGGCATATTGAAATGTGGAATGCCCGCACAAAAGACGACCTCATCATCGAGGTTTGGGAAAAACTTGATTGCGAAAACGTCGGTGCCGCTGAGATCGAGGCGATAATGACGGTCGTTGCTGATCAGTATGGCGAGTCAGCAGTCGATTCACCTATGGTGATCGCAAGATTGCTCGCTGACGAGGGCGCTTACCTGCGGCATTCGGAGATAATGAACCTTTATCTCAAACATGCGGCGGACAGGCCGTATGATGCGGCACTAAGAAACATCGTCAATATCGGCGATCTGAAAAGTGCCGCCGCATCGATCCGTAATTTGGAGAACCTGCGGCAGAAATACGCCAAGGAGAATGATAAAGCCGGTCTAAGGCTCGTGTGTGAAACAGCCCTCACCGGCAAACAGGCCGCAGCGGAAAAGGCTGAAAAGGAAAACCTCAGTGCACCCGTTCGGCAGATGAATGCCGAGATCGCACAGTGGTTCACGGTCTGGCTGCAAACGCCCGAGGTTTTTGAGAGCTGGGTGAATCTAAGACGAAGATCGCCAGAGTACATCGAGAAATTCGGTGCCGAAGGCGGCAAATAATGCGACGATTTTATGCACCAATAGAAAATTTTGCGGGCGAAAGCGTGACGCTCGATGCCTATGAGACGCATCATCTGCGCGACGTTTTGAGGCTGGCGGCCGGCGATGAAATGTCGGTTTTTGACGGTTTGGGGCGCGAGTTCCGATGTGAGATCAGCGAGATCAAGAAAAAAAGTTCATTGCTGAAGATTATTACCGAAACTAAACCGGCATCGCCTGAATCTGCGTTCGAGATAACGATCGCAGCAACCGTTTTGAACGGCGAGAAATACGATCTGATAGTTCAAAAGGCGGTCGAACTTGGTGTTGTAAAACTTGTTCCGCTGCAGACTGTCCGCGGTGATGTTAAGACCAAGGATGCAGCCAGGCGACTCGAACGATGGCGGCGTATCGCTCTCGAAGCTACAAAACAAACTGGTCGAGCCAACCTGATGCAGATCGCCGAGCCTATCACCTTTGATTCGCTTATCGCAAATTCAACTGATGATATCGTCATGCTCTCTGAACGCGACGGCGATAATTTTTCAACCGTAAAAGCGAGCAAAAAAATAACCGCCATCTATGGGCCGAAAGGCGGCTGGGATGACGGTGAACTCGAACTCGCACGATCGGGCGGCGTCGCGATCGTTACTCTTGGCGGACGCATCTTGAGGGCTGAAACTGCGGCGATCGCGATAACGGCGATACTTCAGCACCGCTTTGGCGACTTAAATTAATAAGTAGATTCTTTCGGCCGGTAAAACGCCTGCCCTCGCTGTTTCATTTTTGCCTTTGTGCCAAGAGCATCTATAAAGGAAAGCAAGAGTTCCTTGTCATTGAACTTAAAGTTGGCGGTTCCTTTTACGTCGATATCGGGGTCATCGAAGTTTATGACCAGATATTTGCTCTCAGTCGATTTCAATCCCGCAAGGCCCGCACCGGGCAGAGGCAGACGGCTGATGACATTTCCCGTTTGCGATGTGTGCTCTTTTGTCTCCGGATAGATAACGAGCAGCGAGGCGTAGGGGATCGAAAACAGTTCTCTATTATCCTCACGGTAAAACACAACGCGTACATTCGCTTCGTCGAATTTGAAATAGCCTTTTTCTTTTCCGGTCGAGCCGAAAATACCGCCGTCATATCGTGCCTTGATCATTTCAGGCAGCGGTTTTAATGACTTAGTCTGGGTTTTATCAACCGGACGCGGCTGAGCCTGCATTACCGCTGATAAGCAGCAAAACGCAACGATCGCAAAAATTAGTTCTTTCATAACGACTCAACTTGGTTGTTTCGGACTCATTCTATAGACGCATTATCGTGGCATAGGGTTGTTATTTTACTGCCGAAAAGTTCTTTTTTTCTCCGAGGTACTGAGAAAGCCGTGTTTCGGCGATCTTCACATATTCCTCTGAGATCTCAGAACCGAACCATTGGCGGTTTAGAAGTTGCGCAACTTTCGCAGTTGTTCCGCTACCCATAAAGCAGTCGTAAACAAGGTCGCCTTCATTCGTCCAAGTCGTGATCTGATCCTCTACGAGCCTTTCGGGAAAGATTGCAGGATGATTAAATGCGATCTTATCTTTGGACGACGATGAGCCGACATTATAAGTAAATATGTTGCTTAGTTTTCTTTCTCCTTTGATCTCTCGGCCGATATCTTCGTCGGGAACTTTGCCGCGTCCTTTGCCGGTGATTCGAAAAGCGGTAATTTTCTGACCGGCCGATTTTGTCGGCTCGGTGATCGGATTAAAAGTTTCCGGTTGGCCTTTCGAAAAACAAAACATATATTCAAACGCCTGACGATAACGCTTGCCGCAATCGCTCGGGATGGGGTTGTTCTTGGCGTATATCATCGTATCGTGAACTTTAAAGCCGGCTTCTTGAAAAGTTATTGCATGACGAAAGCTGGTCAGCGTTTCATCGCCATTAACGGTTCTGTCACCGACAACCCAAATAACGACCCCGCCCGGTTTTGTTTTTTGGTATAGTCCGGCGGCGATCTCTTCGACAGGGAAATGATAACCGTTGTAATCACGCAAGTCGTCATAAGGCGGGCTGGTGATCGTCATATCAATGAGATCGCCCGGCATACGGCTTAGCGTTTCGATACAGTTTTCGTTATAGATCTTGCCGAACTCCATATCTAGAATGGCCAATTTGCCAAAAAGTCTGCCAGAAATGCTTTTTCCGGTTTTTGGGTTTCGTTTTCCAGAAATTCCCGAAATGTTTCCTGTTCGATGTGATAGGCTTCCTCATCGATCTGACCTGCGAAATAGACGAATCGCAGCCACACGAGGTAAGTGTTCAGAGTGTCGATCTGGTTGTATTCGACGATCTTTGTGATGTCGCGTTCGAGCCAAAGGTCGGTTACCTGGTCGCCTTTGACATCGATCTTGCCGGGAAAGCCGCATAGTTTTGCAAGCTCATCGAGACGAGGCATCATAGCTCCTCCTGAAAGACGCTTCACAAGATCAAGATGTGCTTCGCTGTTTCGAGAGTCAAAATAATCCGGCCCTTCCCAGGGCTTGTCCGGCCGCTTGCAAAACGCCGGGGCAGTGATCTCGTTGATCAAGCCGCGCTGTATCAACACCTGCAGGTCGGAGTCAGCCGAATTAAATCCGACAAGCTGCGGACGGCGTTCTCCGACAATGTAGAGAAATCGGTCGATGATCGCGGCTTCGTCAACATCCTCGGATTCGAGCGGCAATTTTGGCAGGGAATTGAGCGAGAATTCCGTTATGAGTTCACGCTCGCTATCGAAGTAAGTTTTGCGAGAGAGAAAAGCGATCGATACAACCCGCGAGAACATGTATTTCAGGAACGGCCGCGGATTTGTTTCGGCATTGTATTGCGGCGAATGTTGCCACAATTTTTGCATCGCTTCGATCTCGGTCGTTTCGTCGGAGAGATCAAAAAGCCGCTTTGCTCCGACGGCGTCAGGAACCCATTCGAGATCGTAAAAGAGAGCGAGTTCGGGGATCTGATTTTTGAGCATCTAATGAACGGAAGCAAAAACGTTTTTATTGACGACAATCGAAATTTTAGCACAGCCAAAAGAAATCGAAAACGCTCGGTAATTGTACCGTTTGTAACGCACCATACCGTCAATCTACGGCCGATATCGTATGATTTGATCAGGCTGGAATTCTTAAGTAAAAGCTCTAAATAATTCATACAGTGCGGTTTAGCGTGTTGTGGCACGGGCATTGCGGTCTGCCATTATGAAAAAAGAAATCTCAGTTGAGATGTTAAGGAGGAATAAATATGTTTAAGAAATACATTATTGGATCGATGATGACATTGTTGATAGCCATTGGGGTGCCGTTTGTTGCGGAAAATTCGGCGACGGCAGTAAACGCACAGGTTCGCACACATACGCGATACTATCGCGACAGACACGGACGCCTTGTTGCAGTAAGACGGCCGGGATTTTATCGTCGCCATAGAAAGCTGGTTAACATCGGCGCGGGAACGGCGGCAGGAGCCTTGGTTGGCGGCTTGATCGGTGGTAAGAAAGGAGCGGTCATCGGCGGCCTAGCCGGAGCCGGAGGCGGTGCTCTGGTTACCCATAAGCAGAAATCCAAACACTATACAAGACGATGGTATGTAAAACGTCCGCGTAATTACTAAGATCGACCGTGATGATCTGAACAAAGGCCTCGAGTGATTTAAAACTCGGGGCCTTTTTTTGTAGAGTCCGCCGGAACCTTACGCACGAAATACGGTAACAGCGTCGGAAATGGTTGCAGGGTCACGAGCAAAGGTCAATTTGAGCCTGTAATTGTAGGGTATAGGGATTGTGGCACACATGTTGCCGAATTAACCATCAGCGAGGGTCATCCCTCGATATTAAAAAGGGAGATCTAAACAAATGAAAAAAGTTATTTCCACACTTGTGATGAGTATCATGATGGTAGCGGGTATTTCAGTATTGGCGATCACTGCGAGCGCTCAGACGCGGTATTGCAATGCAAACATCGAAAGTAACAGACACGACAACGGACTCCACAAGGGTTGGTATAAAAACAAAAACCGTGGAAACCGCGAATATCGCGATGCGAATTATTCGGATCGTTACAACGATAACAGCTATTACAATTACGACAATGGAAGGCCCAATGTCTATCAACGGCACCGAAAAGCGATGAACATCGGTATTGGTACCGGAGCGGGAGCGGTCATTGGCTCGCTTATCGGTGGAAAGAAGGGGGCGTTGATCGGTGCGGCGGCCGGTGCGGGCGGCGGCTACATTGTTACAAAAGTTCAGAAGCCCCAAAACTACTATCGTTATCGTCGATAAGATCTAAGTTCTTGCGGCCAAAGCAGAACCCCGGAAAGCGATCGCGTTTTCCGGGGCTTTTTGTCTAAGGTCGCCGATAAAAATGATCAGAACACGTAAGTATTCGCTTCGATCAGAACATTGGCGATCCTTTGCCGCGCCGCAATAGTGTTGATGGGCGAGTTGTTTTTTGTAAACCGTTTTAGTGCGACAAGAAGGGTGCGGCCTTCGTCGCCCTCAGCAATTGCCGCGATGGTGTTACGAGCCTTCATTTCGATGCGTTGGATCGCGTCGTTGCAAAAAACGGCAGCCATGTCGATGAATCTTGCGGCCGCATCTTCGCCATTAGCTTCTGCGAATTTTTTCGCCCGCAAAATCGCTGTTTCCATTTGATATGCGTCCATGATGATGTCGGCGCAGTTGAGCAACACCTCCTGCTGATCGGCGAGACCCATCATGTATTTCTGTGCAGCCGTACCGAGCACCATCAACGCAATTTTCTTTGCGTTTTGAGCAAGCTTTATTTCGCCGGCGAGCGTTCCTGTATCTTCGTCAAACGACATCTGCGGATTTAGTATCTCGTCCTGCAGCGCCTTTGCAGCTTGTAGCAAACCGAGCTTACCCTTCATCGCACGCTTCATTAACTGGCCCGGAATCAACATTCTGTTTATCTCGTTTGTGCCTTCGTAGATGCGATTAATGCGCGAATCACGATACGCCTTTTCTGCCGGATAGTCAGCCGAATAGCCATAGCCGCCATAGATCTGCACCATCTCATCAACGACGTAATCGAGAGCCTCGCTACAGGCGACCTTATTGATCGATGATTCCACCGCGTATTCCTCGATAGACTGCATTTTTTTTGCGGTGTCGGCGCCGTCGCCGATAAGAGTGTCGATCATGCCGATCGTTCGATAGGTGATCGATTCAGCCACCCAGGTGCGGATCGCCATCTCGGCAAGTTTGTGTTTGATGGCTCCGAATGAAGAGATCTTTTTGCCGAATTGCTCGCGTTCATTGGAGTAGCGGACTGCCTCGTGAATCGCGAGCTTTGCTCCGCCGGTTACGGACGCACCGAGTTTGAACCTGCCTACATTGAGAATATTAAAAGCGATCTTTGCTCCGTCGCCAACATTACCGATGAGATTTGTTGCCGGAATCGTGCAGTCCGACAAAATGAGCGGTGTGGTTGAGGAAGACTTGATCCCCATCTTGTGCTCTTCGTTACCGGGACGACAATTTTCGCTGCGCTCGACAACAAATGCAGAGAATTTATCCTTGTCACCATCGATCTTGGCAAAGACGATGAATACGTCAGCAAAACTGCCGTTCGAGATGAACATTTTTTCGCCGTTCAGTGTGTAAGTGGTGCCGTCGTCACTCAATTTTGCAGTTGTTTTGGCGCCGAGAGCGTCCGAGCCTGAACCGCCCTCGGTCAAGCAATAAGCGGTAACGACTTCGCCGGAAACGATCCTAGGTATCCATCTTTGTTTTAGTTCCGCAGAGCCGAAATAAAGCAACGGCAGGAGGCCGATCGAGGTCTGCGCACCGAACGTCGTTCCAAAGCCACCGCCGCGACCGATCATCTCGGCAATAACAGCACCGGTTTTTTGATCGAGGCCGAGGCCGCCGTATTCCTCGGGAATAGTCGCTCCGAGAAGGCCAAGATCGCCGGCTTTTTTAATCAGATCACGCGCAACTTCCCATGCATGCTGCTCCATCGCCGGCAACTCCGGATGAACCTCGTTATCAACGAATTCCCTAGTCGTTTCCCCGATCATTCGGTGTTCTTCAGTGAAATCCTCAGGCGTAAATATCTCGCCAGCCGTCGTTTCGGCGATAAGAAATTCGCCTCCTTTCAAGTACTCTCTTTCCATTTGTGTTTCCATAATCTTTTTCACCACAAAGCCACAAAGGACACAAAGAAAACCCTTGTTTTCTTTGCGCCTTTGTGGTTAATCGATCCTCTCAAAGATCCCAGCCGCGCCCATGCCGCCGCCTACGCACATTGTGACCATGCCGTAACGTGCGTTTCTTCGTTTTAATTCCTGCAATAATGTCGCCGTTAATTTTGCTCCGGTGCAGCCCAATGGGTGGCCGAGAGCGATAGCTCCCCCGTTTACATTTACTTTCGAAGGATCCATTTCTAGTACCTTCATCACCGACAAACCTTGTGCGGCGAATGCCTCGTTCAGTTCGATCACGTCGATCTGGTCAAGTATCAGTCCGGCCATTTTCAATGCCTTGGGTATCGCATAAACCGGGCCGATACCCATTTCTTCGGGCAGGCAGCCTGCGGTTGCGAACGAGACAAATCTTGCCAGGGGCGTTGCTCCGATTTCTTTTGCCTTATCGGCAGACATCACGACGACTGATGCAGCTCCGTCGGACATCTGCGAAGAATTGCCGGCGGTGACCGTGCCTTTTGCATGAAACACGGCCGGCAGTTTTGCGAGGCCCTCGATCGAAGTGTCAGATCGCGGGCCTTCGTCTTGTGCGAACACGATCTCTTTGCGTCGAACTCGTCCGCCTTCGTCGATCTCATCGACAAAGACATTTACGGGAACGAGCTCGTCCTTGAATTTTCCGTCAGCGATCGCTGCGAGAGCTTTTTGATGCGAATTAAACGAAAACTCATCGGCCTGCTCGCGCGTGATCTCATATTTGCGTGCAAGATTTTCGGCAGTCAGACCCATGTTGAGATAATAATCGGGATAGTTGTCAGCCAAGCTCGGATTTGGCCGGAAGACGTTGCCGCCCATCGGTATCATCGACATCGTCTCAAGCCCGCCCGCGACGATAACGTCAGCACCGCCGGTCGCAATGCGATCAGCCGCCAAAGCTATCGTTTGCAAGCCCGACGAACAATATCGATTGACCGTCATCGCGCTCGTCTCAACCGGCAAGCCTGCCGCGATCATCGCCGTGCGGGCCACATTCATTCCTTGCTCTGCCTCTGGAAAAGCGCAGCCCATTATCACGTCTTCGATCTGCATTGGATCGAGATTCGGAACACGATTGACAGCTTCCTTTATCGCCGCCGCAGCCAGATCATCAGGCCGCGTATTCTTTAAGGCGCCCTTCGGAGCCTTTCCAACAGCCGTCCGCACAGCCGATACTATTACTGCTTCTTTCATATACTTTTCTTGACTCCGTTCTTATTATCATTATCCGAAGGCATTTGTGACTTTTTGTATTCACGCTCTCGCATTTTCTTTTGTTTTAAACTCTCAAAGCCTTTCTCCACGATGAAGGTGATGACGAGTTTTTTATCATCGTTTGTTTCGGCAATAGTTATCTCACAACCCGATGCCGTTCGAAGAGTCTCCTTGTTGTCTGGGGACAAACTTTTGTGTAAATACCTTTTGTACTCAGTATCAAAACAGTCACAGTCAGCGAGTTTAAGCCCAAATAGGCCATATAGGCCGCCCGCCAAAGTCGCATCGTTAACTAGGCTCTTGAAGGCGAGGACAGATTGCTTTTCTTCTGACAAGACATCAAATGCTTTTTCTCCTTCAGACGTGATACCGCCGTAACCGACACCGCCGATGGCAAATTGTCTTTCTTTCAGAAGGCTTTGGTATGCACTTCGTCCATGTTCACTCAAGGCTGTCACATCGAATAATTGGCTTTGCCCCCGGGCGAACGATACGAACAAGCCCATAACGAGAATAACCAATCCGCAAATCTTCACTCTCATAATCCGACCTCAACTTCCTTAGCCTCTAGGATTTTAAGAATCATCTCTGACGTGATCTCAACTAAAAAACCTCGCTTGCCGCCGTTGATGTAGATGCGTTCGAGATCAAAGATCGTTTTCTCGACATAGATCGGCATCTGTGTTTTCACACCGAACGGCGAAGTGCCGCCGACTAGGTAGCCCGTCCATTTGTTGGCACGTTCGGGCGTTGCAGGCTCGACCGATTTTACGCCTAAGTGACGGGCGAGATCTTTTGTCGAGACTTGCCGGTCGCCGTGCATCAGCACTATCAAAGGCTTTTTCTCGTTTGTTTCAAATACCAGAGTTTTTACAATCGCGTGTTCGTCCACGCCTAACTGCCGAGCCGA
>JBGARA010000013.1:0-54228 GCA_044230475.1 Pyrinomonadaceae bacterium | reverse complement strand
GTTTTGTTTGCAAGCTGAACTTATTTATTAAGGGATGACAAAGATATCAACGTAAGTTATTCTTTTTGTAGCAAATGTCAGTAGCTGAAGAAACCTTAGATCAGCCCACCACGACCTCACGAAAGCAGGCGCCTATACTAAACCGTGTCTTGGACTTTGTAAGCTCAGTTCGAGTAGGGGTAGTTCAGTTGTGTATTCTCGTAGTTTTGGCGATGGCAGGAATGCTGATAATGCAGCAGAACGTTGAAGGTTTTGACGCATATTACGCCTCCCTTACGCCCGCAGAGAAAACCGTTTTTGGTGCCCTTGGCCTGTTTAATATCTACTACAGCTGGTATTTTGAGCTACTCCTACTAACACTCTCTCTGAATATCGTCCTCGCGTCGATAGATCATTTCCCGTCTGCTTGGAGCTACATTGTCGAACCGAAATTGACCGCTACTCGGGACTGGCTTCTGGGACAGCGTGCGAATGCTGTCATCGAACTGGAAAACACAAACGAATCCAAAGCCGCAGAGAAGATAAAAGGTGTATTTCAGTCTAATGGTCTAAAGCCTACAATAACGACCACAGAGACCAAAGAATACGGTGTTGGTGCAGACGGTAGAAAAGATTTTTCCACACTAATTACTCGGAAAAATATTGTTGTCTTTGGCGAATCAGGCAAAACCAATCGGCTCGGTGCATACATTGTTCACGTTGCTCTTTTGACGCTTTTTCTTGGACATTTCGTCTTTCTAACGACGAGTTTCGATGCTGACGTTCGTATGATTCCGGGGGCGAAAACCGACCAAATTCAGTTGATCAAATTCGACCTCGACAAACGCGAGCGTTTTACCGTGCAGCTACCGTTTTCAATGGAATGCACGGATATCCAGCAGCGCCTTATTAACGAAAAAGGATCGATCGATGTATCAAACACTCTCGATTGGAGGACTCAACTTAAGATCGACGATCCTCAATACGGCATCACCGTGGAGGAAGCCAGTCTTAATAAACCGCTCTTTTATCGAGGGTATAGATTTTTTCAGGCGCAGACTATTCCTATTGGACACGCTCGAAACATAACACTTGACCTGATCGCTGATGCCACGGGCCAGGTTACGACCGTCGAGATACCAAGAAATGGTTCAACGGCTCTGTCTGATGGGACCAAGATCGAATTTACAGACTTTCAGCCTGATTTCGTTATGGGAAGCAATGGGCTGCCAGATACGAGGAGCGGCGATTACAATATGCCTGTCGCGGTCCTTGACGTCACACCTGCCGGCGGTGAGCGAACTCGAGTTTTCGCCATGCCTGCATCCATTGCAGACAACATCCCGATGGGCAAGTCAAAGCTTGGTTACAAGTGGCGTCTAGCTCAATTTGAGAAGTCACCTATGGCTCATGTCCTCGCTATTAAATACGACCCGTTCAATGCGTCGATAATCGCTTGGTATGTCGGTGGTTTCGGGCTTGTCGGATCGCTCATGTTCGTTTTCTTTTTTTCACATCGGCGTGTATGGGCACATGTCGCCGAGGGAAAAGACGGTAAGATCGAGATTGTTTTGGGGGGAGACGCGAACAGAAACCAGATACCGTTTGAGGACAAATTCAAAAAAATAGCTGACAGTATTCGTCAAGATCGATGAGGACAACATTATGGAAGAGCTAGATAGATTAGACAAACAGAATAGTTGGCGTTCCCACGCACCGGCAATAATAGTTGTTGCGGGAGCATTGATGATGCTGGGCTTACGCCTTCAGATCGGAGAGAGGTTTATTTCCGATTTTGCGTTGATGATGCTGGCCCTTGCTTGTTACATTATGGCGGCTCTTTTTCAGTTGACCAATCTGTATGCTCCGTCATCGATGGCTGAAAAGATCGGTTTCTGGACCGGAGCCTTCGGGGTCTTCTTCAATCTTTCGAGCTGGCTGATACGTTGGGTTGCAGCATACGATCACGAGATCGCGATCATGCGCGAGAGTGGAAATATGACCAACCCTTGGGTCTTTCGCTACATTCCGTTCGCCAATCTGTATGATCTGAGCCTAGCGTTTGCTTTTGGTGCGGGCTTCACTACTCTGCTCTTTGCCCATCGAAAGAGTTTCAGGATTCTAAGTGCTTTTACGTTGCCGATCGCGGCGTTGATCTTGACTCTTGCCCGATTTATCGGCAACCAGTTTATCGAGCTGCCGCCCGTGCTTGACTCGTATTGGCGTCCGATTCACGTTGGCGATGCGAGCTTGAGTTACGGCATTGCTCTTGTCTGTTTTGGAGTAGCTGTAATGTATCTACTCAAAGACGGCGTAAAGGTTGAAGCAATGGCGATCTGGTCGAGTATTTTTGGAATCGCGGTAATTGCAACTATCAGCAAATGGTCAGTGTTTTCCTCGTTTGTTTATCGCGCTGGTTTGTTCGTTCCGACCGGTGATGGGAAACATCCTTTTTCTTCCCCATTCCGCCTCGAGATCCCGTTCGTTGGGCCGACTCTTATCGTCGCCGCGATCTTTCTCTTGGGCTCGATCATAACTTTTCTACTTTACCTTTACCGAAATAATGAACAAGCGAAAACACTAGGACATTATCTGCTGAAGCTGGGATTTGTTGCGCAGGCACTCGCCATAGCTTTCCTCGTGTATGGCATAAAAGACAACAGCAATACCTTCGAACGCCTCCAGGCCCAGTTAAAAGCCGACCCTGCTCAATACGTGGTAGCCGCAAAAGCAATGGCTGAAAAGCAGGATATGTCAGTGGAAGAAAGGTCTCAGATCTCGCCGCAGCAGTTTGAGCAAATGGGACGCTCCTTTATTCAGAATAATGGTAGCAAAATGTTCACCAGCCTGAATGCCAATCCGGTTGAGTTTTCTGCTTTGATCACAGCGTTGGTGGCGACCGCCTTCGTGATCTTCTTCTCATTCAAAACAGACAATTTGCGGGAACGACTGCCGAGCCTTGAATCACTCGATAGCCTCATGTATAAGACAGCCTGTCTGGCATTCGCGGGACTTGCGATGCTGCTTATCACAGGGGCTATTTGGGCAAATGAATCATGGGGGCGGCCATGGGGATTTGATTCAAAAGAAACCGGTGCGCTTGTCGCATGGCTTACGTACGCTGCTTTTCTGCACACCCGCATCGCACGCGGGTGGAAAGGCCGTAGCTCAGCATACTTTGCTATTGTCGGTTTTCTTCTGGTGATATTTACTTACCTTGGGGTCAGCTATCTTTTGCCAGGTCTACATAGTTACGCCTAGAAAGGTTATTCCATCGTAACTTTTGCGACGTCAAGTATCGAGTACTTTGTAGTGTTCCCATCCTTGGTGACCACCACCAAGGCGCCGTTATCGACGCTGAATTTCTTGACCTCCGTCATCGGACGCTCAATTACTTTTCCGTCTTTCATCGATATGATCAGCCGGATGTTTGCCATCGGATCGGGCTGGGCTTTTTCCGACGGGCTCGACTTCTTTGGCTGTGTTTCTTTTTTATCCGCAACGACAGTTTCCTTAGGTTTCGGCGTTTTCTTAAAAACGGTTTTGACCTCAGGCACCTCGCTCTTTTTGTGAGGCTTGTTCTCTGGTTTTGGAGTGGTCTTTGTTTTGGCAACTTCCTTTGCAGGAGGAGATGTCGGCGGCGGCGTGGCGGGAGGAGGCTTTTTATCGGGGACTTTAGCCGTCACGACGGTTTCTTTCTTCGATTCGGGAGCACTCTGCGAAGGTTTCTTTTCAGGTTCTGGTTTCTTATTTTTTGCAATGGCAACGGTTTCCTTAGATTCTGGAGTTGCCTTTGGCGATGGTTGAGATTTAGGTAGAACCTCAACGATAGTTCCTACCGAGTTAACACGCACGCCCGACTCAGCAACTACTTCAGAACCTCTAATTGTCGGCGCATCCTGAGGTTTTCCACTGGCTAAAGCAATAAAGCTGCCTGCAAATTTGATCCTGAAAGTTGCAGGATCGTCATTTGGCGAGCGGCCCTCGACGCGAAGGATCAACCGCTCGGGCTTTCGCATGTAAACGATCCTTCCGGTCTCGTTTCCTCCGCCATCGGCATAGATCACCATCTTGGTCAACGGCCGCAATCCGTCCACAGTAAAGACATCGATATCGCCGGTGAAATTCTTTGTGACGACATTGATGAACACATCACCTTGTCCGCCATCAAAGGTGTAAAAGTATGATGTAAGACGCGGATCGCCAATATCGCGAACTTTTATTATGCCGTCGATCTCGTTTGTTGTGACTGCTGTTGGAAAATTCTGATCGGTGGATTGAGCAGGGGCTGCCGCAAAACATAAAGTAATAATTGCCAGCGCGAAAAAACCGTAAATGATGTGTCTAATAGATATCACCTTCAAAGTTCTTTTCTGAGATGCACGAGTCGCGAGGTTTCTTCGTATCCAAGGCGAAGATGTGCTTGTAGGCTGACAGAATTATCGATCTCTGCATCGGAAGCCATTTCCGTGCAACCCTTTTGTCGCGCCCATTTTTCGGCATACTCAACAAGATTCGTACCGATGCCATGCTGGCGGAAATCTTCCTCGACATACCAGCCCTCGAGGTAACCGACGTGATCGGTGTCACAATCCTCGACATACGATCTAATGCTTGCTTCGAGAAAGCCGGCGAGTCTTCCGTTTCCTGTATCGGCGACGACGACGAGCTGCGAATCGGCGTGCTCGATGATGTCAACCATCTCAGCCTTTTGGTCGTCCTCGCTCGATTCGTCCCACAACAGCATTCTTAGACGCAGCCACTCAGGCAAGTCGCTTTCGTCGAGCGGCCGTATGGAGAACACGGTATCTGTCATTGAAGCCATTGAAAACTGATTCTAACAGCCTTGTGTCCGTATAACAACAAAAAGCCGGACGCAATGGCCCGGCCTTTCGATCATTACTAACGAGTTAATTGCTGGCAGCGGTCTTCGAAGCAGCCTTATCCTGTAGCACTTCGAGAGCCTTTTTCAATTGAATGTCCTCAACAACCTTAGGCTGAACGGCTTTTGGTGTCGCGTTTGGCTGTGGATTTTGGTTGTCTTGTGAATCGAGACTGTCAACGTCGAGTGGCTCAGGTGTGTCGGGGCGTTTGACCTCGATAGAAGGCTTTACGCCGGTTGTGGCACGTTCTTCGCCGAGAAAAGGCGTTCCGTTGGGAGATGCCCACTTCGCAACGGTAAGAAGATAACCGCCGCCACTCGAAAGCGGGAAAAGTTTCTGTTCGGTACCGGAACCGAAGCTACGTTCCCCGACCACCTCGCCGCGTTTCCGCTCAAGTATGGCAGATGCGACTACCTCGGCCGCTCCGGCCGTTCCAAGGTCGGTAAGCACTGCAACATTCCCGTCGAACAAGAATTTTGCAAACTCTGCTGTGTAAACGGTCTGCACTTTATTCTCGCGGCCGATCACCTTGGCGATGTCTCCGTCCTTGATAAATAGATTTGCGACCGCAACACCTTCGGTGAGGCTTCCGGCAGACACGCCGCGAAGGTCGAGAACGATCTTCTGTACGCCTTGTTTCATCAGGCTTGAGACCTGCGAACGAATGTCGTTTCCTTCGCCTTCTTCGAGGCTGTAAACTTTGATAACGCCGACCTTACCTGCTTCGATGCGTGATTCGGCGACCGGAACTTTGTAAGTGCCGCGAGTGACTTTGATCGTTTGCGGTTTTTCGCCGGGTCGGAGAACGCGTAGTGCAACAACACTTCCCGCCTCGCCATTTATCAACTGACGTGCGTCATACAGCGAAATGTCGCGAGTGGCTTTTGTATCGATATACTCGATAAAATCGCCTGATTTGATACCGGCCTTCTCGGCGGGCGAACCTTTTATAGATGAGATTACATAAACGAAACCGGAGATCTGCGAAAACTCGGCGCCGATGCCGACCTTGTTCGAAGTCTTGCTTGCCTCGTAATCCTTAACCTGTTCCGCGGTCAAAAACGACGAATATGGATCGAGGCCGCCTGCGAGCCCGCGAAGAGCTCCCAGCCGGACCTTTTCCATGTTCGGCTCGTCAACATAATCGTTCTGGATATGCTGTAAGACAGATTCAACGATACGGAGTTGTGCGGCGGCGTCATTGGCCGGCTGCTGTGCCGAAGTCGTCAGTATCGAGCCGACAAACGGCATTCCGCCGATCACCGCATAAACGGCGATCATGCCGGAAATGACTAGTATCCAAACCTTACCGCGAAATGACATATAATACCTCGTGTGATAGATCTTAACTGAAGCTTCTACGGGAAATGAGCCGGATTTGTTTACCGAAGAATGACAACAAATAATTATCCCCTAACGCAAAGACTAAGTGCAACAAAATAAAACGACTAATCCCGACGAACTTGCAGACCTTTCTCAGATTGCTGCAACCGGCCGCATTTTGGCGATCGACCCGGGCACAAAACGCTGTGGCGTGGCCGTTTGCGACGAACTGCGTGTCACGACGCGGCCACTGCCGATGATCGAACGCAAGAGCTGGAAAAAGCTGCTAGTGCATATCAAAGATCTCGTCTCGGAATTTGATGCGAAAGCCCTCGTTATAGGTTTGCCGCTCGAATCCGACGGCACTGAGAGCGAAATGTCCGCCGAAGCCCGTCGCATGGCGCGTAATTTCGCGTTGTCGCTCGAAATTCCCGTGTTTCTCCAAGACGAACGCGTCACATCCTACGAAGCCAAGTCCCGCCTCTGGAAACAAGGCAAAACCCTCGACGAGACCCGCAAAATGGTCGATAGCGAAGCCGCCACGATCATCCTAAGCGATTTCCTCGCCAGGATTATTACCTAAAGTTATACTTTAGGTTCTGGCCACTGTCCCACTGTCCCATTTGTTTTTTTTTGCAACTTCAACCGCAGGTGGGACTGACTAATGGCGTTCGGGGCGTTCCACCGCGTTCCACGTGGGGGTGGAACGCTGTAAGTTATTCTATCTATTGAAGTTAATAACGCTTTTGTGGGCGCGTTCCACGAAATTTACAAAACTGTGGCACAAATTATTAACTGTTGCAAATAGTACGCTTACGGAAACAGAGTCTGAAAACGCCAAATCCAACATGGAACGCTAATTGGGGCGAAAACCTGAATCCGGGGGGTCGCGCAAAACCTGTTTCTTCTCTGAGTTCTCAGCGTTAAAGATCATTTCTACGCGGAAAACGCGGAGATGTACGCAGAGACCGCAGAGTTGTTTCAGACGTTTCTTTCACATCAAGGTTAGATCAGATTGTCAAAGAGCCTCACCATTAATGAAACAGCGATGCACGTGCAGAATAGCGCATTTCAACGAGGATTGGAAGCACAACTTTCCCGATATGACATGGTTTTCTCGATTTTCACCGAAATTTCTAGGTTGGCTACAAGTTGCATGAATTCTTGACCCCGGCTTGGGACAGCCTCGTCCCATTTCGATATCCCAGTAAGAAAAAGCCGCCAACTTCGTAGATTGTGTTATACCTTTATTTTAAGTAGTATGAGACATCACTTCTTGATTGCTGCTCTATTTCTCACTCTAATATCTTCTTGCATTCATAAGGAGGAGAAATTTGCATACGTCGATCTGTCTGCGGCAACTCCCACCGCAACCATCAAACCAACCCCGGCGAATCCAGATGATCTAGAAATGATCCGGAAGTTTGCAGAAAGTTATGAGCCGAAATCGGGACGTGTGGTCATTCCTGAAGTGCCTGAACTAAATGAGAAATTATTAAAAGTACTTTTCGACCTTGCGGCTTCAGGCTCGAGAGAGCATGAAAAGTACATAATCCTTATTTTTCTTCGTCTTTCGAGATTTCATAATGAG
This sequence comes from Pyrinomonadaceae bacterium, assembly GCA_044230475.1. Taxonomy (GTDB): domain Bacteria; phylum Acidobacteriota; class Blastocatellia; order Pyrinomonadales; family Pyrinomonadaceae; genus OLB17. Next base: position 46,452 of record JBGARA010000013.1, on the reverse strand, counting down.
CATTTCCACCAAAGCTACGAATTAGGCCGCGAAAACCCGCTGACGATAGAATTTTACAGACTTATCGGTGAGACTAATTACAAGAAAGCTGAATATATGGGATCTGGGTTAGCCGACGGCTATGTCAAGACTCACCAGGAACTCTTAGATTATCCACTGATTAAGACTGAGTGGAACCGAATCGACAACGCCAAAGATAAAATTCAAAGATTTTTGGACGAAACTACGAAAAAGCAAGCGACACCGTGATGCAAAATCTCTACACCGACAACCCCGGCAAACGCGCCGCCTGGAACAACGCTTCTCACATCGAAAGACCGCCAAAGAAAAAGAAAACCTCCGCACCGCCGACGCCATAGAAGGTGATTGGTTTTCTAAAAACGTGATATTGTGTTGAGGTCTAATGTATAATTAGCACGACCCGAGAAAAACCTATGACTAGATTATTACAATGTGCATTTCTCTTTTTCATCGTAACGCTCTGCGGACATTTCGCGATTGTTAGCGCACAAGATAAAAGCAAAGATAAAGTTGCATCCTTTAAAGGCAAACTATTTCGTTCGGATACAAAACAGCCAATTTCTGATGCGCGATTGACTTTGCTAGACGAAAAAAGATCGGACAAGCAAGATAATTCACAGGAAGTTAAATCTGACAAGGACGGTAATTTTTTGTTTGAGAACGTTGTTGCAGGAAGCTATAAGCTTTCGATCAGTGTTGTGTATGACAAAGAAGAAGATGTGCCGTGTCAGTTATTGATGGGCAAGCTCAAAGGCGAAAAGGATTCAAGCCTTCTTGTCGTGAGCGAACGTGGAAAGTACGTTTATCAGGTGTTCCTCAAGGGGCTCACTGTAAAAGCCAACAAAAATATTACTAAAGAATATGATCTAACTTGCGTAAGCGCCTTTGGAGGCTAGATTCGCAGCATTATCAAACCCGGTCTTTTTGGCGACTATTTTATAAACTGCTCGTTTGTCGCGAGCAGTTTTTCTTTTATCGAGAGAAAATGTCATGAGCGTTGTCGGAGATCATCTTGGCTCCAGCTTGGTTATGTTAGTCGCTGCCGTTTCAACAGCTTCTTTTGTGAATGGAAAGATCGCCGGGTTCCCTGTTCGCCATAGGTCGAATTGGTCTTTGAAATGTGGTAATCTTGGGTCGCCGCTTTCCCCGAGTGGGATGACGTGACGTGTTGCGTCCCAGTTGCCGGGGCTGGCGATGAATCGCATGGAAACATACGATCCGACATTTGGTGATTGGGCGCTGCCGTTTATCGGGACATTCGGCGTTGCAAATTGGCCCGCCAGCAGCGGGTTAGCTGCAAAAGGATGCGGGAAACGTGATAGCCACGTCTTGCCCCAGAGCCATTGGGTTTGGTCCGTTCCGAATTTGTTGGCGAGTTCCCCTCGAATCTGCGACTCGCATGATCCCAGCAGATCTTTATAGTCCCTGAATTCTTTAGGAAGCCAGCGAGCGATCTTTTCACGCACAGCCCAATCGACAATACGTTCGCGAATGATCGAATTAGAGACGCCCATCAGATCGGCGTTCATTTTCGCCGCGACGCAGCCCATTATTTGATCGGCGAGTAAGGCGGCTGTCGAATCAGCATTCATTTTGCCGTCCCAGTTCTTGAAAAGCTCTGGCGTTTCCACCGAACCCGCACCTGACTTAACGAACTCCCTTGCAAGATTGGCTAGCGGGATGTTGTAACTGTCTAACTGAACATCGCGCACGTCGTCCATGGTTATCTTTGTTTTCCCATGGAGCAGATCGTAGATGCGCCTTGCACGCCAGGGCGGAGATGCACGCGTGGACATCTGCGGATATTTATACGAAGTGCCGACGATACGTTGATTAGCAGTAACGATTAGCCCGCTCGGCGGGTCGTAGAGATTGGGCAGTTCGTTAAACGGGATGTAACCGGTCCACTCACCGTCATTCGTAGAGCCGTCATACGGCATAGAGCCATCCCCCGTTTTTCGTAACGGGATCCTACCAGCCGCGTACCAGCCAATATGGCCTTTAACGTCGGAATAAACAAAATTCTGAGTCGCTCCGCCATAGGTTTTCAACGCACTCTTAAACTCGTTCCAGTTCCGCGCACGGTTCATTGCAAAAAAGGCTTCGAACTCATTGTTCTTTGGATCGCGAGCCGTCCACTTTAGTGAGTATTTTTTGCCGCTGTCCTCAACAATGATCACGCCATTTCGTGTTTCGGTCACATCGTAATCAACAGTTCGCGTTTCTGGTTTTAGCAAATTATTGCGAACCAGTATTTTTTCCTTTCTGACGGATGGCTTTTCCCAACCGGTCGGGGTCTTAAATTCGCCGTTTCCATTCTGGGTCTCATAGTAGATATCCTGCACATCCGGTCCGACGTTCGTTGCTCCCCATGCGATGAACTCGTTGTGACCGATCACTATTCCTGGAACACCCGGAAATGTAACCCCCGAAACACGCATAGTCGGCGTCGTCAGATGCGATAGATACCAAATCCCCGGAGCCGTAGGAGCAAGGTGCGGGTCGTTCGCCAGTATCGGCTTGCCGTCGGCTGTTCGTTTGCCTGAAATAACCCAGTTATTGCTGGCGGCGAGGTCCTCTGCATAAAGGCCGATGCGCGAAAGCGACTCCGCACGAATCTGTTCAGCTCGAGTGGCGGCCATCAGCAATGAGGATGAAATCTGATCGGTAGACGGAGGATTGTCTGGTATAGAAGCACCCACTTTACCGCTTGGGTTGTTTCGATCGTCCTTGCCGAACAGGATCACATCATACGGCGTGATCAAATTTGTAATATCGGCAAATTTTTCGGGCGTAAGATTTTTGAGTGACGCCCGCATCAGGTCAGTCTGCCAGGTTGTGCTGAGAGCATCGGTGAGTATCTTCCCAATAACAATTGTATCCGTCGCCGACCATTCCTTTGGCCTGTATTGAAGTATCTTGAACTCCACGGGCAAACTTTCTTGGTCAAGAGACCCAATATATGCGTTGACTCCGCGGGCATAATTGTCGAGAGCTGCCCGTAATTGCGGCGACAGTTCCTTCAGGCCCTGTTCGGCGATAGACGAAAAGCCGAACCGCCTCCATCGTTTGTCTTGCTCCAATGTAACAGAGCCGAATATTTCAGATGTCTCGCCGCGGGCTAACCGACGCATCAGGTCCATTTGCCACAACCGGTCACCGGCGGTTACGTATCCCTGTGCGAAGTATAGATCAGCATCGGATCGTGCCTCAATATAAGGTATGGCGCGCCCGTCGCGCATAACCGTTACGTCTGCCTTTAGTCCCGCAACACTCATTTTTGAAGCGCTATCCTGCGCAAGCATCTGGAAAGATAAAAGGAAAATAGCGGTGATAATGTAGGTAGTGCGTGTTTTCATAAAAATTTATGGTTTTGCGTCGGCTTCGCCCTTACGTTAAACTTTTTCAAGTTTGTAATCAAATTTTTTGGAGATCTTGAATGAATAACACCGCCAAACTTTTCATCATTACATGTGTTTCTACCGCTTTTATCGCCTCTTGCAGTCAGTCAACTGCGAACAATACGAAGGCCGCTCCTGGCTCAAATACAGCCGCACGAGTGAATGCCAACTCGAGTCAAACAACCGTCAATGCCGCTGTTTCTGATGGCGGCACCACCGCAGGCAAACTCGCGGGGGCGGGCAATTCGGCACCATCACTCCGTGCTGCGGGGCGGGAGGAGCCCTTGGAGGCTTCTGGTAGTGACCTTTATAAACAAAACTGCATGATCTGTCACAAGGACACCGGAAAAGGCGGTAAGATCACAATAGAAGGCAAGTCTCTCAATCCGATCGATCTGACGTCAGCAAGGACCAAGGCCAAGTCTGACGACAAACTTCTGGCGGAAATCAAGGAAGGCATGCCCGATGATGGTATGCCTGCATTTGGCGCTAAGCTTTCGGATGAACAGATCACGATGATAATCAGCCATTTTCGAACGCTGAAGTAATTCCTGAACCTGTTTGAAAAACCATTCGTTTGCAAATACAGGTTAGAGCACCTAAAATCAAAAATTGCGTGCACCCGTAGCTCAGCTGGATAGAGTATCTGACTTCGAATCAGAGGGTCGCAAGTTCGAATCTTGCCGGGTGTACCATTTTCGTTATATCAAAATTTCAGGTCCATAAATTCGAGTCCGAAAAAATTAGATATCCGGAACCCAAAATACTCGCCCGCCATTTCTGACTTTTTTTAATCCTAAACTTCTTAACTTGTTTTCGGGCTCGCCTAGATACGTGAAGTGCGGCAGGTCGGAGATAACGGTCTGATACCAGCCATGTCTTGCCAGGATGGTTCGGACGGTGACATTCCCATACTCTTTAACATCAAATGCCAGCATCGCCAGATGCTGTGACGTGCCCGGAGGGGCCACGGAGTAGATGATCGATTTCTGCAGATCTTTTGCAAACCAAACCTTGCGTTGTTCGAGCTGTAATACCTCGCTGACCTGTTCGTAGGGTGACAGAGCTCTGATCCGCGTTGCATCGGTTTCGGTCATCTTCTTCTTTTTGACCCAGTGCGACAACGCGGGCTCAACCCGGCTTGCCCATAAGCCAACGGAGTCGTCGTAGCTCCGCGCGGCTGAATCGGTATCACGCGGCGTGATGCTGAGACCGCGATTTTCGGCTTCAGCGATAGCTGCAAGCAACCCTTTCATCGCATCAGTCTGCAGCGTCATCGGCATCCCTCCGATCATCTCAGTTTGCGACTTAACGTTTTTTTGAAAGGCCGAGACATCCTTCTGGTCCTGAAAAACGACCATTTTCGGAGGAGTGACACCGCCGCGAGCAACAAAAACGGCGCCGTATTCTTTCAGTAGTTTTTTCGTAATTTCATCCGCGGGCATACGAAAATCTTCTGGCAAATGGTGGCCAAATCGACCTAGCTCTTTTCGTTCGTTGATTGTCATCTCTCGTATTGGTATCGGGTGCCGTTTAGGAATCTGGCTCTGGGCGTGACCATGGCATAGAACGACGAGACTAAACGCAAACACTCCGAGTACTCGATATCGGGCTCTCATCGTTCAATTCCATTCACGAACGATCGTTAGGCATTCATCGAGATGCTTTTTCATATACTCATCTGCTTCGATAAACGGAATAGATTCGCGAATTCTGCGATAAATGTCGCGTGTTCCAACTCCGAGCCGTTTGTCCGGGCCAAGCACTCTTAGCCGGAAATCGATCCCCTGCGCGGCGCATAATAATTCAAGCGAAATTATATTCTCAAGATTTTCAGCGACCTGGCGAAGTTTCAACGCAGCGGTCGCTCCCATCGAAACATGGTCCTCGACATTCGCCGAGCTTGGGATCGTATCGACGCTTGCCGGATGAGCAAGTATCTTGTTCTCGGTGCACAGAGCAGCCGCTGTGTATTGAACGATCATAAAGCCGGAATTGATGCCGCCGTGTTCGGTCAGGAATGGAGGCAAGGTGTGCGCGTTCGATGCTTCGTCGGTAAGTCGCATGATGCGGCGTTCGGAAATGTTTCCTAACTCGGTCAAAGCTATTGTCAGATAATCAAATGCGAGGGCGAGCGGTTCGCCGTGGAAATTGCCGCCGCTGATAACTTCGATCTTTCCGTCTGTATCTACAAATATGAGCGGATTATCCGTGACTGCATTCAACTCAAGTTTGAGGAGCCATTCCGCATAAAGCACTGCGTCGCGACAGGCCCCATGAACCTGCGGCATGCAGCGGAGCGTGTACGCATCCTGAACATTTGTAGGATCAAAACCACGGACAAACTCGCTTTCCGCAAGAATATTTCTTAAGTTTTCGGCGCATTCCATCTGCCGCGGATGCGGACGTAGTGCATGTATTCTCTCGTCAAAGGCCGACACTGTGCCGTGCAGCGCTTCGAGACTAAGACATCCGCTACCGTCAGCAAGTTCCGCCAGCTTTCGAGCCTTGGCAGTTTCAAGAATGCCAACCGCTGTCATCACGGTCGTGCCGTTCGTGAGTGCAAGACCTTCTTTTGCAGCGAGCCTAACCGGTGAAAGATCCGCTCTTCTTAAAGCCTCGCCACCGGTTATTACCTCGCCTTGAAATTCCGCTTCGCCTTCACCGATCAGTACGCACGCAAAGTGAGCAAGCGGCGCAAGGTCACCGCTCGCACCCAAACTTCCCTTTTCTGGGATCACAGGATGAACACCTCGATTGAGACATTCAAGTATCAGTTCAAGTGTTTCAAGCCTGATACCCGAAAAGCCTCGCGCAAGTGTATTTGCACGAATGAGCATGATCGCACGTACTGTAGGGATGTCGAACGAGTCTCCGACGCCGACTGCGTGACTGAGGACAATATTTCGCTGAAGCGTTTCAACTTCTTCGCGGCTGATGATTTTATCTTTAAAAGCCCCAAAACCCGTTGTAATGCCATATGCGATCTCTCCACGCTCAAGCAGTGTTTGCACGGCATTCGCTGAGCGTCTAACAGCGTCCTTAGCAGGTTCGGCCAATACAACTTTCGGGTCGCCGGGCTCACCATATGCAACGGAAATGACCTGTTCAAATGTAAGGCTCTCGCCGTCGATAGTGATCTCGGTGCTCATAAACTATTGAGAGATTAACACAAAATAACTGAATGATTTAGAAGCCAACTTTGCCTTTCGAAATTACGGAATGGACAAGGTTACCGCCAAACTCATATGCGATATGACGATAATCACAGGAATCGATCATACAGAGATCGGCTTGCTTGCCGACCTCAATCGAACCAAGCATATCGCCCAGACCTATCGCAAATGCCGCATTTATCGTGGCGGCATTCAACGCTTCGGCAGGTGAAAGCTTTTGGTAACGACAAGAGATCGCCATCGCCATCGGCATTGAAGGGCAAGGCGCAGACCCAGGATTGTAATCCGTCGATAATGCGACTGCACAGCCGACGTCGATCATTTTTCGCGCGTTAGCAAACTGCGTTTTGCCAGCGTTAAAATTTTCCGTCGGGATTACAAGGCCTATCGTATTGCTGGTTGCAAGTAGGCCTATTTCTTCATCAGAAATTGCATCAAGATGATCTATGGAAACAGCTCCGAGATCGATGCCCATCCCGCTGCCGCCGAGGTTGTTGAACTGATCGACATGCGCCTTTATGCGAAAACCGAGCTGCCTTGCAGTCTCTAAGACACGACGTGACTGTTCGAGATCGTATGCGTTCTTTTCAGTAAACACGTCGCAGAAAAATGGAGTGCTGTTCGTCTTGAAATGTGATTGTTCATACCATTTCCATGCGAGTGGAAGCATCTCCGAGCAGATCAGATCGACGTAAGCACCTACGTTGCCTTTAAACTCCGGCGGGATGGCGTGTGCTGCGAGAAATGTTGGAACAACTGTCAGCGCGTGCGAATTGTCAAGTTGTTCGATGACAGCTAGTATCTTTAGTTCCGTTTCCGTATCGAGGCCGTAGCCAGTCTTGATCTCACACGTCGTCGTCCCGCATACAAGCATGTTGTCGAGCCGTTTGCTGCTTTCTTCGACAAGCTGATCAAATGTCGCATCACGTGTTTGTTTGACGGTTGAGACAATCCCGCCGCCACTCATAAGTATTTCGAGATAGTCGGCACCTTTTATCTTCAGCTCAAACTCATTAAGCCTGTTGCCCGCGTAAACAATATGCGTATGCGGATCGACAAAGCCAGGGCAAACGACACGGCCACCTGCGTCGATAATGTAGTCGGAAAGGTACGAGCCGAGGATGTCCGTCGTAGTGCCAACAGCGACGATCTTTCCGTCAACCACAGCGACAGCGCCATCGCTGATGATGCCAACATCGAGCATCGCAGTGCCCCGCTTTGGCTTGCCTCCGGACGCGCACGTTACCAACTGCTCTGCGTTACTGATTACAAGGTCGGCGTTCTGCATCTACTGCTTTGGTTTAATGAGCTTTGGATGGATTTCAGGTATTGCCGAAACGGCCGCACTTCCGAACCACTGAACGATGTCCGTAACGAAGATGCCGTTCTTGATAGTCGGATCGCCCTCGATCAATTTTCGGACCTCATCCTCCGTCGTTCCGCTAAAAATAAAGAGACCGCGGTAATTCTGATCGTTCTTGTCAAAAGGCCCCGCAACCATGAGCTTCCCCAGATCGGCCATTCGACCGATGTTGGCGAAATGTCCCTTAAACATCTCGTCACGCTCTTTTCCTGTGTATTTCTTGTCGTTCGGGCCCGTTCGCAGCATGACGAATATGTAACTCTTCATCCCGTTGTCGTTGCCGCCTAGCTTTTTCGCAAGCTCTGCATCGTATACGGGTTTTGACGATTTTTCGGGGGTTTGAGCGAAGCTACCGAGAGCTAAAATCGATATTGTAACGCCCACAAAAAACAGATTACTTATTTTCATATAGCGAATTTTAACTTAGAGAGGCCTTTATTGAAAGTATTGTATTTAGCTCACCGCAGGTAGGTTGAAATGACCAACGACCATTCTTGCCGTCTCCGTTGCCGATAGTTCAGTTGTCTCAATTTCAAAACTGAGTGCATCGGGTACAGCAAGATAACTTTTTGACGCAAGCTGGTTTTGCAGATGTTCAATGGTGTGCCGCCTGCAAGCGGCCAGGTAATACGACGCGTCGGAAAAGTTCCTCGCGGGAGCAGGTTACACGGACATAACAGATCTCGCCGGCATATTTGTCCATTACAGACCGGATCTTCTCCAGATATGGCAAGAACTCCGGATGAGAATATGCCCATGTGAAGATCAGACCGCTTATGTTTGCTTTGGCAGCACTTTCGAAAACCGCCAATCGTATTGCCCAACTCAGTTCCGCAAATTCTTCTGTTCCTAGATGAAAAACCGATCGGGCGACTTCGATGCTGACATGATTGTGAAAAACCCGGTAGCCCGTAATTGCCGCCAGTTCGCCCGCAACGGTCAACTTGCCGGACGCTTCGGGTCCATAGATGAGAATTAGCTTCATGGGCCATTAACTGATCACGGTAATTTTGCAATAATATTACAAAATCACCTATGAACAGAACAATAAAAGCGCCGACGGGCACCGAACTTTTTTGTAAGAACTGGCTGATCGAGGCCGCGTATCGGATGATACAGAACAACCTCGATGCCGAAGTGGCGTTCGATCCTGATAATCTGATCGTTTACGGTGGACGCGGCCGTGCGGCTCGGAATTGGGATTGCTATGACGCAATACTGCGCTCATTAAGAGAGCTAAACGAGGATGAGACCCTTTTGGTTCAGTCAGGCAAGCCGGTTGGCGTCTTCAAATCGCATACCGATGCTCCGCGTGTTCTTCTCGCGAACTCAAACATCGTTCCCCACTGGGCAACACAGGAACAATTCGATCAATACGAGCGCGACGGTCTGATGATGTATGGACAGATGACGGCGGGTTCGTGGATCTACATAGGCACACAGGGGATCTTGCAAGGAACTTATGAGACCTTCGGCTCGCTCGCACGACAGCATGGCTGGGGATCGCTTGCCGGAAAACTTGTACTTACCGCAGGCCTAGGCGAAATGGGTGGGGCGCAAGCCCAAGCGATCACATTCAACGGCGGCGTTGGGATATTGGTCGATGTTGATCCTTGGCGTATCGAACGGCGGTTGCAGTTAAAACAAGTCGATGTCGCAGCGAAAGATCTTGATGACGCCTTGCAAATTGCCAAAGCAGCTATCGAAGCAAAAGAAGCCAAGTCGATTGCTCTTCACGGAAACGCTGCTGAGATTCACTGGCAAATTCTCGAACGCGAAATTCTTCCCGATGTCGTGACGGATCAAACCTCAGCGCATGATGTGATGATGGGTTACATTCCGGTTGGTTACAGCGTCGAGGAAGCAGCCGAATTTCGGAAAGAGGATCAGGTTGCTTATGAGCAAGCCGCTATGGACTCGATGGCGAAGCACGTCGAAGCGATGCTCGAATTTCAAAAGCGCGGCTCGGTTGTTTTCGATTACGGCAACAATCTTCGGCAAAGAGCAAAAGACAACGGCGTAGTGAACGCATTCGATTATCCGGGATTCGTGCCTGCGTATATCCGTCCGCTCTTTTGCGAAGGCAAAGGGCCGTTTCGGTGGGTAGCTTTGTCCGGCGACAAAACCGACATCTACAAGACCGACGAAGCGATAATGAATCTCTTCCCCGAAAATGATCATCTTGCTCGGTGGCTGACAATGGCGCAAGAACAAGTCCAATTTCAGGGTTTGCCTGCAAGAATTTGCTGGCTGGGCTACGGCGAACGCGCAAAGGCCGGTTTGAAATTAAATGAAATGGTCGCTTCTGGTGAGCTAAAAGCTCCGATCGTGATCGGCCGCGATCATCTCGACTGCGGCAGTGTTGCCTCGCCAAACCGTGAGACCGAAGCAATGAAAGACGGCAGTGACGCTATCGCCGATTGGGTCTACCTGAACGCAATGATCAATGTCGCGGGTGGAGCAACGTGGGTGTCGCTCCATCACGGTGGAGGCGTAGGCATCGGCTATTCGCTCCACGCCGGACAAGTCATTGTCGCCGACGGCACTCCTGAAGCGGCAAGGCGCATCGAACGCGTTCTAACCACCGATCCCGGCATGGGTGTCATACGTCACGCTGACGCCGGTTATGAGGAGGCGATCGAATCTGCTGAGAAGAACAACATTGTTCTTCCAATGCGCAAAACTCTATAGTGCTCACCAGCCAGAAGCTATCGCTACTTCCTTGACACTATCCAGTGCTGAGGCATTCCCGGCATTGGACGGTGTTCATTTTCTGAGAAACCAGAATTTTCCAGCATCTGTTTAAGTTCCGCGAACGTGTATGCATCACCCGCAGGCGTCGCGGCCAGCATCACAAGTGGGAACAATGCTTCCCCTGGCGGCGAGACTCGGTCGTCGTTTGGCACAAATTCGAGCGTCAAAACTTGGCCGTCGTCTTTCAACGCATTGTGACATCGTTTGAGAAACGTCTCACACGTCTGCATATCGAAGTGATGCAGGAAATTGGTGACAAGTATTACGTCATAACTATCCCCATAATCGACATCGAAAGCGTTGCCCTCTATCTTGTGAAAACGGTCGGCGACACCGAACTTCGCCGCATTCTCCTGTGCAACATCGAGGACGATCCGCCAGTCGACAGCATGGATCTCCGCGTTGGGGTAATGTTGCGCAACAGTGATCCCGAACATTCCGTGACCGGCAGCGATATCAAGGACCTTGATCGGAGCGTTTTTTTCGTATCCAAGTTCGGCAGCCATTTTCAGTGCCGAAGGCACCATCATGCCAGTCATACTGCGTGCGAAGGTTGCCCACATCGGACTCTCCGGGTCGATCGATGCGTTCTTATCCGGTACTGCACCGCCATTTCGGACGGCCTCGGTTAGATTTTCGAAACCGGATTTTTGTTGGGGTGACAAAATAAAATCTGTCATCTTACCCATATATGCAGGTGAATGCTCCACAAGAAAGAGTGCCGCGTCATCCGCGAGTGAATATTCACCGCCATCCTTCAAAAGAAAACCCAGAACTGTTAGCGTGTCACAAAGGATGCGAATTCCCCTTTCAGCAGAACCCGCCGCCGCCGCGATCGCCGCCGCAGTCTTGTGTCCATCGGCTATCTTGGTGAAAACACCAAGCTCAATGGCCGCTTTCATCGCGGCTGTCATCTGATATCCGGTAATTATCTGCAATATCCTTTCGGGTGTTGGCGATTTTCCTTCCTGCATCTAATTTTCCTCCAAAAAAATGATTTTTTATTTTCTAGAATTATAGCATCTGACAGTTCAGTTCAAGCATCGCTTCCCATCGGTGCGCGGCTTTCTAACGGGCCATTTTGCGTATAAGATAGAACCGTGCATAGTATTTTTGAACAAACCATACGGCCCGATACTTCCCTCTTCTTCACTCGGAATGATGTAAATGATCCCCGGCTTGGTGAGATCGTCGGACACAGTGAAGATGATTACGGGGCCGCTGATATTGTGATTCTGGGTTGTCCGCAGGACGAGGGTGTTCAGCGGAATAATGGTCGAGTAGGAGCCGCCGAGGCTCCAAATGCGATACGCGAACAGTTTTACCGGCTCACGACCTTCAACCTAAAGAAAAGGATATTTGATCTTGGCGATGTGCGTATTGCTAGTTCACTGGAAGAAACACACGACACAATGATCGCTGTCGTCAAGCGAGTCCTACAGGACGGCAAACGTCTGATCGTGCTCGGTGGCGGGAATGATATCTCTTATGCCGATGGTCGCGCGATGGCTGAGGTTTTTGGTCCCGAACAATGGATCGGCGTGAACGTCGATGCTCAGCTTGATGTTCGTATCGCCGAACAGCGAAACAGCGGAACACCTTATCGACAGCTTTTAGAGGAAAAACATTTGCTGCCAACTTACTTTTATGAGGTTGGGTATCAATCGCATTTTTGCTCGCCGGTCTATTACGACTATATCCGCGACCTTGGCGTTCATCGGATCTCACTCGAACTCCTGCGTTCACGAAATGACGCGGACATCGAGATCAAAGAACAGATACGCCAGAATTTTATCGGTCATAGCTCGTGCCTAAATACTTTTTTTGGTTTCGATCTCGGCGTAGTTCGCTCAGCAGACGCTCCAGGCACGTCGGCGCCTTCTCCGCTCGGCTTGCGGGCCGGTGAATTCATCACACTAGTCAAATACGCCGCTTCGCTGGCAAATACAAAGATAATCGAGTTCACCGAAGTCAATCCAAAATGCGACGTCGATAACCGTACAACAAAGCTCGTCGCGATAGGTATGCATAGATTTTGCAGTGGTGTTGCGTAAATCAAAGTGTAAACGGAGGCAAACTATGAAACGCTTTCTCCTTATTGTATTTTTATTTTTGGTGTCGGTCACATTGTCGGTCGGTCAGGTAACAAGTGAACAAAAACCGCCTACAATCGAGGTTAGTGGTGTTGCCGAGATATTTGTCCAACCTGATGAAGTGTTGATCTCACTCGACATCACCAAATTGAATAAGGATCTTCAAATTGCTAAGAAAGAGGCAGATACAGCACTTTCACAGGTAATCGATCTGACAAAGCGATTCAACATTAAACCCGAAGATGTCAGAACTAGAAATATTTCGGTTGAAATGAAGAATAAATTTATCCGCGACCCGAAAAACCGCATTTATGATGATGACGGTGAGGAAATCGGAACCAAGGTATTCCTGGGCTATCAAGTGTCCTCATCGGTCAATGTCAGAATGACTGATATTGGGCGCTTTCAGGATTTTCTTGATGAAGTCCTGAGAACTGGGGTTTCCGAAGTAAATAGTGTTTCCTTCGAGTCATCAGAAATACGCAAACACAAGGACAAAGCCCGTGAATTAGCGATGAGAGCCGCATACGAAAAGGCATCTGCAATGGCGGGTGCTATAAATCAAACCATTGGTAAGGCGATACTTATCAGAGAGGGCAAATTCTCGAGTTCTTTTACGATTGACGGCGCAGCTGGCAGTGCAAATACTTTTATCCGGGATGGAAATACTAGTAGCCGTCCGACAGTTGTGTCGAAAGAGCTTGCAACATTTTCACCGGGAGCCATCAGCATCAGTGCCGAAGTATCTGTAATATTCCTTTTGAATTGATGGTTCATAAACTTGACACTTTTCCCTGTGTTTGGCATCCTTTAGGTTCGCTTTTCTCTTGGATTTGCGACGAGGTATAGTCTCTTAGCTCAGTTGGTAGAGCACTACCTTGACAAGGTAGGGGTCAGCAGTTCGAGTCTGCTAGAGACTACCATTTATACTTTTCGATAAGATGCTTTCGAAGAACTTTGCTGTTTTTATAACTACTACGACCCGCTTCTAATGGCGGGACAATCGCAGTTTCACTTGAGACTGCAAGGCAAAGTCGCTCTTATCGGATCTGATCTTGGTTAGTAGTAGGAAGTTTGTTGATCGACAGTTTCATTTGAGCGACGAGGAAAGGAGCCCCTTACTTCGTGTCGCTTCTGCGACGATTTTTTGATCAACAAGGATATGAGCGAGATAAACGTAAAATATAACGGGAATGAGCGTGCTATACCTGCTCCCGCGACGGTTGCGGACGCAATAAAGGCGTTTGACCGCGATGCCCTGAAAAAGGCGCTAGCGGCAAAGGTAAACGGCGAGGAAGTCGATCTGAATCGCGAATTGACAGCAACGGACGAAATTCTCTCGATCGAACCTGTCACCGGCGATTCGTCGGACGGGCTCGAATTGATCCGCCATTCTACCGCTCATCTGCTTGCTGCTGCGATCCTTGACCTTTTCCCGGGAACTAAACTCGGCGTCGGCCCTGCCTTGATGGAGGATCCGCGTTACGGTTTCTATTACGACGTTATCGCTCCGCGAAATCTGACCGAAGACGATCTGCCTGTAATCGAAAAAAAGATGAAGGCAATGGCTAAGCAGAACCTTGTATATCGTCGTGAGATAGTTGAAAAAACAAAGATCCTTGACATTTTCAAAGGCCGTGAAGAGCCGCTCAAATGTGAGTTGATCGACGAGAAAGTCTCGGATACTGCGAGTCTTTATTACATAGACAATTCGCCCTTCATTGATTTCTGTCTCGGCCCTCATGTGCCACATACGGGCAAATTGCAGGCTTTCAAGCTACTTGCACTGTCGGGAGCATACTGGAAAGGCGATGCTGAACGCGAGCAGATGCAGCGTATTTATGGCACGGCGTTCGCGACGCAAGCAGAGCTTGACGCATGGCTCAAGCAACGCGAAGAAGCCGAGAAACGCGATCACCGTAAGCTTGGCCGCGAACTTGACCTGTTCTCGATCGACGACAATTATGGACAAGGTTTGATCCTGTGGCATCCGAAAGGCGGCATCGTTCGCATGGAGATGGAACGCCTTCTTCGCGAAGAGCTTGAACAGCGTGGCTATAGCTTTGTTTTCACCCCGCACATCGCCAAACGAAATCTCTGGGTTACAAGTGGACACGAAGGCAATTACGCCGATTCAATGTACGCTCCGACGAGCATCGAGGAAGAAGAATATCGCCTTAAGCCGATGAACTGCCCTTTTCACATCGGTATTTACAAAGCTTCACCGAAATCCTATCGCGATCTACCGCAGCGTTATTCCGAAATGGGCACGGTTTATCGCGCAGAATTGTCCGGCACGCTGCACGGCCTGATGCGAGTGCGCGGATTCTCCGTCGATGACGCTCATCTTTTTGTGCGGCCCGACCAAGTTCATGCGGAAGTCGCTGACTGTCTCGATTTTGCGATCAAAGTTTTCGAGACATACGGCTTTGAAAAAGTAAAATTTGAGCTGTCGGTTCGCGGCGGTGCTGAGAACAAAGGTTATCTTGGCTCCGATGAAGATTGGGCTTCGGCTGAGGCACAGCTTGCACAGGCGCTGGACGAGCGTCACATTTCATACGAACGCATCGAGGGCGAAGCTGCTTTCTACGGTCCGAAGATCGATATCAAGATCGAAGACGCCATCGGCCGAGTGTGGCAGTTAGGAACGATACAACTTGATTTTAATCTGCCCGAGCGGTTTGAGCTTGAATACACGGGCGACGACAATCAGAAGCACCGTCCCTTCATGATCCATCGTGCTTTATTTGGGTCGATCGAGCGGTTCTTTGGCGTGTTGATCGAGCATTATGCGGGTGCGTTTCCGCTCTGGCTCGCACCTGTCCAAGTTGCAGTTCTGCCGATCACCGATCGAATCAATGAGTATGCAGAAAAGATCGCCGCTGAATTGCGCAGCGCGGGGTTTCGTGTGGAATGCAACGTAATTTCTGATAAAATCGGGGCAAAGATCCGTAATGCACAATTACAGAAAATTCCGTACATGCTGGTTCTTGGCGACCAGGAACTAGAGAATAATCAAGTCGCGGTTCGCGAAAGAAAGCAGGGTGATATCGGTACGATGTCGCTGGATGAGTTCAAGGAGATGATAACCAAGCAAAAGTTATCGCGCAGTCTCTGAGATCAGGGTAATTACTTTAGGAGGTAGATATCGCTAGAAGATTTGGTGGAAACAGATTTAAGCCGAGGTTTCGTGAGCCGCTTCACCGTACAAACGAACGCATTCGCGTCCCGTCGGTAAGAGTCGTACTTGAAGATGGCGATACGCTTGGCGTCATGGATACGCGGGATGCTATTCAGGAAGCCAGAAACCGGGGCATTGACCTGGTTGAGATCGCTCCGAACGCAAAACCGCCGGTTTGCAAGATCATCGATTACGGTAAGTTTCTTTATGAACAGAAGAAACGAGCACACGAGGCGAAAAAGAAACAGGTCACCGTCTCAGTTAAGGAGATCAAGTTTCGCCCCGGCACTGACGATCACGATTATCAATATCGCATGGAGCACGCAAAACAGTGGCTCGGCGAGGGCGATAAAGTCAGAGCCGCTATTGCATTCCGCGGTCGCGAAATGACACACCGTGAACTTGGCGCAAAGATCTTAAAGAAATTAACTGAAGATCTGATTGAGCTTGCCGATGTCGAAGTCGCACCAAAGATGGAAGGCTATCAGATGTTCACCATCTTTGTGCCAAAAAAAGCGAAGGTCGCCGAAAAGAAAGCGGCTGAACCTACAGCAGATAAGAAAACGGAAAAAGCCGAGAAGAAGTCGGAGAAAAAGGCTGCCCCCAAACCTAAGGAAGAACCAAAGGACGACGACGAGATTTTTTAAGAACGTAATATCTCAAATTTGGGATATTAGATCGGATTTAACAGGAGAGAAGAAATGCCAAAATTAAAAACACATAAGGGCGCGGCAAAGCGTTTTCGCTCGACAGCATCGGGCAAATTCAAACGTGGACACAGCCATGCACGCCATATTTTGACCAAGAAAACTACAAAACGTAAGCGCAATCTTGATATTGACGTGTTGGTGTCTGAGGGCGATCAGAAACGTGTCGAACAGATGCTGCCGTACGGAAGGAATTAATTAAGTAAAAAGGCAAAAGTAAAAAGCCAAAGTGAGATCTTTTATCTTTGACTTTTAACTTTTAACTTTTGCCTTTTTCACGACAAAAGGAGTGAAGAAATGCCTAGAGCAAAACGTGGAAATAAGCGTCTTGAGAAACGCAAAAAGATATTGGCCTTAGCAAAAGGCTACCGTGGAACTAAATCGAAACTGTATCGTTCGGCCAAAGAGTCGGTCGAACGTGCATTGAACTTTGCCTACACAGGCAGGAAGTTGAAGAAGCGCGATTTTCGCAAACTGTGGATCGTCCGCATCAACGCTGCTTGTCGAATAAACGACATCAAATATTCGCAGTTCATTCATGGCCTGAATTTGGCTGGTGTTGAACTTGACCGTAAGGTGCTTGCGGATATTGCCGTTAAACAGCCGGAGACATTCGCGACCATCGCGGGACAGGCAAAGGATGCATTGAGCAAGCAAGCTCAGCCCTCTGCATAGGTAGTTGTCTAATTTGATTAAAGCACGCGGCCTATTTTATCGGGGCCGCGTGCTTTTTCATATTCCAAGTTCTGCTTTCGCTTCCGCAAATTTCTCTACTGCAAAATCCAGATCTTCGCTCGTGTGTGCCGCCGACACTTGAGTACGGATGCGAGCTTTTCCCTTCGGGACCACAGGAAATGAAAAAGCGATCACATACACGCCTCGTTCGAGCATTGCCTCGGCCATTTTCACCGCCAACTGCGCTTCGCCAAACATTATCGGTACGATAGGATGCTCTCCGGGAACAACATCGAGACCGATCGACGATAGCTTATCACGAAAATAACGCGTGTTTTCCATCAGCCGATCACGCAGTTCCGTTGATGCTGACAGTAAGTCGATAGCCTTTATTGCCGCCGTGACAATGGGCGGTGCTACAGAGTTTGAAAACAAATAGGGTCGCGAACGTTGGCGCAATAGATCAATGATCTCCTTTCTACCGCTGGTATAGCCGCCGCTTGCTCCACCAAGAGCCTTGCCAAGCGTTCCGGTGATGACATCGATTCGCTCCATAACATTATGGTGCTCATGAACTCCTCGGCCACGCTTCCCCATAAAGCCAACCGCATGCGAATCGTCAACCATAACAAGCGCATCAAACTTTTCCGCCAGATCGCAAATCTCAGGTAGTTTTGCTATGTAGCCATCCATCGAGAAAACTCCGTCGGTCGCGATCATTTTGAATCTTGCTGATGATGCTTCTTGTAGTTTTGATTCTAGGTCAGCCATATCGCCATTCTTATAACGGAACCGCTGTGCCTTACTTAACCGAATACCATCGATGACACTCGCATGATTAAGTTCGTCGGAAATTACCGCATCTTCTTCACCCAAAACCGTCTCAAACAGGCCCCCGTTCGCATCAAAGCACGATGTGTAAAGTATCGTATCCTCCGTACCGAGAAATTCGCTGATCTTCCGTTCAAGATCTTTGTGTATCGTCTGAGTACCGCAAATAAACCGGACTGATGATAATCCGAATCCCCACTTTTCAAGCCCTTCATGCGCCGCAGCTACGATCTCGGGATGATCGGAGAGCCCAAGATAGTTATTGGCGCACATATTCAGCACTTCACGTCCACCGACACTTATATGCGCTTCCTGCGGGGTTTCGATCACGCGCTCTGACTTATACAGACCGGCACTTTTGATCTCACCGAGTGTACTTTCTAAAGAATCCTTAATTTTTCCGTACATAAGTTTAGGCAGCAGTCCAATCTAAGATCACCTTGCCGGAGTTTCCTTCTTTCATCACTTCAAAGCCCTTTTCAAAATCTTTGTATGAGTATCGATGCGTGATGATAGGCGAAATGTCTAATCCTGCTTCCAGTAAAACGGACATTTGATACCAGGTTTCGTACATCTCACGGCCATAGATACCCTTGATCGTAAGCATATTGAAGATAACCGTTTTCCACTTGATCGCGAACTCGTCGGACGGAATGCCAAGGAAAGCAATATTTCCACCATGCGTCATATTTGCGACCATATCTCGAAATGCTGCAGGGTTGCCCGACATCTCCATGCCAACATCAAAACCCTCTTTCATGCCCAGATCTTTTTGAATATCTGCGATCGATTTTTCACGAACGTCCACTGCGTGCTCAACCCCAAGCTTCCGCGCAAGCTCAAGCCGCTTTGGATTAACGTCGGTAATAACAACGTGTCGGGCTCCAGCATGGGTAGCCACCGCCGCCGCCATAATACCGATCGGTCCGGCGCCGGTGATGAGGACATCTTCGCCAAAGACCTCAAACGCAAGTGCGGTGTGAACAGCGTTGCCGAATGGATCAAAGATCGCCGCAACCTCGAGATCGATACCGGGCTTGTGCTTCCAAATATTGGTCATCGGGACGGCGAGGTATTCGGCAAAACCGCCGTTCGTGTTTACACCGAAACCAAGTGTATAAGCGCATTTGAATCGGCGACCGGCCATGCAATTGCGGCATCGGCCGCAGACGAGATGGCCTTCGACACTAACGATGTCGCCTACATGGAAATCATTGACATTGGAACCAACTTCAACTATCTCGCCGGCGAGCTCGTGGCCAAGTATCGTCGGCACTTTTATTGTGCTCTGTGACCATGCATCCCAGTTGTAGATGTGGACATCTGTACCGCAAATGCCCGTTTTCATGATCTTGATCAGCACGTCATTGATGCCTATTTTAGGCTCTGGGACGTCTTCGATCCAGAGTCCGGGTTCCGCCTTGCTCTTAACTATTGCTTTCATTTGGTAAGAATATGGATGGTTGATTTTCCCTTTATATTACAATGATAACACCGCTTTCGTCTCGCAAAAAATGCCCGTTCCGCTCTATGGTTTATATCGGTGAATTCACATATTTTGCGAGATTCCTTCGGACTGGTAAAATTAGGTTATCAGTCGTTGTTATCCCGAAATAAACTGATATTCTCTTAAGTTATGTCTGACGAAAAAGACAAAGTAGAAGCGGTTAGAACCGCTTTCGAGAACGAGTTTGCTCAATACTCCGCTCTTGGGTTTGACGGCATTTCGCTTGCCGATGCCGAAACTCGGCTTGCAGAAATTGGCGGCCTGAAAATACGTCATACCGGCAAAAAGTCCGCGATCGCCGCAACGATGAAGCTCGTCGGTGGTCTGGCTCCTGAGGAAAGAGGTGCGTTCGGGCAATTGGTCCAATCTGTTGAAAAAGAGATAGTCAGTTCGATCGAGCGGGTCGAAATGCAGCTAAAAGAGGTGATTTCTAACGCAAAGATCGAACGTGAGCGGCTCGATGTCACCATTCCAGGCCGCAGGCCACGAACGGGACACCTTCATCCGATCACGATCCTGCGGCAAAAGATCGAAGACATCTTTGTCTCGATGGGCTACGCGATCGAGGACGACCGCGAAATCGAGACCGATCACTATAATTTCGATGCATTGAATATTCCCGAAGGCCATCCGGCTCGTGAATCACAGGACACGTTTTATACTACGGACGGCTTTGCACTTCGCTCACAAACATCGACTGTGCAAATTCGATCAATGGAACGACGCGGCGTGCCGCTTCGCATCCTCGCGCCGGGCAAAGTCTTTCGTCGTGATACGCCCGATATGACGCACACGCCGATGTTTCACCAGCTCGAAGGCCTTTGCGTTGATAAAGGCATCACGATGGCTCACCTAAAAGGGACCGTAACTGAATGGCTAAAGCGTTTGTTTGGTGAGGATACGATTACACGTTTTCGCCCGTCCTACTTCCCTTTCACAGAGCCGTCGGCAGAGTTTGATTTCTCATGTTTCAAATGTCACGGCACAGGTAAATTTGAAGGTGACCGCTGCCGCCCATGCAAAGGCTCAGGCTGGATCGAGCTCGGCGGTTCGGGAATGGTGCATCCGAACGTGTTACGAGCCTGCGGTGTTGACCCGACAGTTTATTCCGGCTTCGCATTCGGCTTCGGGCTCGAACGTATGACCGCTTTGATGTACAACATTGATGACATTCGCCACATGTTCGAAAACGATGTGCGTTTTTTGGAGCAATTCAGATGAACATTAGTTATCACTGGCTAAAGGATCTGATAGATCTCGAATTGTCTGCCGATGAAACGGCAGCAGCATTGACGCGTGTTGGGTTGGCTGTTGAAGGCATTCATCCGCACGGCGACGATCTTGTTCTTGATATCGATCTGACTTCAAACCGGCCTGATTGTTTGTCGCATCTTGGCGTGGCGAGAGAACTCTCGGTTATTACCAATCGCGAATTGCAGGTTGCGGATTCTAGTGATCAGAAACATACAGTTAATCATCAAGCGAACCTTGTTACGATAGAAGCTCCTGACCTCTGCCATAGATTCACTGCTCGAGTCATTAAAAATGTCAAAATCGGCCCTTCGCCAAAATGGTTGGCAGACAGGCTTGAGGCCCTTGGTGAGCGGTCGATAAACAACGTTGCCGATATCACAAATTATGTAATGCTCGAACTCGGACAGCCGATGCATGCTTTTGATCTTGATAAGCTTGCTGAGAATCGCATCGTTGTTCGCCGGGCGAAAGCCGGAGAGCGGATAATGACGCTTAAGGATATTGAATGCGAGCTTGACGAGTCGGTTTTGGCGATCTGCGATGCAGATAAATCTGTCGCAATCGGCGGCGTTGTGGGCGGTTTAGACTCAAGTATTACTGATAACACGGTTAATGTGTTACTTGAGGTTGCATATTTTAAGCGAGAAAATATAAGGGCCACGTCACGAAAACTCAATCTTGCCACCGAGGCCAGTTACCGTTTTGAGCGGGGTGTTGATATCGAAAATGTCACTCGAGCCTCAAATCGGGCTACGGAATTGATCTGCGAACTTGCCGGCGGTGAAGCGGGTGAATTTGTTGATATTTGTCCCGAGAAATTCTCTTCTAAACAGATCGAATCGAAAGATATCTCGGCAGCCGTAAAAACACTTACAGGTTTAGAAGTTGCAACGGACGAGTGCGATCGTATTCTCGAAAAACTCGGCATCAGAAGCGGGCAACCCACGATTTACTTTTCCCCATCGTGGCGGCACGACATCGCTATTGAGGAAGATCTCGTTGAGGAAGTCGCCCGCCACGCCGGCTACGAGAATATCGCCGATGAACTGCCTCCGGCGTTTCACGCAGGTGAGTATCAACCTTCAGAACCGCACAAAAAACTCGTGAGGCGAGCTTTGGCCGATATGGGATTTGATGAGGCCATCTCATACAGCTTCATTGATACAGATTTTGACGAAACATTCGCATTAGTTCCCGGACTTGTCGATGAGAAATTATCAGAAAAATTTGTTACGCTCCAGGATTCCGTTATCGAAGGAGCGGTTCGGATGCGTCCCAGCATACTTTCGGGCCTGCTTGATGCCGTTCGCCATAACCTGAATCAGCAGCGTCGCAATGTGAAACTTTTTGAGGTTGGGAAGGTTTTTGCGGCTAAGCAAAGCGAGGACGGATTGCCGAATGAGCAGGAATTACTCTCGCTCGTGATAACAGGCGGTGAAATGTCCGAAGATCGAGCCATGCCCACACGCGAGCTCGATTTCTACGACGCAAAAGGATCGCTTGAGGCCGCACTCAATGCTGCCGGTATCGTCAACGTCGAATTTTCCGCGGCCGATGTCAAACATCTTCGTCGCGGGCAATCTGCATCGATCCAGATCGCAGGCGAGCCCGTCGGCTTTCTTGGCCGGTTGAATGATGAGATCGCTTCGACGTATAAATTCAAACAGCCGGTCTTTGTCGCTGAGATAGATCTTCAGACCGCCTTGGGCATCGCTGTTGAGCCGTTAATGTATCGACCGCTGGCAAAGTTTCCAGGCGTCACCCGCGACGTTTCATTTGTCGCTCCTCGGTCGGTCACGTTTGCTGCGATCCGTGAAGCGGTCACATTAGAAGAATTTGACCTTTGCCGGAGCATCGGTTTTGTTGACGTTTACGAGGGCAAAGGCATGGCTGAGAACGAACGGTCTATCACGATTCGCTTTGAATATCGCAGCGACGAACGAACATTGGTTGAAGAGGAAGTTGAGGCTGTGCATCAGCAGATACTTGCTCAAATTGATCACAAATTGGGCATAAAACCGAGGTTCTAGCAAAAACCTTCATCCTTTACTTGAAGTTTTCCTAAAAACCAAAGATAATCATTTTCACAGTTTATTAACGATCCGAAGCAGGAGTGCCGCCCAATGAATGCCCTTACGGGAATGGAAAAATTCTCTCACCTTGAAGACAAGATCTACCGCACCATTGAATTCGCAAAGACCATGCGAGAGGAAAAGGAGCAGCTTGAACGAGAAGTGATCAGCCTGCGAAAAACCGCTTCGGATGCGGTCGCAGAGCGGTCGGAACTTGAGGAAAAGATCGCGGTCCTGCTTTCGGAACGCGATTCGATCCAATTGAAAGTCGAAGCGATGCTGGACGCAATGACGGTCATCGATACCGATGTCGCGGCGGCTGTCGGAAAATAAACAAGAGCCTATGTCGGAACAAACCGTTCGGGTAGAAATCTATAATCAGACCTACAGCATCCGCTCGGATGGTGACAATGAGTACATACTCGGACTGGCTGATTATGTGGACAGCAAAATGCGCGAGATATCTTCGGGAACGATGACCGTTGATTCGCTAAAGGTTGCGATCCTCGCCGCGCTGCACATCGCTGACGAATTTTATCAACTGAAAAATGTACAGGCTCAAAATGACGCGCAGCTTGCCGCGCGAAGTTCCGAGTGTGCCGAGATACTCGACCGCATCCTGAAACATTCAGACGACCTTCCTCACGAACTTCCCGTTCAATAAGTGTAAATTCGATATTAACTTTCCGCTTTTTTACTGTGCAATATGCATTGCATATGCTAGCATCAAATTGGCGAAAGAAATATACTGCGTTCCACGTCCACGGGCGCATACACAATTGAGCCAACATATGAATAACGGGAGGCCAATGCCGATGATCGGTGCTTCTCTTCACGGAGATGAAGCCATAGACGCCGGCTCTGATGTTCGCAAGAGCAGAAAGCCACCCACCTGTAACTAACAGGTTCAATTCATACGTCCGAACGGTTTCGCGGTTCTCTATCGCCTACAAAATCAAAAAGGCTGTCCAATGTTCTGGACAGCCTTTCTTCTTTCTAGCGAAGATCAACAAATAGAATTTCTAATATGAAATTTCTACTTGCCCGTTGGTCATCAATGTCTGAGCCTCATCCTCGTTAAACATGATGCGTTCCCATGTGAGCGGCGAGATCGCACCCGGCTCTCCGACTGTTGTAAATCTGAGATTCAAGAGCAGTCCATCGTTGTCGATCGGAAGTGCACCGTAAACCACGACTCTCAACAGTCCCGGCTCATTCGGATTAGCGACAACCGACAGCCCGCGACTTACAGTTTCATTGACATCGACCACATTGCCAAGCGGCTGTATCACGCTCGGATCATACCTGAGGTTGAACTCATAGGAAATGACATCTTTATTGGCTACGCCTTGAACATTGACGGGAATAGTGATCTCCTTACCGGTCTCTGCCGTCATGTTGGGCAGTTCAACCGCAGAGTTCTTCTCAGGGCCGCGTGCCGAACGAGCAGCAGTCGCCGTCCAGTTACCCGTCGTTTCACCAACAAGTATTCCGATGAAGTCCTGTCCGGTCTGCACACCGATAGGATCGGTGTAGCTTCTCGTCGTCGGTGATGCTCCAACCGGGAAGGTCGGCTGTGAGACGCTGGGCACGAAGAACCTCCAGGTATTTGTGATGCCGATAGGTGCTCCGAGGCCCGATACGAACCTCGCGATCAAAGCAGCGTCGTTCGACGACAGAGTTCCGTTGTTGCTGGAGTCTGCCGCGATCTTCTGCCTATCAGTAGCGATAAGGAGTGTACCGGCAACGTGTTGTGCGATGCGGGCAGCATCGTTAGACGTGATCGAGTTCTGGCCTGTTGTCTTCGACACGCCAACCGTGTAGTTGCCTGCTCCGAAGCCTGTCAGTGTGTACTGGCCGGCTGTTCCGCCCGGTGCTGCTGTCGTCGTCGAGAAGATAGTTCCTCCCGTCGCCGTCACAGTCGCATTCGAGATGAACTTCGTCGTCGGTGATGCAGGGTTACCATACGTTACCGTTCCTGCCACTGAATTGGCGCCTGAAGGCGTATTGGTCGCAGTAGGCGTTGGGGTATCCGTGGCTGTACTCGTCGCCGTATTAGTAGGTGTCGCCGTACCAGCAAGTACCAAACCAATGTTGAGCTTGAAGTCGCCGCCCGGGCTAAAGTCGTTCCAGGTTGCCGGCGGAAGAGGAGACGCTTCATAGAACGAGCTGGCTCGAATAACTTCGTTATCGAAGCTGTAGCTGGCGTTCGTGGTGTTCGTCTGCTGGATACCGACAAAGAAGTTGCCGGCGGGGACAGCCACAGGAGCAGGTAGCGTGATTGTTTGTGCTCCTGCTAATGTTACAGTCCTGTCGGCAGCGTCTTCGTACAAGGCAGTTGTCGATGGTGTTCCGGAACCCGAATCACCATAGATAGCCAGTCTGTACGCCGTCGCAGTGACGGTGTTGAATTCCACCTTGATAGCGGAAACCGACTGGGCCGAATTCGTGGTGAATTTGCCTACGAGGGCTCCAGTTGCTCCGGTAAAGCCAACACCACCCGTGGCCGTCGAGCCAGGATGTTTGTACGAATAGTCAGAGGCCGTTATATTCAACGCCTTGCTCTTACTATTATTAGTGTTGACGTCGTCAGGAGGTACTGAAACCGTAACAGTATCACTGCCCAGAGCGGTTGGGGTAAATCCGGCAAATGTAACAACAGCCTGACCGCCGCAAGCCGCCAACGAAGGAACAACCTTCGTGTCGGTGAAAGTGTCTGCACCCGTAATATTGAGTGTGACCGAAACGTTCGTAAGAGCAACAGCGCTGTTGTTTGTAACGAGAGCTCTAACGGCATGGCCCGAGACTGCACCAAGCGGCATTTCTCCGTAGGTGTAAACATAGGAAACCGCCACGTCATTGTTAACAGGAGGATTTCCGTTCAGTCTTGTTTCCGGACGGAAGCTGCTGGCTGCAACTGTAGCTGCCTGCGAATTCGCTCCCAGCAGACCGCCTACAAGTCCGGTACTGTTACACAAGATAACGGAGGTTGTCGAGAGAGTGCCCGTATAGTTACCCCAGTCATAAGCAACGTACAAGCCGCCGCCCGTGTAGGTAAACGAGGTGCCACCGGTGAATGAGACCTCGAACGGCCCAGCAGTTCCAGGCAAGTTAGTGGTTGCATCATGAACCGTTGTCATGGTGCTTATCGCGGTAGCCCATGTTGCGCTCTTAAGGTTCGTCGTATCCGAGGTGTTCTCCAAGTAGATCTTCAACGGAGCGGAACCAGTGGCAACAGGGGCTGTATCATAGGTCCATCCAATGGTTCCCGGAATAGCACCGGCGGTGTAGCCGGCGGCTGCCAATTCAGCGGCCGTTATCAGATAGTGAGCACGCGAACCTGCAAACCGTGTGGACGGGGCGCGGGCATTAGCTGAGGTTCCGCCATCGTTCGGAAGAACGGTGATCGGGCAGTTAGGAGGCGTTGGCGTAAACGTTGCCGTTGCCGTTGCTGTACTTGTCGCCGTGAACGCCGACGTGGGCGTGAAGGTCGCCGTATTTGTCGGCGTGCTGGTATTCGTTGATGTCGGTGTACCGGCTTCAACGGCCTGCCTTTCTACAGCACCCTTGTCACAAGTTCCGGCAGCAGGGATCGGACGTGCGAAGCCACGCTGATCGTCATTGATCGGGCTGCCGCACCCGCCTGTACCATTGGGGATCGTGTTAACAACGACGCTTGCGGCGCCGGGCAAATGTGTTTTTGTCGGGCCGCCGTTCGTGAACAATGAGCCGAGTGCCGGGTCGCCGCTGGTTACGTCACCTGTTGATGTTGTAAAGGCAACGCCGTCCTCAACGTGATTGTAACCAAAAGAGGTGATCTGTGTTGCGATACCCGCTGTCAGAAAACCATCAAGATCGGCTGTTCCTGCTACTGTAGCTACGTTGTCTGCAAAGACAGAGTTCGAGATGAATGTCGTTCCGCCTGCTGTGGAATCCTGCAGAAGAGCACCGCCTTCGCTGTCCGGGGCAGTATTTGCAGTATTCGTAGCGAACGTCGAAAAGTCGATCAGCAGCGTGGCAGCTGAGCCGTCAGTGTAGATCCCGCCGGCATATGCCGCGCTATTTGCGCTCAAGGTCGAATTCGAGATGTTAACCAAACCGTTTCCGGCCACTGCGTCGGCAGAATTCAAAATTCCGCCGGCGAGACCGGCGTCTCCGGTAACTACGTTGCCGCTAACTGTCGAGTGGTCGATGTTAACAGTTCCGTCAAAAGCTCCACCGACAACGTTTGAAATGCCGGCAGCTGAATCGGCAGCCGTGTTGTTGCTGATCGTACTGTTCGAAATATCCAGCGTTGCAGCAGTCTGTGTCGATGCAAGGTTGCGGATACCGCACTGTTGGCCGGATGTAGTATTTGAGTCAACTAGAGTGTTGTTGACGACCATGTGAGCCTGCTGGTTATAAAGGCCGCCGGCAAATCCGGTGAATGTTGTCTCATCAGTGGCGACCGAGTGATTATTCGTGATCGTACAACCATTAAATGTTGCCAACGAATCAACCGCGCGGTTGATCACGGCTCCGCCAAAGGTGTTGTTCACATTGGTTGTCGCCGTGTTGTTAGTCATCACCGTGTTCGTGAAGGTTGCAGTTTGTCCCACAACAGCAACGTTATCTTGCGAGTCGATCAAGACCGCACCACCGGCTCCGCCGGTGACTGTCGTCTGCGTCGTGAAGCCAGCCTGGTTGCCGTCAAATGTGCAGTTGGTGACGGTGAGGTTGCCCTTGTTAATGGCAAGTCCGCCACCGCGCGTGCCGGCATAGTTGTTCTTGATCACCGAGTTCGTGACGGTGAGGTTGATAGTGTTATCGGTAGCAGCGTTGTTACCCGCCCTGATACCGCCGCCGCGACCAACTTCAGCACCCACGATAGCGGCAACACCATTTTGGATAGTTACGCCGTCGATCGTTACGGAAGTCGCGCCTGGCGAAAGAACATGAAACACTCTCTCAGTAGCCGTATTCGCTGCAGCATTTGCCTGAATGATCGTGGTCGCGGCACCCGCACCGTTGATCGTCAGGCTCGAAGTGATGTCATAGTCACCACCGGCATTGGCATTTTCCTCGGCAGCCACCAAAGACTGCGTGTAAGTTCCTGCCGGCAAAGTGATCGTGTCGGCTCCCGCAAGGGCGTTTGCCTCCGTGATTGCTGCACGCAATGTGCAAGTTGCTCCGGCGGTGGCGCAAATGCCGTCTCCGGGCGTTGCGTCCTGCGCGTCGCTTGTGTCATTGACCACAAATGTTGCTGCGTTTGCCGAGAATGCCGATAATGCAAGCGTGAGCATTATGGCAAATCCGAGAGCAAACACGGATCGCATTTTAGTAGTCAATATGTTTGAAAATTGATTGTCCAACATATTCAAAAACTTCTCCTCCATTGAATTTATGTGATTATCCGGCCAAAGACACGTAGACGATGTCACTCCGGGCGTTTTGTTTAATTTCCGAAAATCAAATTTACAGATTTAACGAATTAATTATGAGCCGTTTTACGGCAAAGTCAAGCTGATAAAGGACAATAGCCCTCTTGTTTTACGAGGCGTCGCCTCCGACCCATTCTTCGCCGTTTGCGTAAATTTCCTTTTTCCAGATGGGGACGGTCCGTTTTAGTTCACGGATCAGCCATTCGCAGGCAGCAAACGCAGCTTTTCGATGCGGGGCCGCGACCGATATGACAACGCTCGTTTCGCCGATATCGAGCCGGCCTGTCCTGTGAACGATGCCGACATTCGATATCTCGAAGTCCCTTTTTACCCGGTCGATCAGCATTTGCATCTCTTTTAGGGCCATTTCTTGGTATGCCTCGTAAACGAGATATTGCGTTTCGCGGGTCGAGCCGTCCTTTTGTTTTGTAAATTTGCGTGCGTAGCCGTCAAGTGTCACCGTTGCACCGCAGTCAGGCGGCACGACACGCCGGGCAACGGCTGTTATGTCTATCGGGTCGGTTGTGAGTTCACAGAAGTCCATTGCAATCTAGCCACCGGAAACAGCAGTGAAAATCGCGATTTCATCGCCCTCAAGTAAGGTCTCTTCGCCGGTTGCGTATTGCTGATTTACCGAAAAAAGAAGTTGGTGGGAAGCAAGTCTCGGAAATGTCGCGATCACTCGCTTAATGATGGTTTCTGAATTTGATGCATTCGGCAGATCGAAACCCATCTCACGCAACCCGACAATATCAGCTGTTAATCCAAAAAACAGAACTCGAATATGCATAGCATCGCGCCTATTTTGTGCGAGTTTCCGCTCCCACCGCGTGTTCGATCGGGCTCGATGCGGAGGCATACAGCCGCTTTGGCATCCGGCCTGCCAGATATGCAAGGCGGCCGGCTTCGACCGCTAGTTTCATCGCAGTTGCCATTTGTGCCGGATCGCGTGATTCGGCTATTGCTGTGTTCATTAGGATCGCGTCTGCCCCAAGCTCCATTGCGATCGCGGCATCACTCGGCACACCGACACCGGCATCAACGATAATCGTTGCATCCGGCAGTTGTTCACGCATTATTCTTAAGTTAGAGGGATTTTGCACGCCCATGCCTGACCCTATGGGAGCGGCGAGCGGCATGACCGCAGGGCAGCCCACGTCGAGCAGTTTTTTCGCCATTATGAGATCGTCGGTAAAGTACGGCAGGACCACAAAGCCCTCTTTTACCAGTACTTTTGCAGCTTCGAGCGTCTGTTCGTTGTCCGGCAGCAGAGTTATTTGATCGCCAATGACCTCAAGTTTTATCCATTCCGTGTTGAGGGCTTCACGCGCCAAGCGAGCCGTGCGGACGGCATGCTCCGCATCGTAACAACCTGCCGTGTTTGGCAGGATCTTCATGTTTGGATCGAGATGGTCGAGAAACGATTCAGTTTTGCCGTCGAGCGGCACACGGTTAACCGCAACCGTTACCATTTCGGCGCCCGATGCAGTATGAGCGGCTTTCATCTCGTCGTAAGACCGATATTTGCCGGTTCCGATAATAAGTCGTGAGGAGAAGGTCGTGCCTGCTAGTGAAAACTGATCTGACATAAACGCAAAACAATTTTCACGCAAACCCGCAAAGAAAGCAAAAGTAAGAGATTTGCGAAAGAGGACACGGAGAAAGATGAGACGGCGGAGAAGAACGGCATCTCAAAATTCTCTGAGAACTCGGTGGCTTAATCTTCCTTATCCGCCGCCGACAAAATGAACAACTTCGATCTTGTCGCCTTCGTTTACCGGAGTTTCCTGCCATTCGGGACGGCGAATGACCCGACTGTTGACTTCGATCGCAATACGCTGTTTAGGCATAGAAAAAAATCCCAAAAGCTCATCTAGTTTGATAGCTTCTGGGACTTCGCGGATTTCGCCGTTGAGCAATATACTAATAGTAGCCATCGCATTAATTTTCTGCTTTGGCAGCTTCGATTTCAAATTTGAGGTCCGAGATCTTTGATCTAGCCCGGCGTGACGATGCGGCGGAGTTCGAGCTCTTCGCCGTTGCTGATGACGCGAACCAGCAGAGCCGCGCGGCCGGCCTGAAAATGCGGCAATTGCAGATGCACCTTTGCGAGGCCATTCTTGTCTGTTTTTGCGTGAAATATAAGGGGGCGGAAACTCGAACCGAGCACTTTTATCATGATCTGTGCATCGTTGACCACCCTGCGGTCGGTGCCTTTGCAAACCATTATTAAGACATCGCGACGCTCACCGCCCTTAAATTTTGTTTCGCCGAGAAGTTCGAGGCTGAGCTTATTATTAGTCGGCCGCTCGGTGCCGGAAAGCTCGCTTACGACGGCCACGGCTTCGTCCGAAAGGATCAGTTCCTCTTCCACAATACTGACCGCGTCAAATATCGGGCCTTCATCGAGCATTTCAAGGTGGTAGCCGGAGATATGCCCTTCTTCCGGCATTAAGATCGCAGCCGGAGCCTCATTTTCTATAACCGCTGGCGGAGCTATCGCGACGACGTTTTGAATATCAACAACGGCGACAGATTTTGAAAGGTCGCTTTCAGGGACAAAATTCGTGAATTCGGCCGCCTGCGGCATGGGTTCCGACGGAGCGGGCTGTTTTTTCCCGTCACCCTCGCCCATTGCCTTAAGATCGTTTATCCTACCGGCTTTTATCGCGGCGCAGATCAATTTGTGCTGTTTTTGAAGCTTTTCGGCCAGTATTTTCTCATCAATGGTACCGTTAGCGATGTCCTCGTATGACGAACGCTTGCTGGCGAGGATCGTGCCGCGATCATAGATCAGCGAGACGATGAGGCGCGTTTTAGGGCCTTTGTCTTCTGTCTGGACATGGTAAACCACGTCCTGATATTTTACGTCTGTATTAAAGCCTGAGATCACGGTGCGATTACGAGAAAAGATGCAGGAAAGCGGTATGTGAGAGGCGTACTCCGCCAACATTAAAGTTACCATACGCTTATATTTGCGGTCAATGAAAATTCAGTGTGGTCAATCTTTTGCGGCACCTGAGACGCCTTGACACTAGTTGATGCTTAACTTACGATTGAGTTTGAGCCGGAATCCACAGTATTTGAATAGGAAAGGTGCGGTATTTTTACAGGGTCTGTATAAAAACCGCGAAGGACGACAACACAAAAATGTCTGAATACAATGTGTTCGATTATGCCCCGATAGCGATCATGTTTCTGGTCGCTGCCGGGTTTGGCGTTAGCCAGTTGCTGGTCACGCAGCTCATCGGGCCGCGCAAGCGAACCGCGATAAAACTGATGCCTTATGAATGCGGTAAGGACCCGATAGGTTCGGCCCGTGACAGGTTTTCGATAAAGTTTTATACAGTTGCGGTAATCTTTCTTTTGTTCGATATCGAAGTCCTGTTCATCATTCCGTTCGCTGTTGCTTTTAAGAGCCTTATGGCCGAGGAAAGGATCAGCGGAATAGCCTTTGGAACCATTGCATTTGTCGAGATCATGGCCTTTGTGGCGACACTGGTTGTCGGCTACATCTATGTGTGGAAAAAAGGCGTTTTTGATTGGGGTTTGCAGGCTCGTGCTGAGGCCCGTGAAGAGGCAAAAGCTCTTGCAAAACATCGTCGCGAAGAAGCTGCGAAGATGAAGATCGCGGCGTAAGATTATGGGCTTAGAAAACAATCTATTCGAATCGCTGCCAGATGTGGTTACTGTCAAGCTTGACGCAGTTGTTAACTGGGCACGCAAATCGAGCCTTTGGCCGGCAACGTTTGGCCTGGCTTGTTGCGCGATCGAGATGATGAATACGGTCTCCGCCCGCAATGATCTTTCGCGTTTTGGCGCAGAGACTTTTCGGGCTTCGCCGCGTCAGGCTGACGTGATGATCGTGTCGGGCCGTGTTTCTCGAAAAATGGCTCCTGTGCTGCGTAGAATTTACGACCAAATGCCTGAGCCCAAATGGGTTATCTCGATGGGGGCATGTGCAACGTCAGGTGGCGTTTTCGATAATTACGCGATCGTTCAGGGGGTCGACAAGATCGTTCCCGTCGATATTTACGTTCCGGGCTGCCCCCCTCGGCCTGAAATGCTCGTGCATGCGATCACGATGCTACAGGACAAGATAATGAAGGAATCGGTTAAAGATCGCCGCGATACTTTCGAGTCCGAATCGCGCGAATCAATGGTTCCGGGTACGCTGCCAGTTACCGAGGGCACGGCTCTTGAAAGGGAAATGGAAGCCGAGGTTGCCGCAGGTGAAACGGCTCGTCCTTATACTGTTCCCTCACGGCATGAGAGACGACGAAGCTCGTAAAAAGGATATAGGCCACCGATCACAGGATAGACACCGATTACATTCTTTCGATCCGTCTCATCCTTATTTTCTGCGGCTAGTTTCTATATGACTGAAAAGCTCCACGTATTTGTGGAAAAGCTGAAAGAAAAAAATGCCGCTTGGGTGATTAGCATCGCCGAAGGGCATGGTGAAGTTACGATCATCGTTTCGCGTGAGTCGATAGTCGATGTCTGTGCGTACTTAAAGGACAGCCAGGGTTTCGATATGCTCGCCGACCTTTGCGGAGCGGATCGAGGTCCGGAAGAAGACCCGCGATTTGAGGTCAATTATCATTTGTTTTCAACGACGCACCACAGTCGCCTGCGTCTAAAGGTGCTGTTGAGCGAGGATGAGGCGAGCGTCGCTACGGTTTCTGGGCTTTGGAAAACAGCAAATTGGCATGAACGTGAGACTTACGACCTCGTAGGCGTCAAATTTGACGGTCATCCAGACCTGCGTCGTATTTTGCTGCCCTCAGATTTCGACGGCCACGCATTGCGAAAGGATTATCCGCTGCGGGGCTATGAGCCATACAGTTTGAATTAAGTTATGTCCGTTGGTGTAGACAACATATCGAACCAGGCAGGTGTGCTCGACAATGCTCTTGAGTCCGAGATGACCCTTTCGATGGGACCGCAGCACCCTTCGACGCATGGTGTTTTGCGACTCGATCTGCGGCTCGACGGCGAACTAGTTGTTGGCTGTATTCCTGATATCGGCTATCTCCATACAGGAATGGAGAAGCTGTTCGAATACAAAAAATACCAGCAGGGCATCGTCATCACCGACCGGATGGATTATCTCAATCCGCTCGGCAATAACCTTGCCTACGTGATGGCTGCGGAGAAGCTTCTCGATCTGGAGATTCCGGAACGAGCAAAGGTCATTCGTGTTTTGATGTGCGAACTGCAGCGAATTGCTTCGCACATGGTTTGGCTCGGGACACACTGTCTCGATATCGGGGCGATGTCGGTTTTCTTTTACTGTTTCCGGCAGCGTGAGAAGATACTAAACCTTATCGAGTCAGCCTCCGGTGGGCGCATGACGCCGAGCTATTTCCGCATCGGCGGTCTGATGATGGATCTGCCTGCAGGTTTTGAGCGTCGATGTAACCAATTCATGGCAGATTTTCCGGAGGCGATGGACACTTTTGAAACGCTTGTCACCGGAAACACCATCTGGCAAAGCCGCACAAAAGGCATAGGTATCATTTCGCGCGAAGACGCAATCAATTGGGGGCTTACGGGCCCAAGTTTGCGCGGCAGCGGCGTCGATCTTGACCTTAGACGTGACGATCCTTATACCGGCTACGAGACTTACGATTTTGAGGTGCCGGTCGAACATGACGGCGATGTTTGGGCGCGATTTCGTGTGAGAATGCGTGAGTGCTATGAGTCGTACAAGATCGTGCGTCAGGCGCTCGACAGACTGAAGCCGGGCCCGATCAAGGCTGACTCGCCAAAGGTCGTTTTGCCCGATCGCGATGATATGCGAAAGCATATGGACTCACTTATCCATCATTTTCTGATCGTCGCTGAGGGCTTTAATGTTCCGCCCGGCGAGGTCTATCACGCTATCGAGGCTTCAAAAGGCGAGCTCGGCGTTTATATGAAATCCAACGGCGGCCCGAAACCCGAACGCGTTCATTTCCGCGGGCCCTCATTTGTAAATCTGTCGGCTCTTCCCGTAATGTGCGAAGGCGAGATGGTTGCGGATGTTGTGGCTATTATTGGCAGTTTGGATATTGTGTTGGGAGAGATCGACAGGTAATGGCAGCAGCTACACCTACAAGTTTTACCGATAAGGTTCTCGTCTCTGACGAGGTCGCTGAGTTTTCGCCGGCGGTCATCGAAGAGATGAAGATGCACGTTGCAAAGTATCCCGCGGATCGAACTCGTTCGGCGCTGATACCACTTCTTTTCGTCGTCCAACGTGAGCGAGGTGGGTGGCTTGATAATCCGGGTATTAATTTTTTGGCGAAGTTTCTGAATCTTGAGGTGACAGACGTTTGGGAAACGGCGACGTTCTATTCGATGTTCAATCTGCGTCCCGTGGGCCGTCACCACATACAGATCTGCAAGACGCTTTCGTGCAGGATCATGGGCGAACCGGATATTACCGAACATATCTGTTCGAAACTAGGCATTCATCCCGGCGAAACGACTGAGGACGGCAAATTCACAGTGACAATGGTCGAATGTTTGGGAAGCTGCGGCACGGCGCCAATGATGCAGATCGGTTTTGATTATCATGAGGATCTAACAATTGAGAAAGTAGATAAGATCCTCGCAGATTGTAAATAAATGGAAATCAAAGCAATAGGCTGTGAGCCTTTGTCATTAAAGCGGATCGGCGTCAAGGATGGCCACACGCTGAAGGTGTATCGCGAGACGGGCGGTTATCGTTCGCTCGAAAAGGCGCTTTCGATGACGCAGGATCAGATCATTCAGGAGGTCAAGGACTCGGCGCTCCGCGGACGCGGCGGAGCAGGATTTCCAACCGGAATGAAATGGTCGTTCGTTCCACGGGATTCGCCAAAGCCCAAATACATAGTTTGCAATGCCGATGAATCGGAGCCAGGTTCGTTCAAAGATCGTTACCTGATGGAATTCGACCCTCACGCTTTGATCGAGGGAATGATCATTGCGGGCTACACGCTTGGATCAAAGACGGGCTACGTTTACGGGCGCGGTGAATATCGTTATTTGCTCGACATAATGGATGTGGCGATCACCGAGGCTCGCGAGGCGGGAATTCTCGGAGCGAGAGTTATCGGTAATGAGAATTTCTCATTCGATCTGCACACACATACCGGAGCCGGTGCATATATTTGTGGTGAGGAGACGGCTCTCCTGAGTTCGCTGGAAGGCTATCGCGGTCATCCGCGTATGAAGCCGCCGTTTCCGGCGATCGAAGGGCTTTATGCCTGCCCGACTATCGTGAATAACGTTGAGACCTTTACCTCCATACCGCAGATCATCGAAATGGGCGGCATCAAATGGCGTGATCTAGGCACTGAAAAATCGGGCGGGACAAAACTTTGGTCGATAAGCGGCCATGTTAAGAAGCCTGGCGTCTATGAGCTGCCAATGGGCTACGCCGATATGGAAAAGTTCATCATGGATGATTGTGGCGGTATGCTGCGGAGCGATAAAAAACTTAAAGCTGTCATTCCCGGTGGATCTTCGGTTTACATAATGAACGCAGGGCAGATCCTCGGCAAAAATGTGACCCTCGATTACGAAGGATTGGTTGCGGCGGGTTCGATGCTTGGCACTGGCGGAATGATGGTCATGGACGAAACGGTCGATATCATGGAATCGACCAAGAACCTGACCGAGTTCTATAAACACGAATCTTGCGGCTGGTGTACGCCATGTCGAGAAGGAACTGATTGGCTCGTGAAGATCTTTAACCGTATTTCAAACGGTGACGGAAAGCCGGAGGATGCTCAGTTGATGCTCGACATCTGCGACAACATCGAGGGTAAATCTTTTTGTCCGCTGGGTGATGCGGCGGCGTGGCCGATACAAAGTGCGATCAGGCAATTTCCTGAAGATTTCAAAAAGTGGCTGACAGACAAGGCGGGTTCGAATGGTGTGGCCCCGAATGTCTGAGACTAGATGAGCAACGGAACGTTCAAAAATTTTCTTGCTTTTGGCGCGCAGTGCGGCCTTTTGGTGCTCGCCCTGAGTGTTCCGTTGTTCGCTCAAGGAAAAAATCCCGTCATCCTCATTCCTGGATTGACCGGGTCGGAACTTCGTCACAAGGTCACAAATGAAAAGGTCTGGTTCAGGACATTCAAATCCAAATCAGAAGACCTTCGGCTTCCTGTACTTGCCGATCCGACAAAAAGCCGTGATGACCTGGTCGCGACCGATGCTCTTAGGGAAGTAAAGATAGGTATACTTCCGGCTTTCGACGTGTATGCCGGCTTTGTTAAGGCAATGGCGACGCGTGGCGGCTATCATGAAGAGGATTGGGAAAAAGGCTCCGAAGAGGGTTTCCAGGATTCGTTGTATGTTTTTGCGTATGATTGGCGGCTCGACAATGTCGAGAACGCGCGGCTGCTAATAAGAAAGGTAAAGGCTCTAAAGCTTCGGCTCAAAAAGCCAGACCTGAAATTTGATATCGTCGCTCATTCGATGGGAGGGCTTATCTCGCGTTACGCGGTAATGTATGGCGACGCAGATCTTCCGGCGAATGGCCACAAGCCAAAACCAACATGGGCAGGAGCAAAACTCTTTGACAAGATTGTTTTGTTGGGAACTCCAAACGAAGGTTCGGTCAATGCACTAAGCGCGATGGTTAACGGATATTCGATCGGAAGTATTCGCATTGATCTTCCATTTGTGCAGGATTCCTCTAAATTCATGGTGTTTACGATACCGGCGGCCTATCAGCTGTTGCCAGCACCGGGAACGCTCCGAGCTTTTGATGAGAAACTTGCGCCGGTTGCCATCGATATTTACGATCCTAAAGTGTGGTCGAAATACGGTTGGAACGTTATGGAGGACAAGGAGTTTGCTTCAAAATTCAGCGCAGTTGAAAAGAAAAATGCCGAGGTTTATTTTGAAGCGGTGCTTGACCGAGCTAAGCGATTTCACGAGTCTCTGGAGGCCGCGGGCGGTAAAGATGGCGGCGTTTCGTATTACATTTTGGGCTCCGATTGTAGTATGTCTCCGGACTCGATAGTGGTTTATAAAGATGGAAAGGCTGAACGCTGGAAAACACTGTTCAAGCCAAAAGGGTTTACCCGATCTGACGGATCGAAGGTCACCGAGGATGAACTGAAAAAAATCATGACGGCGCCGGGCGACGGAATCGTAACGAAAAGATCACTCGAAGCTGCAACCGATTCGGAAAGAGCGGGAACACCTTCGATACTAGGCGCGACCGAAGATAAGATGATCTGTGAAGAACACACGCGGCTTGCGACAAACGGTAAAATTCAAGATCAGATAATTGAACTATTTGGCGGAAAGACAAATTTAGCGAACGATAGAACGGAGAAATAGAAATATGGGAAAGGGAGACAAACGAACACGACGCGGCAAAATATTTGCTGGCAGCTATGGTAAGACGAGGCAAAAACCTTCAAAAGTAGTTTTTGCTGCGAAAGAAGCAGTACCAGCTGCGGAAAAACCAGCTAAGAAAAGAGCGGTCAAGCGCGTTCCTGCTGCTGAGGTCGCTGAATAAAGTTCGACAGTAATTCAACCGGCGAAGAGTTAATGACGGAACAAATAAAAGTAACCATAAACGAAAAGGAATTCGATGTCGATAAAGGCGCTCGGCTAATCGATGTGTGTCGCGAGAAAGGCTTTGGCATTCCTTCGTTTTGCTATTACAAGGACCTTGAATTGCAGGCTTCGTGCCGCATGTGTTTGGTGCGCATCGACAAGATGCCAAAGCTGCAAACCTCGTGTACGATCACCTGCACTGATGGGATGGTCGTTACCACGCAGAGTGAAGAGGTCGAAAAGGCCCAGCGTGCGATGGGCGAATTCTTGCTTGCAAATCATCCGCTCGATTGTCCCGTTTGTGACCGCGGCGGCGAGTGCGAACTGCAGGAAGTTATCTTCGATTGGGGTGATGTCGAGCAGCGGTTTTCAGAGAAAAAGAACGCTCAGCCGGAAAAATATCTTTCGCCGATCGTTGCTAACGATCCGCAGCGCTGCATTGTTTGCAAACGATGTACGCGCGTCTGTCATGAATGGATGGACGAAGATGCGATCGAAGCTGGCAATCGCGGTTCGAACACGGTGATCGGAACGTATGGCGGTTGGCTGAATTGCTCACAGTGCGGCAACTGCATCGAGGTTTGCCCGACAGGTACTTTGCTCGATGGTGTTTATCGCCATGAAACTCGCCCATGGGAACTTGACCAGACTGTCACAACGGATGTTTACGGTTCAGACGGAATGCAGCTTTCGATCGGTTCGCGTGGCGGCAAAGTGCATCGCATCGTTGCTCGCGACCGTTATGTAAATGGCTTGAACGGAGAGTTTCTCGATGTAAAGGCACGCTTTGCACACGAATTTATTAATCACTCCGACCGGATCAAAACACCGCTCGTCCGATATTCAAAAGGCGGAAAATTGATACCCGCGACATGGGATGCGGCGATAAAATTTGCCGCCGATAAAATAAACGAACACGGCAGCTCGGTTGGTATCATTGCCAGCCCGAGGCTGACGAACGAATCTATCTTTGCTCTGAAGAAATTTGCTCAAGAGGTTCTGAAGACGGAGAGTTTTGCGGTATCAGATCGTCAGCCAATGAAATCCTTCTTTGCAAACCTGAGTGTTCCGCTTGCTACACACCATGAGTTGCTGCATGCAAAGACGATCGTTGTATGCGGTGGTGACCCCGACGAAGAACAATCATTTACGGCGAAACAAATCCGGCATGCAGTTCGCAATCACAAAGCCGACCTGATAGTGATCAACGAAGCTCCGATCAGGCTGACTAGAATGGCCAGTCAGTTCATTCACGTCAATCAAGGTGCGATCAATGCGTGGCCGGTCGGTGGTTTGCCTGAGAATCTGGCGAAATTCGGTGCCGATCAGTCCGAGATCGATGCCCTTAATAAGACAATTGCAGAGACGGCCGGGGATGTTGTATTCGTGGTTGGCAGCGACCTCGCTCCTGAGGTTCAAGCGGCTCTTGCGGCGTCAGCTTCGACCTTTGGCGGTGACGGCCGTCGAGTTTTGCTTCATCCGTTGCCGCTTTATAACAATTCCGTCGGAGCCATCGACATTGCGCCTACTGCGAAGTCCGTTGATGATGTGGCAAAAGCATCGAAAGCTCTGCTTATTGGCGGCAGTTTGCAAGACGCATCTGTTCTTTCAGGAAAGGATTTTATAGTCGTGCAGGAATTGTTTCTGACTGAAACTACTGATCATGCTGACGTTGTTTTCCCTGCGGCGAGCTTTGCCGAGGTTGACGGGACGTTCACGAACAACGCTGGCAACGTTCAGCGTGTCCGAAAAGCCATCGAACCGCTGCATCAGTCAAAGCCCGACTGGATGATCACGTCCCAGCTCGCAAAGCAACTCGGGGTTGATCTTGGCTTTGCAGGTTCAGCTTCGACTATTTTCAAAGCTGTTAGTGAGGCGGTTCCGGCCTATGCAGGTTTGCGTTATCCCGACTTGAAGGACGAGTCAAATCCGGTGCAAGCAAAGCACGCGCTTCATTCAAATACCGTCGATACGGCAGCTTTGAAAAGAATGGCGGATGCAATTCCTGCGGGTGGTACGAAAAATAAGAAGGAGCCAAAAGTCGGCCACAAGCTCCATCGTTTGACGACGATGACGAGCAAGACGGCACAGTTTCATCTTTTGGCTCACGGCAATCCAAAACCCGAGAATCTTTTGGTTTCGCCGCTTGTGCAATTTAATACGGATGGTTCACCACGAACAGAGAGCCTCGCGGAGGCGGCAGCGATTGGTGTTGGCGACCGCTCTAATCCGGGTGGCAGATAGTTCATATGGAGAGTGTTATCAAAACAGCTTTTCCCTTTGTCGTGATCAGCGTCGGCATATTGATCGGATTTCAGATGGTGCTGATGATCGTCGCCTACACTGTCCTTGCCGAACGCAAGGTCCTCGGCTGGATACAAGGCCGTATTGGGCCGAATCGCGTTGGGCCCTGGGGCGTTCTGCAGCCGTTCGCCGATCTGCTCAAGTTCATCTTCAAAGAGGATCTGGTCCCTGATAAATCGACGAAGTTTATTTACTTTCTGGCACCGATGGTCGCCTTGACGTGTGCGTTGATGCCGATCGTCGTCTATCCGTTTGGCCCTGCGATCACGAGTATTGATTGGTCGTTTTTGCCGTTTGGTTTGGGTGAAGGTGTCACTGCATTGCCGCTGACTATTGCCAGAATCGATGTTGGCGTCCTTTACGTACTCGGCATAACATCGGTCGGAGTTTACGGTATTGCTCTCGCGGGGTGGTCATCGAACAGCAAGTATTCGTTAATGGGCGGACTGCGATCAAGTGCGCAGATGATCTCGTACGAGCTTGCAATGGGAGCCTCGGTCATAGGCGTCGTAATGCTCGCGGGAACCCTCGATCTGAACGGAATTATCCATGCTCAAATGCATTCACCGTGGTACATGCGGTGGTTTATTATTCCGCAGTTCATCGGGTTCATTGTGTTTCTGATAGCTGCATTTGCCGAAACCAATCGTGTGCCCTTCGACCTGCCTGAGGCCGAGACCGAACTTGTTGCAGGGTTTCATACCGAATATTCAGCACTAAAATTCGCACTGTTTTTCATGGCCGAGTACGTAAACATGTTCACGGTTTCGATGATGTGCACTGTGTTGTTCCTGGGTGGTTGGTACGTGCCGGGATTGAGCCATTTGGTCGATCCGGGATCGATTCCATATGCAGTGATCAGCCATTTTGCGTTTATCGGCAAGATATGCGCGTTCTTGTTCTTATATATTTGGATCCGTGGCACGCTGCCGCGTTTTCGTTTTGATCAATTGATGAACTTCGGTTGGAAGTTCTTGTTGCCGGTTGCTCTGGCGAACGTGATCTTAACAATTATTGTTGTGTTTTTCTTGAATCGATAAAGATGGTTTCGACGGTATTATTTTTCTTATTTGCAGGTTTAGCGATCGGGTGCGCCATTTCGATGGTGTATCACAAAAATCCGCTTTACAGTGCGATCTCGCTCGTTGGCGTATTTGTTTCGCTGTCGTGCATTTATGTGACGCTTGCGGCGCCGTTTATCGCTGCGGTGCAGATATTGATCTACGCAGGAGCGATCATGGTGCTGGTCGTTTTTGTGATAATGCTGCTTAATCTGGACGAAGACAAACCGCTGAATAGACTGAGGTATCTCTATGCTCTCGGCGGTGGGCTTGGACTGCTTTTGCTTGTCCAGACATTTTTCATTTTTTATGCTGTGATGCGTGCGCCGAATGTTCCGGCCGATCAATCGGTGACTGCAGGCAAGACAATGGATCTCGGACGGGCTATGTACACGGAATATCTGCTGCCGGTAGAGATCGTTGGAGTATTACTCTTAATGGCTATCATCGGAGCGGTAATTTTGTCTCGGCGCTTAGCACAGCCGCAATTGGAACTGGTGGTTGAGCGGGAGTTGGAACGCGAACATCAGGAGAAAGGCCTGTTGAACTAAACGAAATGGAACCTAGTTTAGCCAGCTATCTGGCGTTATCAGGAATATTGTTCACCATCGGCTGCGTTGGCGTTATTTTCAAACGCAACGCGATCGGGATGTTTATGTGCATCGAGTTGATGCTCAACGCGGTTAATCTGACGTTTGTTGCGTTCTCGCGTTACTACGGCGATGTTACGGGCCAGCTTTTTGTGTTTATGGTGATGTCGGTCGCCGCTGCCGAAGCTGCAGTTGGCCTTGGCATTATCATCGCGTTCTTCCGCAACAGCCTGTCGGTCGATGTGGACGACGCGAGCATGTTGAAGAACTAATGGTTCTTGAAATGCGCGAAAAATGTGAGAAATGCGGCTGCGGCGTTGAGGCCACCGGCGAAGCTTACATTTGCACCTTTGAATGCACATTTTGCGCCGATTGCACTAAAGAAATGAGTTCGGTCTGTCCGAACTGCGGCGGTGAATTGGTTCGTCGCCCAAAGCGAAAGGGATAATGGTTGAAAATAACCTTTTAAGTCTAATAATCTTCGCCCCGCTTGCCGGAGCCATTATCAATTGGCTCATCGGCGGGCGGTTGAAGAATGAAGCGTTCAGCGGACTTGTCGCGTGCGGAACGATAGCGGTCTCGACCGTTGTCGCGTTCATGATCGCATTTGGCCTCGGTACGCCGCACGCAGGCGCTTTGGTTGCCGATAAGCCGGTGCTCGACCATCTTTGGACATGGATACAAGTTGGTGGTTTTAGAGCAGACTTCGGTCTTGGCATGGACAGATTAAGCGGCATTTATGTCTGCTTCATAACGTTTGTCGGACTGCTTATTCACATCTTTGCGACGGGCTATATGCATGGCGACAAAGGCTTTTACCGCTTTTTCGCCTATCTGAACCTGTTCATGTTCTCGATGCTGACGCTCATTTTGGCGGATAATTTCCTGCTGATGTTCGTCGGTTGGGAAGGCGTCGGCCTCTGCTCATATCTACTGATCGGCTATTACCTCAAAAAGGACGAGGCTCGCCGTGCAGCGAAAAAGGCTTTTGTGATGAACCGCATCGGCGATTGGGGCGTGCTGATCGGGGTGTTTTTGATCTTTTCGTTGACGGGTTCGATCTCGTTTTACGATAAAGCGGTTGACGGAGTTCAGGTCCAGAGCGTCTTCTCGTGGATCGCTCAACATGTGTCCTCTCCGGAACCTTTTAGCGGTGGAATCATCTTTGCCGGCGGATTAACGTCGGTGGCAGTTCTTTTATTTATCGGAGCGACCGGCAAATCGGCGCAGATACCTTTATTCACATGGCTGCCTGACGCGATGGCCGGCCCGACGCCTGTTTCGGCCCTCATTCACGCGGCGACAATGGTCACGGCCGGTGTTTACATGGTTGTCCGCTGTAACTCGATCTATCAAAACGCACCAACGGCCATGTTCATAGTCGCGATCATCGGCTGTGCGACCGCTATTTTTGCTGCGACCATCGGCCTCGCCCAAAACGACATTAAGAAAGTGCTGGCGTACTCGACCGTGTCCCAGCTTGGCTACATGTTCCTTGCCTGTGGCGTCGGAGCCTTTGTTGCGGCGATCTTTCATGTGATGACTCATGCGTTTTTCAAGGCTCTGCTGTTCCTCGGCTCCGGCTCGGTCATTCACGGGATGCACCACGAGCAGGACATGCGAAAGATGGGCAATCTTCGCAAATACATGCCCATTACGTTCGTTACAATGGGGCTCGGCTGGCTGGCGATCTGCGGTATCCCGATCTGGGCGGGCTTTTTCTCGAAGGACGAGATACTTTATCGCACGTTTGCGGCCGAAGGCTTAGGCGATGCACGTTATGTTCTCTGGGTGGTTGGCCTCATAACTGCGGTTCTTACAGCATGTTACATGACGCGGTTGATGGTGATGACGTTCTTTGGCAGCGAGCGGTTTCATGATGAGATAGAGAGCGAAAAAAGTGTTGGGACAGTGGGACACTCCGATGAAACAGGGCATATGGATACTCATGATGACAATCATGATGATGAAGATGATGAGCACCATCACGTCCCGCATGATTTCAAACCGCACGAATCACCATGGGTGATGACATTGCCGCTTATCATCTTGGCCTTTCTTTCGACCGTCGGCGGTCTTGTCGGAGTGCCGTACGCGATGAGCTCGATGTTTGGCAAAGGGGACGTAAATGTCTTTGAACATACGCTCGAACCAATAATTGCTCATGTCGGCAAAGGCGCCAGCCACACGGAGCACGGTGAAGCAGCCGAGCACGGAGTCGCCGCGAAAGGTGCGGAACATAATCCGGTGGAGCATTCGGAAGAAGAGGTTTGGATCGAACGCAAACTCGCAGGTGTGTCTGTTGTGTTAGCTTTCCTGGGTATTATTATTGGCGTGCTGTTATTTGGTAAGCGACCGCTTCGCAAGATGCCAAAGATCCTCGAAGACAAATGGCGTATCGACGAGGTTTACAACGGCTACATTGTCGATCCGCTCACAAACCTTTCGCGAAACGGTTTGTGGAAAGGATTCGACGTGGGATTTATTGACGGGATGGTCAACGGCATAGGGCACTTTGTGATCGAGGCGGGCTCGCTGATCAGACAGATTCAGGTTGGATTTGTACGCAGCTACGCGGCCATCATCCTGCTCGGAGCATTGGCTGTGCTCGGTTACTTTATCTATTACGGGTTGAAATTGGTTGGTTAGCAGATGGACTTTTTGAACGAAAATTTATTGACGATCCTTATCCTGCTGCCGACTATTGGCGCGGTGCTTTTGCTTGCCTATCATGCACTTGTTAAAGACGAAGCGCAGTTGAAATGGGTGACGTTAGGCATCACGATGATCAATTTCGTGATATCGCTCGCGTTGTTGTCTGGTTCGGCGACGGCAGGAGCCAGCGGATTTTCGTTTGAGAAAAATGTTACCTGGATCAGTGCTATC
The DNA here is from genome assembly GCA_044230475.1 of Pyrinomonadaceae bacterium. Classification (GTDB taxonomy): domain Bacteria; phylum Acidobacteriota; class Blastocatellia; order Pyrinomonadales; family Pyrinomonadaceae; genus OLB17. The sequence goes on along the minus strand of JBGARA010000013.1, from coordinate 1,604 downwards.
AACACCAATTACCATGTCGGTGTCGATGGTTTGAGCCTGTGGCTGGTAATACTGACGACGTTCATAATGCCGATCGCGGTCATTTCGACATGGCACGCTGTTGAAAAATATCGGACGGCGTTTTATGTCTTTTTGCTGTTGCTTGAAAGCGCGATGCTCGGGGTTTTTGTCTCGCTCGATCTGCTTGTCTTTTACCTGTTTTTCGAGGCATCGCTTGTGCCGATGTTTTTCCTCATCGGGATTTGGGGTGGTGAAAATCGCATCTACGCAGCAGTCAAGTTCTTTATCTTTACAGCACTCGGCAGTTTGCTGATGCTAGTAGCGATCATTGCACTTTATTACATTTATGCCGACCAAACGGGACTAGCCGGATCATTCGATTTTGTTGCAATTCTAAACGCGATGAAGTCGGGGCATTTGGCTTTACCTGCAAAAGCAGGATTCTTTTTGTTTTGGGCGTTTGCTCTCGCGTTTTCGATCAAGGTGCCGCTGTTCCCGTTCCACACATGGTTGCCTGACGCTCATACCGAGGCTCCGACCGCCGGTTCGGTCATTCTGGCCGCTGTGCTTTTGAAGATGGGAACTTACGGACTGATGCGGTTCAATTTTGCACTGTTCCCAGATCAAAGCAAGGAGTTTGCTCCTTTGTTTATTGGGCTTGCGATCGTCGGCATTATCTACGGAGCATTGGTTGCGATGGTGCAGCCCGACGTCAAGCGTCTTGTTGCATATTCGTCGGTCGCTCATATGGGCTTTGTCATTCTCGGCATGTTCTCGTTCACCGAACAGGGAATGCAGGGAGCTCTTTATACGATGCTCGCACACGGCGTAACGACCGGGGCTTTGTTCCTGCTCGTCGGCTTTATTTACGAGCGGCGGCATACTCGCGAGATCACTCAATTTGGCGGGCTGTCGAATGTAATGCCGATCTATGCGACCATCTTTGTCATCACAACGATGGCGTCGATCGGTCTGCCGTTCCTGAATGGGTTCGTCGGTGAATTTCTGATAATGATCGGCATGTTTAAATCACACGCGCTTGGCATTTACGGAAATACAAATTGGAATATCATCGCGACAATGATCGCCGGAACAGGCGTGATCTTTGCAGCGGTTTATCTGTTGTGGATGGTTCAGCGGGTTTTCTTTGGCAAGGTCACGAACGACAAGAACAAGACACTTGGCGACCTGAACTGGCGCGAGATAGGGTTGATAATTCCACTTTTATTTTTGATGGTTTACATGGGTGTTTACCCTAGGCCGATCCTGACCCGCAGTGAAAATGCGGTCAAGGCAATTCAAACACGCTTGATGGGACAGGCCGGCGGCAGTATCGAACACGCTGGCGGCGACACTCACTCGTCGGTTGAGATAGTCTCTGAGGGTTGCGGCTGTGATGCTTCGGCATCTGCTGAGGCGACGCACTAAAATGAGAGGGCCGCTTCTATTAGTATTTGCAATATTTACGTTGGTATCGGGTCTTGCCGCGCAGACCTATTACGGATCGACCGATCTTAAGGTGTTTAGGGATGGCCGTGAGAAGGAGTTTCGTGACAAAAACGAATCGCCGTTGAAGGCGGAGGATTTTCCCACCTTCAAAGGAT
>JBGARA010000115.1:0-7600 GCA_044230475.1 Pyrinomonadaceae bacterium | reverse complement strand
AAGGGAATGAAATAAGATCGCAGAAACCTAGTTTTGCCACGTCAGTAACATACCTGCGGCCGCTGCAAACATTATTGCAGCGGCTAGCCAGCCGACGATATTTGTAAATACGCCGTTCGTTCTTTCACCCATTGCACGTTTATTGTTTGCGACCAGCATTACGAGAACGAGCAGCGGAGGAGCGACCACGCCGTTTATCACTGCCGTCCAGAAAAGAGCGCTGATCGGGTTTATTCCTGCAAAATCGATAAATACACCAATTATCGTCGATGCCGTTATCACGGCGTAAAATTTCTTTGCGTGACGCGGCTTCTCGTCGAGTCCGGCGGGCCAGTCAAAGGTCTCAGCTACGGCATAAGCAGCAGAACCTGTCAGCACCGGAACCGCGAGCAACCCGGCCCCGATCAGGCCAACGGCAAAGAGAATAGTTGCAAGATTTCCTGCCAACGGCCTTAGTGCCTGTGCGGCTTCGGTCGCCGACTGGATCTCAGTTTTTCCCGAAACATGCAGCGTCGCCCCCGCAGCGAGTATCACAAAGTAAAAAACTACGTTGCAAAAAAGCATGCCGATTATCGTGTCGATCTTTTCTTTCTTGATCTCTTTGTCGGTCGCACCCGTTCGCTCGGGCAATGTCGTCCGGCCTTCGCTTTTTTCTTCCTCGACCTCTTCGCCCGCCTCCCAAAAGAAGAGATACGGCGAGATGGTCGTGCCCAGTATTGCAACTACGGTTGTGATGTATTCGCTGGTAAAAGAGATCTGTGGAATGACCGTCGCTCTCGCCACGGCAAACCAGTCAGGCTTTGCCAGAAATGCTGCAATCACATACGCAAATAACGACAGCGACAGCCATTTGAATATCTTGAGTATCAACCGATATGAGCCCCAGATCTGTAAGACAACGATCGACACCGCTATAGGTACGACCATCACCGAGATCGGGATCGGCACAAACATATTGATCGCCGCAGAGATCGCCGCTATGTCCGCGCCTGCGTTAATTGTGTTTGCAATAACAAGTCCCGCAACAGCCGGATAAAGCAGCCAGCGCGAATAGTGAGTTTTTAGAACACCCGCAAGCCCTTGCCCGCTGCACATCCCGATCTTTGCGCAGATATGCTGAACAACGATCATCAACGGCAGCGTGACAACCGCGGTCCACAAAGTAGCATACCCAAGCGCCGCCCCAGCCTGCGTATAAGTCCCGATCCCCGACGGATCATCATCCGACGCACCCGTGATCAACCCCGGCCCGAGCCGGTCGAGAAAACGTTTTAGTGGATTGTTATTGCGATCCATAGACAAATTGATTGTAGGACAATCCGGAGCAAGTTAGCTCCGCTAGGAGACGGTTATTTTTGCCTGCCTCCAATAGTAAGACAAATAGATATTGACTTACAATGAGAATTAGTGCTACTTTTCTTTTAAGGTGGTACATATGGAGACAACAGCTACAACCAAAGGACAAGTTGTAATACCCTCATCAGTGCGTAGAAAACTGGGCATAAAAACCGGAACGCGGATTCAGGTCGAGCTTGATGAGGAAAATGCACAGATCATTCTAAGGCCTATCACGCGCGAATACATACACAGCCTTCGTGGCAAGTATCGGGGGAAGGGAATGCTCATAGAACTCGAAGCATCGCGAGCGCGTGACCGTGAGCGGGAAGACAAGAAACTTAAGAACTTATGAAAAGGCCTAAAGCGATCGTGCTCGATTCATGGGCCGTAATTGCGTACTTTGAAGATGAGCCGGCGGGAGAAAGAGTTGCCGATCTGATCTCTGATGCACAGGAGAGCGGGATTCCGCTCTTAATGAATGTCGTGAATGTCGGCGAGGTCTGGTACACCTTTGTAAGGCGGCACTCTGTTAAAGATGCAGACGAAGCCCTCCGTGACCTACGCTCACTCGGGATCAAATTTCACGAAGTGGACTGGGACCTGACTAGGGTTGCCGCCGCATACAAAACAAAAGGCGGCATCTCGTACGCCGACTGCTTCGCCGCCGCCCTAGCCAAACACAACAAAGCTGCTCTCGTGACGGGCGACAAAGAGTTCAAACAGTTAGAAGACGAGATTTCAATTGTTTGGTTATGATAGGGAAATTTTAGAATTAGACTGTAGTTTTTGAATTTAGAAGGCGAACTGAAATATGTCTAACCGAAGCCAAAGCAGCTTCTTATAAAAGAAAACAATGTTTCTGTGGAAACTTCGTATTTTTGTAGTTCATGGATGATATTCGCTGGAAGCTGCTTGTAGATCATATCCAAGGCGACGATATCGAGCTTATGGTCGAAGCGTCGGAATGTCTCATAAAAGAATCTACTTTAGATGATGTTCCTCGCCTTCTTGAATTACTTAACCACGAAAATTCCGTTATACGTGAGGCAGCAGCATGGCCTTTAGCGTGTATTGGAGGCCCAGACTTTTTGCCTCAGCTGTTTTCCGCTTTTCAGTGTGGTTATGATGAGGGTCTTGACAACGATGGACTTCAGACTGCCTTGATAGAACTTGTGATGCTTCACCCTCAAGCTGCCCGCCAAAAACTTGAAGATCTTCAAGTGTCTAATGATTCAGTAAATTCAAAATATGCTACGTGGTTACTCGAGTTTTGTTAAGCTTTTCTAGCTTGTGACTGCACAGCAGTGATTGCGACGGCATAGTTATTTTCCTCGGATTCAAATTCTCCGATTCTAAGGCAAAGAGTTTCGTTTTATTATCTCTTCGATCAACGCATTTGCGATGCGAAAATTTGTCTTTTGCAAATCGCGAAATGCGACTGTGATGTCGATAAGATTACGTTTGGCCGCAAGCTCCAGAATATTAATTGTTCCTGTTACATTCAGTCCGCGTTCGATGGCGGCGAGTCTCGCCTTTCTGTCATCTATTAGTACCAGGTCGGCACGACGTTCTTTCGCTAATGAAATTGCTTCGACCTCGCCCACTCCGAGTTTGATCGTTGTATCGAGGTCGACAGGCTTTTCGATGTCTATCCAATCTGGATTTGTTGCTATCCACTGTCTTATCGCCGGAGGAGAACCGCTCGCACTGAGCTCCTGCCAAACTGCATCAGGAACCAATACACTTCCAAAGATTTGCGGTAACAAGTTAATTTCGTCGATCAGGACGAGGTAGTTTATCGGAGAAGTGTCAGCGACGACTATCATCTCGCGAGGAGTTCTTCAAGAGCAGCATTATCGGCGTCGATCTCGTCAAGACTTTCTATTGCCATAAGTCCTCGAGACTTCAAAAAACCGTCAGCATCATTGACCGACATGCCGAGCATTTCGGCGATCTCGCCAACACTCAATATTCCTGAGCGATAGCCTTCAACTGCGAGCGCTTCTTTGGCCTTTCGCGGCAACGCGTCACCCCATCCCGATTCGAGATGCTGTTGTATGTTATTTGGCAATGATATGGTTACTGACATTCGGTCTTTATTTTAACAAACAATACCGTTCAATAATAGAAAAAGAAGTTGGCTAACTCGTTTTTCTAGCTTGTGACTGCACGGCTGTGATAGCAACAGCATCGACGATGTCTTCGGCTTTGCAGCCGCGGGAGAGGTCGTTGCAGGGGCGATCGAGGCCTTGGAGGATCGGGCCGATCGCGGTGCCGCCGGTGAGGCGTTCGGTTAGTTTGTAGGCGATGTTTCCGGCATTCAGGTCGGGGAAAATAAGGACGTTTGCGCGGCCTGCAACATTTGAACCGGGAGCTTTTGAATCGCCGACTGATTTTACTAACGCTGCGTCAGCCTGAAGCTCTCCGTCGATGGCGAGCTCGGGCATACGCGCCTTTACTGTTTTTGTTGCTTCGACAACTTTTTCGATGAGCTTGTGTTGAGCGCTGCCTTTTGTTGAGAACGATAGCATCGCAACGCGCGGCTCGGCCTGCAACAGAGCTCGGCACGAATCTGCGGATGCGATGGCGATCTCGGCAAGCTCGTTTACATCGGGATCGATCACGACGCCACAGTCGGCATAGATCATCGCTCCTTTTTCGCCGAAATTCTTATCCGGCACGACCATCAGGAAAAAACTCGAAACGGTCTTCATGCCTTGTCGCACGCCAATGCATCGCAATGCGGCGGCAACAGTGTGAGCAGTTGTGTTCGTCGCCCCGGCAACCGAACCGTCGGCCTGGCCTTCGCGCACCATCAGATTGCCGAAATAGAGCGGATCTTTTACAGTCTGTTCGGCTTCTTCGAGCGTGACGCCTTTTGCTCGCCGCAATTGATGATAGAGCGTCGCCAGCTTGCCGCGATCGTGCGATCTGCGATGGTCGAGTATCTCAATGCCGTTGAGATTTGCACCGGCTTCGGCGGCCAACGATCTTATTTTTTCTTCGTTGCCCAACAGCGTAATTTTTGCGATGCGCTGCTCAGCGCAGATAGCTGCGGCTTGAACAGTGCGAATGTCTTCGCCCTCGGGCAGGATGATGTGTTGTAAATCGGCGGCGGCACGCTCGCGGATCTTTTGCAGGATCATATTTCAGTTTTCGATTTCACCACAAAGGCTCAAAGAATACAAAGATCAGGTTTCCAAGGCTCGTCCTGCCCCTCGACACGTGGATCCGCTTGATCGATTTTTCGGTTCTTTAGGCTGGTGCGGTTCTTATTCATACCCTGACCTTAGCGCGGAAATTCGTTATTGGAAATACCAACTTTCCAGATATGACATGGTTTGCTCGAAATGACATAACTTTCTAGATTCGACATGGTTTTCCACGCGTTGAACAATGCGCAACAAGACTATGCGTTTCGGTCATGAAACTTGCACAAAGCGGAGGTTGTTTTTAGACTGATTGCATACACGAGTAGATATGAGCAAGCGAGAGCCGAACAACAAAATGACACGACGCGAAAAAGGGGAACTGAAGGACCGATTGCGCAGTTTTGTAATGTTCCTGCCGAACATGGTGCTGCTGCTAGGGCGGCTGCTAAAAGACGCGCGTGTTCCGACCGCCGAAAAGGCTCTGTTTTTGGCGGCTATTGCATATGTTGTTTCACCGCTCGATTTTATCCCGGATGTATTTCCGTTTATCGGGCAGGTTGATGATCTTTATGTGGTGGCGTTGGTACTGCTTAGGTTGATCAATCGCAGTGATGAATCGGTTGTTCGTGAGCATTGGTCGGGCGGCGGCGACATTGTTGCGTTGTCTGACTCGATCGCAAATATCGCTCCGAAATTCCTGCCAAAACGGATCGCTCGCGTGATTACTACTCGTGTCGAACTGGCTCCGGCGGGCAAGATCCTACGCAGTATTACCAACAAGGACGAGGCAATCGTGCGCGAGATCGCGTCGGACGAAAACCTTGAAATCGACGCCCATTCGAGCATGGCAAATTAGCCCCGGCAAACTTTTTTTCCGTTTGGAAGCTAAATAATTGATTTTCTTGTGGATTTGCCGCTTTTTTGTGACTATATCCTACCAAAGCTCGTAAGACTTTACCCTGAAAAAAGTTATTGTTGTCCGACATTTTTTCGTTATAATTATGTCCGTTAACGTCAGTGCGGTAATTGCGCTATGAAGCTCTCCAATATGGCTCCCAGGTCATCGCTCCCGAACACATTTTGCTCGGCCTGATGCGTGAGGACAAAACTATGTCTGCGCGCTTTTTGCCGTTCAGACATCCGCTAACGGTTGATAACATCCGCCGCGATATCGAAGAAAGAGTCGTCGTGCGCGACCGTATCCCGCAATCATCTGAGCTCCATCTCTCAAATGCCACCAAGCAGGTTCTTTTCTATGCGAACGACGAAAGCCGCCAATTAAAAAATCGTCACATCGGCCCCGAACATCTGCTGCTAGGCATTATTCGTGAAGAAAAGAGCATTGCGGCCGAGATCCTTTTTGGCTACGGCCTGCGACAGAACGACATTCGCGACGAGATGCTGCGGCAAAGCGGCATTCCGGGCGTGTTGGCTGCAAACAAGGAAAATTCAAAGACACCGGGCCTTCTCGAATTCACACGTGACCTCACCGTCGAAGCCTCCGAAGGCCGCCTCGATCCGCTCGTCGGCCGTGAAGACGAGATGGAACGCATCATCGAGATACTTTGCCGCCGGACAAAAAATAATCCGGTTCTGATAGGCGAATCAGGCGTCGGTAAAACTGCGATCATCGAGGGCCTCGCTCAGCGGATCGTCGATAAAGACGTCCCGACCTTTCTCGAAAACAAACGCATCTTATCCCTCGACCTTTCGCTCGTCGTAGCAGGCACAAAATATCGCGGCCAGTTTGAAGAGCGTCTCAAAAAGATCGTTTCGGAGTTAAAAGAAAGTAACGAGAATATTGTTTTCATAGACGAGCTGCACACGCTTGTCGGTGCAGGTTCGGCGGAGGGGACACTTGACGCTGCAAATATTTTAAAGCCCGCGCTTTCTCGCGGCGACATTCAGTGTATCGGCGCGACGACTCCAAGCGAATATCGAAAGACCATCGAAAAAGACCGCGCGCTCGAACGCCGTTTTCAGTCCGTAAAGGTCGAGCCGCCAACCGAAGCAGAAGCACTGAAAATAATCGAGGGCATTGTCGAACGCTACGAAGCGTTTCATCAGCTTCGCTATACAAAAGAAGCTCTCGCCGCAGCCGTCACACAGTCGAGCCGCTACATTGCCGACAGATTTTTGCCTGACAAAGCCATCGATGTCCTAGACGAAGCCGGTGCCCGCGCTAAACTGCGGTACCAGAATGAAAATCGCGGCGAGCCATCTTGGAAAGAGACAGTGGAGAACTGGAAACGAGCGGCTGCTAACGAGGATCAGTTGATCTCATACGAATTACGTTCGCTCGAAAATTCTTTCTTTGCGGTTGAGGTTACAAAAGACGATGTGGATGAAGTAATTGCCCGCTGGACTGGCGTTCCGGTTATGTCCGTCAAACAGCAGGAAGCCGAAAAATTGTTAACGATAGAGTTGGCGCTGCACGAACGCATCGTCTCACAGCGGCCTGCGATATCGGCTTTGGCCAGAGCGATACGCCGTTCGCGTGCCGGCCTCAAAAACCCAAGCCGCCCTGTTGGATCGTTCTTGTTTCTCGGCCCGACGGGTGTCGGCAAAACCGAAGTTGCACGTTCGATTGCGGAATATCTTTTCGGGTCGGAACGTTCTTTGATCCGCTTTGACATGAGCGAGTTTATGGAAAAGCACTCGGTGTCGAAATTTATCGGCTCACCTCCGGGATACGTCGGCCACGAAGAAGGCGGACAGCTTACCGAAAGGCTTCGACGCTCGCCCTATGCAGTCGTTCTGTTTGACGAAGTTGAAAAAGCTCATCCCGATCTTTTCAATGTTCTGCTGCAGGTTTTTGAGGACGGTGTGCTGACCGATGCGCTCGGTCAGACGGTGGATTGCAAACACGCGATCTTTATCATGACCTCAAATCTTGGCGCACGTGTAATTCAGAAACAGGCCACAGTTGGCTTTCAGGCAAACGCCGAAACTTCACGCGAGCGAATAGAGGAAGAGGTGATGTCGCAGGTCAAGCAAACTTTTGCTCCGGAATTTATTAACCGCCTCGACGAAATTATTATCTTTGATGAGCTTTCGGACGAAGACCTTTTACATATTGTCGATCTTCAGGTCGCCAAACTTAATCAGAT